>NZ_BTVP01000039.1:0-30127 GCF_045863935.1 Parvibaculum sp. | reverse complement strand
CGGCGACAACGGCTCGGGCATGCACTGCCACCAGTCGATCTGGAAGGACGGCAAGCCGCTCTTCGCCGGCAACAAGTATGCCGACCTCAGCCAGGAATGCCTCTGGTACATCGGCGGCATCCTGAAGCATGCCAAGGCGCTCAACGCCTTCACGAACCCCAGCACCAACAGCTACAAGCGCCTGGTGCCGGGCTATGAAGCGCCGGTGCTGCTCGCCTATTCGGCGCGCAACCGCTCCGCGTCCTGCCGTATTCCGCACGGCACGTCGCCGAAGTCGAAGCGCATCGAAATCCGCTTCCCGGATCCGACGGCGAACCCCTATCTCGCCTTCGCCGCGATGATGATGGCCGGCCTCGACGGCATCGAGAACAAGATCGATCCGGGCGCGCCGATGGACAAGAACCTCTACGACCTGCCGCCGGAAGAGCTGAAGGAAATCCCGACCGTTTCGGGCAGCCTTCGCGAAGCCCTCACGGCCGTCGATGCGGACCGCAAGTTCCTCACGAAGGGCGGCGTCTTCACCGACGAGCAGATCGACGCCTATCTCGAACTGAAATGGGAAGAGTGCATGCGTTACGAAATGACGCCGCACCCGGTCGAGTACGACATGTACTACTCGGTCTGATCCTTCGGATCATGAGACGAACGACGGGCCGGCGCGCACCGCTCCGGCCCTTTTCGTTTGGGACTGTCAGGCACCGTGGAGCGCGAAGCGAACGCCACAGATATCGACTGCGTTGCCGCTGACGGGCAGACCGAGCTTCCCTGCCTCCGAAAGCGCCCTCCCGGTGTCGGTCATCGAAATGTCGAGGCCGATCACGCCGGTGCCATCTTCGTCCACCGGCTCGACGAAGCGGACGAAGCCGCGCGCGAGGCGCAATTCGGGACCGAGGCGCCCCTCTTCCACCTTTACGCCGAGCAGCTCGCCCCATCGCGCAGCAAGCGCCGCCGGCGCCTTCGTCTGTACGGAAGCGCCGAGAATGCCCTTCGCATTGGTGCTCTTCGCGCTGCGCCAGTCCGGTCCCGCAGGCGGCCAGTCGCTGTCGCGATCGAACCAGTTATCGACACCGGTGACGGAATCGATCGAGGTGAGCACGCCACCGAAATCACCGGGATGGAAATGCGTAAAGACGTACCTCTTGTCGAGCGCTGCGATCTGACGCGCGCCGAGACCAAGCACACGCGTCCGATGCGCCTTTGCATCTTCCACTTCGAAGATGAGCATGTAGCCGGCATCGCCGCCGCGGCGATGGAGATAGCGCAACGCCGATGCATCGTCCTTCACCGGGGTCACGACTTCGAGGAACTCACCGCCGACCGGCATGACGGCATTGATCAACCCGAATATGCCGACTTCGGGATCATTGTAGGCAGTCTTCAGTCCAAGGACTTTCTCCAACTGCTCGACCACCGGATCGCGTTCATGCGCGACGAGCGCAACCTGACGAAGCCACATCGCCTCCTCCCTCTTTCTAATCTGTTCTTTGATTGCCCGGAGAGTGACGGCGAGGGCGGCGAGCGTCAAGAGAGCCTGGGCCCCGCTCCATTCGGGCAGAGCAGACAAATCCATCCGCCTACGGATTTAAACCACATCGGTCAACATGCCTGACTCATATCGCATTACGGAAACGCCTATTCTAGTTGACCTTTTCGCACATTCGGGCGTAGCATTTTCACGTCTAACGAAGGAGGAGGTTTAAGAAGATGGCTCCACCGACGCGGGTCTTTCCGTAAGAGAAAGACGATTGAGACACATAGCCAAGACCTGACGCCGTTCACAGGCGCGACCGGTCAGCAAATCTTATAGGCCAAGGGAAAAGCGCAAAGACAGTCTGACGCCCAGGCCGCGCTGATTGAGCGCACAGGCAAAAAGGCAATGGAGATAAGCCCGGCTCTTCAGCGCGGGCGAGTGCAAGCAGCACTTCCATAAGCAGCCCCGCAAGGAACGCCCGACAGGAAATCCGGGGCTTCCGTTTGAGCGGGGTTGCGCCGGTTCAAAATCCGGAACTCTCCTTCGCGCAAGACATTCAGTCGCGCGGCAACTCCACACACACTCATCCACACACTCAGGCAGGCGGCACGTTCGTTGCCCAATCTGGCAGCACGCCAGGCTCTATGCCGAAGACGAGCGACCCGAGGACATAGACCATCGCGACGATCAACACGACAAAGGTGACATTGAGCCACAGGCCCGCCTTCGCCATTTGCGGCAGGGGAATGCGGCCGCTGCCGAAGACGATGGCATTGGGCGGCGTACCGACCGGCAGCATGAAGGAGCAGTTTGCCGCCATTGCCGCGGGCACGAGAAGCAGCAACGGATTTTCGCCGATGGTGATGGCGACCGCGGCGATGACGGGCAGGAACGTCGCTGCCGTCGCCGTGTTGCTGGTGAGTTCGGTGAGCATCAGGATCAGCATGCAGACGAGCGCGACCAGCAGCAGCGTCGGCATGCCGCCCGCGCCGTCAAAGAGCGCACCGAGCCAGGCGGCGACGCCATGTGCCTCGATGCCCGAGGCGAGGCTGAGACCGCCGCCGAAAAGCAGGAAGACATCCCATGGTGCACGCTTTGCGGTTTGCCAGTCCATGAGGAAGACGCCCTTGCGCGCATCGACCGGTACGAGAAAGAGCGCCAGACCCCCCATGAGCGCTATGCCCGTGTCGGAGACGAAAGGTACCACTTTGGCGATCAAGGGCTGCGTGACCCAGCCAAGCGCCGTGCATGCGAAGATGATGGCGACGGCAATTTCCTGACGCGTGATGCGGCCAAGCTTGCCGCGCTCGACGGAGATGACATCGGCGGCACCCTCGATCTCGAAGGACGACAGACGGAAGATGACGCGCGTCATCAGAAACCAGGCGAGCGGCACGCCGACGATAACGACGGGAACGCCGACCAGCATCCATTCGCCGAAGCCGATCTGGAAGCCGTAGGTCTGGCTGAGAAAGGCGGCGAGCAGCGCATTCGGCGGCGTACCGATCAGCGTGCCGAGACCGCCGATGGTGGCGCTGTAGGCGACAGCGAGTAGAAGCACGAGCGAGAACTTCGCCGCGGCGTCCTTCGCCTTCGCGTCCCTGGCCTGTGCCTCGAGCAGCGCTATGACGGAGAGCGCGATAGGCAGCATCATCAGCGTCGTCGCGGTATTGCTGACCCACATGCTGAGAAAAGCGGCGGCAACCATGAAACCGGCGACGATGTGGGTTGGCTTTGTGCCCATCGCACCGATGAGGCCGAGGGCGATCCGACGGTGAAGGCCCCACCGCTCCATCGCCAGCGCGAGAAGAAAGCCACCGAAAAAAAGATAGATGATCGGATGCGCATATGGCGCGGCGGCACCGCGAATGTCGACGACGCCGATGAGCGGAAAGAGGATCATCGGAAGCAGCGAGGTTGCGGGAATGGGGATCGGCTCCGCGATCCACCAGACAGCCATGAGACCTGCGACACCCGCAACATGCCAGCCGAGCTGGCTGAGGCCTTCCGGCGCGGGGACGACGAAAGTGAGCGCGAGCAGGGCCGGCCCGAGCAGCCAGCCGATTATCTGCCGCCGACCGAAACCGACCTTGTGGCCTTCCACGCTGTCCATCGCCCCGCTCCCGCCCCGGCTCTAGCGCACCAGTGCGGCCGCCGTTTGCGCCTCGTTCTTCGCATAATTGCGAAAGGCAGAGAAGACGCCCATTTTCGGATCCGGGTCCTTGCCTTCACCCATCCGCAGGAGCTGGAGACAGAACCAGCCCTGCTGACCCCAGCCGTTCAGGGCCTTGAGGAGATTGATCGGGCTGTGGGGGCCGAGAATGCCCGGGCCCAGACGGAGCGTTTTCTCGTAGGCGGGCGTTTCCTTCGCCACGCCGGACAAAAGCTTCGCCGGGACGGCCGGATCGACACAGAGCGGACGCGCGATGCCGACGACATCCATGGTGCCGCTGCCGAGCGCGGCATTCATGCCCGCGAGTGTACGGAAACCGCCTGTGACCATGAGCGGCATTTTCACGGTGGCGCGGATGTCCTTTGCGTATTCAAGGAAGTAGGCCTCCCGGGCAATGGTGCTCTCGCGGCGAACCTCCGCCTTCTCGGGATGAAGCGTCATATCGTCGAGACCGACGAGGCGCGGCTGCTCGTAGGTGCCGCCGGAAATTTCCAGAAGATCGAGGCCTTCCGCATCGAGCCAGGTGGCGACACGGATGGAGTCTTCGTGGCTGAAACCGCCGCGCTGGAAGTCGGCCGAGTTGAGTTTCACGGAAACGGGGAAGTCGGTGCCAACGGCGCGGCGCACGGCGCGAACGACCTCAAGGAGAAGCCGCGCGCGATTTTCGAGGCTGCCGCCCCACTCGTCGGTGCGCGTGTTCACGTCGGGCGAGAGGAACTCGGAAATGAGATAGCCATGGGCGCCATGAATCTGCACGCCGGTGAAGCCCGTATCGCGCGCGACGGCGGCGGCATGGGCAAAGCGGCGGATAACGTCCTCGATCTCTGCCCCGCTAAGCGCGCGAGGCTTGCCGAACTGCGCGCCGGGCATGTCGAGCGCCTTATCGGAGGGGCCGACCGGCTCCTTGTTCACCAGTGCCGGGGTCTGGCGGCCGGCATGGGAAATCTGCATCCAGAGATGAGTGCCGTTCTCTGTGCCTGCTTTTGCGTATTCACGGAGCGCCGCAATCGCCTCGTTCGACTGCGCGCCGTCGATCGCGACATTGCCGGGCCTCTCCAGATAACGCCGGTCGACCTGGACGTTACCGGTAAGGAGCATGCCCGCCCCGCCTTCCGCCCAGCGCCGGTAGAGGCGGACATGGCCACCTGTCGCCTGGTTCCGTGCATCGCCGAGCCCTTCCGTCATGGCGCCCTTCGCGAGACGGTTTTTCAATGTGGCGCCGCAAGGCAGCGTCAACGGCGACGATATTGTGACGGACATTCTAAGGACCTCCCCAGTCAATAGCGATGGGAGACTGTGGCATATCCGGCGAAGAGGGCAAATGTTCAGGCCAGACAGAGAAGGACTTTTTGCCGCTCGCAGGCGGCCACACGATGGACATAGGCCTTGCGGTAGTCCCGGTCTTCAAAGAGCGCGAGTACCGCGTTTCTGTCCGGATAGGAACCGGCGGCAACAAAATCCCAGTCCTCGTCTTCCCCCACGAAGGCAAAACCGAAAGGCGCAAGCAGCAGGAAGCGCCCGCCGACTTTTTCAAGGCCCGGCGCGCTGACGGCGGCGTAGCGAGAGAAAGCCTCCTGCCCGGAGCATGGAGAGACACCGCTCCCATCGGCGTAATGCGCTTCCCGCCGCAATTTGAAGAAATTCAGAAGAGTGACCGGCGCATCCGCGGGGAGAGACATGAGAGCTTCCCATTGCGAGCGCGCCGGCACCGCGCCGTTCTCCCCATAGACGGAAATCATTGCCGCTATCCGATCCTGCACATTCGTATCAACGGCGCTGGCGTTCATGATCGTCCTCCTTTATTTTTGACATGGGTAAAATATATAAAATGTTACATATGTCAAAAATTGGAAAATCCGCACGAACAAGGGCCGAAATCCTGGACGCGGCATGGAACCTGATTGCCGTACGCGGAGCCGGAACCTCGCTGACGGAAATTGCTTCCGCCGTCGGGGTCACGCGGCAGTCGATCCATGTGCATTTCGGTTCCCGCGGCGGCCTTCTGCTTGCGCTTGTCCGCCGTGCCGACGAGCGCGCGGATATCCGGCGCAAAATCCAGAACGCCCTGTCGCTCCCCGACCCGATAGAAAGATTTCGTGCCTGCCTGTCGGTGTGGTTTTCCTTCGTTCCGCAAATTCAGCCTGTCGCGCAAGACCTGATCCGCCTTCGCGCGACGGATGAAGATGCGGCGCGCGCCTGGGAAGACCGGATGAACGAATTGCGGCATGTCCTCAGGCAGCTCATAAGGGGCCTCGACAAGGCGGGCATGCTCGCCGACGGCTGGACCGTGACCCGGGCCGCCGACTATCTCTGGGTAGGGTGCTCGCTCGAAAACTGGGGGTTACTCACCCGCGATTGCGGCTGGCCGCCCGGAACCGCAGCAAAAACAACAACCCAGGCTCTTGAGCGCGCATTGCTGAAATGAATGCGGTATAAGGCGCCAACGTTTGGCGCGTGCCCCTGCCCGCCCTACAATCCCACTGATTCTCCTCTTCAAAGTTCCGAGTTCATGGCCGCCCGCAAGACGAGCAAACCCGACGACACCGAAGACCTTTTCTCCGCCGCTGCGAGCACTCCAAAGCCCGCCGCCAAGGCGCGCAAGACTGCGCCGAAAGGAGACGACGCCAAGGGTGACAGCTACTCCGCCAAGGATATCGAGGTTCTCGAAGGGCTCGAGCCCGTGCGCCGGCGGCCGGGCATGTATATCGGCGGCACGGACGAGAAGGCGCTGCATCATCTCTTTGCCGAAGTCCTCGACAATTCGATGGACGAAGCGGTGGCGGGGCACGCCAACTGGATCGAGGTGACGCTCGATGAGGACGGGAGCCTGATGGTCGCCGACAATGGGCGCGGCATTCCGGTCGACCCACATCCGAAATTCAAGAACAAGTCGGCGCTGGAAGTCATCCTCACAACACTGCATTCGGGCGGCAAGTTCGGCGGCAAGGCCTATGAGACCTCAGGCGGCCTGCACGGCGTCGGCATTTCGGTCGTGAATGCGCTGTCGGATCGCTTCGAGGTCGAGGTTGCACGCGACCAGACGCTTTACACGCAGTCCTATTCACGCGGCGCGGCGAAGACGAAGCTCGAGAACAAGGGCCGGGTACAGAACCGGCGCGGCACGAAGATCACCTTCCATCCGGACGGGGAGATATTCGGCAAGGGCGCGCATTTCGTTCCGAAGCGTCTCTACAAGATGGCGCGGTCGAAAGCCTATCTCTTCGGCGGTGTGGAGATCAGGTGGAACTGCGCGCCTTCCCTCATCGGCGATAAGGACGATACGCCCGCAAACGACGTGCTGCATTTTCCGGGCGGGCTCGTCGATTATCTCAAGACGTCGATCAATGGCTACGACACGGTGACGGCCGAACCCTTCACGGGGAAGATATCGCGTGCCGGGAGTCACGGTTCGGTCGAATGGGCTATTGCCTGGTTCGGCGGTGGCGACGGCTTCCTCAACTCCTACTGCAACACGGTGCCTACCGCGGAAGGCGGCACACATGAAGCCGGGCTTCGCGCGGCCCTGACCAAGGGCCTGAAATCCTATGGCGACCTTGTAGGCAACAAGAAGGTCGCGCAGATACAGGCTGACGACGTGCTCGGCACAGCGGGAGCGATGCTCTCCGTTTTTATCCGCGAACCGGAATTCCAGGGCCAGACGAAGGAGAAGCTTGCGAGCGCCGAGGCGCAGCGGCTTGTGGAGCGCGCCATCGGCGACCATTTCGATCACTGGCTGACGGCGGCACCACAGCAGGCAAACAAACTGCTCGAATGGGTGATCGACCGGGCCGACGATCGCCTGCGGCGGCGGCAGGAAAAAGACGTTGCGCGCAAGACGGCGACGCGGAAGCTGAGGCTTCCGGGAAAGCTCGCCGATTGCAGCCAGTCGGCGGCGGAGGGTTCGGAAATCTTCCTTGTCGAAGGCGACAGCGCCGGCGGTTCGGCGAAACAGGCGCGCGACCGCGCGGCCCAGGCCATTCTGCCGCTCAGGGGCAAGATTCTGAACGTCGCCAGCGCGAGCGGCGCAAAGCTCGCGCAAAGCCAGCAGATTTCAGACCTCATGCAGGCACTCGGCGTGCGGCCCGGTTCGCATTACCGCGACGAAGAATTGCGCTACGACAAGGTCATCATCATGACCGACGCCGACGTGGACGGTGCCCATATCGCGTCGCTGCTCATCACCTTCTTCTATCGCGAGATGCCGAAGCTCATCGCCAACGGGCATCTTTATATGGCGGTGCCGCCGCTCTACAAGCTGACGCAGGGCGGCAAGACGCTCTACGCGCGCGACGATGCGCACAAGGACGAGCTTCTGAAGAAGGAGTTTACCGGCAAGGGCAAGATCGAGGTGAGCCGCTTCAAGGGGCTTGGCGAAATGATGCCCGCGCAGCTCAAGGAGACAACCATGGCGCGCGGAAAACGCACGCTGATGCGCGTTGTGGTGCCGGAAGCCGACATCAAGGAAACGAGCAGTGCCGTCGAACGGCTGATGGGGAACAAGGCTGAACTGAGGTTCCAGTTCATTCAGGAACACGCAGCCTTCGCGCACGACCTCGACATCTGACGCGGAGTCGCGTCTGTCAGGAAACCTGTGCGACGGATTCCCGACGGGTCACGCCTGCCACACGTTCCGCGGGAAAAACGAGAATGATGGTGGTGCCTCTTCCGGGCGCGCTGCGAACCAGCAATCGGCCCTCGTGGAGTTCCATCATCGCCTTGGCCAGCGGCAGGCCGAGGCCGGTGCCGGCATGTTTGCGCGCAAGCGAGCTGTCCACCTGACCGAACGGCGTCAAGGCAAGCTTCACCTCTTCCGGCGACATACCGATCCCGGTATCGGATATGGAGACGACGAAGGTGCCGTTGCTTCTCAGCGATGCCGCCAGGGAAACGACACCCCCTGTATCGGTAAACTTCACGGCGTTGGAAAGCACATTGACGAAGATCTGCCTGACCATACGCTCGACGCCGATCAGGCGGACACTCGCTTCCGGCTTCTGAACGAGGAGCGTGACGTTCCCCCGTTCGGCCATCATGCGCACCATATGCTCGGCGCTCTCGATGACCGCATCGACGTCGAACTCCACCTCATCGGGAGTGATTGCGCTGCCCGCTTCGATCTTCGACAGGTCGAGAATGTCGTTGATGATGCTCAGAAGGTGCATGCCGCTTTCGTTGATGTCGGCGGCATATTCCCTGTAACGCGGGTTCCCGATCTCTCCGAAGCGTTGATTGCGGAGGATATCCGAGAATCCGATGATGGCGTTGAGCGGTGTCCGCAGCTCGTGGCTCATGTTGGCCAGGAAACGGGACTTCGCCTCGTTGGCCCGCTCGGCATTGTCCAGCGCCCAGGCGAGACGCTCGGTCATCTGGCGCAAAGCCCGGCGGGAAACGTTCAGCGCCTGGATCGTTATCTGCGCATAGACGATGATAGGAAGGCCGACCAGCACGGTCACGATGATCGTTGCTTCCAGAATCTGCAGATCGAAGTCGATAAGCCCGATTTTGCCCAAGACCCAGTTGAACAGGCCGGCAAGGACGACCGCCACGGCCGTCAGCAGGAGCGACGCCATGGCCGGGCCCAGCCGACCGAGCAGGCGATTGAGCCGCGAAAGCAGCCCGCGGCGGTTCGCATCCGCGCCATTGTCAGGTCTCGGGTCTTCCCGTTGCAGAGATTTCGGCGGCGTACCGGTCATAGTCCGACCTGAAATAATCCTTTCTTTTCGTATCCAAGGTGCGCCGAAAGCCTTAACGGCACGGAAACGAATGTCGCGACACCTGGCCACACGGGACCCGGAAACGGCTGCCGTGTGAGCGGTTTTGGTCACATCGGCCAAGCGCGCAGGAATCGCCCGGAATAGGCGCCAACCACAGAAAAGCTGTGGGTTCTGTTGACAATCGGTCGATTATCCCTATGGTCCGCTCATCTTTAGCGGATTCGCGCGGCCGCAGAACAACGCGCTATTTGCTGCTCACCCTCCCCGATCCGTTCGCGGAGGCTCCGTCCACGGCCCTGAAAGTGGGCCACCACGGGCAGCGCATCAACGGTGTACAGGGCTTCCCGAATGACATTTGACGAACTCGGCCTCGCGCCAGAGGTACTGAAAGCTGTAGCTGAAACCGGCTACACCGAACCGACACCTATCCAGGCGCAAGCCATTCCCCACGTTCTTGCCGGGCGCGACGTGCTCGGCATCGCGCAGACCGGCACCGGCAAGACGGCGTCCTTCACGCTGCCGATGATCGACAAGCTGTCGCGGGGCCGCGCCCGGGCACGCATGCCGCGCTCGCTCATTCTGGAGCCGACGCGCGAACTTGCCGCGCAGGTCGCCGAGAACTTCGAGACCTATGGCAAATACAACAAGCTCTCGATGGCGCTCCTGATCGGCGGCGTGTCCTTCGGCGACCAGGAGAAGAAGCTGGACCGGGGCGTCGACGTCCTGATCGCGACGCCCGGCCGCCTGCTCGACCATTGCGGCCGCGGCAAGGTGCTTCTCACGGGCGTTCAGATCCTGGTGATCGACGAAGCCGACCGCATGCTCGACATGGGCTTCATTCCCGATATCGAGGAAATCTGCAAGAAGCTGCCTTTCACCCGACAGACGCTCTTTTTCTCGGCAACGATGCCGCCGGAAATCCAGCGGCTTACGGACACATTCCTGCACAATCCGGAGCGCATTGAAGTGGCGCGGGCATCTTCGACGGGCGCCACCATCAAGCAGGTGCTGATAAAGACGACGCGGGATGGCAAACGCGACCTTCTCCAGAAGATCATCGAAGACGAGAACGTGAAGAACGCGATCATCTTCTGCAACCGCAAGCGCGACGTTTCCGTGCTGGAACGCGCGTTGTCCAAGAGCGGATTGTCGGCTGGCGCCATTCACGGCGACCTCGACCAGGCGACACGCACGAGGACTCTGGACGGATTCCGGAAAGGCACCATCCGACTGCTGGTCGCGAGCGATGTCGCTGCGCGCGGCCTCGACATTCCGGATGTGAGCCATGTGTTCAATTTCGACGTGCCGACACATGCGGAAGACTATGTCCACCGCATCGGCCGCACGGGTCGCGCGGGCAAGAGCGGCACGGCCTATACGCTCGCGACGCGCGAGGATGGCAAATATCTCGCCGCTATCGAGAAGCTGATCGGCAACCCGATCCCTGACGGCGAATCAAAGCTTCCCAAGGCAGAAGTCGCGGTGGAAGCGGTGGAAGCGCCGGAAGCGGAGACCGAAGGCCGGCAGGAACCGAAGCGCGGCCGCTCGCGCCGTGGCGGTCGTGGCCGTAGCGCGGCGAAAGAAGAAGCCGTTGATGCCGTCACGGAAGCACCGGCTGAGAAGCCTGTCGAAAAGGCTGAAAAACCTGCCGAAAAAACAGAAGCACCACGCCGCCATGAGGCACCCAAGCGCGATGAGCGCTCGAACCGCCGCGGCAGCGAACGTGGCCACGACCGCGACGACGAGCGTGTGGTCGGCCTTGGCGATCACGTCCCCGCCTTCATTCTCCGCGCAGTGAAACTGCCGAAGAAGACGAAGGACACGGATGACGAGTTCGAAGCGGAATCAGAAGACGCCTGATCCTTCGTACAACATGAAATGAAAAAGGCGGCTCCTTGGAGCCGCCTTATCTGTTTCCGGGATAGTCCCGCTTATTTTTTGATCTGGGACGCGAGCAGCTTCCGCGTCTTCGGACCGTAAGGCGGACGGAACATCTCCGCGACCATCTTCGCCTTCGACTGCGTGTAGACGGCCTTCGCATGGCTGAAGGTCCGGAAGCCGTCCAAACCGTGATAGGCACCCATACCGGACGGACCGACACCGCCAAACGGCAAGTCTTCCATCGACACATGCATGATGACATCGTTGACCGTCACGCCGCCCGATGTCGTGCGG
The DNA here is from genome assembly GCF_045863935.1 of Parvibaculum sp. GTDB lineage: Bacteria > Pseudomonadota > Alphaproteobacteria > Parvibaculales > Parvibaculaceae > Parvibaculum. Next base: position 18,594 of record NZ_BTVP01000039.1, on the reverse strand, counting down.
TCGAGGACGGTGCGCTCTTCCTTCTCGTCATCGCCGAAGTAGTAGAGGCCGAGCGGACGCGCATTGGCGTTCACGTAGCCAAGAACCTCGCCCACTTCCTTGTAGGTCTTGACCGGCAAGAGCGGACCAAAAATCTCGTCCTGCATGATCTTCATGTCGTCGGTCGGGTTGAGCACCAGCGTCGGCGGAATCTTGTGGGTCTGCTGCTGGCTGAAGTCCTCGTTGGCCGGATTGATCTCGATGATCCTCGCGCCCTTGCTTTTCGCATCGTCGATATACGAGTTCAGGCGGTCGTAATGGCGCTGGTTGATGATCGAAGTGTAGTCGGGATTGTCCTTCATCGTCGGCAACATCTTCGTTACCGACTTCGTGGCCTCCGACACGAACTCATCGACTTTGCCTTCCGGTACGAAGACATAGTCCGGTGCGAGGCAGATCTGGCCGGCATTCAGGACCTTGCCGTTCATGATGCGGGCAGCCGCATCGTCGATCTTCGCCGATTTCGACACGATCACGGGCGATTTTCCGCCGAGTTCCAGCGTGAGCGGCACCAGGTTTTCCGCCGCCGCACGCATCACGTGGTAGGCGATAGAGGTCGCGCCGGTGAACAACAGGTGATCGAAGGGCTGACGGCTGAAAGCTTCACCGACAGCCGGACCGCCGGTCACCACGGCCACTTCCGTCTCGTCATAGGCCTGGCGCAGAAGACGGGCCATCAGCTCGGAGGTCGCCGGGGTAAACTCCGACGGTTTGATCATGGCGCGGTTACCCGCGGCAAAAACACCCGCAAGCGGCGTCCATGTGAGATTGATCGGGAAATTCCACGGACTGATGATGCCGACCGTGCCAAGCGGCTGATATTCGACACGCGCCTTGGCCCCCAGCAGGCCGAGCGGGAACTGCACCTTCCGCTTCTCCGGCTTCATCCACTGGCGGAGGTGTTTCTTCGCGTGTTTCAGCGGCCCGATCGACCCCATTACGTCGGTGAGCAGCGTCTGCTCATGGCTGCGGTGGCCAAAGTCGGACGCGAGCGCCTCGACGATCTCCTTTTGATTGTCGACGAGAAGCGCAATGGCGCGGTCCAGCCAATCGATGCGGCGCTCGGCGCTTGCGGGGCCTTCGTTGATGTGCGCCGCCTTCTGCTTGTCGAGGATCGCGCGGATCGAGGCCGAAATAGTCGCCGAATCCGCTTCGTGAGTGGTCTGCTCCGCCAAGCTCATTTGTATCCTCCTGATGTGCGGCTACGCCTGGGGGGCGCCCGCCGCTTGTTTATTCGTTGCCATCGCCAGCCACTCGCGTGGCGGCCCCGCCGAAGCCCGGGGGAAAGCCCTACCGAACCCGGTTAATTTTTCTGAAATATACATAACGAGCGGCCCTTTGAGAGCCCCCCATCGCCGGTCACCCTAGCATTTCGAATTAGCCACGAAAAACCGCCATTTTCTGCGGAATTTACGGGGAGGTAACCCAAACCGCCTAGCGTCATTTTCAGGAATGGCAGACGGCTCCCGACAGGGCGCCCGGTGAGGGTCGTACTCGTGACGAACGTGGAAGATATCGAATTCGCGACCGAGTGGAGCGAACGTGCGCTCCAGCTTATGGCGGACCATGGAATCCCCCCCGCGCCCGACAACTACTCCGTCTGGTTCCGGTATGCCTCCGGCCGCCTGCCCGAACTGAACCAGGAAATCGACAGCCGGATCGCGAGCGCCCTGCCGGTCGACCTCGACACCACGATGTCGCTGCAGAAGAAATATCTGACCGAAGGCAAGTTGACCGACGTCACGCTCACGACTGGCGCGCGGATCAACACGGAAGTCGACCAGATTCTCAGGATCATCGAAGAGTCGGTGGGCAACTCCACTGCCCTCGGCACCACGGTGCGCGAGGCGAGCGAGGGACTTACCAGCCAGTCGTCGGCAAGCGACGTGCGCAGTGCCGTCGAGGCGATCGTGAATGCGTCGCGCAAGATGGAACAGCGCAGCACCGAACTCGAAGAGCACCTTCAGGCAACCAAGAAAGAGCTCAACGAGCTGCAGCAGAACCTCGAGAAAGCGCATAGCGAGGCGCGCACCGACGGCCTTACCGGCGTCAACAACCGCAAGGCTTTCGATGAAGCGCTGGCGCGCGAACTGGAAAATGCGGCAAAGAGCGGCGATCCGCTCTGCCTCGTTATCGGAGACATCGACCACTTCAAGAAGTTCAACGACACGTTCGGACACCGCACGGGCGACCAGGTGCTTCGCCTGGTGGCGAGCTGCCTCAAAACCGGTGCGCTCAACGGTCATATCGTTGCCCGCTACGGCGGCGAGGAATTCGCGGTCATCATGCCGGCGACGGAAATGGCCTCGGCGGAGGCTGTCGCCAATACCGTTCGGGAGACGGTGCAAGCACGCGAACTCGTCAAACGCTCGACGGGCGAGTCTCTTGGCCGTGTCACCATGTCGATGGGCATTGCCCAATTCCGGCCCGGAGACAATGCGGCGTCGCTCATCGAGCGTTCCGACGCCTGCCTCTACGAGGCCAAGCGGAGCGGACGCAATCGCGTCATCACCGAATGTCACCACATGGCGGCGCCACAAGCACAGGCGGGCTGACCTGACCGGACGCCACCCACTGACCTTTGACGCAACGTAACGCTAGGCCGCCCCGGAGATCCCGCGGGCGGCCTTTCGCATGTGACGGTGGGCGGCTATTTTCGGCCGAAATCCGGCGGCGTGAACCGAGCCGATGTCCTATGCTGCCCACAACCAGAGCGAACACCGGGACGCGACCATGGAAACGATCACGCTCGCCGTCGAAGACGGCATTGCCCTGCTTACTCTCAACCGGCCCGAGGTACTGAACAGCATCGACACGCAGCTCATCGCCGATATACGCGCCGCCGTGGCCGAGGTCGCGGGGAATCCGGATGCGCGGGTGCTCCTCATCACAGGTGCCGGGCGCGGCTTCTGTGCCGGTGCCGATCTTGCCGCGCAAGGACAGCGTCAGGACGGCATGTCCGTCGGTCAGGGCGTGGCACATGGAATGACGGTTGGCTTCAATCCGATGATGCGAGAACTCTATGCCTTGCAGAAGCCGATCGTAGCCGCAGTGAACGGCGTGGCGGCAGGCGGCGGCGTCGGCCTCGCCCTTGCGGCGGATATCGTTATCGCGGCGAAGAGTGCCGCGTTCATACAGGTATTCGGTCCCCGGCTCGGCCTTATCCCGGACCTGGGCTGCACATGGCATTTGCCGCGGCTCGTCGGACGTGCCCGGGCACTCGGCCTCGCGCTTACCGGCGACAAGCTTCCCGCAGAGACGGCTGCCGAATGGGGCCTGATCTGAAAATGCGTCGATGACGAGGCGCTGATGAGCGAGGCACGCACCGTCGCGACGAAGCTCGCGAAGGGGCCGACGAATGCATTCGGCGAAATCCGCAAGGCCATCGACGCCGCAGGGAACAACGGTTTCGCCGCGCAACTCGACTATGAGCGCGATGTGCAGGGCATGCTCGGCGATCACCCCAACTTTGTCGCAGGCGTGAAGGCGTTCCTCACCAAGAAGGATCCGGAGTTCACGGCCTGAGCCACGAAATTCACGCAAAACACAGGGAGAAGAAAATGGAGTTCGAAAGAGCGAAGCTCGACATCGATGGGGCTGTCGGTACGCTGACGCTGAACCACCCCGAGGTCATGAACGCGGTGTCGCCCGAAATGCTCGGCGGCCTGATGCGCGCCATGGACGCCGTGGAAGACCCGAAGAACGGCATCCGCTGCCTCGTCATGACAGGCGAAGGACGTGGCTTCTGCACTGGCGCAAACCTGCAGGGACGTGGTGATAACTCAGGCGCGCGTCCCGATGCGGGCTCGGCGCTCGAGACCATGTACCATCCGTTCCTGCGCCGCCTGCGTAACCTGCAGATGCCCTTCGTGACGGCGGTGAACGGACCTGCAGCAGGCGTCGGCATGAGCTTCGCGCTCATGGGCGATCTCGTGCTTTGCGGACGTTCGTCCTACTTCCTTCAGGCCTTCCGCCGCATCGGCCTCGTGCCCGATGGCGGGTCGACCTGGATTCTGCCTCGCCTTGTCGGCAAGGCGCGCGCGATGGAACTCTCGCTGCTGGGCGAAAAGCTTCCCGCTGAGACGGCGCTCGAATGGGGCCTCGTCAACCGCGTCTATGACGATGAAAAGCTGATGGAAGAGGCGAAGAAGCTCGCCGCCGACCTCGCGAGCGGACCGACCAAGACGCTCGGAATGATCCGGCAGCTCTACTGGGAAAGCACCGACAACACCTATGAAGAGCAGCTCAACCTTGAGCGGCAAATGCAGCGGACTGCCGGATATGGCGAGGATTTCAAGGCAGGCGTGCGCGCTTTTCTCGAAAAGCGGCCAGCTCAGTTCAAGGGGAACTGATCCCTCTCAGCCCATGAAGCAGCTCGCGAGCAGCGCGAGGAACATCAGGGCGATGAAGAGAAGAACGTAAGGCATGACCGCGCGCTTCAGGTTCTGGAGCGCGCGGTTTTCTTTCGCGCGGACTTTTTCGTCTTCACAGGCTTCGACGCTTTCGCGGCAAGGGCGGCATCAAGTGCGCGGCGCGCCCAGAGGATGAGCTCCTCCGGCTCGTCATACAGCCGCTCCGGCAGCTCATAGTAAGACATGGCAATCGACTTTCCCGAGGGCGGCTCGTAGACGAAGGGACCCATTTCCTCGCTCTCGAAATCACCTCGGTTACGCTCGTCCACCTTGAAGAAAAGTGTTTCGCCCACGATCAGCCCGAACATCAGATCGTCGAAATAGACACCCGCGCCGCCGAACATGCTGCGGATACGAACCGGGCCGAGAGGTTCAAGCTGTTCGGCAACGAATGCCTTGTATTCGCTGCTGACAGCCATGTGCGTTCAAACGGAGGCCGGCGTGATGGTAACGCTCTCGCCGCATCCGCAGGCATCTGTCTGGTTCGGATTGTTGAAGCGGAAGCCGGACGAGAACTTCTCCGAGGTGTAATCCATCTCGGTTCCGAGCAGGAAGAGGATCGCCTTCGGATCGATGAGGACCTTCACGCCGCGATCCTCGACGACCTCGTCGAGCGGCTGCTGAACCTCGGCATATTCCATCGTGTATTCCATGCCGGCGCAGCCGCCATTCTTCACGCCAATGCGCACGCCGATATACTTTCCGCCCGAGGCGGCCATGATCTCTTTCATCCGCTCCGCGGCAGCTTCCGTCAGGGTAATCGCTTTGGGTAGGGGTCTCGCCATTTCCCGCACCTTCAATACATGTTGAGCGCGACACGCGCTTCGTCCGACATCCGGCTCGGATCCCATGGCGGATCGAAAGTCATGTTGACGCGTACGTCGCCGATGCCTTCGACCGTGCGAACCGCGTCCTCGACCATGACCGGCATCGTGCCTGCCACAGGGCATCCCGGCGCGGTCAGCGTCATGTCCACCACGACGTCCCGGTCGTCCGAGATGTCGACTTTATAGATGAGGCCGAGCTCGTAGATATCAACCGGGATTTCGGGATCATAGACCGTCTTCAATGCCGCGATGATGTCGTCGGTGAGCTGGTCCAGTTCCTCCTGCGGAATGGCGGAGGTTTGCACAGGAACGCCGTCAACGCCTTCCGGCGCCGCCTTCCTTTCAGCCGTGTTTGCGTCTTCGGACATGCCGCAATCCTTATCCAAAGAACTTCTTGCTGTCGATCAGTGCCTCGGCAAGCCGGTCCACTTCCTCAAGCGTATTGTACATACCGAAAGAGGCTCTCGTCGTCGCGCCGACGCCAAAGCGCTCCATCGCAGGTTGCGCGCAATGATGGCCCGCGCGCACTGCAACCCCCGCACGGTCGATCACCGTCGCGATGTCGTGGGGATGAGCATTGTCCATGACGAAGGACAGGATGCTGCCCTTCGATTTCGTGGTGCCGATGATCCGGAGACTGTTGATCTCCGAAAGACGGCGCGTCGCATAGTCCCGCAATTCGATCTCGTGCGCCGCGATCCTGTCGCGGCTTACGGATTCGATATAGGAAAGCGCAGCGCCGAGACCAATGGCCTGAACGATCGCGGGTGTGCCGGCTTCGAATCTGTGAGGCGGTGCCGCATAGGTTACGTTCTCGAGCGAGACCTCGCGGATCATTTCACCGCCGCCACGATAGGGGCGCATGGATTTCAGGTGCGCTGCCTTCCCGTAGAGAAGTCCTATGCCCGTCGGTCCGTAGAGCTTGTGGCCAGAACAGACGAAGAAATCGCAATCCATATCGCGGACGTCCGTCGGCAGGTGAACGGCACCCTGGCATCCGTCAACCAGGACGGGAACACCACGTTCGTGCGCGATCCTGATCATCTCCTTGATCGGCGTGATCGTGCCGAGCGCGTTCGACATCTGCGTCAACGCCACCATTTTCGTGCGCGGAGTAAAGAGCTTCTCGTATGCCTCTATATCAAGATCGCCTTCATCCGTTGCCGGCACATATTTCAGGACGGCACCCTGGCGCTCGCGAAGGAAATGCCATGGCACGATGTTCGAGTGGTGCTCCAGGACGGAAAGGATGATCTCGTCTCCCGCCCCAACCCGCGGGCCGGCAAAGGACGACGCGACGAGATTGATCGCGTCGGTCGCGCCGGACGTGAAGACGATTTCGTCGGTCGCGGCGGCATTCAGGAAGTCTCTTGCGATCTCCCGTGCCTGCTCGAACTTCTCGGTCGCCGTATTGGACAGATAATGCATACCGCGATGGACGTTCGAATATTCCTTCGCGTAGGCATCCGCCATGGCATCGATCACAACTTGCGGCTTCTGCGCGGAAGCGGCGTTGTCGAGATAGACGAGAGGCTTGCCATAGACGGTCCTCGACAGGATGGGGAAATCCTGCCGCACCTTCTCGACGTCATAGACAGCGTTCACAAGGACGGGACTATTCACAGGACCGCCTCCTCGAACCATTCCGACACAAGTCGCTTCAGCGCATTCCGCGTCTCTTCATGCGGCGCAAGATCGAGCGCCTCGTCGAGAAAGGCGAGCACCAGAAGGCGGCGCGCCTCGGCCTCCGGTATTCCACGCGAACGCAGATAGAAGATCGCCTCCTTCGACAACTCTCCCACCGTCGAGCCGTGCGCGCACTGCACGTCATCCGCATAAATCTCGAGTTCCGGTTTCGCGTTCATCGCGGCATCGCGCGACAGCAGCAACGCGTGCGTCATCTGCCTTCCGTCGCTCTTCTGGGCATGCGGGCGCACAATGACCTTGCCCTGGAACACTCCCTCGGATTCGCCGTCGAGCACTCCCTTGAAGAGCGTGTGACTGGTGCATGCGGGGACCGCATGGTCGATCACACAAAATTGGTCGGCATGTTGCTTGTCTCGGAGCGCGTACGCGCCATCGATATTGGCTTCCGCGCCTTCACCCGAGAAGAGCACGAAGCTCTGTCCACGGGAAACGCCGCAGCCAAGCGTCAGAGTGAAACTCGACAGCTTCGCGTCCGCCGCAAGCCTCGCGCGCATCGTCGCAAGATGCACCACATCCGACGCCTCGTCCTGCAACTTTACGTGGTTCAGCCGGGCGCCCTCACCAATTGCGATATCCGTTACGATATCCGCGAAAGACGCCACCTCACCGACATGGGTCTCGAGGATCGTCGCCTCGGCTTCGTTTTCAAGAAATACAAGATTTCGGGTATGCGACGCGCCAGGATCGGCTGAGAAAAATAGCAGATGGAGAGGTTTGTCGAGCTTCACGCCCTTGCGGATGCGCAGGCAGGCCCCGTCGCTCATCAGCGCTGTGTTGAGATCGACAATGTTTTCCGCCTGCCGGGCATCGTCGAAGCGGCGCTCGACCAGATCCTTCACCCATTGTTCATGCAGAACGTCGCCCAGCGCATGAAGCTCGACGCCCTTCGGAAGGCGCGCGACCTGCGAAAGATCGGCGCGGTAACGTCCATTCACAAAGACCAGCACATGCCTGTCAATGGCGGCGAAAGCCGAAGCCGAGCGGCGGCCGGGCAGAACCACGGCTCCCTCGTGGGCCGGTGCGGGCGCGAATGCCGCTTTCTCCAGCGTCTGACGGAGGTCGGTATATTTCCAGTCCTCAAGGCGGCGATGCGGAAGTCCCGCTTCGCGGAACGCATCGAGCGCGGCTTCGCGGCGACGGGCCAGCCAGCCGCCCGCGCCGGGAAGTGCCGACCGCGCTTCCTCGTAAGCTTCTATGAAATGCTGTGTCGCCGTTTCATTCATCGATCTGCTCACGCGGCGTCCGCGCCATATTCGGCATAACCGGACTTCTCAAGTTCCAACGCCAGGTCCTTGCCACCCGTTTTCACGATCCGGCCCTGCGAAAGCACATGCACGACGTCCGGCACGATGTAGTCGAGCAAGCGCTGATAGTGGGTGATGACGACCATCGCCCGCTCGGGCGAGCGAAGCGCATTCACACCTTCGGCAACGGTCTTCAGCGCGTCGATGTCGAGGCCTGAATCCGTCTCGTCCAGCACCGCAAGAGCCGGTTCCAGAAGCGACATCTGCAGCACCTCGGCGCGCTTCTTCTCGCCACCTGAATAACCGACATTGAGCGAGCGCTTCAGCATTTCGTCCGATACGTTGAGCGGCTTCGACTTCTCGCGCACGAGCTTCAGGAAACGCACGGCATCGAGTTCCTCTTCGCCGCGCGCCTTGCGCTGTGCGTTGAGGGCGGTCTTGAGGAAGGTCATGGTGGTGACGCCCGGAATTTCCAGCGGATACTGGAAGGCAAGGAAGATGCCCGCAGCGGCGCGCTCATCCACGCCCATCTCCAGCAGATCCTTGCCCTTGAACCGGATCGAGCCTTCCGTCACGTCATAGCCGTCGCGACCAGCCAGAACGTAGGAGAGCGTCGACTTGCCGGAGCCGTTCGGGCCCATGATGGCGTGCACTTCACCCGCACGGATGTCGAGGTCTATCCCTTTGAGGATTTCCTTGCCGTCCACCGTTACGTGCAGGTTTTTGATCTCAAGCATACTCACTTCTTTCCTTCCAAGCGTCAGCCGACGCTTCCTTCAAGGCTGATGCCGACAAGCTTCTGCGCTTCGACGGCAAACTCCATCGGCAGCTGCTGCAGCACATCGCGGCAGAAGCCGTTGACGATCAATGCCACTGCTTCTTCCTCGCCGATACCGCGCTGCATGCAATAGAAGAGCTGGTCATCGCTGATCTTCGAGGTCGTGGCTTCATGTTCGAGGATCGCCGTCGGGTTCTTCGTTTCGATATAGGGAACCGTGTGTGCGGAGCACTTGTCGCCAATCAGCAAACTGTCGCACTGCGTGAAGTTGCGCACGTTCTCCGCCTTGCGATGAACACTGACGAGGCCCCGATAGGTGTTGGATGAGCGGCCGGCCGAAATACCCTTGGAGATGATCCGGCTCGTCGTGTTGCGGCCGAGATGGATCATCTTCGTGCCGCTGTCCACCTGCTGACGACCGTTCGAAATCGCAATCGAGTAGAACTCGCCGCGTGAATTGTCGCCGCGCAGGATGCAGCTCGGATATTTCCAGGTGATGGCGGAGCCTGTCTCGACCTGCGTCCAGGAAATCTTCGAGTTCGCGCCACGGCAATCGCCGCGCTTCGTCACGAAGTTGTAAACGCCACCCTTGCCTTCCTCGTCGCCAGGGAACCAGTTCTGTACCGTCGAGTATTTGATCTCGGCGTCATCATGCGCGACGAGTTCGACCACGGCGGCGTGCAGCTGGTTCTCGTCGCGCTGCGGCGCTGTGCAGCCCTCGAGGTAGCTCACATAGGAGCCCTTGTCGGCGATGATGAGCGTGCGCTCGAACTGGCCTGTCTGCTTCTCATTGATCCGGAAATAGGTCGAGAGTTCCATCGGGCAGCGCACGCCTTCGGGGATATAGACGAAGGAGCCCTCCGAGAAGACGGCGGAGTTGAGAGTCGCGTAGAAATTGTCGGATGTCGGTACGACGGAGCCGAGATACTTCTTCACGAGTTCGGGATGGTTCTTCACCGCTTCCGACATCGGACAGAAGATGACACCCGCTTCCGCGAGCTTTTCCTTGAAGGTCGTGACGACCGACACGCTGTCGAAGACGGCGTCCACGGCGACGCCCGCGAGCATCTTCTGCTCGGTCAGCGGGATGCCGAGCTTCTCGTATGTTTCGAGGAGTTTCGGATCCACCTGATCGAGACTGTCGAGCTTCGCTGTCTGCTTCGGCGCCGAATAGTAATAGGCGTCCTGGAAATCGATTGGCGGATAGGTCACCTTCGCCCAGGTGGGCTCCGTCATGGTCTGCCAGCGGCGGAAGGCAGCCAGCCGCCACTCAAGCAACCATTCGGGCTCGTCCTTCTTGGCGGAGATGAACCGGACCGTGTCCTCCGTGAGGCCGAGCGGCGCCTTCTCGGATTCGATGTCCGTGAAGAAGCCGTATTTGTACTTCTCAATCGCGCCGACGGTTTCGACGGTTTCCTTTACCGCAGCCATATCAACTCTCCACTGCCGCGAGCGGCGCTTCGGACGCAGCGCCCGCGGGTATGCTCGTATTGGTTTTTTCCGCCTTTGCACGAGCGCGCATACAGGCCCGCGACCAGCTTTCCACGAAGCGGTCGACATCGGCCTCCACACTCGTCCAGCCAAGGCTCACGCGGATTGCGCCACGCGAAAGCGCTTCCGGCACGCCCATCGCGTCGAGAATGCGCGGACGGCCGATCTTGCCCGACGAACAGGCGGCCCCCGCACTCACCGCTACCCCGTCGAGGTCGAGCGCCATCAGAAGCGTCTCCGCGTCGAGGCCGGGCGCGGACAGGTAGCTCGTATTGGGCAGCCGCTCCGCGCCGTCGCCGAAGAAAACCGCATCCGGAGCGACATCGGCGATGTGAGCCTCAAGGCGATCGCGAAGCGCAGCGAGCCGCGTGAAATCCTGCAAGGTTTCACGGGCAGCGCGCGCGGCGGCGCCGAAACCCGCTATGCCGACGACGTTCTCGCTTCCCGCGCGACGGCGCATCTCCTGTCCTCCACCCACGCTGCGCGCCGCGAAGGCCATGCCTTCCCGGACGGCGAGCGCGCCGACACCCATGGGTGCGCCGAGCTTGTGTCCGCCGAGGATCAACATATCCGCGCGAAGCGCCACAAAATCGACCGGTATCTTCCCGGCGGCCTGCACGGCATCGCAAAGAAGAAAGGCACCCGCCTCATGCGCGATCGCCGCCGCCTCTGCCACAGGCTGCAGCACTCCGGTTTCATTGTTCGCGAGCATCAGCGCGACAAGCGCAGGCGCATCGCCGGCCGCAAGCATCGCCTTGAGCGCGGCGAGATCGGCCCGTCCCTCGCCGTCCACCGGCACGAGAGATACGGGAAGTCCGCTTGCTTCCGCTGCCGACATGACCGCGTCATGCTCGACCGCCGACACCAGAAGCCGCTTCACGCCGAGCGCCGCCTTCGCGGCATGGACCGTCATCGCCGCCGCCTCGGTGCCGCCACTCGTAAAGACGATTTCGGAGGGCTTCGCACCAATCAAAGCAGCGACCTCGCGCCTTGCGCCTTCAATCAGCGCGCGCGCCGCCCTGCCCTCGGCATGCACCGAGGAGGGGTTGCCAAGGACATCCAACGCCTCAGTCACCGCCTTGCGCGCCTCCGGGCGCAGCGGCGTGGTGGCGTTATGGTCCATATAGGCGCGCTTGTTGGTCATCGCCTCTGCATACTCGCGAAAAGCCGAAAATCCTCAGTCGGCCGCGTTGGCGGCCAGGGGTTCTGCCTGCAGGCGCCCCTCGAAGCTGACGCGACCGGCGACACGCCCGTCGATCACATCGCCAAGCGACACGGATCCGAGATAGAGCTGAATCTGGTGGCTCAGCCCCTCCCAAAGATCGTGCGTGATGCACCGCCCTGAGGACGGAAGGCAACCCTTCGGCGATCCCAGCTCGCAGCGCGTCGCCTTGATCGGTTCATCGACGGCCAGAATGACGTCGGAGATCCGAATATCGTCTGCTTCGCGCGAGAGAAGGTATCCGCCGCCCGGACCACGGACGCTCTTTACGAGTTCGCCGCGGCGGAGCTTCGCAAAAAGCTGCTCCAGATAGGAAAGCGAAATCTCCTGGCGCTCGGCAATCTCTGCCAGCGCAACGGGATTGCCGCTGGAGTGGCGCGCAAGATCGGCCATCGCCATCACGGCGTAGCGCCCCTTTGTGGTGAGCTTCACGATCTGCTCCTTCATGACGGGGCAACGGCGGCCCAAAAGCTTGCACAACCGGCCGTCGCCTGTGTTAAGAACGTGCGCCCAAGCTACCGGTCGATCCGCCTTTCTCCGCAATGCGGTCAACGGAAGCGGGATCGGTGTCCAAAGGCCCGGCGCAAGGCAATATGTTTTCCGAGCGCCACAGTCAACTATTTAACACCTCGTGACAGATTTTCCAGAGGAATCGGCGCTTTGTGGTGGACAATTTCTCCCAGGCTTTCGCTGGGAAAAGGTCCCCGCTCCCAACACCGCACAGATCGAGACAGACCAAGACATGCCCGAAGTGATTTTCAATGGTCCGGCCGGCCGCATCGAAGGCCGCTATCACCATAGTAAAAAGGCCAATTCCCCCGTCGCACTCGTCCTGCACCCTCATCCGCAGTTCGGGGGCACGATGAACAATCCGGTGACCTACGCGCTGTTCCAGGCCTTCGTGAACCGCGGTTTCTCGGTGCTTCGTTTCAACTTCCGCGGCGTCGGACGCAGCCAGGGCAGCTTCGATGCGGGTATCGGCGAGCTGTCGGACGCGGCTGCCGCGCTCGACTGGCTGCAGGCGCAGAATTCCGATGCCTCGCAGTGCTGGATCGGCGGCTTTTCCTTCGGGGCCTGGATCGCCATGCAGGTGCTGATGCGCCGCCCCGAGATCGAGGGGTTCATCTCGGTCGCACCGCCCGCGAATATGTACGACTTCTCCTTCCTGGCGCCCTGCCCGTCTTCCGGCATCATTATCAATGGCGGGATCGACCAGGTGGCGCCGCAGGCCGATGTTCTGAAGCTCGTGGAGCGGCTGAAGACGCAGAAGGGCATCACCATCGAACATGCGACGGTGGATGGCGCGAACCATTTCTTCGAGTCGAAGCTGGAGCCGCTCGCGGCAATGGTGGGGGCTTATCTCGACAAGCGCCTGGCCGCGGCACCGGAAAAGAGCTGACCTTTATTCCTTGTGGCCATGCCCGGCCCGATGAAGCCTGCCGCCGGGCATGGGCTCGGGCACGCCCGTCGTGGCGGGCAGGCTGAGAGGCAGGCCGCGAAGCGCCCGTACCGCCAGATAGGCGAATGCTTCCGCTTCCACATCGTCGCCCTTCCAGCCCAGATCTTCAGCGGGCAAGACACCTCCCTGAAGGCGCTTGCTCAACATCGACATGAGCGTTGGATTGCGGCGCCCGCCGCCGCACACCACGAAGCGCGACGGTATTCCCGGCACATGGGCGAGCCCCCGGGCAATCGCCTCGACGGTGAAGGCTGTCAGCGTCGCTGCGCCATCCACCGGGGAGAGATGCGCAACCGCTTCCGGCGAGAAGGAGAAGCGGTCGAGCGACTTCGGCGGCGGCGCCTCGAAGAAGGCGTGATCCATCAGTTTTTCGAGAACGTCCATGTCGGCTTCGCCCGCGAGGGCCAGCGCCCCGTCGCGGTCGAGCGGCTCGCCAGTATGCATCATCGCCCAATCGTCGATGAGTGCGTTTCCCGGTCCGGTGTCGAAGGCGATCAGCGAGCCATCCGTTCCCACATAGGTGATGTTGCCGACGCCGCCGATATTGATAATGGCAATCGGCTCCTTGATACCCGTGCTCCGGGCCAGGGCCTGATGATAAAGCGGAACGAGGGGGGCACCCTGCCCTCCGGCCGCGACATCGGCGCTGCGGAAATCGTTCACCACATCGATCCCGGTCAGCCGTGCCAGAACATCGCCAAGGCCGATCTGCACGGTGCGGCGGCGCTCTGGCTGGTGCAGCACGGTCTGTCCGTGGAAACCGATGATCGAGATATCCGCAGGTTTCAATCCGGCATCGGCGAGCAGCGTGCGGACCGCAATGGCGTTAGCGAGGGTCAGGTGACGCTCGGCCTCCGCAATCTCTTCCGGCATGGGCTCATCCGGCTCCCAGGATTTTGCGGCCTCCAGCGCCATGCTGAGAAGCAGACGCTCTTCGGGCTTGTAGGGCACGGAGAGAGAGGCACCGGCGCGCACGGTTCCCTCGCCGTCCGTCTCGATAATCGCGGCATCGATGCCGTCGAGAGAAGTGCCGCTCATAAGTCCGAGGGCGCGAATCATGGGCGTTTATCCGTTTTTCCCCTACCCAAAGCGTGATACACCAGCCGCGCTTTCAAGCCTATCCGAAACCCCGAGCAGCACAGATGTCCAGCTTCAAATCCGATTTCCTGCGCGAACTCGAAGCGCGCGGCTTCATCCATCAACTTTCCGACGCCGAGGCTCTCGACGAGGCCGCGGCCGAAAAGATGGTGACGGGGTATATCGGCTTCGACGCCACGGCGGCGAGCCTCCATGCGGGCAGTCTCGTGCAGATCATGTTGCTGCGCTGGCTGCAGAAGGCCGGGCACAAGCCCATCGCTCTCATGGGCGGCGGTACGACGCGCATCGGCGATCCGAGCTTTCGCGACGACGCGCGGCCGCTCCTCACCGACGACAAGATCGACGAGAACCTCGCAGGCATCAAAAAGGTCTTCACCAGGTTCCTCAGCTTCGGAGATGGCAAGAGCGATGCCCTGATGGTGAACAACAGGGACTGGCTCGACGACCTCCGCTACATCGACTTCCTGCGCGACTATGGCCGGCACTTCTCGGTCAACCGGATGCTTTCCTTCGAGAGCGTCAAGATTCGGCTCGAGCGGGAGCAGAACCTTTCGTTCCTTGAATTCAACTACATGATCCTGCAGGCCTACGACTTCGTGGAACTGAACCGCAAGTATGGCTGCACGCTGCAGATGGGCGGCTCGGACCAGTGGGGCAACATCGTCAACGGTATCGAGCTTGGCCGCCGCGTCGATGGCTCGTCGCTCTACGGGCTGACGAGCCCGCTGCTGACGACCTCCTCCGGTGCGAAGATGGGCAAGACTGCGTCCGGTGCGGTCTGGCTCAATGCCGACATGCTCTCGCCCTACGACTATTGGCAGTACTGGCGAAACACCGAAGACGCCGATGTGGGCCGGTTCCTGCGCCTTTTCACCGAACTGCCGCTGGATGAGATCGCGCGGATCGAAAAACTCGAGGGCGCGGAGATCAACGAGGCAAAGAAGGTGCTCGCCACCGAGGCCACGGCCATGCTGCATGGCCGCGAGGAAGCGGAAAAGGCAGCGAATGCCGCCCGGACCGCCTTCGAGGAAGGAGCGATCAGCGCGGATATGCCCACAGTGAGTGTCGAAGCTTCGTCGCTCGACGCAGGCCTTGGCCTGCTGAATGCGCTTGTCCAGGCGGGACTATGCTCCTCGACGAGCGATGCCCGCCGCCAGATCAAGGGCGGTGCGGTACGGGTCAACGACGCGCAGATCGGCGACGAAAAGGCGATTGTCACAACCGTCGATCTCACAAGCGATGGCGTCATCAAGCTTTCGCTCGGCAAGAAGAAGCATGTGCTGCTGAAGCCGAAGGGCTGAGAAGCGTGAAAAAGATTTGGCCCTCTCCGTTGCCGGAGAGGGCCTCTTCCTGAACGCTCCCTTATTTCTTCTCTTTTTTCTTTTTTTTATTGGCGTTCCGCGGCTATTTCCTGCCGCTTGTTCCGTTATCCCGCGGCCGTCGCGCCGAGGGCGAAGATCGCCGCATCGCCGCCCGCACCGTTGAGCTGCTGGAGATATTTAATCCCCTCTTCGGCGATGTCGTCTCCGACCATGCGGTCGCCTTCGCCGTAGAGTTCGGCCATATCCACATAGGCGGCATACATGGGCGCCGTCCGTTCGGTGACGATACCTGCTGCGGTCGAGCGGTTGCCGTAGCGGTCGACATCCATCATCGCGGGAAAGTCGTCCGGCGCGACAGCTTCATAGGCAGCGTCCGTCGTCATCTTCTGATTGGTGGACATGTATCTCCCTCCTCCCAAAGCTGAGATCGATGTCAGAGGGAAATCATATCTGCGGAGTATAACTACGCAATCTAAATTTGCTTAGGAGACCTAATTTTTTTCCGCCGCCGGCGCGCTCGCTGCGTCTGCCTCGGGGGTCGCAGGCGCCGCCGGAACGTTATTTTCCGGGTTTTCGGCAGGCGTTTGCGACTCGGGAGGCATGCTCTCGCCGAATTCGAAGATACGGCGCAAAAAACCGGGAGCGATGGCGGAAAGCGGGTTCACGACCACCGTGGGGTCGGCCGACTGGCCGCGCACGCTGTAGGTGATCGCGAAGATGCCCTCGCCTTCGCGGCCGACAATGAGCGGCCCGAGCAGCGGCACCTTCCCGAGGAAAGAGTTGATCGTGTAGGCGGGAACCAGCGTCCCTTCCATGTCGATCACGTCGGTGGCGCGGTCGATCTGCCCGTCCATCGTGAGGCCGATGGCGGGACCGGACATCCGCCCGGCTTTCAGATGAATGCGGTTCTTCGTCATCACGAACGGCATTTCAAGTCCAACGAACAAAATGCCGTCGCCCCGCAGCGTGTCGCCGATGCCGGTCAGCGATCCGAGGGTAAGGATGTTCGCGAGCACGGGCGCATCCACGATCCGGAAATCGTCGATCGTCAGTGTGCCGCGCAACGGCGACCCCACCGTACCGTCATCGTAGACGCCGTCTACGTTCAGCTTGCCGCCGCGGATGCTTCGAGTGAAATCGAGCGCGCGAAAGACGGTGCCTGCGTCGGACGACACCATCTTCAGGTGACGTACGCCTTTATCGTCTGGACCAACAGCGAGACTGAGCGGATCTCCACCCGCCGGTGTTGCCGAGACATCCATCGACCAGAGATCGCCGTCTATCTGCACCATGTCCACGTGGACATCGCTGAAACTCGTGCCGTGATTGCCGATCGCCGTGCCGATGTCGGCGCGGACGGCCGTGCGACGGAGCGGGTCGGCAACGGGCACTTCCTCGAGCAGAGGCGCGTCTTCGGCGCGATCTTGCTCCGGCTTTTCGTCGCCGCTGCCAGAGAACAGATTGCCGAGAACGCCACGCGCGTCGAAGCGCGGACCCCGCAGGATCATTTCAAGCGCCGCGTTCTCCGCTGGCCCGGCAATAAAGCTGAAATCATTATCGGGTCCGAGCCGGACGGAGGGAAAATTGGCGGCAACCAGCCGGCCACCATTGCCGATGGTAAATGTCCCCTCTGCCGCAATGCCTTCGCCCGACAAGGAAAAATTGCTCAAGCGGTAGCCGCCATCCTCCTGGAGAAAAACGTCGAAGCTCGTCGTTGCCGCAACACCCGGTTCCTTCTCCCATGCGGCGTCGTCAAGCTTCGCCACGGCCGCAGTGAGGTCGGCCTTTACCGACGCGCGGTCCACATTGCGTCCATTTCCCATGATGGTCGCGTCGACCAGCACGGGCCCCGAAACGAATTGATCAAGTTCAAGACCAACTGCCGAGCGCGCCGCATCGTCCACCTCGCCGCGCAGGCGATAGACCGATCCGGGCGTTACATCGCGCCGGAAATCTTCCTTCCATTCCATATCCACGCGAGCGGCTTCGTTGAGAACAACCGGACCTTTCGCGGTGAGGCTCGTCCGGCTGACCGTCAGGTCAAGCGTGCCGCCGGTGAGCGACAGGTTTTCGCGGATTTTCGGAATGGAAGCGTTTTCGATATGCGCCTTGCCCGAAAAGTCCACCTGCTCCATCTGCACACCTTTGATCAGCGGCAGGGAAATGTTCGCCTCGAGCGTGCCCGTTCCTCCAACCGTCGAGGGATCGATACCGAAATCGCCGATGAAATGGAGCGGCTCGTTGTCGAGAACGCCAAGCACATCGGACGTGGCGCCTGCCGCCTTGAACGCGATATGTCCCAGCGCTCCCTTCCGGCTCAGTTCGTCGTCGTAGAAATGGCCGCCGCTGATCGCGACGTCCCCCATGTTCTCCTGACGAATGACAGCCGAGGATATCCATGCGTCGAAGCGATTGCCGTGCACCAGCCCGCGAGCCTGAAGGTCCTCCATAGGCGGCAGCTCGCCGAGATAGTGCATGGTCTGACCGCTTGTCGCGAACTCGAAACGAAGCGCGTCCTTCGGCAGAGGAATGTGATCGGAAGCGTCCTGGATCATTCCACCTGCCAGATCGATGTCGAAGGAACCGCTGTCGACATTCCCGCCGGACAGGTTCTTGCCCACCCACTCTCTCGCGCCTTTCGCCACCGGCACGGGCCAGATTGCCTTCAATGCCTCGAGAGGCATGGGTTCGAGGGTGCCCTTGATCTTCACGGCAGGCGAACGCTCGGCGTCGGCGAGCGAACCCGACAACCGGATGCCACCGCCGCCGGTGCCGATGAACAATTCCTCGATATCCGCCTTGAGCGCATCGAAATCGATGTCTGCCTTCAGCGTCGCCTTTTCGAGATCGACGGGACCGACAAAGAAGCCCGGTACCTCCGTATGAAACCGGTCGACGGCCAGGTCGACGCGGGCGGAGGAAATGTCGAGCCCCTTTCCGGTGCGATAGTCCACGGTGCCGCCAAGCGATGCCTCATGCAGGCCCGCCTTCACCA
>NZ_BTVP01000038.1:0-30997 GCF_045863935.1 Parvibaculum sp. | reverse complement strand
CAAATGGTCACGAGACTCTACTTCCGACTGGATGAAACTTGGGGCGCAGGTCAGCGTTGATCACGATACTGAATTTCGTGTACGCGGTCATCGCGCTACCGGGCTTTGGGGGCTTAGGCTTGCCGACGGAAGCCCACATATTACCTTCCGTTGCGTTCTTCTTATTTTTCTTCCTTGAAGTCCTTTGCTCTTATTTCATATGCCATGCCGTTGTGTATTTGTCGGACGTAAACCCAACTTTTCTTCGCAGCTTCAGCTTACTTTTCGGAATTCTAAACGCAGGAACTACGCTCTTTAACTACAAATTCCTGTTCAATATTTCCTCCCTTGCGAATCCATTTGATGCTGCTGTCTTTTGCGCGTTCGTATTCGGAGCATTCATCGTCGATTGGATTATCATCCACGACTTGCAGATGAGCCGCACCACTCCTCGGAGCGCGTTCTCCAGTCAGGTTTCGATTCCAAACCACTACGCCATGCGTGAGAGAAATGAATTTATAAGAATTCAATTCGGCATATACCTCCTCGCATGTCTGTACGTCTTAGGCGTGTCGGCAAGTCTCTGATGCAACGACGACACTCTGAATGTCCACTGCCGCCCCCTCACACCCCCATCAAATACTCCACAAAGTCCTTCGCATCGAACACCAGCGACACGATCATCGTCGCAAGCGCCAGCACGAACCACACGCCGAACACGCTCTTCTTCTCCACAAGCGGCCAGCGCCGGATGTAATAGATGACGACCGGCGTCCAGAAGATGAGATGCGTGACGCCCCAGAGCTTGTTCCAGCCGACGCTCATGCCGAGCGCCATGGTCGAGACGAGCGCCGCAATCATCGCCAGGAAGAGCCAGCGCGCTTCCACCCGAACGAAGGAAAAGACGACCGCGCCCAGCCCGAGCACAACCGTCATCCACATCATCCAGAGCTGTACCCATTGCGGCAGCGTCGCCACATAAGCGTCCTGCGATGCCTGTGCGGCGGCAAGCG
Organism: Parvibaculum sp.; assembly: GCF_045863935.1. GTDB lineage: Bacteria > Pseudomonadota > Alphaproteobacteria > Parvibaculales > Parvibaculaceae > Parvibaculum. Next base: position 30,005 of record NZ_BTVP01000038.1, on the reverse strand, counting down.
CTTCCATAAATCCGTCCATCGGTTCCCCCTTTATCCCGTGATCCGACGCCACTCTGGGAAACCTCCCCGCCGCGCCGCAAATCACGTTTCCGTTAGCGGAAGCCGGGACCGAAAATCCCTCGCCTCGCGCGCCCTTCATGCGCAAACTTCCGCATCATGAGCAAAGCCCCGGACATGCCGCCGAAGAAGCGCACCCTCCCAACCCCGCAATGGGCCCACGGACAATGCCGCTGCGGCGCGGTGCGCTTCGAGATCATGGTTCCGGCGCTCTGGGCCTGGCACGACCACTCGGAGGCGACGCGCGCAACGACAGGCGCCGCCTCCATGGCCTGGGTCGGAAGCTGGAAGAAGCGCTTCCGGCTTGTCGAGGGCGAGGATGAACTGACGCGCTACGAGGAGCCGGGCGTCGCGCGCAGCTTCTGCCGCCGCTGCGGCACGCCGCTCTTCTACGAGCGCGAGCGCTCGCGCCATGTCATCAATATTCCCCGCGCGCTCTTCAAGACCCGTGTCGGCCGCGAACCGCGCTACCACGCAGGCCTGAAGGAGATGCCCGACTGGGCATATCTCGGCGAACCGCTCGCCCCCCTCAAGGGCTATCCCGGCATCATGATCGAGCGAAAGCGGAAGAAAAGAAGGGAGATCGTCCCATGACCGCCCTCCTCCTCGGCACGACCGGCATGCTTTCCGCCGCCGCACGTCATGCGGCTGCGCAAGCAGGAAAAGCCGTCATCGTCTCGCGCAACGCGGAGAGTTTTTCCTTCGGCGACAGAGCGCTCGACGCGAAATGCGTGCCTCTCGCCCTTTCCTACGAGAACGAGCCGGCGCTCCTCGCGGCACTCGAGAAACACGCCCCCTTCTCTCTCGCGCTCACCTGGATTCGTCCCCGTGCGGAGCTTCTGCGCGCCGCGCTCGATGCGCTGGTGGCACCCGGCGGTCTTCTCGTCGAGGTCATGGGCAGCCGCTCGATCCTTGCCGGGCCGGACGGCGAACCCTCCATCGCGTCGCTCCGCGCCGATGCCCTCGCCCACCAGCCGGACATGACTTACGCGCAGGTCGTGCTCGGCTTCATGCGCGAAGGCAAAACCTCGCGCTGGCTCAACCATGAAGAGATTTCCGCCGCCGCCATCGCCCAGATGGAAATGCCGCTGCGGCGCCGCATCGCAGGCACGCTGGAGCCCTGGGACGAACGCCCGCGCTGATCTTCACCTCCCCCTCGCGGGGAGGTCGGGAAATTCACCTTCGAATTTCCCGGGTGGGGGGCTCCCCTACCGCCCATACCAGCCGAACCGCCGCAGCGCGAAATGCAGCACGAGCCCGAGCGCAACGAGAAGCGCGGCGGCGATGAACCGTACCCAGATGAAGCTGAACACCATATGCGTCGGGAAGACATGCGTCTTCGCGACCGAACCTTCCTTCAGGTCGCGCAGCCGGTCCGCCTCCGGCCCGGCAACGACCTCCAGCAGGTCGCGCAGGCTCCGGTAGCGCATCACCGCCACCAAGTCCCATGTGTGGTGCCCTTCCGGTTCGATGAAGCGCGTGAAGGGCCGCACCATGAAGACCGGAAACGAGGCGCGCCGCAGCAGCGGCGGCAGGATCGCGCGGTTGTAAGCTTCCTCCGCCGCGAGGTTCGCCGGTTCGTCGATCAGGTTCACCATCAGGAATTCGTCGCCGTCGTCCTGCCTCATCCACGTCTCGAACTGCTCGCGGACATGAAGCGTGCCACCGCCCGGCCCGATCTCGTCGAAGCGCGTGAGATAATGCTGGATTTCCGCGTCCGAAAGCGGCCGCCCCGCGCCGCCATACCAGAACCAGAACACGGCATAGAGAGCCACGAGAACCGCGGCGAGAATATGGGGACCGGTGATGCGCTTCATGTCTTTTCCTCCGAGCCGGGGAAGACTAGGCGCCTCTCATTTAATTGGCAATATGAATGTCAATAGATGGTCAGGCGAGCCGCGCCCTCACTTTCTGCACGAGCCCCATCAGCCGCGGGTCGCTCTTGATGCGCCGCTTCGCCGCGAGCCCGGTCCGGATCGCCGCCGCCGCGCCCATCCCCGCAAGGCTTGTGCCCGAGATCGTGTTGCGCATTTCCATCGGCGCGTCGCAGAAGCTTTCCTTGTACGCCGCATAGCCAACGGAGAGATCGTAGGTGTCGATCCCCCGCTCGATGCTCGATTGCAGCAGCTTCAGCAGATGCAGCCGCCCCGGCGAGAGCTTCGGCAGCATGTCGGGGTCGTAGGTATGCACCATCAGCGTCGACCGCCCGCGCCAGACATGCGCAACGCTGCCCGAGAGAAACGCGCCGTCGAGCCGCAGCTCCGCTACCTCGAGAAGTCTCCGCTCCTCCGGCAGCGCCGCGAGATCGTGCCAGGCGGCAAGATAATCCTCTTCCTCGAAAATGGACGAGATGCCCTGCGCCGCAAGCTGCGCCGCCTTGCGCGCGAGAATGTCCTGTGCCATCGCAACGCGCTCTTCCGCCGTCTCCGCGATGCGGAACGTCACATCACCCTCCGCTTCGAGCTTCCGGAGCTTGGAGCGGTCGATGCGCCGCGTCTCCGCCCGGTAGCGCTGCGAGAACTCCTCGAATGTCGAAGGCAGGTCGAAGACATAGGCCGCGTCCGGTGCGGGCGAGGATGAAAGCGCCGCGAAGGGATTGCCGAGCGGCGCCGAAGGCGTGCCGAGCGACACGGGCTGGCTGTCCAGCATCACGAGATCGTGGCGCGGCAGGGCGCGGCGGATCTGCCGCCACAGCGCCTCGAAGCCACCCTCGAGCCGCGCCTCGAAATCGCGCGCGAGCAGCGGCCCCTTGTAATCGGCCATCCGGCCCCCGAGCCAGACGAGACGCCTGAGGCCGAACCGCCGCTCGATGCCGAGCGGTGCGAGCATCAGCGGCTCGCCGGCCCGCGTGACGACCACGATCGCCGGTTCGATGCCGAGACGCTCTCCCACATGCCGGTGCCACATCGAAAGCCAGTCGAAACTCTGGAAGGCGGTTCCGGCGGCATGGGCCTCGAAAGCGCGCCACACGGGCTCCGCCGCCTCGAAACTTTCATAAAGCGTGATGCCCGCCGCATGCGCGAGCCTTGCCTCGTAGCCCGCCCGGAAACGCGCCGTCGTTCCCCGCGCGCCGCGCCTGGCGAACGTCACCGGGCGTTCAAGGGTTTCCTCGCTCGAAATACTCATCGTCCGCTCCTGACACGGCCCGGACAGGATTTGTCCTGTTTCGGGACTGCCGGTTGTATGGTCCTGCGAACGAAGCAAGCTTCCGGCCAGAAAAACCGCCATGTTAGGCTGACGAAAAAGGAACTGAGGGAGTGCTCAAATGACGGTCTTGCCGGTCCCCTTCGACATCACGGAGCTTGCCCCCGAGAAGGGCGCGCCCGATCCGGCCCGCGTCCTTTCCGGCAATCCGGACAACCGCGTCTGGAACCTCTACACCTCGCCGGACGGCAAGTTCTTCTCAGGCATCTGGGAAAGCGAGCCGGGCGCCTGGCGCATCGAATATACCGAGCACGAGTTCTGCCACATCCTCGACGGCGTGAGCCGCATCGTGCCGGCCGGCGGCGGCGAGCCGATGACGGTGCGAAAGGGCGACGCCTTCGTCATCCCGGCCGGCTTCAAGGGCGTCTGGGAAGTGATCGAGCGCACGCGCAAGCACTACGCGATTTATGAAGCCTGAGTCCGGCTAGGGCGCCTCGTCGGGCGCCACCGCCTGCCGCTCATAGACCTCCACGCGCACGCGATCGATCAGCGTCGCCGCCACCTCGTTCGAGGCGCCGATGGCGCGCAGCACATGGCCGGAAAGCTGCAGCGACGCTTCGAGCGCTTCATGCACGACCGCCGTCGCGCCCGCGGCTTCCAGTTCCAGCATGTGCTCCCGGTCCCGCGCCCGCGCATAGACCGGCACCTTCGGCCACTTCGCCCTGAGCGCCTTGACGAGCCGGCTCGCCGCCGCGCTGTCGTCCAGCGTCACGACGACCGCCGACGCCCTGGCGATACCCACGCGCTCCAGCATCTCGGCCCGCGCCGCATCGCCATAATAGACGAGTTCGCCGCGCGTCCGCGCCGTGCGCGAGCGCATCGGATCGAGATCGAGCGCCACAAACGGAAGCTGCTGCTCGCTGAGCAGCTGCCCGATGGTACGGCCCACGCGCCCATAGCCCGCGATGATGACATGCGCCTCCAGCCCTTCGGCCTTTCCGTCGGCGTCCCGTTCCCGGTCGCCTTGCCAGCCGTCGAGGCGCGTCTGCAGCCAGCCGCCAAGCGCGGCAAGCCCCGGCGTCAGCGCCATCGACACGGCCGCCGATAGCTGCACCACATGCGCGACGGTGAGCGGCACCACGCCGCCCGCCACCGCCCCCGAAATCACCACGAAGGCGAATTCGCCGCCCGACGCGAGCAGGAGCCCCGTGCGCAGCGAACAGAGCCGCGTCTGCCCGAAGGAATAGGTAAGCCCCGCGATCAGCAGCGCCTTGAGCAGCGTGAAGACCGCGATGAGCGCCAGCACGGCATCGAAATTGTCCCGCAACACGGAGAAGTCCATGCCGATGCCGACGCTGATGAAGAAGAGGCCGAGCAGCAGCGCCTTGAACGGCTGTATGTCCGTCTCGATCTGCGGCCGGAATTCCGTATCGGAAAGCAGAAGCCCCGCGAGAAACGCGCCAAGCGCCATCGACAGTCCCGCCGCCCCCGTCGCCACCGCCGTCAGCAGCGCGGCCAGCAGCGACAGCGCCAGAAAGAGTTCCGGATTCTTCGTCCGCGCCACCACGCCATAAAGCCAGCGCAGCACATAGCGGCCCGCCGTCAGGATGAGCGCGACGGCGAGCGTCGCCTTCAGCATCGCCATCCCCGCGAGGCTGAACATGTTCACCTCGTCCCCGCCCTGCGCATGGGCGCTGAAGATCGACACCATGACGAGAAGCGGCACCACCGCGAGGTCCTGCATCAGCAGGATCGAAAACGCGATGCGTCCCGGTTGCGCGGCGAACTCGCCCCGCTCGATCAGCAATTGCGTGACGATAGCCGTGGACGAGAGCGCCAGCGCGAAGCCGAGAATGGTCGAGGCCGGAACGGTGAGCCCGGCGGCCATGAACAATCCCGTCAGCGCCGCCCCGCACACCAGCACCTGAGCGCTTCCGAGCCCCAGCACATAGGTCCGCATCGACCGGAGTCTCTGCCACGACAATTCGAGTCCGATGGTAAACAGCAGGAAAACGACACCCAGCTCGCCGATCTGGGAAACGCCTTCCGCATCGCCGATCAGCGCGACGCCGTGCGGCCCGATCAGGGCGCCGATGAAGAGATAGCCGAGCACCGTACTCGCCCGGAACCAGTGAAACAGCGGCATCACGGCGACCGCCGCGATCAGGAAAACGATGACTTCCTTGAGATAGGGGACGTGGATTCCCCCTGCCACGGCCTCTACCGCCGCCCCCGCGCTCAGAACCTCGTTTTCCACAATCACCTCACCGCCGCTGCTGCTTTTTCAGAGTAGCGCAAATCTTGCCGCGGCGCGGCGAAACCTGCGCCATTCTTGCCATGGGCCGGGCTCCACCTTATATGCCTGCAAGGGGCCGGGGGCGGACCCAGCCGAAACCAGAAGGACCAGCATCGATATGCGGACCGGAAACCGCGTGGCTTGCGGCTACAGATCATGTCCATGCGAGAACGGTTCCGGTACCGCGAGCGCCGTCCTTTCCAGGGCCGTTTCCGGGGTCGCCGATGCCTGACATGTCCTACGTCTATCTGACGGGTGGCCTCGTCATCCTCATCGTCTGCGGCGACTTCCTCGTTCGCGGCGCCGCCTCCCTCGCTGCGCGATACGGTCTCTCTCCGCTGCTGATCGCGCTCACCATCGTCGCCTTCGGCACCTCGGCGCCCGAACTCCTCGTCTCGGTGCGCGCCGCCCTCGCCGGATCGCCGGGCATCGCCATCGGCAACGTCGTCGGCAGCAACATCGCGAACATCCTGCTCATTCTCGGCCTGCCCGCCCTCATCATGCCGATCGCCTGCACCGGCCGCACGGTCCCGCACAACATGCTCATCATGATGGCGGCGAGCGTGCTGCTGATCGTGCTTTGCTTCGTCGGCCCGCTCGGTTTCTGGCAGGGCATCCTGCTGCTCGCGCTCCTCACGGCCTATCTCGTTTATTCGGGCTGGGACGCGCGGATGAACCCGCACACGCCGCCGCCCCTCGCAGCCGCGGACACCGGCCTCATCCCGGCGGAAGCCGCGCCGGACGATGCCTTCCTCGCAGGGGACGTCGACACCCACGAACTCCCGCATGGCGACATCCACCCCTCGAACCTCTCGCGCCGCGCCATCGCCGTGCAGCTCCTCATCGGCATCATCGGCTTGCCCATCGGCGCCCGCCTCGTCGTCGACGGCGGCACCGAGATCGCGCAGGTCTTCGGCGTATCGGACGCGGTGATCGGCCTCTCCCTCATCGCCGTCGGCACCTCGCTGCCGGAGCTTGCGACCTCCGTCATGGCGGTCTTCCGCCGCAACGACGATGTGGTCGTGGGCAACATCATCGGCAGCAACATCATGAACATTCTCGCCATTCTCGGCGTAACCGCGCTCATCGGGCCGCTGCCCGTTTCACCGGACTTTCTGACCTTCCATCTCTGGGTGATGCTTGCGGCGGTGGTCGTGCTCCTGCCTTTCGCCATGACGGGCGGAAAGGTCGGGCGCGGCGCCAGTGTCTTCTTCCTTGCGGGCTATGGCGCCTATCTCTATGCCATGTTCGCCATGGGCCACCTGCCCGACGCATTGTGAGAGAAGCGATTTGAGCGAACCGAAGACCGCACTGGTAACGGGAGCCGCCCGCCGCATCGGGCGTTCCATGGCCCTTGCGCTGGCCGAGGACGGATGGTCCGTCGCGCTCTGCATCCGCCATGACCGTGCGGACGATGACGCCCGCGAAGTCCTGCGCGAAATCGAGGCCAAAGGCGCGCGCGCCGTCGTCCTCAAGGCCGACCTCGCGGACGAGGAAGCGACGGCCTCCCTCGTGCCCGATGCCGTGAAGGCGCTCGGCCCCCTCTCCCTCCTCGTCAACAACGCCTCGGAATTCAAGCCCGACGAAGCCGCCACCATGACCGCGGCCTCCTGGCGCGAACACATGGACGTCAATCTGCGCGCACCAGCCTTTCTGGCCCAGGCCTTCGCGGCGCAGCTTCCCGCCGGCGTCGAGGGCAACATCGTCAACATCATCGACCAGCGCGTCTGGGCGCCCACGCCGCGCTTCTTTTCCTACACCATCAGCAAGATGGCGCTCTGGGACATGACGCAGGTCATGGCCCGCTCGCTCGCGCCCCGCATCCGCGTCAATGGCATCGGCCCCGGCCCGACGCTTGCGAATGCGCGCCAGTCAGCGGCGGATTTCGAGCGCCAGACGCGCGCCACCATTCTCGGGCGCGGCACCACGCCGGAGGAGATTTGCACCGCGCTTCGGTTTATTCTCGCCTCGCCCGCCATGACCGGGCAGATGATCGCGCTCGACGGCGGCCAGCACCTCGCCTGGGAAACGCCGGACGTGATCGGTATTTCGGAGTAGAACTCTCGGCATGAGCCAACCGGAAAACGTAACCCCCCTGAAGATCGCGAATGCCGAACGGGCCATCCGCCACGTTTTCGTGCGCGACCTCCTGCTCGATGCGCATATTGGCGTCTACAAGCACGAAAAGGGCGGCACCCAGCCGGTCCGCGTCAATATCGACCTCACCGTGGCGGAAGCCGTGCATGGCGACAGCCTCGACAACGTCGTCTGCTATGCGACCGTGGTGGACCGCATCAAATCCATCGTCGCCGAGGGCCATCTGAACCTCGTCGAAAGCCTTGCCGAGCGGATCGCCGGTTCCTGTCTCGAGGACGAACGGGTACGCGTGGCGCGCGTCCGGGTGGAGAAGCTCGCCGCCATTTCCGAGGCCGCCAGCGTGGGCGTCGAGATCGAGCGCGTGCGCCATCATTCCTGACGCTGCAATCTCTCCAGAAAGCGGCAATGGAATCAACGGTTTGGGGATTTCAAATGCCGCACACGGAGGGTTTGTACACAGCAGCGCACGCAGGTGAAACCGGTTCGGCGAGACTCCACCGTTCATCTCGTTAAGTGAAACGGCGAATACCATAGGTCAGAAAAACCCATATATTTCAATGCTTTAAAATGGGACGGGTTTTCCGGCGGCGTCACATATCTTAATTATTACAAGACGTTGACAGTGCGGAGCCGGTTCCAGCCCCAACTCTGTCAACAAACTTATCCACAGGTCTGGAGGGATGTTTCCGCCTCCCTTCATCCCCGCGCCGTCCGTCCTGCCTCCCCCTTGCGGGGAGGCCCAAAAATAGCCGGGAAGCAGCGATTTTTGGGGTGGGGGTCTGGAGGGTCGGCAAATCCGCTGAAATCTGCGGGTTTCGCGGCGCCGGACCCCGCGCCAAAGGAAACCGGGCGGTGTTATACAGGCCACATGAGCGACAACGACCAGACAACCGATTCCGGCCAGGAGACGCCCGCCCCGGCGTCCTCCGGCGCCGTCCTGATCGCGGAAAAGGTGAAACTCCTGCCCGACAGCCCGGGCGTCTATCGCATGTACGACGCCAAGGGCGAGCTTCTCTATGTCGGCAAGGCGCGCAGCCTGAAGAAGCGGGTCGCGAGCTATGCCAAGCTCGGCGGCCATTCCAACCGCATCGCCCGCATGATCGCCTCGACCGCGCAGATGGAGTTCATCTCCACGGCGACCGAGACCGACGCCCTGCTGCTCGAAGCCAACCTCATCAAGCGGCTGAAGCCGCGCTACAACGTGCTCATGCGGGACGACAAGTCGTTCCCCTATATCCTGCTGACGGGAGATCACGCCTTTCCCCAGGTCGTGAAACATCGCGGTTCCCGCTCGCGTCCGGGCGACTATTTCGGTCCCTTCGCAAGCGCCGGCGCGGTGACGGCAACGCTCAACGCCCTGCAAAGGGCCTTCCTGCTGCGCTCCTGTTCCGACAGCGTCTTCGAAAGCCGCACGCGCCCCTGCCTCCTCTTCCAGATCAAGCGCTGCAGTGCCCCCTGCACGGGCGAGATCGACGAAAAGGGTTATGCGGAACTCGTCGCCGAGGCGGGCGCCTTCCTCAAGGGGCGCAGCCGCAAGACGCAGCAACAGCTTGTCGAGCTGATGGACAAGGCCTCTGCCGATCTCGACTTCGAGCGCGCCGCGATCTATCGCGACCGCATCAGGGCGCTCACCCAGATCCAGCAGCATCAGGGCATCAACCCCCGCACCGTGACCGAAGCCGATGTCTTCGCCGCCTGGTCGGAGGGCGGGCAGACCTGTGTGCAGGTCTTCTTCTTCCGTGCCGGCCAGAACTGGGGCAACCGCGCCTACTTCCCGCGCCACGACAAGGAACTGTCGACGGAAGAAGTGCTCGATGCCTTCCTCGCCCAGTTCTACGAAGACCGCCCGCCGCCCCGCATGGTGCTGCTGAGCCACGAGGTGCCGGGCCAGGCCCTCCTCGCCGAGGCCCTCACCATCAGGGGCGGACGGAAAGTCGCCGTCGGCAGGCCCCGGCGCGGCGAGAAACGCGAACTTGTCGATCACGCCCTCACCAATGCGCGCGAGGCGCTCGGCCGCCGCCTCGCCGAAAGCTCGACGCAGCGCAAGCTCCTCGAAGGTGTCGCCGAGGTTTTCGGCCTCGAACAGCCACCCCGCCGTATCGAGGTCTACGACAACAGCCATATCTCGGGCACCAAGCCCGTCGGCGGCATGATCGTCGCGGGGCCCGAGGGCTTCATGAAAAACCAGTACCGGAAGTTCAACATCAAGGGCGAGGACATCGAGCCGGGCGACGACTACGCCATGATGCGCGAGGTGCTGACGCGCCGCTTCACCCGTCTTCTCAAGGAAAGCGAGAGCGCCACGGACAGCGAAACGCTCTGGCCCGACCTCATTCTCATCGACGGCGGCGCCGGGCAGTTGAAGGTCGCGCTCGATGTTCTGGCGGAACTCGGCATCGGCAATGTCATGGCGGTCGGCGTCGCCAAGGGACCGGAACGCGATGCGGGCCGCGAGCGCTTCTTCATGGCGGAACGGCAGGACTTCATGATGGAGCCGCGCAATCCCGTCCTCTACTACCTCCAGCGCCTGCGCGACGAGGCGCATCGCTATGCGATCGGCAGCCACCGCGCGCGCCGCTCCAAGGCAATCGGCGTCAACCCGCTCGACGAGGTGCCCGGCATCGGCCCGGGCCGCAAACGCGCCCTGTTACAGCATTTCGGCTCCGCCCGCGCCGTCGCCCGCGCGGGCCTTTCCGATCTCGAAGCCGTGGACGGTATCAGCGCCAGGGTGGCGCGTGCCGTTTATGATCACTTTCACGGAAATCCGGACGGTTCACCCTGAAGGAATTCTGCTCTCCCCCTCGCGACATGTCGGCAGGTGATGTTAAGCTGGCGCGATCACATCGGAGCGGACTGCACATGGCGACCAACCTGCCCAATCTGCTGACTTACTTCCGCATCGCGCTGGTTCCCGCCATCGTGCTGTGCTTCTACATCCCCGGCTATACGTCGCATTGGGTCGCGCTCGGGCTCTTCATCGTCGCGGCCATCACGGATTTTTTCGACGGCTATCTCGCACGCGCATGGGAGCAGCAATCCAATCTCGGCCGGATGCTCGATCCCATTGCCGACAAGCTGCTGGTCGCCGTCGTGCTGATCGCCCTCACATGGCAGGGCGTCATCGCCGGATTTTCCCTGTGGGCCGCGATCATCATTCTCTGCCGCGAGATTCTCGTCTCCGGCCTGCGCGAATTCCTGGCGGAGCTGCGCGTCAGCGTCCCCGTGACCCAGCTCGCGAAATGGAAAACGACCATCCAGATGGTCGCGCTGGGTTTTCTCCTCGCCGGTCCCGCTGCCGACAGGATCGTGCCCGGCACGACCGAAGCCGGCATCACTCTGCTCTGGGCGGCCGCGGTCCTCACGATCTACACAGGCATCGACTATTTCCGCGCTGGCGTGCAGCACCTCGGCGACAGCAAGCCGGAACACCGCCCGGCGGCACCGTCGGCGGCGGCCACCGAACGGGAAGGACGGACGTGAAGCTGCTTTATTTCGCCTGGGTCAGACAGAAAGCCGGTGTCGCGGAAGAAAACGTGACGCTGCCGGGCGACGTGCGCGACGTTTCGGGCCTCATCTCATGGCTCAGGACGCGCGGGGAAGGATACGAAGCGGCCTTTTCCGATCTTTCGGTCATTCGCTGCGCCGTCGATCAGGAACATGGCGGCCTCGACACGCCCGTAGCAGGCGCCGCCGAGATCGCCTTCTTCCCGCCGGTCACGGGCGGCTGAGTTTCATGATCCGCGTGCAGACCGAAGATTTCGACATCGGTGCCGAGGTTGCCGCGTTGACGGCGGGCCGCACCGATATCGGCGCGGTCATCACCTTCTCCGGCCTTGTCCGCGATGCCAATGGCGGTTCCGTCGCCTCCATGGAACTCGAACACTATCCCGGCATGACCGAAAAGGAGCTCGCCCGCATCGAGCGCGAAGCGAACGGGCGCTGGCCCCTGCAAGCGAGTCTCGTTATTCACCGCGTCGGCAAACTTCAGCCCGGGGATAACATTGTTCTTGTCGTCGCCGCCTCCGCGCACCGGCAGGCGGCCTTCGAGGCGGCGTCCTTTTTGATGGATTACTTGAAGACCCGCGCGCCCTTCTGGAAGCGCGAGGATACCGGCGGCGAAGCCCGCTGGGTCGATGCCCGCGAGAGCGACGGCGCGGCGGCGGCGAAATGGAAAGCGTGACGTTTTTGTGACATTTCAATGACAGTCGGGGTGTTTTATCCCCGTTTTTCGTCAGTTGATCCGTCCACGGACTTCTCTTCCGCACACAAAAAGGGCGGCCCGAAGGCCGCCCCGAATTGCCTCAGCCGTTGACGGCCTTTGCCTGCGTCTGGTGCGCATGCACTGCGGCGACATAGTCCTCATGCAGGTTCAACGTGATCTCGCCAGGCATGAACTTGTGCGGTCCGATCTCGCCCACCGGCGTCACTTCCGCAGCCGTGCCCGTGATGAAGCATTCCGAAAAACTCGGCAGCTCGTCGGGCATGATATGGCGCTCGACGATTTCGTAACCGCGTGTCTTCGCAAGTCCGATCACTGTCTGGCGCGTGATGCCGTCGAGAAAACAGTCGGGCTTCGGCGTGTGAATGACGCCGTCCTTGACGAAGAAGATGTTGGCGCCCGTGGCTTCCGCGACATAGCCGCGATAGTCGTACATCAGCGCGTCGGCATAACCCTTGTCCTCGGCCGCATGCTTCGAGATCGTGCAGATCATGTAGAGGCCCGCCGCCTTCGCGTGGGAAGGCGCTGTCTCGGGCGAGGGACGCTTGTACTGCGCGATGTCGAGGCGAATACCCTTCTTGCGCTGTTCGGGATCGAAATAGGAGGGCCATTCCCAAGCCGCCACGGCGAGGTTGATCCGGTTCTTCTGCGCCGAGACGCCCATCGCCTCGCTGCCGCGCCAGGCGACAGGACGCACATATCCGTCGGTCAGATTCTGCGCCTTGAGCGCCACGCGGCAGGCCTCGTCGATCTCCTCGACCGAATAGGGAATCTTGAATCCGAGAATATCGGCCGAATTGATCAGGCGCTCGGAATGTTCGCGCAGCTTGAAGATTTCGCCATTATAGGCGCGGCAGCCTTCGAATACGCAGCTTGCATAGTGCAGACCGTGGGTCAGCACATGCACCTTGGCGTCCGCCCAGGGAAGAAGCTCCCCGTTGAACCAGATGAAGCCGTCGCGTTTGTCGAAGGGAATGTCTGCCATGACCCTGATTTCCTGGTGTATTTCCGTGGGCGCCGGATACGCCATCTGGCGTCCCTTAGCCCGTCGGCCCCGCTTCACGGGAGATTTGCCGGAGACAGCCTTCTCGGGCGAACATCCTTTATATTGGTTGGCAGATTCGACCTGCCCGTCCTGGACGCCCATTCTGTCTCATGCAGTTTGTAACAGGTAGCACTCAGCGGAAAATATGTCAACATGGCTGACATAAAATGGTAGTACCCGCCAAACATCCTGGAAAGCCCCTGGCCGACCGCCTTTCCACCGCAGGTGACCGGCTGACTGAGGCAATCGAACTTCTGTTCTTTGCCTACAGGGACTTCATCAGCGACCCCGACGAACTCCTCGACGAGTATGGCTTCGGCCGCGCGCATCACCGCGTCGTCCATTTCGTTGGCCGCAACCCGGGCATCACCGTGGCGGAACTGCTGAACATTCTGCGGATCACCAAACAGAGCCTCGCCCGCGTACTGAAACAGTTGATCGAGCGCGGTTTCGTGGTGCAGGAAACCGGCAAGCAGGACCGTCGCCAGCGGCTTCTTTATCTGACGGCGTCCGGCCGCGAACTTGAGGAGCGTCTCGCCGCGCCCCAGCGCGCGCGTGTCGCCGCCGCACTCGAAAAGGCGGGACCGGGTGCAGAGGACGCCTGGCGCGAGGTCTTGCTTGGGCTCGTAAACGACGAAGACCGGGCGGAGGTCGAACACCGGATCACCATGGCGCCTGTCGAACAGCGCTGACACCCGGCGAAAAACGCCAGCGGAGAACGAATGGCACATGCCGACGACATCGCAACGGCCAACCGGACGGAGAGTGGAAAGACACCGCCCGCCGACGACGCGCCGCATATTCTGATCGTCGACGACGACCGGCGTATTCGCGAGCTGCTCAAGCGGTATCTTTCGGACAGCGGCTACCGCGTGACGGCGGCCGAACATGCCGCCGAAGCGAGAGCGCGTCTCGCAGGCATGGCTTTCGACCTCATCGTCATGGACGTAATGATGCCAGGCGAGAGCGGCCTCGATCTCACGCGCGACCTTCGCCGCACATCGAACGTGCCTATTCTCATGCTCACGGCGCGTGGTGAGGCGAGCGACCGTATCGATGGCCTCGAACGCGGCGTCGACGACTATCTCGCAAAGCCATTCGAGCCGCGCGAGCTCCTGCTGCGGATCGGAACGATCCTGCGCCGCGCGCAAGCGCCGGGAGCGCGCAAGCACGATGAGATTTCGTTGGGTCCATGCCGCTTCAATGTCACGCGCGGCGAGCTCTGGAGCGGCGACCGTCAGATCCGCCTGACCACGCGCGAGGTGCAGCTCATGCGCATCTTCGCGGCCAATCCCGGCAAACCCCTCTCGCGCCTCGACCTCTGCGACAATGAGGCGGCAGAGCGTTCGATCGACGTGCAAATCAACCGGTTGAGGCGAAAACTCGAAGCCGACCCAAAGAACCCGCTTTACCTGCAAACGGTGCGTGGCGAAGGCTATGCGCTCATGCCGGACTGATGCAGAGATGATGGAAGCCGACACAGGTGAACATGCCGGCGCGACACCTCCGCGCCAGACCGCGTTATTGCGCGGCCTTCACCCCTTTCAGCTTCTCAAGAAGGCGATGCCGCGTGGCCTTTACTGGCGTTCGCTCATCATCATTGTCGCCCCGATGGTGCTGCTGCAATTCGTCGTCACCTATGTCTTCCTCGAACGCCACTGGGCGCTCGTGACGGAGCGGCTTTCCGCGAAAACCGTGGCGGAAGTGGCGCTCCTCCTGAATGAATATCAGGAAAATCCGACGCCCGAACGCGCGGCCCGAATTTCCGCGCGTGCGAGCCAATCCCTCGGCTTGCCGGTGGCTTTCCTGGACGGCGAGGACCTTCCCGAAGCACCCTCGTCAACTGCAGGTCTGCTCGCGGACTCGCTCAATGACGAACTGCGCCGCCGCGTCGCCCGTCCATTCTGGATAAACACGGCGAATTATACCGACTATGTGGACATGAGAATTGCCTATGACGGCGGCGTGATGCGCGTTCTCACGCCTGCCTCGCATGTCTACGCTTCGAACTCGCACATCTTCCTTGTGTGGATGTTCGGCACATCCATCGTTCTGATCATCGTCGCTCTGCTTTTTCTCAGGAACCAGATCCGTCCGATCGAAAAACTCGCGGAAGCGGCGGAATCCTTCGGCATGGGACGCGACATTCCGAACTACCGTCCTCAGGGTGCGTCGGAAGTCCGCCGGGCCGCCAATGCCTTCATGGAGATGCGCGCGCGCATCCAGCGGCAGATCGAGCAGCGCACGGCCATGCTCGCCGGCGTCAGCCATGATCTGCGCACGCCTCTCACGCGATTCAAACTGCAACTCGCCATGCTTGGCGAAAGTGCCGAGCTGGCCGATCTCCGCGCCGATGTCGCGGAGATGGAGCGTATGCTCGACGACTATCTCGAATTCGCGCGCGGGCATCAGGGCGAGGCATCCGAGGAGACCGACCTCGGCGAACTCATTGAGGAGGTGCGCGACGACAGCCTTCGCAAGGGACACGATGTACGGCTCGATCTGCACGGCGATCTCACCCTGCCGCTCCGCCGCAACGCCTTCAAACGCTGCCTCACCAATGTCATCGACAACGCAGGCAAATATGCAAAGCACGTCTGGGTAACCGCGATCCGCGATGCCGACAGCGACGAGGGCGGCAGCATCGACATTCTCGTGGACGATGACGGTCAGGGCATTCCCGAGGATCAACTCGAAGAAGTGTTCCGTCCCTTCTACCGCCTGGATGCGGCGCGAAATCTCGACACCGGCGGCACGGGCCTTGGCCTTGCCATCGCGCGCGACATCGCCCGCGGCCATGGAGGCGACATCACCCTTTCCCGCAGCCCCATGGGCGGCCTTCGGGCGATCATTCACCTGCCTGTGTAATTTAGGTCAATATTATTGCCCTTTATCTGCCGCTCGGGCTAGCCTCGCGGACAGACTGGCAGGGAGAAAACAGCATGGAAGTGCCCGCAATCGTCGCTGCGTGGCAGGCCGCCTGGCAGAGTCTCGACCCCGAGCGGGTGGCGAGCCTCTATACGGAGGAGGCAACGCATATGAGCGAGGTCGTCGTGGCGCGAATGAACCGTGCCGACGGCACGCTGAAGGGAGTGGATGAAATCCGTGCTTACGCTTCCGCCGCCGCCAGCCAGATCAAGAGCTTCCGGGCAGACCTTCTGAACGTGATCGTGGAGGAAACGGCGGATGGCGGCCGGGCTTCGATCGAATACTGGCGGGTGGTGAACGGCGATGAAGCGGGCCGGAAGCGCGTCGTCGAAATTATCGAGTGGCGGGGAGAGAAGATCACCGCCTGCCGCGTCTTCCACTTCTGAAAGCCATCACGCAGCCTTTTCCTCGTCCGATGCTTCCCTGCGTCTCCGGGGATCGAACCGGGACAGGCGTTCGAGCAGTTCCGAACCTTCGCGAAGGCGCCGATCGAGTTCGGCCATGGTCTTCGACTGGTCCTCGCCATCGTCGAGCCAGACACGAAAAGCCGCGCCCCACACCAGCGCAAGGCCGCGCACGCGCACCGCGCCTGCAATGCCGGAGGAATCGATGCCGGCTGCTTCCAGCATCCAGCCCATCGACTGAAGGAGCGGCCTCGCAAGCGGCGCGCCCGCTAGAGGATCGCGGCGCATATCGGCGGCAATGCGCTTCAACGCCGCCTTGTCCTCCGAAAGCGCGTCAAAACGCATCATCAGCACATCGAAGAGACGGTCGCGCGCCACCTCACCGGACATGTCTTCCGCCGAAACATCCTGCAGAACCTTTGCGTCGATCCGGCGTCCATAGGCCGCAAGAATTTGGGCCTTGGAGGAGAAGCTCTTCGACAATTCGGAGAGACTGACCTTCGCCGCTTTCGCAATATCGGCAAGCGACAGCCCGCTCCAGCCACGCGAGGCCGCAAGCCTCAGCGCCGCATTGACCATTTTCTCTTCCGGATCAAGCTTGCGTGCCATCTTCTTTCTCCTATGAAGAAAGCATAGGCAGTCGCGCGGCCTCTGGCGAGGGCTCCTACTTGCCGAGCGCCCTCGCCCGATCCCGCGCAGCCAGCGCGGCACGCCGCATCAACGGCGACAAGCCACCCTCGCCCATCAGCACGTCGAGCGCCGCAGCAGTCGTGCCGCCGGGCGATGTGACATTGGCCCGGAGTTCGGAGGCGGGTTCATTCATCCGGTGAAGCATCTCGCCCGAACCGCTCACCGTCGCCCGCGCAAGCTTCATGGCGAGCGTTGCATCGAGCCCCAGCGCTTCGCCCGCTGCGGCGAGACATTCGACCATGTAGAAGACATAGGCCGGACCGCTGCCCGACACGGCCGTCACGGCGTCGATCAGCCCCTCGCTCTCGACCCATCCAACTTCCCCAACAGCGGCGAGAAGACGGTCCGCGAGTTCCTTCTGCTCCGCCGTCACACGCGCATTGGCATAGGCGACCGTAATTCCCCGGCCGATCGCGGCCGGTGTATTCGGCATGGCGCGAATGGCGCGAACCTCTGCGCCGAGCAGATCCTCCAGCCGATGAAGCCCGATCCCCGCTGCGATCGAAAGAAAGACCGTGTCCGCCGAGACGAGCGGCGCAAGTTCCGGAAGAATATCGCCCATCGATTGCGGCTTCACCGCGAGAAGGACGAGCGCGGGTCGCTTCGCAGCGATTTCCTGCACGGAGGCGTTGAACGACACCCCCTTTGCGGCAAGCGCCGCGACCTCAGCCGAAGGTGCCGGATCCCGCACTTCCACGAGTTGAGGTGAAAGTCCTTTGGCAAGCCAGCCCGAAAGCAGCGCGCCGCCCATCTTGCCCGCGCCCACAAGGACGAGCGGACGTTCGAGTGAAAATGTCATGTCTGAAACCGTCGCTTGCGGAAACCGTCGAAAAGGCGCGCCGCCTCAGGCGCAGCCCTGCGTCTCGAACATGGCGGCGGTGATGGCTTCCTCGGCCGACTTGCCCGCCCACATGACGAATTGCAGCGCCGGATAATAGCGCTCGCATGCCTCCACGGCGAGCCGCAGAAGCGCCTCGCACTGTTCCGGCGTCGCCGCAGCGCCGCCGCACAGAAGCAGGCTGTTGCGGTAGAGAACGACACCGTCATCCGACCAGATATCGAAATGGCCGGACCAGAGCTGCTCGTTGATCAGGGTCAGCAGATGGCGCACCACGGGGCGCTTTTCCGGCGGTACGCGCAGATCGAGCGTGCAGGCGATGTGGAGGCCGGAAAGGTCGTTCCGCCAGTTCAGCGAGAGCTGATAATCGCGCCACTCACCGGCAACACAGATATTGAGTTCGTCTTCATGGCTTCGTTCGAAGAACCAATCCCGAATGGCGGCGACCTGTTCGAGAAGATCTAGCGGATTGCCGTCGAATTCCTCGGCCTCGGCCTCGGCAACAGTGCCTGACATTCCTTACCCCGCTCGGACCCCACTCTCTGCGGCAGGAGAAGACCGCCTGCAGGCCTATATCTTGTGGGTAACCCGTCCCTGAAATACCAGACAACCGTGCCCGATGCGCTGAGTCGACGCAACCCTTCGCGGGCAGGGACCCGTGGAAAACCGCAGGGAATCTGTGGAAAGCAGGAAGCTCAACCCAGCGGCGACGTATCGCCCTCGGGGCCTGGCGCTGTCGGATCGTCGTCATCGGCCATTTTCCGGGCGCCCTTCTTCGCGGCGGCGGCTTTGGGGGCTTTGGCGGCCTCAAGCGCGTCGATGCGTGCCTTCAGAGCCTCATTTTCTTCCCGCGCGAGTTGGGCCATGGCACGCACGGCCTCGAACTCTTCGCGCGTCACAAGGTCCATGTCGGAAATGAGCCGTTCCGCCTGCCCACGCAGAACCGTCTCGATCTCCTGGCGCACACCCTGTGCCGCTCCAGCGGCATTGGTGAAAAGACGGCCGAGCTCGTCGAAGATACGGTTCTGGGTCTGGGTCATGGGAATACTCCGCTTGCGGCTTCAGCGACGAAGATAGCGCCTCGCCCGCGAAAAGCGAACCCCACGGCCTGCGGCGGAGCGCCGCCTTCCTTGACAGGACCCGTTCGGAAGCCAAACTAGCGCGCCATCGACCCGGGCACATGTTCCCGAGTTCCAAGGCTGGAGCCACATGCCCTTTCCCGACATCGACCCCGTATTGATCGAGATTGGCCCCTTCGCCATCCGCTGGTACGCGCTTGCCTATATTGCGGGCCTGATCCTCGGCTGGCGCTACGTGATCGCGCTCGCGGAAACACCGCGGCTCTGGAACGGCGCCTCGCCCATCAGTCGCATCATCGCCGACGATGCGCTCCTCTGGGCAGCGCTCGGCGTCATCCTTGGTGGACGGATCGGCTATGTCCTCGTCTACAACCCAGCCTACTTCGCCGCGCATCCGCTTGAAATCCTCTACGTCTGGCAGGGCGGCATGAGCTTTCATGGGGGCGCCTTCGGTGTTCTCGTCGCGATGTTTCTTTTCGCGCGCGCGCGCAACATCCCGCTTCTGTCGATGCTCGATCTCGTCAGCGCCGCTGTCCCGATCGGTATCTTCTTCGGCCGCATTGCGAACTTCATCAATGCGGAACTGTGGGGCCGTGCGACGGACGCGCCCTGGGGCATCATCTTCCCGACCGGTGGCCCCCTGCCGCGCCATCCGAGCCAACTCTACGAAGCGGCCCTTGAAGGCATCCTTCTTTTCGTCGTGCTGAGGGTGCTGACCCACCGTTTCGATGCGTTGAAGAAACCCGGTGTCGTAACCGGCACCTTCATCTGCGGCTATGGCCTCGCCCGCATAGCGGTCGAGTTTTTCCGGGAACCCGATCAGCAGATCGGCTACATCTTCGGCGGCTGGTTCACCATGGGCATGGCTCTCTCGATACCGATGGCGCTCGCCGGCGCGGCGCTCGCGTGGCACTTCGCGCAGAAGGCCGCGGCCGCCAAAACGAAGCGGAAATGACGGAAAACGCCCTCGCGCGGCACATTGCCCGGCTGATCGAGGAGACGGGACCAATCCCCCTGTCTCACTTCATGGCGCTCGCCCTGGGTCATCCCGATCACGGCTATTACATGACGCGGGACCCACTGGGCGCGAAGGGCGATTTCACGACCGCCCCTGAAATCAGCCAGATGTTCGGCGAGTTGATCGGTCTCTGGCTTGCCGACCAATGGCTGAGGCAAGGCACGCCGAAACGCGTCGCCATCGCCGAGCTCGGTCCCGGGCGAGGCACATTGATGTCCGATCTCCTGCGTGCAGTCAGCAGCGTTCCTGGCATGAGGGATGCGGCGGAGGTTCATTTCGTCGAAACGAGCCCCGTGCTCCGCGAAGCGCAGAAAGCCCGCATACCGCATGCGACCTGGCACGACAGCGTCGCCACTCTGCCGCCCCTGCCCCTCTTCCTCGTCGCCAATGAATTCTTCGACGCCCTGCCGGTGACGCAGTACCAGCGCACGAGGCAAGGCTGGTGCGAGCGCTATGTCAGGCTCGACAGCGGCGGCTTCGTGCCGGTGCTTGCGCCCGTGCCACTTGTCAGCGACGCCGCGCTTCCTGCAGCCATGCGCAATGCGGCCGAGGGCGAGACTGCCGAAATCTCGCCCGCGAGCACAGCCATCGCGGAAGAGATCGCCTCCCGCATAGCATCGCATGGTGGAGCGGCTCTCGTTATCGACTACGGTCACGCGAAAAGCGCCGCCGGCGACACACTTCAGGCGGTGAAGAACCACGAATACGCCAATCCCTTCGAAGCGCCGGGCACCGCCGACATCACCGCCCATGTCGATTTCGAAACGCTCGCTCACGCAATCCGCGCGGGCGGGGCCGATGCGCATGGCCCCGTCGAGCAGGGCGCCTTCCTGACGGCGCTTGGCATCGACGGACGAGCGGAAGCGCTGTCACGCAATGCGACGGCCTCGCAAAGAGAAGACATCGAGCGAGCGCGGCAAAGGTTGACCGGCGCGCATGAGATGGGCAGCCTTTTCAAGGTGCTGGGGATCACGCCGCACGGCAGCACTCTGCCGGCCGGTTTCGCTTGAAGGAAGTTTGCATGTTGAAGGCGAAGCCTTTCGACGTTCTTTCCCGGGTTCGGCACGGCTTCTTCACGCGCGAAGGCGGTGTGTCGAAGGATATTTATGCGTCACTCAATTGCGGGTACGGCTCGAACGACGACAGCGAATGCGTGCGCGAAAACCGCGCCCGCGTTGCGCTTAAACTCGGCGCCGAACCGGAGAAGCTGCTGACGGTCTATCAGGTACACAGTCCGGATGTCGCGGTGGTGACGGAACCCTGGACCCCCGACACCGCGCCGCAGGCGGACGCCATGGTGACGGCCGAACCCCGGATTGCTCTTGGCATCCTGACCGCCGACTGCGCGCCCGTGCTTTTCGCCGACGAGAAGGCCCATGTGATCGGCGCCGCTCATGCCGGCTGGAAGGGTGCGATCGGCGGTGTGCTGGAAGCAACCGTGGATGCAATGATCCGTCTCGGAGCGGAGCGAAGCCGCATCGTCGCCGCAATCGGCCCTTGCATCTCGAAGGATGTCTATGAAGTGAGCGCCGATTTCCGGGACCAGTTCATGAAGGCGGATGCCGCAAATGACGGGTGGTTTGCGCCCTCCGCGAACGAGGGGCACTTCATGTTCGATCTTCCCGGCTATGCCGAAGCGCGCCTCAAGGCGGCCGATATCGGCACAATCGCCGTAATGGGCCATTGCACATACAGGGAACCGAAGCGGTTCTTCTCCTATCGCCGCACGACACACCGCAAGGAACCGGACTATGGCCGCCAGATATCGGCCGTGATGCTCCGGGACTGATTCTCGGAACGTCACACCGGCGGCATCTTTTTCCCGAATCGCGTTAAACTTCGCCGCTGACAAGGCCGCGCCACGGGGCAGCGGGTAGCGGGACAATCGGCAGTGCAAACGGCGAAAGAGCCATCCAGCGGCAACTGGCAGAAGGCGGGCGCACGCAAGCTGCGCGTCGGCACCGCCATCGCCATTTTCGCCATGGCGGCCTGCGCGGACGATACTGCATCCGGCAAACCGGCGCGGCAGGACACCCCGAAGGCCGAAACGCAGCAGGTTGCGGCATTGAAGGTCGAAGTGTCTGCCCTGAACGGTGTCCCGGCGACCGGGGCCAGCCTTTTTTCGGAAATGTTGAAGGAAGAAGCGCTTCGCATGAGCCTGTCCGCAGGCGGCGAGAATGCACCCGCCTTCGACGTAACCGGCGCCATAGGCGCGGGTGAACGCGAGGATGGCACCTATGTCGTCGCCGTCATCGACATTGGCAACGAAAAGGGCGAACGGTTGCAACGTGTGGTGAACGATGCAGTGCTGCCGGAGCGGGGGAACCCGGGCAGCGCGTGGGATTCGGTCGGCGCCGAAGACCTCAGGCATTTCGCGGCGGCGACGGCCGGCAGGATCGCAAGCTGGTACGCCGGCACTTTCGCGGCAGAAGAAACAATGGCGGAGGGCAACGCCGATCCGATCGTGACCGGCAGCATTTCCGGAACGGCACCCGTGGCGGAACCTGCCACCCGTTTCAACGTGTCGGTCTCGTCCGCTCCAGGAGATGGCGCGAGCGCCCTTGCAAGCGAACTCGACGCTACCCTTTCATACCGCATCAGAACGGCAACATGGATTCCGGACGGGCAGTATCGTGTCGAGGGCAGCGTCGTCACCGCATCGCGCTCCGATGGACTGACGGACGTATCGATCCACTGGCTCGTGAAATCCGAAGACGGCAGCCTTCTCGGCGAAATCGAGCAGCGCAACGCGCTCGACGCCGCGCGCATTGCCGGGCGATGGGAAGAGGTGGCCCGAACCGCCGCAGAAGCGGCGGCCGAGGGCATTTTATCGGTCCTTCAAGGGGCCTCCTACCCCGTGGCCTCCAACTCGTAACGCGCTCCGGACGCACAAGACGCGCGAAATCCGGATGCGAGTTGCATGTTTACAGGGGGTGGACCCCTTGTTAAAACGCGCTCGCGCCGTCACCGGATCGTCATGTCCGGGCGGCGATTTCAGATTGGGGCATGGGCTCCCGCCGCATCGGCGCGGATCTCAGGTGATGGCAGGGGTCTCGGAATGAAACTCGTAGCGGGCAATTCCAACAGGGCGCTTGCCGAAGCGATTGCCGCCTATCTGAACCTGCCCCTTACGAAATCCGTCGTCCGCCGCTTCGCCGACATGGAAGTCTTTGTGGAAATCCAGGAGAACGTCCGCGGCGAGGACGTCTTCGTGATCCAGTCGACCTCCTATCCGGCGAACGACCACCTGATGGAACTCCTGATCATTCAGGACGCTCTCCGCCGCGCCTCAGCACGGCGCATCACGGCCGTGATCCCCTATTTCGGCTATGCGCGGCAAGACCGGAAACCCGGCGCCCGCACGCCGATCTCCGCGAAGCTCGTCGCCAATCTCGTCACGACAGCAGGCGCGGACCGCGTCCTCACGCTCGATCTCCATGCCGGTCAGATCCAGGGCTTCTTCGACATCCCGACCGACAACCTCTTCGCCGCGCCGGTGCTCACCCGCGACATCGAACAGCACTACAAAACGAGCAACGGCGTGATGGTCGTCTCGCCGGACGTCGGCGGCGTCGTTCGCGCCCGCGCCATCGCAAAGCGCATCGGCGCCGACCTCGCCATCGTCGACAAGCGCCGCGAACGGGCGGGCGAATCCGAAGTCATGAACATCATCGGCGATGTATCGGGCCGTTCCTGCATCCTCGTCGACGACATCGTCGACAGCGCCGGCACGCTTTGCAACGCGGCCGATGCGCTCCTCAAAGCGGGCGCGACGGAAGTCTCCGCCTACGTGACGCATGGCGTGCTGTCGGGCGGCGCCGTCGCCCGCGTTTCTGCCTCCAAGCTCAAGGAACTCGTGATCACGGATTCGATCCAGGCGACCGAAGCCGTTCGTGTGAGCCACAATATCCGCGTCGTCTCGATCGCCCCCCTGATCGGCGAAGCCATGCGCCGCACTGCCGAGGAGCGTTCGGTTTCGAGCCTTTTCGACTAGGCTCCCCTCCCCCACCGGTTGAGTTTTGGCGCTCCAGGCGCTATAAGGCGCGCAATCCCGCACTTCCACACCCCTGGAGGAGACTTGCGGGTCACGCATGGGCCATTAAG
The DNA here is from genome assembly GCF_045863935.1 of Parvibaculum sp. Lineage (GTDB taxonomy): Bacteria > Pseudomonadota > Alphaproteobacteria > Parvibaculales > Parvibaculaceae > Parvibaculum. The sequence continues at coordinate 6,086 of NZ_BTVP01000038.1, read as the reverse complement.
GCCCTGTTTTTATTGGAGAATTTGCTATGGCCGAGACCCAGACGCTCAAGGCCGAGGCGCGCGAGAAAGGCAGCAAGGGGGCTGTCCGTTCGCTCCGCCGCGAAGGCCGCGTCCCCGCCGTGATCTATGGCGAGAAGAAGACCCCCGAACTGATCCATATCGGTTACAAGGAAGTTTCCGCACTCTATCAGACCGGAACTTTCATGAGCCATGTGCTCGACGTCGAAATCGGCGGCAAGACGGAACGCGTCATTCCCCGCGACGTACAATTCGAGCCGGTACGCGACTTCATCATCCATGTCGATTTCCTGCGTCTCGGCAAGAACGCAACCATCGTGGTGGACGTGCCTGTGCACTTCCACAACCACGAAGCGTCTCCCGGCATCAAGGCCGGCGGTGTGCTGAACATCGTGCGCCACGAAGTCGAACTCAACTGCCCGGCCGATGCGATCCCGGAGCAGCTGGACATCGACCTCACGGGATTCGAGATGGGCGACTCGATCCACATCTCGGCGGTGAAGCTGCCGGCGAAGGTGACGCCGACGATTACGGACCGCGACTTCACCATCGCGACGATTGCAGCACCGGCTGCCGTCGTCTCCGCGGACAACGAAGCCAAGGCGGAAGAAAAGGCCGAAGCGTCGTCTTCCGAAAAGGAAGATTGACCCTCGCTGCCTGAAAGGAGGCGGCGATGATCCTGCTCGTCGGTCTTGGAAATCCGGGCGAGAAATACGCACGGAACAGGCACAATGTCGGATTCATGGCGGCGGACGAGATCGTTCGCCGCCATTCCTTTTCGCCACCCCGCGCGCGCTTTCAAGGTTTGGTCTGCGAAGGCACGCTTGGCGGCGAGAAGGCGATCGTGCTGAAGCCCACGACTTACATGAACGAAAGCGGACGCGCCGTCGGCGAGGCGATGCGCTTCTACAAGCTGACGCCCGCGGATGTTGTCGTCTTCTACGACGAACTCGACCTCGACGCCGGCAAGATCCGCATGAAGACGGGCGGCGGCGCGGCAGGCCATAACGGCATCCGCTCCATCGCCGCGCATATCGGCCCCGATTTCCGCCGTGTACGGATCGGCATCGGTCATCCGGGCATCAAGGAGCGCGTGATGAGCCATGTGCTGGGCGACTTCGCGAAGGCGGACGCGGCATGGGTGGAGCCCATGCTCCACGCCATCGCGGACGCAGCCCCTCTTCTCGGCGAGGGCAAGGACGCGACATTCGCGAACAAGGTGCATCTGGCCCTCAATCCCGAGCCGGAAAAAACGCAGAAGACAAAAGACCAGAAGACAAAAGACAGCGACGGAGAGAGTTAGATCATGGGTTTCAAATGCGGCATCGTTGGACTGCCCAATGTCGGCAAGTCCACGCTTTTCAACGCGCTGACGCAGACGGCGAGCGCGCAGGCCGCGAACTATCCCTTCTGCACCATCGAACCGAATGTCGGCGAGGTGGCAGTACCCGACCCGCGCCTCGACAAGCTCTGCAGCGTCGCGAAGAGCAAGGAAATCATTCCGACACGGCTCACCTTCGTCGACATCGCCGGCCTCGTGAAGGGCGCATCGAAAGGCGAAGGCCTTGGCAACCAGTTCCTTGCGAACATTCGCGAGGTGGACGCGGTCGCCTATGTGCTGCGCTGCTTTGTCGATGACGACATCACCCATGTCGAGAACCGCATCGATCCGCTGGCCGACGCCGAAATCGTCGAGACGGAGCTGATGCTTGCCGATCTCGACAGCCTCGAAAAACGCGTCGTCGCGAACGAGAAGAAGGCAAAGGGCGGCGACAAGGATGCAAAGCAGCAGGTCGAGCTGATGAACATCGCGCTCGCCTATCTGCGCGAAGGAAAGCCCGCCCGCATCGCGACCGCCGAAAACAAGATCGCCGACGACGACATGAAGGCGTGGGAAGGCCTGAACCTCCTCACCTCGAAGCCCGTGCTCTATGTCTGCAACGTGGACGAGGCTTCCGCCGCGACGGGCAACGAATATTCGAAGCTCGTCGAAGAGAAGGCGAAGGCCGAGGGCGCGCAATGGGTCGTGATCTCCGCGCGCATCGAAGAGGAACTGGCGCAACTGCCGCCCGCCGACCGCGACGAATATCTCGAAACGCTGGGGCTCCACGAGCCCGGACTGTCGCGCCTCATCCGCGTCGGCTACACGCTGCTCGACCTCATCACCTATTTCACGGTGGGACCGAAGGAAACGCGCGCATGGACGATCACGCGCGGCACGCGCGCGCCCGCCGCCGCAGGCGTCATCCACACGGACTTCGAAAAGGGGTTCATCCGTGCAGAGACGATCGCCTATGACGACTACATATCGCTGGGCGGAGAACAGGGCGCGAAGGACGCGGGCAAGATGCGTCTCGAGGGCAAGGACTACGTGGTTCATGACGGCGATGTGATGCATTTCCGCTTCGCAAATTGAGGAACATGAGGCCATCACGGCACGAGTTCCGGCGGACGGGGACAAGTTTCTCCCGGGAGCGAAAACGGGGATAAAGAGCAGCGACTGTCATCGAAATGTCATCGAAACGTCACATGGACCTCGCCGGCCGCGCCGGAGAAAATCAATCCCCGGTTTGACGGCGGGCGGCGGACGGGAACGAAAGATGAATAAAAATTGTCCCCCCTTTTTCGTCATTGCCGGGCTTGACCCGGCAATCCAGGGCCGCCCGCACGGAGCCACCGGCCCCTGGATGCCCGGATCAGGTCCGGGCATGACAATTATTTTGTATACAGAGCAAAAAATCGGACCCGGCGCATGAGCGAGCCAAAATATTTCTGGGAAGATTTCCCCGTCGGCGAAACGGTCGAATTCGGCCGCAAGCACGTGACGAAAGAAGAAGTCCTCGAATTCGCGAGCGAGTTCGACCCGCAGCCCTTCCACCTCGACGAGGAGGCGGCGAAACAGTCGATCCTCGGTGGGCTCTGCGCGAGCGGCTGGCACTCCTGCGCCATGGCAATGCGGATGATGTGCGACGGTTACATTCTCGAAAGCGCCTCGCTGGGCGCGCCGGGCGTGGACGAGGTGCGCTGGAAGAAGCCCGTTTATGTGGACGATGTCCTCCGTCTACGGAGGACATGCGTGGAGCGGCGCGCCTCGAAGAGCCGTCCGGAAATGGGCCTCACGAAGTTCCGCACCGAGGTGCTGAACCAGAAGGACGAAATCGTGATGACCATGGAAGGCTGGGCCATGTATGGCCGCCGTCACCCCGGCGCGGAGGCGGAGTAAAGTTTTTGAGTGGTCGCATTTTCTGCGATCAACCGGCAACCACTTGATCGGAAAATGCTCAGATGCCCTGGTTCGAAGACATAAAGATCGGCAGCCGCATGGAACTGGGCAGCCACACGTTCACGGCGGACGAAATCGTCGCCTTCGCGAAGAAATACGATCCGCAATATTTTCATACCGATGCGGAAGCTGCGAGACACGGCCCCTTCGGCGGCTTGACCGCAAGCGGCTGGCACACGACGGCGACCTGGATGAAGCTGATGATCGCCTCGCGGCAGGGCCGCGACGAACCGCTCGACGCCGATGGCCGCAAGCCGCCGGCAGGCGGCCCCTCCCCCGGCTTTCTCGACATGAAATGGCCGGCGCCGGTACGCGCGGGCGATACGATCACATACTCGTCAACGGTGATCGAGAAAATCGAAATGAAATCGCGGCCGCAATGGGGCATCATCCGGAGCCGCAATAGCGGCGCGAACCAGAACGGCGAAACCGTGCTGAGCTTCATCGGCCAGGGGCTGATCCAGCGGAGGCATCCGCGAGGCGAGTAGACAAAGAGGGAAAAACGGGATGGCACGCAAGGGCAAGGAAATCACGCTGAAGAGCGGCGACGGCGCCGGCATCCTCTGCTACCACGTCAAGGCGGAAGGCACGCGCAAAGGCGGCCTTGTGCTGATCATGGAAATCTTCGGCGTCACCGCGCATATCAAGGATCTCTGCGACGGCTATGCCGAACGCGGCTATGACGTGCTCTCGCCGCAGCTTTACGACCGGCAGGTGAAGGACTTCCAGGCGACCTACTCCCAGGAAGACATTCAGGCATCGCTGGCGTTGCGCGCCGGCAACCCTTACGAGAACACGGTGCTCGACGCACAGATGTGCATCGACAAGCTGCGCGCCGACGGCAACGAAAAGGTCTTCATCACCGGCTATTGCTATGGCGGCACGGTCGCCTGGGTGGCCGCGACCCGTGCAAACGGGCTCGACGCAGCGTCCTGCTATTACGGCGGCGCAATCAAGCAGTTCATCGATGAAAGCCCGAAATGCCCGACCATTTGCCACTTCGGCGAGAAGGACAAGGGCATCCCGCTGGAGGACGTGCGCACGATCGAGAAGGCGCATCCGGAAGTGAAGGTCTATGTCTATGACGCCGACCACGGCTTCAATTCCGACCGCCGCAACAATTACGACAAGGCTGCGGCGGAACTCGCGCTGAAGCGGACGCTGGCGCTGTTCGAGGGGGCTTGAAGAGGTCAGTCCCCATCCTATTTGTCACCCCCGAGCTTGACCCGGGGGGCCAGGATGAGGAACGGATAGGGCGTCGGCGAACTCAGTCGAAGAAAGTGTTTTGCGAAGAGAGACGCCGCCTCCGGCGGCTTCTGGATTGCCGACCTCCTTGATTATTAAGGAGGGCCCGGCAATGACGATATGGGGGAATGGAATGCGTCTTCTCGCTGCCGCCTTGTTCGCCATTGCCTGCATTGCTGCGGGCGAGGCCCACGCAGCCAACCCCTACGAGGTTTTCCGGCTCGGCATGAGCGAGGAAGAAGCCGTTGCTGCCGCGAAGGAGCATGGCGGCGATATCTTCGACGTCTACGAGCGCGAAGGCGAGAAGCCCCGGACCACGGGAGCCTTCCGAACATTGTTCGGGGGCATTCCCATGGAGTCCTCCCAAGCGACCGGAATGTTCGTGTTCGAGAACGATCAGCTGAAGCAGATGAGGTTCGACTATTATCTGCGGGAGGAACACACACACCCGGGGACTTGCGGTTCAATCGCCGAACAAGCCAAGAAGGAAATCAGTGAGGTCTACGGTTCCCCTTCCGAATCCCAGGGATTTTCCGGCAGCGAAACGGAACTGCGCGGGAAGATCACATGGTGGAACGTTGAGGGCCTTCTCATAGACATCTTCATGGCCGATGCACCGCCACTTTCGTCGCCGGGAAGCTGCGACATTATCTGGACAGAGCTTTTCGACGGTAAAGCGGAAGAGCTTGAAGCATTCGGTGCGCGGCAGCAGGAAGCAATCCGAAAGTCAGGAAAATAGATGCAGGGAGCCGCTGGCTTATCAATTGTCATCCCGACGAAAGTCGAAGCACCAAGAGATACATCGCAAGAAGGATGACCACATGAACGGCAAGACGGAAGAGACCGCCTGGGACTTCACCTTCACGAGCCTGAAGGGCGAACCGATGCCGCTTTCGGATTTTGCCGGGCGGCCGCTCCTCATCGTCAACACGGCGTCGAAATGCGGCTTCACGCCGCAATACAAGGAGCTTGAGGCGATCTGGCGGAAATACGCCGATGAGGGCCTCGTGGTGCTCGGCGTGCCGTCCAACGATTTCGCGAACCAGGAGCCGGGCAACGCGGCGGAGATCGCGAATTTCTGCGAGATCAATTTCGGCGTCGACTTTCCGCTGACGGAAAAGGTGCATGTGACGGGCGCGGGCGCACATCCGCTGTTCAAGTGGCTGGGCGCGCAAGGCGGCCTGCTCTCGAAACCGCGCTGGAACTTCTACAAATATGTGATCGGCCGCGACGGGAAGCTGGTGGACTGGTTCGCAAGCACGACCACGCCGGGCTCGGCGAAGGTGGAGCGGGCGCTGAAGAAGGCGTTGGGGGAGTAGGCTTTCCCGGTTTCCTTCCACCCTCCCCTTGAGGGAGGGTCAAAATTTGCGCAGCGAATTTTGGGGCGGGGGCGCGGCGCCGCCACGGCGAATGCGCGCCGGTTGCAGTTGGAATTTCTCCCGCGACCCCGCCCCAAACCGCTTGCAGCGGTTTGACCCTCCCTCAAGGGATTCCTCTGCAAAAGAGGGTAGCGGCTGGCGTTGATTGATGATTCCCTGTT
>NZ_BTVP01000037.1:0-33021 GCF_045863935.1 Parvibaculum sp. | reverse complement strand
CACCACACCGGATACCCGGCAAACCCGAACGCGATGGGTTTCGCAGAGGAATCCCTCGGGGAGGGTCAAAATTCGCATGGCGAATTTTGGGGCGGGGGGACGCCGTCGCCGGTCCGGGTCGCCATGGATACCCGTGGCGGCTTCGCGATGACGGCATTTGGCTTCGCTGCTACTCTCCTCCGATGAACGAACCGGCCTCAATTGTTGGCGAGGCGCAAGCCGCAACGCTCCCCCCGCTCTTCGCCCGCTGGTTCGAAAGCCGCGGCTGGCGCCCGCGCGGCCATCAGCTCGCGCTTCTTTCCCTCGCCCAGGCGGGCAAATCGGCGCTCCTCATCGCGCCCACGGGGGCTGGCAAGACGCTCGCGGGCTTCCTGCCGAGCCTTGTCGATCTCGCCGCACGGCCCGCGCCGCGAAAGCCCGCGCTCCACACGCTCTATATCTCGCCCCTGAAGGCGCTCGCCGTCGATGTGAAGCGCAATCTCGAAATGCCCGTCGCCGAAATGGGCCTCTCCATCTCCATCGAAACGCGCACCGGCGACACGCCGCAGAACCGCCGCCAGCGTCAGCGCCGCGAACCGCCCGACATATTGATGACGACGCCCGAGCAGCTCGCGCTTCTCCTGTCCTATCCGGACGCGGGCGCCTTCTTCGGCTCGCTCGCGCATCTCGTGCTCGACGAGCTTCACGCGCTCGCGAATTCGAAGCGCGGCGATCTTCTCTCGCTCGGCCTCGCGCGGCTTTCAAAGCTCGCGCCGGGCCTTCGCCGCACCGGCCTGTCGGCCACCGTCGCCGAACCCGACGCGCTTCGCCGCTATCTGATGCCCCAGCCGCAAATGGGTGAAAGCCTGAGCGAGGTCGTCGTCGCGCCGGCGGGCGCCCGCCCGGAGATTTCGGTGCTCACGCCGCTTGAGGACGGCCGCGAGGAAGTGCGCATCCCCTGGTCGGGTCATTCCGCGCGCCACGCGCTCCCCGCCGTCTACGAGGCGATCCGCGCAAACCGCACCGTCCTCGTCTTCGTGAACACGCGCTCCCAGGCCGAATTCGTCTTTCAGGAACTCTGGCGCCTCAACGAGGACGCGCTCCCCATCGCGCTTCATCACGGCTCATTGTCGGCAGAGGCGCGCCGCAAGGTCGAGGCCGCCATGTCGGCGGGCACGCTGCGCGCCGTCGTCTGCACCTCGACCCTCGATCTCGGCATCGACTGGGGCGAGGTCGATCTCGTGGTCAATATGGGGGCGCCGAAAGGCGCGAGCCGCCTGGCCCAGCGCATCGGCCGCGCGAACCACCGCCTCGACGAGCCCTCGCGCGCCCTCCTCGTTCCGGCAAACCGTTTCGAGGTCTTGGAATGCGAAGCCGCCCGCGCCGCCGCCCTCGAAGGCGCGCAGGACGGCATGGTCGCGCGCACTGGCGCGCTCGACGTGCTCGCGCAGCATGTGCTCGGCTGCGCCTGTTCCGCGCCTTTCGATCCGGATGACCTCTATGAAGAGGTGCGCTCCGCCGCGCCCTATCATGCGCTGACGCGGGACGATTTCGGCAAGGTGGTCGATTTCGTCTCGACCGGCGGCTATGCGCTGAAGAATTACGACCGCTTCGCGCGCCTCCGTCCCAATGCGAAGGCGGAAGGCGACATGCGCCTGCGCGCCGCCTCGCCCTCCGTCATCCAGCAATACCGCATGAATGTCGGCACCATCGTCGAGGCGCCGATGCTGAAAGTGCGCATGATCAAGCGCGGCGGGCGGCGTCCCATCGGTGCGATGGGCGGGCGCTACTTGGGCGAGATCGAGGAATATTTCATCGACCAGCTTTCCCCCGGCGACACCTTCCTCTTCGCGGGCCATGTGCTTCGCTTCGAGGGGCTGGCCGAAACCGAAGCCCTCGTCACGAAGTCGAACGATCCCTCGCCCATGATCCCGTCCTATTACGGCGGCAAGTTCCCGCTCTCCACCTATCTTGCCGCCCGCGTCCGCACCATGCTCGCGCATCGCGAACAATGGTCGTCGCTGCCGCCGCCGGTGCGCGAATGGCTGGAGATACAGGCCTGGCGTTCCGTCCTGCCGGGCGAAAACAATCTTCTGGTCGAGTGTTTTCCGCGCGGCGACCGTTTCTATCTCGTCTGCTATCCCTTCGAGGGCCGCCTCGCGCATCAGACGCTCGGCATGTTGCTCACCCGCCGCCTCGACCGCGCGGGCGCACGGCCCTTGGGCTTCGTCGCGTCGGAATATTCGCTCGCCATCTGGTGCCTGCGCGATCCGGGCCTCATGCATGAGCGCCATGAATTGCCGCTCGGCGAACTCTTCGCCGAGGACATGCTGGGCGACGATCTCGATGCCTGGCTCGCCGAGTCGAGCCTGCTGAAGCGCACCTTCCGCGATTGCGCCATCATTTCCGGCCTGATCGAGCGCCGCTATCCGGGCATGGAGAAGACCGGCCGCCAGGTCACCTTCTCCTCCGACCTCATCTACAATGTGCTGCGCGAGCACGAGCCGGACCACATCCTGCTCCGCGCCACCTATAACGATGCCTCGACGGGCCTCCTCGATGTCGCCCGCGTCGCGGAGATGCTGAGGCGCATCAAGGGCCGCATCACATTGAAACGCCTCGACCGCGTCTCGCCGCTGGCCGTGCCCGTCCTCCTCGACATCGGCAAGGTGAGCGTGGACGGCGAAGCGAACGAAGCGCTACTCTCCGAAGCGGCAGACGATCTGATCGCGGAGGCGACGCGGCTCGTTTGACCCTTTGCCTCTCAATAAATACCTTTGCCTTTCAATAAATAGAAGTGTCACCCCGGCGAAAGCCGGGGCCCATGGGCCTCTCGACTGGCGCCGCCGAATGTATGAGCTGAAAGAAAAAGACCCTCGCCTCGAAACCCATCCCTCGCTCCGCGTCTGCGGCGTGAGCTTCGATCTCATGCCCGAAGGCGCGGCGTGGGCACCGGACGAGCGCCTCCTCGCCGTCGCCGATCTCCATCTCGAAAAAGGCTCCGCCTTTGCTGCACGCGGCATCGCGCTCCCGCCTTACGACACGCGCACCACCATCGCCCGTCTTGAAGCGCTTGTCGCAAAGTTGAAACCGCAAACCCTCGTCGCGCTCGGCGACAGCTTCCATGACGGCGACGCCGAACACCGGATGGACGAAGAAGACGCCGCGCGCCTCGCGCGGCTTTCAAAGTCGCTCGACTGGATCTGGATTGCGGGCAACCACGATCCGGTTCCGCCTCGCGCCTTCGGCGGCGCGGTGATGGAGGAACTTCGCGTCGGCCCGCTCACCTTCCGTCATGAACCGCGGGCAGCGCCCTCGACAGGCGAGATCGCGGGCCATCTTCATCCCTGTGCGGCGGTTCGCGTGCGCGGCCGGCGTCTGCGCCGCCGCTGTTTCGCGTCGGACGGCACGCGCATGATCATGCCCGCCTTCGGCGCCTATGCAGGCGGCCTCAACGTGCTCGACACGGCTTACGACGATTTGCTGCCCGGTTTCGACTTTCACGCCTGGATGATGGGTGCGCGCACGGTTATCCCCGTTTCGGCCCGCCGCCTCGAAGCCGACTGATCGAAAAACTAATCCCCACCCTCCCCTCGGGGAGGGTCGAAATTCGCGCCGCGAATTTCGGGGCGGGGGCAGCGCCAGACAAAAGCATCGAAAACCGGGGACTACTTTTTTCAAGCGGTCTCCGGGCACCATTCATGACGGTTCGATGACATTTCGATGACAGTCGCCCGAAAAAGCGCCGCTTTATCCCCGCTCAGCCGAGCGTGCCGAGCACCGGAAACGTCTCGATCAGGAAGATCGCGATCCGCTCGAAATTTCCCGTCAGCATCATCAGGCCCGTCACGGCGAGCAGCACGCCGGCCGCGATTTCGACTTGTCGCATGTGCCGCCGGAACTTCGATGCGAAGCTCAAAAATCCGCGTACGGCGAATGCGGCGGCGAGAAACGGTATGCCAAGCCCCAGCGAATAGACGGTGAGCAGAGACGCACCGGCAGCGAGACTTTCCTGCGCCGCCGCAATGGTGAGGATCGTCGCGAGAATGGGGCCGATGCACGGCGTCCAGCCGAAGGCGAAGGCAAGTCCGAGCAGATAAGGACTTGCAAACTGCATCAGATAGCTTCGCTCGCCCTCGCCGCTTCCTGCGATGTGGAAGCGCGCGTCGCGATTGAGGAAGGCGATGCGGAAGAGCCCCATATAGTGAAGCCCGAATACGATGATGACGGCGCCCGCGATGCGCGACAGAAGCTCCTTGTGCTGAAGGATCAGCGGATTGATCGCGGAGGCGCTGGCGCCGAGCGCAACGAAGATCGTCGTGAAGCCGAGCACGAAGCCAGCGGCGCCGAGCGCAACGCGCAACGTCAACCCTTCGGAGGCGAGCGGCTTTCCCTCCGCGTCCTCGCGCGTCAGTTCTTCGAGCGACGTGCCTGCAATGAAACAGAGATAGGCGGGCACGAGCGGCAGCACGCAGGGCGAAAGAAAACTGATGAGCCCGCCAAGCGCCGCGGCGAAATATCCGACTTCCATTTTCTCGTCCTTACCGCCGCGCCATCACAGCCGATGCAAGCCAGCCCGCGAAGGCTGCGACCAGCACGGCGATCATGCCATAGAGCAGCGGGTCCGTATGCGCCATGCGGTAGAGAAACCGTTCGACGCCGCCCTTCTCGATATAAAGAGGCGATGAGATCGTGTCGATGATCTCGCCGTCCTGAAGCAGATAGACCTTCGCCGTGTAGAGCCCGACAGGCACTTTCGCGGGAATGTCGACAGTCGCGCGGAAGAGCGTCTGCCCGAGAAAGGTGACGCCGCCGGGCACGTTGATGTAAAGCCCGTCGCGCCGCTTGTTACGGATCAGCGCCTTCCAGAAGGCGCGCTCCTCGTCCGGCGGCAGGATCTGCTGCGTGCCGTCGATGGCATGCGCGATGGGCGTGCCGGGGTCGATGTTCTCGATGCCGATGCGCAGCGCCTTCAGCGTCTCCGGCGTTGCCGTCACTTCGAGCGGCCGCGTGCTCGCGATCGCGTAATAGCCCGGCACGCTTGGATAGGTCACGCTGTCGTGGTTGACCCAGATCGCCGTCATCTGTTCCTTGCGCCGCACGGTCATCGGCCGCGACGGGCCTTGAACCACCACGACGATGTCGCGGTTGAGCGCACGAGATCCGGGCCGCGCCGCTTCCACCGCACCGAACAGAAGGATCTGCGTGCCCGTGAAGTTCGAGCGGATCGCAACCTGGTGTTCGGAGAGATCGGTGACGAGCTGGTCCGCGCGCACAGGCGCCGCGAAAGCAAGAAACGCAATGAACAGTACCGCCGCGCGCCGCATCATGAGAGCGGCTCCGCTTCGATCACGGAATAGAGATCGGGCGGCGTGCTCACGAGATCGTAGCCGAGCCGCATGCCGATGAGCAGGAGGATGGCCGCGAGAAGCGCGCGTAGTTGCTCCGCCGGCATCTTCTCCGCTGCCCGCACGCCATATTGCGCGCCGATCACGCCGCCGACGACGAGCAGGAAGCCAAGCACGATGTCGACCGCCTGGTTCTCCACCGAATGCATGACGCCGGTGAGCGCCGCCACGAAAACGATCTGGAAGAAGGACGTGCCGATCACGACATTGGTCGGCATCCGCAGCAGATAGATCATCGCCGGGATCATGATGAAGCCGCCGCCGACGCCCATGATGGCGGAAAGCGTGCCGACGAAATATCCGACGAGGATCGGCGGGATCACGCTGATATAAAGCTTCGAGCGCCTGAAGCGCACTTTGAAGGGCAGGCCGTGGATCCAGCTGTGGTGCCCGCGCCGCGTCGCTGTCCGCCCACCGCGTGCCGCGCGTATCGCCTGCACGCTTTCGACCATCATCATCGCGCCGATCACGCTCAGGAAGAGCACATAGACGATGGAGATCGCGAGATCGATCTGTCCGATTGCGGCAAGGAGCTTGAAGAGATAGATGCCGCTCAGCGAACCGACGACGCCGCCCGCAAGCAGAACGCCGCCCATCTTGAAGTCGATGGACCGTCTCGTGAAATGGGCGAGTGCGCCCGTCACCGACGATGCGACGACCTGCGTCGTCTGCGTGCCGACGGCGACGGCGGGCGGTATGCCGAGAAAGATCAGCAGCGGCGTCATGAGAAAGCCGCCGCCGATACCGAACATGCCTGAGAGAAATCCGACCGCCGCGCCCATGGCTAGAATGGTCAGGATGCTGACCGGCAACTCGGCAATCGGCAGATAAATTTGCATCGCGCGCGCAGCTCCGGTTGCCGGAGACCTTCAGGGCAAAATCGCCCCGGGAAGGCAATTGGACGCGGATTGGGGTAGCACGTCCCCCCGCCGATTCCTAGCGCTGCGATGAACGATCAGTTGGGCGTTGCTTCAAGCATGGCCAGCGTTTCGCGCGTCACCGTCCCCGTTGTCTCCAGCCCTTCTGAAAGCTGGTATTCGAGTATCGCATCCCGCGTCCGCGGGCCCATCATTCCGTCGGGCGAGCCCGCGTCATAGCCGATGCGGTTGAGGATTGCCTGTGCCCGCGCGATGTCGGCGCGCGTCACCGGTCCGGCGGCACTCCCTTCAAGCGAGGAGACCTCCCAGGTCTTCAAGCTGGAGATGTCGCCATTCGCAAGCGGGTCGGGCTTCTTCGCACTCCACGTGCCGGAGGCGACCTTCGCGCGGGCGAGGTCTTCGGGGCTGAGTTCCGTTGCCAGCGCATCGCGCTTTGCGGCTGCGCCCTTGTCGCCGCCCTTCGCCGCGATGTCGAGCCACTTGTAGGCTTCAATCGGGTTCTTCGCGACGCCGAGGCCGCGCTCGTTGAGGATCGCGAGATTGTACTGGCTGTCACCGAGGCCGTAATCGGCGGCTTGCGTGAACCAGCCCGCCGCCGTCTTGAAATCCTGCGCGGTGCCGCGTCCTTCGGCATGGATGACGGCAAGATTGTGCATCGCCTTGACGTTGCCGCCCTTCGCCGCCTTCTCGTACCATTCGCGCGCCTTGGTGTCGTTCTGCGGCACGCCGCGGCCCTTCTCGTACTGTGCGGCCAGCCGGTATTCGGCAACGGTCAGCCCCTGCCGTGCCGCACGCTCGAACCACTTGGCGGCCTCCGCCATGTCCTGTGTCACGCCTTCGCCGTCGGCATAACGCAGGCCCACTTCGTATTGCGCCGCCGCGTCGCCGCGCGTTGCCGCGTCCATCAGCGTCACCTTTGCAGGCTCGACCGGCGCCGTTTCGACGGGCGTCGAAGGGGCAGGCGTCAGCGAAGGTGCAGGCGTGAGCGTCGCCGTTCCGGCGGGCTTGGCGGGTGAGGTTGCCGGTGCGGGTTGAACCGCGGGTGCTTTCGGGGCGGGCACCAGCGCTTCTTCCGGTGTCGACGTTCCTGTGGAGGTGGCCGCCGGCGCCGCTTCGCCGCTCGCCGCGGTATTGTCGGCGCCGGTGCCTTCCGGACTGGCCTCCGGATTTTTCGATGTCGCTTGCGGATCGAGCACGCTCGGCGCGGGGACGGTTGCACCGTTGTAGCCGGTCGCGGGCGCGGTCGGCGCCGGGCCGCCGCGCAGCATGATGTAGGCGCCCGCCAGCACGGCGAGCAGCACGAAGCTCGCGGCCACGCCGAGGATCAGCTTGCGGCGCCGGCCTTCTCCCTGATCCTGGGCAGGGAAACGGGTGGAGGCATCCGCAAAGCCGGGCGTCGCCGCCGCGCCGTAATAGGGTTCCTGCCTTACGCCGCCACCATCGGCAGCGGCCTGCGCGGCGCGCCGGGCGGCCGCCAGAAAATCATTCGCTGCGCGCTGCCCGGCATTTTGCACCGGTTCCTCAGGATCGGGAGGAATGATGCCGTCGTCGATGTCTTCCTGATGCGCGTCGTCGTAATCGTCGTCGAGCTCCGCCACAAAGGGCGGCGCTTCAGCGTCGTCTTCGTACTCGTCATGCGCCTCATAACGGAATTCGTCGCGCACGGCAGGAGGTGGTGCGTCATGCGTGTCGAAGGGCGGCGGCGTTACCGGCGCGGGCTCGCGCCGCACGCTCTCATACCCGCGTCCCGCATCGGCGGCGCGCGCATGAACCTGTGGCCGTTCCCAGTCGGTCGGTCCGAAAGCGGGTCCGAGATTGCTCCCATAGGCAGGGCCGATCATCGGCGGTGCATCGAAGTTCGGCAGCCCGAAGCCCGGCCCGGCAGGCGGAAAGCCTGCGGCAACGCCGCCCGCGTTGAGTTGCGGTGAAAGCGTTGTCCGCGCCTTCACGGCTTTCGTTTCCTTTTCGAGATGGCTCAGCCGGCCTGTCATGCGCTCGATCGTCGCTTGCAGCGACGACAGCGCTTCGCGGTCGCGTTTCTCGCTTACGCTCAGGTTCTCGCCGATGCCGGCAACCGCCTTCTCGACAGCCTGCGCGGCCTCCATCGTCATATGTTCGTTCTGCTCGAGCCGCCGCGTCATCTGTTCGAGGCGCGCGACGAGGACGTCGGGAACTTCGGTCCGCCGCGAATGGTCGATGTCTTCGAGCTTCTTGACGATCCCGCCGACCGTTGTTTCGAGCGCCTTCGCGGTCTGGTCCGCGCGATGCTCTGTCTGTTCGATGCGCTGCGCGATCTGCTCGAGGCTCTGCTGCAGCCGCTCGATCGTCTTGCGCTGGCTTTCGGCGTTCGACTTTTCCTCGATCGCCTTCAGCGCCGCTTCGACGGCCTGCGGGCCGATGCCCGTCACGCCCTGTTCCATTTTTTCGAGGCGCGTGGCGAGCTGCGTCAGCGTGCCTTCCAGCGCCTGCGCGCGGCGCTTGGCTTCCTCGCGTTCGGTTTCCTGTTCGGCATTCTCGATGCGGTTCGACAGCGTGGAGAGCGTCTGGCGGATTTCCGAAAGCGTGTCGTCGGTTCGCCGCTCGGACGTTTCGAGATGGTCGACGACCGAGTTGAGCGCTTTTTCAAGTGTCTGGATCGCGCGCGTGTCTTCGCCGCGAGGGCCGCGGCCGCGCTCGGCGCGCTCCATGCGTTCCCCGAGCTGCTGAAGTTTCCGTTCCAGCGGATCGAGTGCGCGCGCTTCGGGATGCCTGTCTTCCATGTCGTGCTCCGACTGGTCGATGCGCTGGGCGAGATGGCCAACCGTGGCCTCGAGCTTGCGCGTCATCTCTGCCGTGCGGCGTTCGCTGCTGTCCACGCGCTGCACGAGTTCGCGCACGGCTTCCGCGACCGGACCGAGATCGATTTTCGGTTCCGGCATAGAGACCTGCGGCGCAGCCGGTTGCGGCTGGCTGTATCGGGATTGAGACATCTCAGGGTCCTGTTGCCCAACTTCGTCGGTGCCGGTGTCCATGATGACCTGGTTCAGCCACGCGCCGAGCGTCACGCCCGCGCGTCGCGCTGCCTGCTTGGCAGCTTCCCGCGCCTCGGGCTCAATACCCTTGACGCTCCATGGAACCCCCGGTCGCATCCGAATCACTATGCCCGTTAACCCTTTGGGCCAGTATAAACCGCGCTATCTGGTATTTCTAAACACGGACTGGCCCAAAATCTTGTTGCGGTCGCTGATCTGGCCGCCGGCAAGCGGAAAGCCGCCGGGGCGTGCTGTTTCAGCACCCCTAATAAAGCGGCAAGCTCGGTAAATACGGCGTTAACCGGGACTGCTAAGTGCGTGCCATGCCGATATTTCTTCGAAGAAGGCTCATCCGGCCGGATGGCCGTTCCGGAGCCTGAGCATCGCGGCGTCGCTCCACTTCGACCATTCGCGGGCCTTGGCGAGATAGTCGCTGTAGGAGGTGGCAATGCGTCCGGAGAGATCGCTCGTCGCGGCGAGCTCCGCCAGCACCTCGTTCGACGCCTTCGCCATGGCGGCGGCGACAGGCTCCGGCCATTCGCGAAGCTCCGTGCCGCCGGTCGCGACGAGGCGGGCAAAGGCCTCGATATTGTGGAAGGTGAAATCGGCCAGCGTCTCGGCCGCGGTGGCGAGCGCCGCCCCGCGCACGATCTCCTGAAGATCGGCGGGCAGGGCCTCGAATTTCTTCTTCGAGACGAGAAGTTCGAGCGACGGCCCTGCCTCGTGGAAGGCGGGCAGGTAGTAATATTTCGCGACCTTGTCGAGGCCGAAGGCCATGTCGTTCCAGGGCCCGACCCATTCCGCCGCGTCGATCGCGCCGCTTTTCATCGAGGTGAAGATTTCGCCGGGCGGCGTCAGCACGACGGAGACGCCGAGGCGGCGCATCACTTCGCCGCCGAGCCCCGCGATGCGGAAGCTCAAGCCCTTCAGATCGTCGAGCGTCGTGATTTCGCGGTTGAACCAGCCGCCCGCCTGCACACCGCTCGAACCGGCATAGAAAGGCAGGACGCCGAAAGGCGCATAGGCCTCTTCCCACAGGGCCTGTCCGCCGCCATAGGCGAGCCAGCCCGCCGTCTCGGGCGCCGTCAGCCCGAAAGGCACGCCGGTGAAATAGTGGAAAGCCGGGTTCTTGCCCTGCCAGTAATAGGGCGTCCCGTGACCCATTTCGCAAACGCCCTGCGACACGGCATCGAACACTTCGAACGGCGGCACGATCTCGCCCGCGCCGTAAAGCTTCACGGTGAGCCGCCCGCCCGACATGGCGCCGATCCTGTCGGCGAGGCGCTGTGCATTGACCCCGACGCCCGGCGCGCCCTTCGGCCAGCTCGTCGCCATGCGCCACTCGATCCTGTCTGCTGCACTTGCCGATGTGACGAGCGCCGGCAGCGCGATCGCGCCTGCCGCCGCGCCGAGAAAGTCTCTGCGTTTCATGATGTGAGCCCCCGGGAAACAACGTGCCGCAGCATCTCACCGGCGCCGCGCTTCGGCAACGCCATTCCCGGGCGGCGTTCAGGGGCCGGCAAAAACCTGCACGGCGACGATGCGGTCGCCCTGCCGCGCGACGCCGACACCGCTATCGGTCATTTCCGGCGCCCTGATGTTCTTCCGGTGCATCGGGCTCTCGAGCCATTTCTCGACCATTGCCGCCGCCAGCGCCGCGTCGCTCATTGCCCCGTAGCTCGTTCCCTCCACGACCTGAATGTTTTCTGCGACGCGGCCGGTAAACCCCGGCTCGACGGCGAGCACGCGCTCGCGCGGCCCTTGAGCGTCGGGATTGAAATGGCCAAAAAAGCCGCGAAGCTCCATGTCCGCCGCGTGCACGGCCGCCGCCCGCTGCAGCTTCGCATCGGGGGCGAGCCTGCCGAGATTGTTGGCCGCGCGATAGCTGTTGATCTCCTTGAGGATCGCCGCGCTGAGCGCCGGGTGGTCCTGCGCGGCGGCGCTCGCCTGCACGGGCAGGCTCGTCCGGTTCACTTCCTGCAGTTTCGGCTCGCTGCTCCCTTGCGTCGCACAGCCGGCAAGGGCGGCGATCGCCGCTATGGCAAATCCGGCGGCGGCAATGCGGCGCATCTCTTTCCTCCCTCGATGGACGGGTGCTGGTCTCCCCGGTGGGGCCCACTAGACCATCTGGAAGCGCGGGCACCAAAAAGATTTCATGACACCATTGACGCTTACGTCAACGTCAACTAGATTCCGGTCCACTTTTAGAAAACGGCTGAAAACAGCCGAAAAATCATAATTTTGTAAATCTCGCGACACCGTACAGCTCCTGCGAGGGGCGGGTGACGCGCGGTCCGAAGTCAGGGAGAAAGTCATGGAACAGCAGCTTCGCGCGGTCTCCGGCACGGCGCCCCGGCACAATGGCGCAGAGATGGCGGGGGTAACCTTTTCGATCACGGAACTCGCCGACGAATTCGGCCTCACCACCCGCGCAATCCGCTTTTACGAGGACAAGGGCCTGCTCACGCCGGAACGGCGCGGCCAGACCCGCATCTATCATCCGCGTGATCGCGCCCGCCTGACGCTCATCGTGCGCGGCAAGAATGTCGGTCTCGCTCTTGGCGAGATCAAGGAGATCCTGAGCCTCTACGACCTGCAGGACGGTTGCGAGACACAGAACCGGGTCGCCGTCGGCAAGTTCCGCAAACGCATAGCTCAACTCCGCGAACAGCGTCAGGAGATCGACCTCCAGATCAGGACGCTCGAGGAAAGCTGCGCGCGGCTCGAAGCCCAGATCGAACGGCAGGTAAAGGACGCGGGCCAGGATATTCCGGCGCCGAAATCGGCCGCCCGTCCGGCAAAGACGAAGAAGCTGGAAAAGGCTATCGTCTGAGGTGACGCGCCCTTGACGCAAGGGCGGGCTTACCTGCCGGAGGAAATCCATGCCGATCTACAAAGCGCCGCTGCGCGAATACCGCTTTCTGCTGAACGAGCTTCTCGACATCTCGCAATATGCGAGCCTGCCGGGCTTCGCGGATGCGCCGGCCGATCTCGTCGACGCCATTCTCGAGGAAGCGGCGAAGCTCACGGAAGAGGTGCTGCTGCCGCTCAACCAGATCGGCGACCGTGAAGGCTGCAAGCTTGAAAACGGCGTGGTGACGACGCCGAAGGGCTTCAAGGAAGCCTACAAGCTTCTCGTCGACGGCGGCTGGCCCGCCCTCGTTGCAGACACGGCCTATGGCGGCCAGGGCCTTCCGAACGCGCTCGGCGTCGTCTTCAACGAAATGGTTTCCTCGGCGAACATGGCCTTCGGCATGTATCCGGGCCTCAGCCATGGTGCCTACTCCGCGCTGTCGCAGCACGGCACGCAGGAGCAGAAGGACAAATATCTGCCCAAGCTCGTCACCGGTGAATGGACGGGCACCATGAACCTCACCGAGCCTCATTGCGGCACCGACCTTGGCCTCCTGCGCAGCAAGGCCGTTCCCGTCGGCGACGGCTCCTACAAGATCAGCGGCCAGAAGATATTCATCTCCGCAGGCGAACACGATCTCGCCGAGAATATTCTTCATCTCGTGCTTGCCCGCATTGAGGGCGCGCCGGAAGGCGTGAAGGGTATTTCGCTCTTCCTCGTGCCCAAGTTCTTCGTGAACGACGACGGCTCTCTCGGAAACCGCAATGGCGTCTCCTGCGGTTCGCTCGAAGAGAAGATGGGCATTCACGGCAATGCCACCTGCGTCCTCAACTACGACGAAGCCATCGGCTGGCTGGTCGGCGAGGAACACAAGGGGCTGCGCGCCATGTTCACGATGATGAACGAAGCGCGTCTCGGCGTCGGGCTCCAAGGCCTGTCGCAGTCCGAAGCCGCCTATCAGAACGCGGTGGCTTACGCGGTCGAGCGCATTCAGGGCCGTTCGCTCACTGGGCCGAAGGAAGAGGCCAAGCCCGCCGACCCCCTGATCGTCCATCCCGACATCCGCCGCATGCTGCTCGACGTCAAATCCTTCAACGAAGGCGCCCGCGCGCTTCTCCTCTGGACGGCGCTGCATGGCGATCTGTCGCATCGCTCGGATGACGAGAAGACACGCGAATTCGGCGACGACATGATGGCGCTGCTGACGCCCGTGCTGAAGGGCTACTTCACCGACCGCGGTTTCATGAACGCCGTCGATGCGCAGCAGGTCTATGGCGGTCATGGTTACATCGAGGAAAACGGTCTCAGCCAGTTCGTGCGTGATGCGCGCATCGCCATGATCTACGAAGGCGCGAACGGCGTGCAGGCGCTCGACCTCGTCGGCCGCAAGCTTGCGCAGAATGGTGGGCGCGCCGTCTTCGCCTTCTTCAAGGCGATCGACGATTTCGCGGCGGAAAACGGCAACGACGAAAAGCTCAAACCCTTCGTCGAGCCGCTCGTCCGCGCCCGCAAGGACCTGGAGGCGGCGACCCTCTGGTTCATGGAAAACGCGCTCCAGAACCCCGACCACGCCGGCGCGGGCTCCACGCCCTATATGCATCTGTTCGGCGTCACCGGTCTCGCCTTCATGTGGGCGAAGATGGCGAAGGTCGCCCATGACAGGCTTGCCGCCGCAAAGGATGGCGACAGGGCCTATTACGAAACGAAAATAAAAACAGGCCGCTACTACATGGAACATGTCGTGCCCGAGACGGCGACGCATCTCGCGCGCATCCGTCACGGCGCGGACCCCATGATGGCGCTGGCCGCAAACGAGTTCTAACAGGACGTCTCAGGGAGAACGACGAATGAGTCTGAATGCCGCTTACAAATCCCCTTGGCTGAACGAGGAACTGGAAATCCTCCAGAGCGCGGTCGCCAAATTCTACGAGAAGGAATTTCAGCCTCACGTCGAGCGTTGGGACGAACAGGGTTGTGTGGACCGCGACGCCTGGCTGAAGGCGGGCGAGGCCGGCATTCTCTGCGCCTCGATCAAGGAGGAGTACGGCGGCGGCGGCGGCAATTTCGCGCATGAAATGGTCATCGCCGAGGAACAGGGCCGTGCCGGCATTTCCGGTTTCGGCAACTCCGTCCATTCCGGCATCGTCGCCCACTACATCCAGTCCTACGGCACCGAGGAGCAGAAGAAGAAGTGGCTCCCGAAAATGGCGTCGGGTGAAATCGTCGGCGCCATCGCCATGACGGAGCCGGGCACGGGTTCGGACCTTCAGGGTGTGAAGACGACCGCCAAGAAGTCCGGCAACCAGTATGTCGTGAATGGTCAGAAGACCTTCATCACCAACGGCCAGCAGGCAAACCTCATCTGCGTCGTCGCCAAGACCGATCCGGCCGCCGGCGCCAAAGGCACCTCGCTCATCATGGTCGAAACGGAGGAGGTCGAGGGATTCCGCCGCGGCCGCAACCTCAAGAAGATGGGTCAGAAGGCGCAGGACACCTCGGAGCTCTTCTTCGATGAAGTGAAGGTGCCGACGTCCAACCTGCTCGGAACGGAAGAGGGCAAGGGCTTCATCCAGCTCATGCAGCAGCTCCCGCAGGAGCGCCTCATCATCGCCGTGCAGGCCTGCGTCGCGATGGAAATGGCGCTCAAATACACGAGCGATTATGTGAAGGAGCGTACCGCTTTCGGTCAGCGCATCCTTGATTTCCAGAACACGCAGTTCAAACTGGCCGAGTGCAAGACCGAGGCGACCATCGCCCGCGTCTTCACCGACGATTGCGCAGTGAAACTGCTCGACGGCAAGCTCGATCCCACCACGGCGGCCATGGCCAAGTGGTGGACCACGCAGAAGCAGAACGAAATCGTCGACACCTGCCTGCAGTTCTTCGGCGGCTACGGCTACATGATGGAATACCCCATCGCGAAGCTCTACACCGACGCCCGCATTCAGAAGATCTACGGCGGCACGAACGAAATCATGAAGATGCTGATCGCCCGCACGCTGTGAGCGGGCGTTTCACGACGGCAAACAAAGTCCCCCAGGGAGACATCGAATGACCGAATGTTATGTCTACGACACCGTGCGCACGCCGCGCGGCAAGGGCAAGAAGGACGGCGCCCTGCACGAAGTGACGGCGCTCGAACTTTCCACGCAGACGCTGAAGGCGATCCGCGACCGCAACGGCCTCGACACGTCGAAGGTCGATGACGTCGTGCTCGGCTGCGTCGATCCGGTGGGCGAGCAGGGCGGCGATATCGCCCGCATCGCCGTGCTGAATGCGGATTACGCCGAGACGACCGCTGGTGTGCAGGTCAATCGCTTCTGCGCCTCCGGCCTCGAGGCGACCAACATGGCGGCCGCGAAGGTCATGACCGGTGAAGCCGACATGGCGATCGGCGGCGGCGTCGAATCCATGTCGCGCGTCGGCATGGGTGCGTCGGGCGGCTCCTGGTCGACAGATCCGCAGATCGCCTTCAAGTCCTACTTCACGCCGCAAGGCATCGGCGCCGACCTCATCTGCACGAAATACGGCTTCTCCCGTGCCGACGTCGACGCCTATGCCGTCGAAAGCCAGGTGCGCGCGAAGAACGCCTGGGACAAGGGCTACTTTTCGAAGTCCGTCATTCCTGTGAAGGACATCAACGGCCTCACCATTCTCGACCATGACGAGCACATGCGCCCCGAGGCGACGATGCAGTCGCTCGCCGCGCTCCAGCCCTCCTTCGCCTCGCTTGGCGAATTTGCCTTCGACGGCGTCGCGCTCGACCGCTACCCGGAAGTGGAGGAAATTACTCATGTCCACCACGCGGGCAACTCGTCCGGCATCGTCGACGGTGCGTCCGCCGTGCTCGTCGGCAATCTCGAAACCGGCAAGGCGATGGGCCTGACGCCCCGCGCCCGCATCCGCGCCATGGCGTCCATCGGTTCCGAGCCCTGCATCATGCTGACAGGCCCCGCCGACGTGTCGCGCAAGGCGCTGAAGAAGGCCGGCATGAACCCGGAAGATATCGATCTCTACGAACTGAATGAAGCCTTCGCCGCCGTCGTGCTGCGCATGATGCAGTCGCTCGACATTTCTCACGACAAGATGAACGTCAATGGCGGCGCCATCGCCATGGGTCATCCGCTCGGCGCCACCGGCGGCATGATCCTCGGCACCGTCCTCGACGAACTCGAACGCCGCGATCTCTCCACAGCCCTCATCACGCTCTGCGTGGGCGCGGGCATGGGCACGGCAACCATCATCGAACGCGTGTGAGGCACTGATGACCACTTACGAAAACTTCAAATTCGAAGTCGATGGCGACGGCATCGCGCTCGTCACCTGGGACATGCCGAACCGCTCGATGAACGTGCTGTCCCAGAGCTCCATGGCCGACATGGCCTCGATCATCGAAAGGATCATGAGCGACGACGCGATCAAGGGCGCCGTCCTCACCTCCGGCAAGGACGCCTTCTGCGCCGGCGCCGACCTGTCCATGATGGGCGGCCAAGCTGGACCAAAGGAGGTCGGCGGCTCCGGTGAAGGGTCGCAGGAAGATCGCGTCAAAGCGATGTATGAGGGCAACCTCAAATTCAACATGCTGCTGCGCTCGCTCGAAACCTGCGGCAAGCCGGTTGCGGCCGCGATCAACGGCACGGCGCTTGGCGGCGGCCTCGAAGTCACGCTCGCCTGCCATTATCGCGTGGTGAGCAACAAGCCGAAGACGCAGATCGGCCTTCCCGAAGCCAAGGTCGGCCTCCTGCCCGGCGGCGGCGGCACGCAGCGCCTGCCGCGTCTCATCGGTGCGCAGGCGGCCCTGCCGCTCATCCTTCAGGGCACGGCGCTGACGCCGGAAAAGGCCGTGCAGTCCGGCATCTGTCACAAGCTCGTCGAGCCCGGCGAGGAAATCGCGGCGGCAAAGGCCTGGCTCAAGGAAGGTCTCGCCCAGCCAAAGATCAAGCTCGGCAAGAAGGGCCCGGAAGTCTACGCCATCGCCGTGCAGCCCTGGGACCGCGAAGGCTATCGTGTCCCCGGCGGCGACCCGCACTCGAAGGGCGGCGGCCAGGTCTTCACCATCGGCAATGCAACGCTCCACAAGCAGACGCATGGCAACTTCCCGGCGCAGAAGTTCATCATGTCCTGCGTCTATGAAGGCCTGCAGGTGCCGATCGAGGCGGGGCTCCGCATCGAGACGCGCTACTTCACCAAGCTGCTGATGGATCCGCGCTCCAAGGCGATGATCCGTTCGCTCTTCCTCTCCATGCAGGAACTCGGCAAGGGCGCGCGCCGTCCTGCGGGCGTTCCCGCCTTCACGGTGAAGAAGCTCGGCATTCTCGGCGCCGGCATGATGGGTGCGGGCATCGCTTACGTGTCGGCCCAGGCCGGCATGGAAGTCGTGCTCCTCGACATGGATCAGGCCAATGCCGAAAAGGGCAAGGCCTATTCGGAGAAGCTCCTGAAGAAGCAGCTCGAGCGCGGTAAGACCACGCAGGACAAAGCCGACAAGCTTCTCGGGCTCATCAAGCCGACGACGAATTACGACGATCTCAAGGGCGCCGATCTCGTCATCGAGGCCGTCTTCGAGAACCGCGACATCAAGGCGGAGGTGACGAAGAAGTCCGAGCCCATGCTCGCTGCAGGCGGCATCTACGGCTCCAACACCTCGACGCTGCCGATCACCGGCCTCGCCGAGGCGTCCGCGAAGCCGGACAACTTCATCGGCATCCATTTCTTCTCGCCCGTCGACAAGATGCAGCTTGTCGAAATCATCATGGGCAAGAAGACGAGCGACGAGACGCTCGCCAAGGCCATGGACTATGTGAAGCAGATCAGGAAGACGCCGATTGTCGTCAATGACAGCCGCGGCTTCTACACCTCGCGCTGCTTCGGCACCTATGTCGGCGAAGGCATCGCGATGCTGGGCGAGGGCGTGCCCCCGGCCATGATCGAGAATGTCGGCAAGATGACCGGCATGCCGATGGCCCCGCTCGCGCTCAACGACGAGGTCGCGCTTGACCTCGCCTACAAGGTGCGTGAGCAGGCGAAGAAGGATCTCGGCGACAAATACGTCTCCGGTCCGGCGGATGTCCTCCTCGAAAAGATGGTCGTGGAGCTTGGCCGCGCCGGCAAGAAGGCGGGCAAGGGCTTCTACGACTATCCCTCCCCGGAAAACAAGGACGGCAAGAAGAAGCTCTGGCCGGGCCTTGCCGGTCTCGTCGGCAAAACCCGAGACCCGGACGACCTCGACGTGCAGGAGCTGAAGAACCGCTTCCTCTATATCCAGGCGCTCGAAGCCGCACGCTGTTTCGAGGAAGGCGTGGTGACGGACGTGCGCGACGCCGATGTCGGCGCGATCCTCGGCTGGGGCTTCGCGCCCTGGTCCGGCGGGCCGCTGTCGCTCATCGACAT
Source organism: Parvibaculum sp. (assembly GCF_045863935.1). Classification (GTDB taxonomy): domain Bacteria; phylum Pseudomonadota; class Alphaproteobacteria; order Parvibaculales; family Parvibaculaceae; genus Parvibaculum. The sequence goes on along the minus strand of NZ_BTVP01000037.1, from coordinate 14,501 downwards.
GGTCGGCACGGCCGCCTTCGTCGAACAATGCGACAAGCTCGCCCGGAAATACGGGCCCCGCTTCACGCCGTCGAAGCTGCTGCGCGACATGGCCTCGAAGGGCGAGACCTTCTATGGCCGCTTCGCGCCGAACAAGGAAAAGGCCGCCGCCTGATCGCGGTTGCCACGCGAAATGAATGGGCGGCCCTTCGGGGCCGCCCTTTTCCTTGCCCTGTTTGGCGGAAAATGCGTGTTCTTTGTCATTTCCGCCAACCCCGCCGCGGCCTAGTCTTCCCCCATGGCCAGACCCGCGAAACCTTCAAAGCTCAGCCCCGCGCCTCGCCGCGTGATGATGCTCGTCTATGACGCGGCGCAGATCCTCGACATTGCCGGACCCGTCCAGCTTCTCTCCACGGCGGTCGACCCGGTGACGGGCGAGCCCGCCTACGAGATTGAACTCGTTGCCGAAGAGCGCGGTCCCGTCGCCATGACCTGCGGCCTCGTCCTCCGTGCAAACCGCGCGCTCGCCGACGTTTCGCCGTCGGACCTCGCCAGCCTCGACACCTTCATGGTTTCGGGCGGTGAGGGTTCGCGCACGGCGATGGAAAACGAGCGCCTGCTGGCCTTCGTCCGCCGCGCCTCCCGCGCTTCCCGCCGCACCGTCTCCATCTGCACCGGCTCGGTCATTCTCGCCACCGCCGGCCTTCTCGATGGCCGCCGCGCGACGACCCATTGGGCCTATGCGCCGACCATGCGCCAGCGCTTTCCGAAGGTCGTCGTGGAAGAGGATGCGATCTATATCCGCGACGGCAAGGTCTGGACCTCGGCCGGCGTGACGGCGGGCATGGACCTCGCGCTCGCCCTTGTCGAGCAGGATCTCGGCCGTGACATGGCGCTCACGCTCGCCCGCCATCACGTCATGTATCTGATGCGGCCGGGCGGTCAGTCGCAATTCTCAGCGCAGCTCGCCGCGCAGCGCGTGGAGAATGCGCGTCTCGCGAAGCTTTGCGCCTTCATCGTCGAGAATCCGTCCGCCGATCTTTCCGTGCCCGCGCTTGCCGAGCGCGTGGCGATGAGCGAGCGGAGCTTCGCGCGCCACTTCGTCGCCGAAACGGGCTTCACGCCGGCGCAATTCGTCGAGCGTGCCCGTCTCGACGAGGCTTGCCGCCGTCTCGCCAATGGCGAGGTCTCGCTGGACGCCATCTCGGCGGAAGCGGGCTTCGGCGCCGCCGAGCGCATGCGCCGCGCCTTCATTCGTCATCTCGGCGTCACGCCGGGCCGCTACCGCGAACGCTTCCGCACCGCGCGGCGCGATCTCCTCCCTCCTCCCGCAACCTCCCATCCGAGAGACAGACATGACCTTCACTAGCGAAAAGAGCCGCAACATCGGCATCCTGATTTTCGACGGCGTCGAGGAACTCGATTTCGTCGGCCCCTATGAAGTTTTCACAATGTCGAACGAGACGCATGGCCGCGAGGGCCGCGAGCGTCCGGACAAGGTCACGCTCATCACCGAAACGGGCCGCGCGGTCACCGGCGCCAAGGGCATGACGGTCGAGGCTCATGCAAGCATCGCCGACGCAAGCAAGCTCGACCTCCTGCTCGTGCCGGGTGGCATCGGCACACGCCGCGAGGCGGAGAACGAGGCGCTTCTCGCCTGGATCGCGAAGACGGCGGAAACCTGCGAATGGGTGACGAGCGTCTGCACGGGCGCCATACTTCTCTGCGCCGCAGGTCCGGCAAAGGGCAAGCGCGTCACCACGCATTGGACCTACATTGCCGCCCTTCGCGAAGGCAGCGGGGCCGCAGCCGTTCTCGAAAACATCCGCTATGTCCGCGACGGCAATCTCGTCACGGCGGCCGGCGTCTCGGCCGGCATCGACATGGCGCTCTGGCTTGTCGGGCAGATGCACGGGGAGGATCACGCGCGCCTCACACAGCTTGCCATGCAATACGATCCCGCCCCGCCTTACGCCGCGGCTGTTTGATCGCTATTCTGCCCCTCCAGAAAAAGGGAGGGGCGGATGGCCGAAGCAACGGAAAAGGAACTCAACGCCTGGCGCGCCAGTGCGGAGCTGCATCAGCGCTTCCTGACGGGGTTCATCCTTCGTGCTGTGGTCTTCAAGGGCGAGACGGCGGCGACGGAACTCAACTTCCGCACCTTTCGCGCCCAGCATGAAGAGAAGTTCCTTGCCGGCTGGAGAAGTCTCGGCCTCTCGCGTCTCCCGCCCGCCGTTGCCTGCGCGCAATACATCTATCTGGCGAACCATGTCGGCGGCGTGAAATGCGAGTTCATTCCCGAGAGCGACAGGAAAGCCTGGGTGCGCTATCTCCCGCCCCGCTGGATCTGGGACGGCGCGGCCATCTGCGCCGTGCCGAACGAGGTCAGTGTCGCCTTCATGCGCGGCTTCCATTCCCAGGTCGGCGTCACGCTCGGCAATCCGAATCTCGGCTTTGTCTGCACCTCGATCACCACGCGCGTCGATCCCTGTCTCGAAGGCTATTTCATCGAGGAGGATCGCCCTCTCGCCGAAAACGAGCGGCTCCGCTTCCGCTTCGATGAGGCAGGCCCGGACGCCGACCCCGCGAAGCTCCCCCATGTCGAATGGTCGGAAGAGCGCATGGTAAAGGCGAAGCGGAACTACGCCGTTCAATATATCCGCTCGATCCTGCCCGCCGCCGTCTCGCTTTTCGGCGAGGAGGAAGCGTTGAAGCTCGGGCAGGAAACCGGCCGCCTCATCGGCATGCAGTGCTACGACGCGACCGCTGCCTTCATCGGCGTGAAGCAGAACGATCCGCAGGCCTTCGCGCACTACCTCGCCACGCTTCTCGACGCAGGCGGCGATGTGGCGGAAGTCGCGGGCGCGGAAGTCTCGGCCCGCACCTGGCGCATGATGAACGGCAAGCAAGGCGTCACGCCTGCCTGCTTCGATGCCTGGAACGCGCTTTTCGAGGGCGCGCTCGCCGTCCACAATCGTCATCTGCGCCTTGAAGTCACCTCCCGCATGGATGTGGGCGCGGATCGTTGGGGCTGGCGGATCGTTTGAACATCAAGTCTAATTTCGCCAAAGAAACGCAACCTTCATCGGGAAGATAAAATGTCCGCCAGCAATCCATTCGATCCGAAGCTTTTCACCGCCGAGGCCATTTCCGCCGAAACGAAGGGCATCAACGATTTCATTATTGGCGCCATGAAGGAGCTGCCCGAATGGTGGGAGATCGGCGTGGCGACCTTCCGCGAGCAGCGCGCAAGAGGCGAGGGCGCTTTCCCCCTCGCGCCGAAATCGCCGCGCGCCCGCGAAATCGAGATCGACGGCAAGGGCTGCAAGGTGAAGCTCCGCATCGTCGCGCCGGAAACGAGCCCGAAAGGCGTCTATCTTCACATTCACGGCGGCGGCTGGACGCTCGGCGGCGCCGACCAGCAGGACCCGATGCTGGAGCGCATCGCCGACAGGGCGGGTCTTGCCTGTGTCAGCGTCGAATACCGTCTCGCCCCTGAAAATCCTTATCCCGCCGGACCGGACGATTGCGAGGCCGCCGCCATCTGGCTTGCGAAAAACGCGAAGTCGGAATTCGGCACCGACGCGCTCACCATCGGCGGCGAGTCGGCGGGCGGCCATCTATCCGCCGTCACCATCCTGCGCATGCGCGACCGCCACGGCTATACGGGCTTCAAGGGCGCGAACCTCGTCTTCGGCGCTTTCGACATGTCGATGACGCCGAGCCAGAAGGCCTTCGGCGACGAGCGCCTCATCCTCCGCACCATCGACATCGAGAAATTCGGCGATGCCTTCATGCCGCCTCATGTCGATCGCCGTGACCCGGATGTCTCGCCGCTCTATGCCCGTCTCCACGACATGCCGCCGGCGCTCTTCACCATCGGCACGCGCGATGCGCTGATCGATGACAGTCTCTTCATGTATTCGCGCTGGATCGCGGCCGGCAACGAGGCGGAACTCGCCGTCTATCCGGGCGGTGCCCATGGCTTCGTCGCCTTCCCCGGCGAAATCGCCGCCGCCGCCAACAAGCGCGCCGACGAATTCCTGGCCAGAGTGGTGGCTTAGCCCCACTAATTTCAGGTGTCACCCCGGCGGAAGCCGGGGTCCACACGGGCGGCTCGGCATCCACCGCGCCGCCTGTTTTTTACCTAAAAATTGAACAATGTTCAATAATTTGATATATGTTCAATAAACTGCGCAAATCCGGGAGAAATCCATGTCCTTCGAGCACATCGTCTATGAGCAGCAGGGCCGCGTCGCCACCATCACGCTCAACCGGCCGGACCGCTTGAACGCCATCGCGTCGGGCATGCCGCGCGAAATCGCGAAGGCCGTCGACATGGCGAACGAGGACGACGGCGTCCATGTCATCGTGCTCACAGGCGCGGGCCGCGCCTTCTGCGCGGGCTACGACCTCAAGGATTTCGCCGAGGCCCCTGCGGGAAATCGGGGCACAGGCGTCCCGGCGGGCGACCCGCGCCCCTGGGACCCCATGGTCGATTTCAACATGATGTTCGCGAACACGAAGGACTTCATGTCCCTCTGGCGTTCCCATAAGCCGACCATCGCCAAGGTCCGTGGCTTTGCCGTCGCGGGCGGCTCCGACATCGCGCTCTGCTGCGACATGGTGGTGATGGCGGATGACGCGAAGATCGGCTATCCGCCGGCCCGCGTCTGGGGCTGCCCCACCACCGCCATGTGGGTCTATCGCCTCGGGCCCGAGCGCGCGAAGCGCATGCTCTTTACCGGCGATCTCGTCAGTGGAAAGGAGGCCGCCGAAATGGGCCTCGTCCTCGAAGCCGTACCGGAGGCGGAACTCGATGCCCGCGTCGAGGCGCTTGCGGAGCGTATGGCGGGCGTCCCGCGCAACCAGCTCATGATGCAGAAGCTCCTCGTCAACCAAGCCTACGAGAATATGGGCCTCCAGACGACGCAGATGTTCGCCACCCTCTTCGACGGCATCACCCGCCATTCGCCCGAAGGCGTCTGGTTCAAGGAACGTGCGGAGAGGGTCGGCTTCCAGCAGGCCGTGAAGGAGCGCGACGGCGGCGCGCCCATCGCCGAAGGCGTCTCCCGCTCGACCTACAAGTTCTGATGGCAGGCGCCGCCGAAAAACGCCGCGAGGACCTGCGCGACATGAAGCGCAAATCGATCCTCGCCGCCGCCCGTCGTGTCTGCGACGAAGGCGGGCCCGAGGCGCTCACCATGCGCGCCGTCGCCGCCGAGGCGGGATACGCGCCGGGCGCCGTCTACTCCTACTTCTCAGGCATTGATGAACTCGCCATCGCGCTCACCGCCGAAGAGCTCGGCCATCTCGCGCGCCGCATGCGCGAGGCCGCGGAAAGGGCCCAGGAAAATAAGGCGTCACCTGCCGCCGCGCTCGAAGCTGCGGCAAGGGAGGCGCTGAAGGCGACGGCGGGCAACGCCCCCCATGTCCGCCTCGCGGGCCGCCTCATGTCGGCGCAAGCGCTTCCCGCCGATCTCGACCGCGCCGTCACGGGCCGCCTCATCGCCATTCTCGAAACATTGGGCGGGCCGCTCCGTGCGGCAACAGGCCTCGAAGGGGAAGCCGCGCACCGCGAAATCCTCTGCCTCGCCGCCCTCTTGATCGGCTTGCGCGTCCTCGAAGGTGCGGGCCGCCTCGCCCCGCTCGGCTACAGCGCCGAAGGCCTCCTCGCGCACCGTCTCGCCGGGCTCCCCGAGGCATGACAAGCCGCCCGCTCGCCCCTATGCTGCGGCACCCGCCATTGAAGTTTTTCAAAGTCAAATGACAGAGTTTCTCGATACGTTTCGCGGCAGCGTGAACACATGGGAGTGCGATGAGGTCGGCCACATGAACGTGCAGTTCTATGTTGCCCGCGCGTCGGACGCCGCCTTCTATCTTCGTCACGCGCTTGGCCTCTCGCCCTCGCGCGTCCGCGCCGAGGGCCGGGCCATGGTCGCGCTGGAGGAGCATATCCGTTTCCACCGCGAGCTCCGCGCGGGCGACATCATGCACATGCGCTCGCGCCCGGTGGAACTGCGCGACAGGACGATGGTGAGCTTCCACGAGCTTTTCAATTCGGCCTCCGGCGAAACCTCCGCCACGGTCGTTGCGCTGTCCGGCCATTTCGATCTCGAAAGCAGAAAACTCATTCCCTGGCCCGAAGAAGCGCGCGCCGCCGCCGCGCCCTTCGCCGGCCCGCTCCCGCCTCATGCCGAGCCGCGCAGCGTTCCCCGCGAAACGCGCCTGCCCGCCAAGCGCCTCGAAGACGCAACGGATTTCATCGAGATCTATCGCGGCGCCGTCATGCCGTGGGAATGCGACGATTTCGGCCACATGAATTCGCGTTTCTACATGGCGCGCTTTTCCGATGGCGCGGGCCATCTCTGGCAGGCGATCGGTTTCGACAAGCGCAGCATGCTGGAAAGGCGCCGCGGCACGGTCGTCCTCGAACTTCGCCTGAACTATCTCCGCGAGGTCCGCTCCGGCACCATGCTGGTCGCAAAAAGCACGCTCACGCGCGTCGAGGGCCGGACGCTTACCTTCGTCCATTACATGTTCTATGCCGAAACCGGCGAGGCCGTCGCCACGGGCGAGGTCATTGCCATCATGCTCGATCTCGATGCGCGCAAATCCGTCGCCTTCACGGATGAGGAACGCGAAAGCCTCATGCCCCACGTGAGGGCGCTCGCATGAGCGGCATGATCGACACCTATCGCGGCTACGTCTCGTTGCAGGAATGCGACGAGATGGGCCACATGAACATCCAGCATTACATCTCGAAGAGTTCCGACAGTTCCTACAATCTGCGTGTCGCGCTCGGCCATGCCGCGCTCGATCAGGCGGCATCCGGCCTCGGCTATGTCGCCCTCGAACACCACATCCGCTTCCACCGCGAATTGCGCGCGAGCGACCTTGTGGTGATCCGCTCCGGTATTGTCGAGATCCGCGACAAGAGCATGCGCATCTATCAGGAGATGCGCGAGGCGCTGGACGACAGGCTCGCCGCAACCTATGTCGTCGACACCGGCTGCCTCGATCTCGAAACGCGCCGCCTCGCGCCCTGGCCTGATGCCGTGCGTGTCCGCACCGAGGAGATGCGCACCGGCCTCCCGCCGGAAGCCGAACCCCGCTCGATCCCGCGAGACGCGGTGGAGCGCGATATCTCGCTCGCCCGCGCCGACGAGCTCGGCATGGCGGAGACCAACCGCTCCGTCGTCAACACCTGGGAATGCGACACCAACAATCACATGAATGCGCGCTTCTTCATGGCGCGCTTCTCGGATGCGCAAGGCCATATGTGGGCCCATGCCGGCCTCGGCCGTCACGAGCAGGCCGCGCGCGGCCTCGCCACCGCGACGGTCGAAATGCGCCTCGTCTATCTGCGCGAACTGCGCGCGGGCGAAACGCTCTTCGTGCGCACGGCCATCCTGCCGGGCGAAGGCAAGACGGTTCGCTACCGGCACTGGCTTTTCAGCGGCGACACCGGCGAGCCCGCCTGCGCGGCGGAAGGCGCGGCGCTCCTCTTCGACAAGGCAAGCCGCAAGGCCGTGCCCCTGCCGGAGCCGATTGCTGCCCGTCTTTGAAATTCCTGAATACGTCACTTGAAGAAAACGGAAGAAGAAAATGAGTGAGATGATCGAAGTCGCGCGCTCCAGCGTCCAGACCTGGGAAAGCGACCAGATGGGCCACATGAACGTGCAGTTCTATGTCGAGAAGGCGGGCCAGGGCCTCGCCGCTTTCGGTCTCGCGCTCGGGCTCGGCCCGCGTGTTTCGCGTGGCGAGGGCGCGCGTCTTCAGGTCAGCGACCATCACGTCCGCTTCCTGCGCGAGCAGCGCCCCGGCGCGCCTTTCTTCATTCGCGCGGGCGTCCTTGAAGTCCGCGATTTCGGCCTCTCCGTCTATGAGGAAATGGTCAGCACCGTTTCGGGCGAACCCGCCGCCACCTTCAATGCCGAAGTGCAATGGGTGGACGACGAGACGCGCGAGGTGAAGCCGCTTCCCGCAAAGGCAAAGGCCGCCGCGAAGGCTTTGCTCGTCGAGCGCCCGGCGCATGGCGCCCCGCGCGGCCTCGAACTCTACGACCCGCGCCCCGCGCCAAAGCTGAAGGAAGCGGATGCGATGGGCATGGTCCGAACCTGGCAGGGCGACATCGCGCCGCAGCTCTGCGACGCGCAGGGTTTTCTCTCCGTTCGCCATTTCATGGGCATCGTCTCCGACGGCATCCCGAACCTGCTGGCGCAGACCAACGGCACCGACCGCTCGAAAACGCCGTCGGTCGGCGGCGCCGCCCTCGAATATCGTTTCGTCTACCGGCGCTATCCGCGCATGGGCGATATCCTGACGCTCCGCAGCGGGCTGAAGAATGTCGGCCCCAAGACCTACACCTGGTGCCACTGGCTCTTCGATCTCGAAACCGGCGAAGCGGTGGCGACCGCCGAGGCCGTCGCCATCGCGCTCGATCTCACCACGCGCAAGGCGATCCCGATTCCCGAAGAGATGCGCACCAATCTTGAATCGCTGGTGATCGAGGGACTTGGCGTCTGACAATCTGTTTTAAAAGTCGTCATGGCCCGGCTTGTCCGGGCCATCCACGTCTTTCTTTGTCCTGAACTTGCGGCAAAGACGTGGGCGGCGGGAATGAAATGAGTCGTGACAATTGGGGGAGGGAACCCTTCATATAGTCTCTGACAAAAGGGAGAGCGGTAGGTATGAGGGAATTTCTGAGAAGCGCGTTGACGGCGGAGGAAGCGGCCTTCCTCGACGGCGCTGCCGCCTTCACGGCGAAGACGGTCGCGCAACACGCGAATGAGTGGGAGCGCGCCCGCCGCCAACCGGTCGAGGCGTTGCGCGAAGCCGCCGCACTCGGCCTTCTCCGTCTCGAAACGTCGAAGGAGCGGGGCGGTCTCGGCCACCGCTATCTCGTGAAGCTCGCTCTCTGCGAGGAGATGTCCCGCGCCGACATGGCCTTCGCCTTTTCCCTCGTGAACACGCAGAACGTCGCCGCGCGTCTTGCCGTCTCGCCGTCGGCGCGTCACCGCGAAAGCCATGTCCCGGCGCTCATGTCGGGCGCGCTTTTCGGCGCCACCGCATTGAGCGAGCCGGGCGCGGGCAGCGATTTTTCCTCCATCCGCACAAGCGCGGAGAAGGTGGAAGGCGGCTGGCGTCTCAATGGCGAGAAGGGCTGGATCACCAATGCCGGCATCGCCGATCTCTTCATCACCTATGTGCAGACGGATGCCTCGGCGGGCTGGCGCGGCATTGCCTGCTTCCTGGTCGACGCCCGCCGCGAAGGCTTCGCGCGCGGCGAGGCATACGCGCTCATGGGCGGCCATGCGATCGGCGCGGGCGGCTTTGCCCTCCGGGATTATTTCGCGCCCGACGACGACATGCTCGCCCCGCCCGGCGAGGCCTTCAAACTTGCCATGAAGGGCGTGAACGGCGCCCGCGTCTATGTCGCCGCCATGTGCGCGGGGCTTCTCGCCTCCGCCCTCGAAACGGCGCTCGGCTATGCGGCGGGACGCGAGGCCTTCGGCAAATCCCTTCTCGAACACCAGGGCCTCAACTGGTCGCTCGGCGATGTCGCAAACGATCTCGAGGCGCTTCGCGGCCTCGTCGCCCATGCCGGAGGCCTCATCGACCGCGAGGAAGATGCGGTCATGGCCGCCGCCCATGCCAAGAAGTTTGCGGGAAGGGTAACGCTCCCGCGCCTCGCCGATTGCATCCAGGCCATGGGCGCGAACGGACTGCGCGAGGAACACGGCCTCCACCGCCACGTCGCCTGCGCCAAACTCGCCGCCTATACCGACGGCAGCACCGAAATGATGAACGAACGCATCGGCGCCAGCCTGCTCAAGAGCTACGGGCCAGTAAAGTAAGTGTGTATATATTTACATACCACACCTTGAGTCCTGTAATAGCTTTGTGTATATATAAACACACCGGAGACACATGGAGCGAAACAGCCGCAAACTGATCCAGATGCTCCGGCAGGACGGCTGGGAACTGGTGGCGACGCGCGGAGACCACCACCAGTTCAAGCATCCGGAGAAAAAGGGCCGGGTCACGATCCCGCACCCCAACAAGGACATTCCCGTCGGCACGGTCCGCTCGATCTACAGGCAGGCGGGTTGGCTTTAAGGAGAAGAGCGATGCGTTACGTCGCGATGGTTCACAAGGAAGAAGACACGGGCTACGGCGTCAGCTTTCCGGACTTTCCGGGTTGCATTGCCGCAGGCGGCACGTTGAGCGAGGCGCTTGCCGATGCGGCGAACGCGCTTGCCTTTCATGTCGAGGGAATGCGCGATGACAAGGAACCGATTCCGGCGCCGCGCGAACTCGACGAGATCGTTGCCGACCCGGCGCTGACGGAAGACCGCGAAGGTGCCTTTCTGACGCTCGTGCCGTTGATCGAAGATCGGGGTATCTCGAAGCGCGTGAACATCTCGCTCGACCCCGGTCTGCTGGAAGCGATCGATGAAGCCGCGAAGGAACGCGGCATGACGAGGTCGAACTTCCTCGCAAGCGCAGCGCGTCAGGCGCTGACGGCCTGAGCGCAAACCGGAAGGGCCCTACCGCTCCTCCGCTTCCAGCCGGTCTCTGAACGCGCGGATTTCCTCCGCCACGAGCTTGGGAAATTCCATCGGCAGGAAATGCGTCGAGCCCGGCACCTGCGCGACATGCGCCTTCGGGTCGCGCCGCTTCAGAAGCATCGGGAAGGGCGGCCGGCAGGTTGATCCGTGCTCGGCGTGAAGCAGCGCGAAGGGCACATGCAGGTTGCGCACGGATTTGGCGATGTTGTGTCCCTGCGCGCGGAAATTCGCGGCCTCCCATGCGGGCGCGCAGAGAAGCTCCACCTGTCCGTCCTCCAGCACCTTCGTGCCGCCCGTCACATAGTCTTCCACGAAGTCGCGCGGCCAGGTGCGGAAGGCGCCACGTCCCGTATAGCGCTCCACCATCGTTTGCCGGTCCGGGAAAATGGCACGCCGCTTCTCGGCCCCGTCGGCAAGCGGATTGCCGCCCATGCCGATGAGCCGTGAAATCCTCATGATGGCGCGTGCGCTGGAAGGTATCATGACCGGGTCGATCAGCACGAGCCCGCGCACGAGGTCGGGGCGCGCCGCCGCCGCCATGACGCTCGCCGCGCCGCCCATCGAATGCCCGGCGAGAATGATCTTCCTCCCCGTTGTCTTGGCGAAGTCCTCCGCCATGGCTATCAGGTCGTCGCGATAGACGTACCAGTTGCGATGTTTCGCGGGGTCGGCTGGCAGCGTTGTTTCCCCGTGCCCGCGCGCATCCCAGGCGCGCACATGGAATTCGTCGGCCAGCGTTGAAAGCAGCGGCGCATAGGTCATGCCGTTGAAGCCGTTGGCGTGGGCGAAATGGATCGGCGTCTTCCCCGGATCGTCGTCACCCCATTCGAGATACGAAATCGCCCCATCCGGCCGCGGCAGGCTTCGCCGCGCCGGCGTCTCACGCACAACAGTTTTCATGAAGGTCAATCCAGCAGTTTTTTCTTCTTGAGCCACCCGGCAACGATTGCGACAGCTTCGGCCATCTTGTCCGGCTGGCCAATATAATAATGCGTCGCGCCCTTCACGACATGAAGTTCCTTGTCGTCATGTTGCACGCCTGCATAGATGCGTGCCGCATGGCTCGGCGTACAGCCGTCATCCGCGCTGTTCTCGATCACAAGGACCGGCACGGAAATATCGCCCGCGCATTTCGGCCCGTTGGCGCGGCTCTCCCGGTAGGACCATTGCGACAGCCAGGCCCTGAGCGAGCAGTAACGCGCCAGCCCCGCCGGCATCATGTTGACGATTTTCGGCTCGCCCATGAAGCACCAGTTGGGGCCTTTCCGGTCGTTCGGGTCGATCGAAAGGTCGAGCCAGCGCGGGTCCACCATCGTCCCGTGGACCACGAAGGCCCGCTCTTCATTGGGGCGCCCCTCCCGCTTGAGGCGCTCCAGCGTGCCGCGTACCCACGCGTCGATGCGGCCCGAACGCGCAATCTGCGCGGCGCGGAAGCGTTGCAGATATTCGTCCGTATAGGGCGGCTGGTTCGGGTTCTTCGGGTCGTAAAGATCGAGTTCCACATCCCGGTCGTCCGGATCGAGTTCGTTGCGGATCGACGGGTCGAGCCATTCGGTCAGCGTGATCGCGCGGCTCACATGCGCCGCAAGCTGCAGCACGGCGTCGGCGGGAATGAGCCCCGCCCCCGCAACGTCCACAGGGTCGCCCCAGGGCGTCGCCGTGATCGTCGGCTTCTCGGCCTGTGACTGGTAGAACATCGACAGCGATCCGCCGCCGGACCATCCCGCCATCACCACCTTCTCGTAGCCGAGCTTCTCCTTGGCGTAGCGCACGTAATGCCCGAGATCGAGCAGCACCTTCTCCATGATCAGCGCGCTGTCATTGTGCGGATAGCGGCTCGCGCAGGTGAGACAGGGAATCCCCGCCGCCGCCAGTGCATTCGGCATAGGCAGCAGGTTCATCGTCCCCGTCGGATGCATGAAGATCAATATGGTCTTCGAGGCCGCGCCCTTCGGCTTCAGGTATTGCCCTTCGACCACAATGGTGTCGAGTGCGCCCGCGTAAGTCTCCTTGAACGGGGAACTCTCCTGCCAGTGCAGATGAAAGGGAATGCGTCCCACCTCGTACCGCGCGCTCATGGAGCTCACTCCGCCGCGTTCCGGGCCGCCTTCTTGAAGTCGGGCTTGCGCTTGTTGAGGAAGGCGTCCACCGCCTCATGATGCTCGGGCGTCGTCCAGCAGATTTTCAGCGCGTCGGTCTCGCGCTTCTGCGCCGCCGTCAGGTCCGTTGTGCAGGCATTCTGCGTGAGCAGCTCCTTCGTCATGCGCAGTTGCCGCGACGGGTTCTCCGCAATCTGCGCGGCAATGCTGAATGCCTTGTCGAGCAGTTTGTCGCCGGGAACCACATATTCGCAGAGCCCCTTCTCGCGCGCTTCCGCCGCGCCGTAGAGCCGCCCCGAAAGCATCATCTCGTTCGCATGGCCCCAGCCCATGCGGCTCACCAGGAAATGCGACGAGGCCAGTTCCGGCACGATGCCCATCTTGACGAACACCATGCCGAACTTCGCTTCCTCCGCCGCCACGATTACGTCGAAGGGCAGTATCATGGTGACGCCGATGCCGACCGCCGGCCCGTTCACCGCCGCGATCATCGGCTTCGACGAACGCACAAGCTCGATCCAGTCGACGCCCGCCGGCATACCGCCGCTCCCGCCTGCCGTATCGTTGCCGGGGTCTTTGCCGTCGAGCCGCGTCTTGAACGTGTCGCTGATATCGGCCCCGGCGCAGAAGCCGCGCCCCTCGCCGGTCATCACGATGGCGCCGATATCGGGATCGTCATTGGCGCGCTGGATGGCATCCGCCTGCTCCTCGGCCATCTTCGGCGTCCAGGCGTTCAGCCTGTCCGGCCGGTTGAGCGTCATCAGCAGGATGTTGCCGCGCTTTTCGGTCTTGATCTGGCTGTAGTCCATGGCGATCCTCCTCCCGGATTTTTCTTGCCGGAAAGTCTATCAGCCCCCGGACCCCCCGCAATGGAAGTCCCTCGGCCCCAGCCTGACGCTGCGTCTCTTGCATGTTGAGCGCGCGCCGCTACCCTTTGCGCAAACATGAAATGGAGGAGGGCTCCCATGAATCTCGAACTGACGGGCAGGCATGTTTTCATCGCCGGCGCGAGCCGGGGTATCGGCCTCGGCATGGCGCGTGCCTTCGCCGCCGAGGGCGCGAAAGTCGCGCTCGCCGCGCGCGGGGTCGAGGCGCTCGACGCGGCGCGTGAAGCGCTCATCGCCGAAGGCGCGAAGCCGGAAAACCTCTTCACCGTCGCGGGCGACATGACGGCATCGGCCGAGATCGCCGCCGCGCTCGATGCGGCGGAGGCAAAGCTCGGACCCCTTCACTGCGCGGTCGCGAATGTCGGCCTGTCGCGCGCGCCCTTGGGCTTCGATGTCTCGGACGAGGACTGGGACGCCGACATGAAGCAGAACCTCTTCGGCTCGGTCTATCTCGCCCGCGAGGCCGCGCGCCGCATCCTCAAGCGTCCGCGCGAGACCCGCGAACATGCAAGCCTCATCCTCATTTCCTCCGTCGCGGGCGTCGATGCCATGGGCACCTCGCTCACCTATGCGGCCTCGAAGGCGGGCATCAACCACCTGACGCGCCAGCTCGCGAAATTCGTCGGGAAAGAGGGTCTGCGCGTCAACGCCATCGCGCCCGGCAACATTCTCTTCGAAGGCGGCGTCTGGGACAGGAACACGAAGGAGCGCCCGGAAGCCTGGGACCGCTGGATCAAGCGCGAGGTCGCGCTCCGCCGTTTCGGCACAGTCGAGGAAATCGCCGACGCCGCGACCTTCCTCGCCAGCCCCCGCGCCAGCTTCATCACCGGCGAGGTGCTGGTGGTCGATGGCGGTCAGGTGCGGTAGCTGCAATTTCTGCTGTAGTCGTCGGGACCACCCTCCACAGGGGATTCCTCTGCAAAAGAGGGTAGCGGCTGGCGTTGATTGATGATTCCCTGTTT
>NZ_BTVP01000036.1:0-33899 GCF_045863935.1 Parvibaculum sp. | reverse complement strand
CAATTGACGGACTCTACTCAAATCTGGAGGAAGTTCAGGGGCTCACGTCAGAGCTAGAACGCTTTACCGCCCACACGCCTGCAACACAGCAGCCGGGACGATGACCCCCATAGTCAAATGCCGATGCTGGGCTTGTCTTCGAGATACTTTAATACAACCGCGCGTATCTGGGCCGCAGTCCATCCGTCAACGCACGCTTCCAGTCGATTGAGGCTGTCCGATTCTGGCCCCGCCGCCGAAGCTATTCCAACCTCGTAGCCCTCTAGAACGCTCGTAGCGATGATCGTCTGAAATAATATGTCGTCCAGTTCAATGAACTTGTTCCCTGTAATCCATCGCCCTTTCTCCGATGCTTCGCTGCTTGCGCCAACCAAAAGAGCAATTCCCACCGATATTCCAAGCGCAACCCTTCTCACCGTGTCCCCCTATTCTTTCGACAGCTCATCGACCGAAAACGGCTCCGGCAAGCCGGAATTGTCGAGATAGCCGGGACGCTTGATAGACGCGCCTTTCGTCCCGCATTTTGTGCATTTCAGAGAACGCCGCAGCACGTCGCCGGGCGTTTCCGGACCCCCCGGATGATAAAGGGGCGCAATTGGCACAGCCGAACGATGCCCGCAGCCGATCTTCTCACAGTAGACGCGAAACCAGCCCGGGGCATTGCTGATTTGTATCAGCGTCGCGTGCGGCGGAGCTGGTTCCCAAGGGCGTTTCGGCATGGCCCCATTTAGCGCGCGGCTCAGGAATGTGTCGAGCCCGATAGAAAAAAGGGCCGGGATTGCCCCGGCTCTATCTACATTCTGCCCTAGCGCCGCTTCAGCACCGATTGCGCCGCCGCGCGAGTTTGTGCTTGGGCCCGTGCGCCTTCAGGCGGCGTTGGCCCTGCCATGCGCGTGGGCGGCGACCGTCCGGTCGGCGTATTTCGCGGCGTCGGTGGTGTATTCGGCATGGCCATATTCGATCAGCAGCCTGTCGATCCTGGCGATGAGGCGACGGTCCACCGCGTCTCGCAAGGCGGGAATGGCCAGCGCGAGCGAATACAGCTTTTCGCGACCGAAGACGAAGAGCCCGAGCGCGATGAAGACCGGCAGGTCATAGGGCCGCAGTTCGACGCCCATGAGCTTTGCCTTGCCCGTCTTGTCGCCTCGCAGGAATGCGCGGTTGAAATAGACGCGCGCGAAAATCCGCTCGAGCGCGTTGAACACCCGGCTCTTGAGCGAGCGGTCCGACGGGAAATAAGCCGCCATGGTGGCGCGTACCAGGGCGCCGCATGTCGCGTCGTCATAGCCGTCGCGCAAGGTGCCCGAATAGACCACCATCGCGTCATAGATGCCTTGCGGCGTCGTGGGCAGCAGGTCTTCGGGAAGGCCGAGAAGCCAGCAGCGATAGCGATTGAATTCGACGAAGGCGCGTTCGGCGGGCGTGAACTCCGTCCGCCCTTCGCGGATCATCTTGAAGGCGAGCAGGAAGACCGCGATCGTCCCGGCCGGCATCTGATCGACCTGCGGTACCGGAATGCCGAATGTCTGGACGTCCCAGGAGCGGCTGCTGCGCAGGACATTGAAGCGCACCATGGAATGCATGAGCCGCACCATGGCGGCGGCCTTGAAGCCCGTGCCGAAGCGATTGAGCGCGCCGGGCAGCGAAGTCGTGGTGAAGAAGCTCGCCGTCTCCTTGATGCGCCGGACGGCCGTCTCATGGGAGAGTGTGCCGGTGAGCGCCATGGGAAGCGCGGAATATTTGTTGAGGAAGGTCGCCACGAAGGCGCCACGCACCACGAAAGGCGCCAGATTGGCCGTCGGGTTGCGGCTCACCCGAGCGCCCTCCTCGATCAGGCTCATGTCGATCCAGTCCGGCGTTGCTTCCATTTCGCGGATGAAAGCGACGAGCTCCGGCGGCGCGTCCTTCACGTTCTCAACGCCCTTGTCGCAAGCCTCGGTCAGCATGGCGACAAGCGGACGGAAGCCATATTGCGGCATCAGCGCGGCATAGGCATCCGCGGTGGCGTCGCCCAGCATCGTATAGGCGCGCGCACGGGCGACCGTTTCGGGATTGGAGAGGAGACGCTTTCTCGCTTCGCGGTCGCCTTCGTTGAGCTGCATGCAGTTGTCGTCGAGGCCGCCGGCGAAACGTTCGGGCGTGATCGAGAAGTCCACCCCGCCATACATGGCGGGCAGCTTGTCCCGCTGCGCAAACACCCTCGCCTGCAATGCTTCGAGACTTTCCATCGCCCTCTCCATAACTTACAATTTATAACTTAGAGTTTGTAAGTTATATCGCGACCGGTGACGGGATCAAGCATGAATCGAACGGCCAAGACGAAAACCGGAGCACCTCGCCGCCGCATGAGCCTTGAAATGCGGCGCGAGCAAATCATCGACGCCACGCGGGATATCGCGGACAGCGAGGGCTTCCACGCGGTCACGCTGGACCGCGTTGCCGAAGTCTGCGGCATAAGCCGTACCGTCATCTATCAGCTGTTCGGCAATCTCTCGGGCCTGCTGCTCGCCATGGTGGATCGCGAGTTCAAGAAGGCGGCCAGCGATTTCCTCAAGGCCAGCGAGCGCGTTCCGGCCAAGGGCCAGTCACGCTATGCGGCGGGCGTTGCGGGCGTGCTGGAGGCGGTGGACGCCTCGCCCGCTACCTGGCGCATGCTGTCGATGCCGAGCCAGGGCGGGCCGCCCGAACTCTATGAACGGCTCGACCAGGCCAGGCAGATGACGGAAGAGCATCTTGCCGCCGGACTTGAAAAGGAAGGCTTCGAGGCATCGCGTCTTGCGAACCCGGACAAGGAGCTGGCCGTGCGGATGCTGCTCGCCGTCTCGGAGCAGTTCGTGCATCTGCGGCTCACCGATCCGCAGACCTACACGACCGAACGTCTCGTCGCCCAAGCCGAATGGCTTTTCAGGGCGATGTTTCCGCGCTGAGCGGCCGTTCAGGATTCGCCGTTGGCGGTGTCCTGCAGCAGGCGGATATTCTTCACGACGATTTCGCGCGGTCCGGGAACGCCGAGGATGCCCGCGCGCTTGAGATCGCTGATCGTCCGGCAAACCGTTTCGATCGTCAGTCCGAGATAGTCGGCGATGTCCTGACGTCCCATGTGGAGGTCGATCATGACGCTATCCCTGCGGTCGCGGCCGCGCCGGTCGAGCATCATCAGCAGGAAGGATGCGACGCGTTCCTTCACCGTCTGGCGGCCGAGCATCAGAAGGTGGTTCTGGGCGAGCGACAGCTCGCCGCAAAGCAGTGCCACGAGATGCGAACGAAATTCGGCCGAACTCCGGTCGAGATCCGCGAGGCAGCTATGCGGGAAGCGCACGACCGCAGTGTCGATCATCGCCTCGGCGGTCAGCGCATATTCTTTGCCCTGACAGGCAAGCCCAAAATATTCGCCGGGAAAGCAGAAGCCCGCGATCTGCCGGCGGCCATCGGCGAAGAGCTTGCACAGTCGCACCGCCCCGCTCGTGACCTTGTAAAAGGAGCCTGCCGGTTCACCGTCGGAGAAAATGGCCTGGTTTCTTTCGAACTCGAGCATCGAGCCCGCCGTAGGGAAGCCGGACACCCTGCCCTCATCCCGTTCTTCCACATCACCGGAAAACCCGTTCGTCCCGAGAAATGCGACGAGTCCCCCCATATCCGGCACGCGACTGGACGTTGCGGGATGGAAGCTTTTCGTGCTGATGGACATGAGTTACCCCTTCATGTGAGCCGGCTGAAAAGACGCCGGTTCGACGGAACGAAGAAACGATGCCACGGGGGACGGTTTGCCAGTATTCAGGAATAACCCGTAGAGGACCCTGTTTCGTCGCAAATGGATGCAACGGTCCTGCGTCAGTCGCCCGAAGCAATAGCGAGCGCGCGCGCGATTTCACGCGAGAGATCGCTCTCTTCCGCAGGCTTCTCCAAAAGCGCGAGCGCGCCGGCACGCTCCACACGCTCGCGCAGGGAAACGCTCGACCGGCCGGTCAGAACGATGGCGGGAATGGGAATGCCCGACGCCTGCAAATGTTCGAGGAGATCGGCTCCGCTCATGCCAGGCATGTGGAGGTCCAGGAGAAGACAGCAATTCCTGCCCTGCAGGTGGCGCGCGGGCTTCTCGGCATCGATGAACGCCTGGGCATCCGCGTAGTCGCGCACCGTCATGCCGACGGATTCGAGAAGAAACCGCACGGATTCACGCACGGCATCATCATCATCGACGACGTAGATGGTTGGCGAACTTGACGGCGACAGCTGCATTTCACAATACCTTCGCGGCCTGCGTTGCGCCGCAGGCGGAAGGTAGCAGCGGTCCCACCGCCAATGTATCCGTAGTTTTACGAGGTCGACCTAACCTATCTTTTTCTCCGCGGGGACGACGCCTGCCGCGAGCGCGATCCTCACGACCTCGGGCAGGCTCCTGACCTTCAGTTTCTCCATCAAATTGGCCCGGTGGACCTCGACCGTCCTTGGCGAGATATCGAGTTCGTAGGCGATGACCTTGTTCGGGTGACCGGCGACGAGATGTTCGAGGACCTGGCGCTCCCGCGACGTCAGGCTTTCCACCAGCGCGAGGGCGTGCTGGCCGGGCGCGCCCGCCGGACGGCTCCGCGATATCTCCAGCGCCCGCTCGATGGCGGCCAGCAGGTCGTCCGCGTCGAACGGCTTCTCGATGAAGTCGACCGCGCCTTCCTTCATGGCCCGCACAGCAAGCGGCACATCGCCATGCCCGGTCATGGCGATGAGCGGAAGGCGGGCCCGGCGGCGCACCAGTTCCTGCTGCAGTTCGAGACCGTCCATTTCCGGCATGCGAATGTCGGCGACAATGCATCCCGCCATATCCGCCGAATAGCTTCCGAGGAAGGCGACCGCAGAGGCAAAAGCCGCAACGCCGAAGCCGGCGGCTTCCAGCAAGGCGCAGAGCGATGACCGAACGGCATGGTCGTCGTCTATGACGAAAATCTTCTCCATCGGACTCACAGGCTTGAGAACTGCTGCGGGGGCAATGAAAAGTGGAACTCCGTGCCGCCGCCGGGTGCAGGCTCCATCCAGAGGCGGCCGCCATGCGCTTCAATGATGGAGCGGCATATGGAGAGGCCTATGCCCATTCCGTTTTCCTTGGTGGTCACGAAAGCCTCGAACAGGCGCCGGATCACTTCATCGGGCATGCCGGGCCCGGTGTCCAGAAAACTGGCCTGAACGTGCCCTTCCCCGTTCATTCGCGTTACAACCGTCAGTCTACGGATCGATACTTCCTCCATGGCTTCGACGGCATTGCGAACGAGATTGAGAACGACCTGTTGAATCTGGATCCTGTCGATGAATATGTCCGGGAGATCCGCCGCGAACGACTTCTGTACCTTGACGTCGAGCACCGCCGCTCCGACAAACGCCAGTTCGATTGCTTCCTCGATCACCCGGTTCAGGGATTCGACCGTCCTGCTGGTATCCCGCTTTTCGGTGAATTCGCGCAGCCTCTTGATGATTTGCCCGGCCCTGCTCGTCTGCTCGAGAGCCTTCTCCATCATCTCCCGCGCGCGGACGACAGAGGCGTCTTCCACAGCACCCACCGTTCGCTGCGCCGCGCGCAGATAATTCATGATGGCGGCGAGGGGCTGGTTCAACTCATGCGCAAGCGCTGACGACATGTGTCCCATCTCGTTGAGGCGCGACACATGCATCAACTCCGATTGCAGTTCCTGAAGCTTGAGGTAGGCCGACTGGCGCGCGCTGATGTCGTGAACGATGCCCACGAAAAGCGGCATATCGCCGAACATGCCTTCGCCGACGGAAAGATAAATGGGAAATACGGAACCGTCCTTCCGCTGCGCCATCACCTCGCGGCCGATGCCGATGATCTTGCGCTCGCCGGTCGTGCGATAGTTTTTCAGATAGCCGTCATGCTCCTGGCGGTAGGGCGACGGCATGAGCATGCTGACGTTGCGGCCCAGAACCTCGGCAGGCCCATAACCGAAAAGCCGTTCGCATGCTTCGTTGAAGAGCCGCACCGTTCCGGCTTCGTCGATTACCAGGATACCGTCAACGGCTGTCGATACGAGCAGACGAAAAAGCACCGCGTTCTCTGCTTCGCCGAATGGCAGGTTCTGGTACTTTTCCATCCCCATCCCGAAATGATGTTATCGAGGTGGAAAATAACACTCGGACCAGTGTGAATACAAGTCAAGGCGCAGGCCGGAATGCGGTCCCGATGCGGGACTTGCAGCTCCCTTAAGCCGACGCGACGGAATTCAGAGATTGCGGCTTTCGAATTTTTCGCAGCTTTCGCCAAACGCGGCGAGACCTTCCTCCAGATAGTCGGCGAGCAAAGGCAGCTGGAGCAAATATTCCGCGGTTCGCTCGTTGTGCGCGGCTCCTGCCTCCGACAACGCCTCCTCCCATTCGTCGAGCGTGTAGGTGGCGCGACCAAGCCAGCAAAGAGCGACAAGTTCGATCTGTTCGTCCGTATCGAGGTTTCTCACGAACTCAAACAGTTTCTGCCTCGTCGGATCGTCGGGGAAGTCCTCGAGCACGTCCACCATCCGGTCATCCGATGGATTGGATCCGGGAGATGGATCGCTGACTTCTTCCTTGGCGTCGAGGGCTCTCGCCTTCACGACGATGTGGCACACCTTCTCCGGATTGATCGTGAGCATTCCGGTCTCTCCACCGCATGCGGCACGTTTCCAAAGAAGCATGCCGCGTCACGAGCCGGCGTCGATGACGTCGTCTTCCATCAGAAGAACGCCGGCGACCAGAAGCGGGCAAATGACGAGGAAAACAAGCGCAGGAAGCACTTCTGCTTCATGGCCATACAAAGGCAACAGCATCGCGCCGCCGGCGATGCCCATGGCAACCCAGAGCGGCACGAGAAAAGGCGCACGCGATTCCCGCGCCTTCGGTTCGGCCTCGGGCATGGCCCGGACCTGAGAGGGCAAGATGGCGGTCACGATTGAAACGGGGAGACGTGCCGCTGCGATCCGCATGTTCATGACGTTCCTCCTCTGCATGAAGGCGCTCATGCCTCCAGATGCCGATGAGAATGCGGCATGCCGCAACCTCACTCCTTGATCTCAGTCATATCCGGAAATTTTTGTTTGCCGCGATCCGGCGCCAGTGTGCGCAAGGTCGACAAGTGCCGGGAGAGCCCCTACCTTTCCGCCCAGCGACATTCCATAAGCAAACGAGTTTCCGCCATGGGCTTGAAGGCCGCCATTCTCCCCGTCACACCGTTCCAGCAGAACTGCACGCTTTTGTGGAACGACGAGACCATGCGCGGCGCCGTGAGCGATCCGGGCGGCGATCTCGAACGGATCAAGCAGGCGGCGGCGGAGATCGGCGTGACCATCGAGAAGGTTCTGCTGACGCATGGCCATCTCGACCACGCGGCGGCTGCCGGGGATCTCGCCCGCGACCTCGGCGTTCCGATCGAAGGACCGCATGAGGACGACCTTTTCCTGATCGAGACCCTGCCGGAACAGGCGGCGAAATACGGATTTCCGCCGGTGGGCGCTTTCCGGCCGGACCGCTGGCTCAAGGACGGCGACAAGGTGGAGTTCGCCGGGCTCACCCTCGACGTGCGCCACTGCCCGGGCCACACGCCGGGGCATGTCGTCTTCTTCCACGAACCCTCGCGGCTCGCCATTGTCGGCGACGTTCTCTTTCAGGGCTCCATCGGCAGGACCGACTTTCCGAGGGGCGATCACGGCGCCCTCGTCAATTCGATCCGGGAGCGGCTCTGGCCGCTCGGCGACGACGTGACGTTCGTTCCAGGCCACGGTCCGCTTTCGACTTTCGGCGTGGAGCGGCGAACCAATCCCTTCGTCGCGGACGAGAATTTCGCCTGAGCACTTCGCGGGGACGTTTACCCAGCGGAAAGCCGGCGTTGACCCCATGAAATCCATGGACATTCGGGGCGCAATCGGTTTCCTTAGCGGCACTGACAAATAATCAATAAACCTGCCGCGACGGGCGACACAGACCCGCCGAAAGGCATGGGCGCCGAAATGGCGCGGATGGCCGTATCCAAGGGAGCTTCGAGTGAATCAACGCCGCGTGACACGTCTTCAGATCGGTGCTTTCGGGCTTCCCTCGATTCCGATATCGGCGCTGGGCCTTCCGATCGTCGTCTATCTGCCGCCATTCTACGGACACGACATGGGGCTGAGCCTCACCGTCGTCGGCACGGTCTTCATGATGGCGCGGTTCTGGGACGTGTTCACCGATCCGGTGCTCGGGATGCTGTCTGACAGGTATCCGACGCGCTGGGGACGGCGGCGGCACTGGATCGTAATGTCGGCGCCGATCCTCATGGTCTCGGCCTACATGCTCTTCATGCCGACCCCGCCAGTGACCTGGGTCTATCTCGCGGGGTGGATGTTCTTCCTCTATATCGGCTGGACGCTCATCACCATTTCGCACATGTCGTGGGGCGCGGAACTCTCCGCCGACTACAACGAACGTTCGACCATCCAGGGTGTGCGCGAGTTCCTGCTCATCTTCGGCATGTTCACCGTGCTCGCCCTGCCCGCCGTCATCGAAAATGTATCGGAGGCGGGCGCCGGCGGCGCCGAGAAGGTCGCCGCGATGGGCTGGTTCATCATCGTCCTGCTGCCGATCACCATCGGCCTTGCCGTGTGGCTGACGCCCGAATTCCCGAGCACACAGCACCAGCAAATTCCGTGGAAGCGGGCCTGGGCGATCATCGCGAAGAACCGGCTTCTGCAGCGCGTGCTGGCGGCCGATCTTCTCGTGAATATCGCGCCTGCGATCACCGGGTCGCTCTATATCTTCTTCGCGGCCTATGTGATGGAGCTGCCGAAATCGGCGAGCCTTCTCCTCCTCGTCTATTTCATCGCCGGGTTCGTCGGCATTCCGGGCTGGATCCGGCTGAGCCACATGGCGGGCAAGCACAAGACGCTCGCCATCGCGATGGTCTATGGCGCGGTGACGCTGCCGCTCGTGGTGTTCTTTCCGCGCGGCGAATTCTGGTGGCTCTTCATCGGCAACTCGCTCTACGGCGTCGCCTATGGCGCGGGCTCCTTCCTGCTCCGTTCGATCATGGCGGACGTCATCGATACGGACTATCTGGAGACCGGCCAGCGGCGCACCGGCCTCTATTATTCCCTGTTGAGCATGACGGCCAAGGTGGGCGCCGCGCTGGCGGTCGGCATCACCTATCCCCTGCTCGACCTCATCAAATTCACGCCCGGCGGCGAAAACACACCCGAAACGCTCAACCTGTTCATGGCGATGTATGTGACGCTTCCCGCCATCGTCATGCTGGCGGCGGCGGCCGTGATGTGGCGCTTCCCGCTCGACCGCAAGGCGCAGCTCGATCTGCGCCGGAAGATCGAGGAACGGGACGGCGTTCACGCGCCGCACAATGCCAGCGACGCCGCGGCGGCCGTCGCGCAGGTGGGGTCAGCCGGCGGCATTGCCGACCAGCCGGCCGATTGAGGTTCCGCTCCCGTGTCCAATGAAACCGGCCGGATCGAAACGCTGCTCGAAATCATGGCGCGCTTGCGCGATCCGGACGGGGGATGCCCGTGGGACCTCGAACAGGATTTCGCAAGCATCGCGCCCTACACAATCGAGGAGGCTTATGAGGTTGCCGACGCGATCGAACGCGGCGACATGGACGACCTCAAGGACGAGCTCGGCGATCTCCTTCTGCAGGTCGTGTTCCACGCGCAGATGGCGAAGGAGGAAGGCCGTTTCGGCTTTCCGGACGTCGTGCGTGCGATCTGCGAAAAGATGATACGGCGGCATCCGCATGTCTTCGGCGACGAAGAACAGCGCAGCGCAGGCGCCGTCAAAGGACGCTGGGAAGAAATCAAGGCGGAAGAGAAAGCGGAAAAGGGCAAGGCGCCGACAAGCATTCTCGACGATGTGCCGCTTGCCCTGCCCGCGCTTGCCCGCGCCATCAAGCTTCAAAACCGCGCCGCGCGCGTCGGCTTCGACTGGCCGGACACTTCGCTTGTGATCGACAAGCTCAACGAGGAAATGCTCGAACTTTCGGCAGAAGTCGCCAAGGGCGGCGATGCCGACCGGCTGGAGGATGAGATGGGCGATCTTCTCTTCGTCTATGCCAATCTCGCTCGGCACATGAAGGTGGACCCGGAGGCGGCGCTGCGCCGGGCGAATGCGAAGTTCCGCCGCCGCTTCGGCCGCATCGAAGAAAAACTTGCAGCGGACGGACGACGGCCAGAGGACTCGACGCTCGAGGAAATGGACGCGCTCTGGAATGAAGCAAAGGCGGAAGAGCGGAAGCGCTAGAGGCGACGTTTCGCTCTTATCCGTTCCGCGGTCCTCTGCCAGCTCTCCTCGTCGCGGGCGACGAGATGCGGACCTTTGAGCGTTCGCGGCGCGTAGTCCATCCCCGTTTCGATATCGCGAACGACACCGCCTGCCTCGCGCAGGATCAACGATCCCGGCGCGTGGTCCCAGGGCAGCATCCGGTGATAGGTGATGAAGTCGTGCTGTCCCCGCGCGACGTTCGTGTAGTCCCAAGCGGAACAGAGTAGCGACGTGGTGGCGCCAACGCCGGCCGCGCAGGCTTCGATACCGGATTTCCACTCGTCCGGCATGAAGCGGACATAGAAACTCGCTGTCTGTTCCGCGGGCTCGGCGGATGCCGCTCCCGCATCGAGACGCGCGCATCCGGACGCATCGTGCCAGAAGGCCCCACCCCCGCGTTCACTCACCGCAAGCGCATCGCCAACCGGCAGATAGATCCACGCGCGGACCGTTTCGCCGCCTTCGAGAAGCGAGACCATGAGGCCGAACGCCTCGCGGCCGGCGGCGAAGTTTGCCGTACCGTCGACGGGATCCACCGTCCAGAGAGGCGTGTCGTCATCGAGGTGAGACAGGAGTGCGGGGTCCGCCGCCGCGGCCTCTTCGCCCAGCACGCGCGAACCGCGCACCAGCTCTTCGAGCCTTGGCGCGAGCCAGAGTTCCGCTTCGCGGTCGGCGATGGTCACGAGGTCGCCCCGGGATTTTTCCTCGACTTCATGTGCGGCGAGGGCGCGAAAGCGCGGCATGACGATCTCGGCCGACGCTTCCTTTATCAGCGCGGCAACTTTACCGGCGAGATCGTCCATGCTCATTCGGCGGCATTATCGGCGGCCGCGTGAGCGGCGGCTTCGCCAAGACGTTTCGACAGATCGGGAAACCGCTTCTCGAAGCGGCCCGCGGCGAGGGGTGAAAGACCGAGATCGAGATGAACGATACCATCGTCGCCGTCCACGCGGCGCCGGACATGCGCGTTCGCATGCAGCCAGGCGATCGCCTCGCCCTCATCCGAAGGTACATCGAAGAGAACGTGGCGTTCTTCATCGACGATGAGGCCGTCGATGAGGGAAAGAAGCTCTTGCGTGCCCTCCCCCGTCAGCGCGGAAACGGCGACTGTGAGCGGTTCGCGCTGCGCCAGATTGACGGCCGCGTCATGCATTTCGCCGGCGAGCAGGTCGATCTTGTTCAACACGTCGACGACGTGCTGATTGTTCTGCGCAGTCGACTCCCTTGTGACGCCGAGGGATGCCAGCACCGCCTCGACATCGCGCTTCTGGATATCCGTTTCCTCATGCGCGGCATCGCGCACATGCAGGATGACCTCGGCCTCCAGAACTTCTTCGAGCGTGGCGCGGAAGGCGGCGACGAGATGCGTCGGGAGATCGGAAATGAAACCGACGGTGTCGGACAGGATGATCTTGCGGCCGCTCGGCAGAAGGAGGCTGCGCATCGTCGGGTCG
This sequence comes from Parvibaculum sp., assembly GCF_045863935.1. Taxonomy (GTDB): domain Bacteria; phylum Pseudomonadota; class Alphaproteobacteria; order Parvibaculales; family Parvibaculaceae; genus Parvibaculum. The sequence continues at coordinate 22,170 of NZ_BTVP01000036.1, read as the reverse complement.
AGCGTGGCGAACAGGAGATTTTCGGCGAAGACACCGGCCTCCGTCAGCCGGTTGAAAAGCGTCGACTTGCCGGCATTGGTGTATCCGACAAGGGCGACCACGGGATAAGGCGCTTCGCGTCTCGTCTTCCTGTGAAGCTGGCGCGTGCGTTTCACGGTTTCGAGCTGGCGCTCGATTTTCGTGATGCGCTCCTGAATCAAGCGGCGGTCGGCCTCGATCTGCGTTTCGCCGGGGCCACCGAGAAAGCCGAAGCCGCCGCGCTGACGCTCCAGATGGGTCCAGCTTCGGACGAGACGGCTCTTCTGGTAGTTCAGATGCGCGAGCTCGACCTGCAGCGTGCCTTCCCGCGTTCGCGCGCGCTCGCCGAAGATTTCGAGAATGAGACCGGTGCGGTCCAGCACCTTGACGTTCCAGGCGCGCTCGAGGTTTCGCTGCTGGCCGGGACCGAGGGGGCCATCCACGACGACGAGTTCGACGCGCAGCTCGGCGATCTGCCCCTTCAGCTCATCGACCTTGCCTTCGCCGAACAATGTCGCCGGTCGCGGCTGCACAAGTGGCACGACGACTGAGCCGACGACGTCGAGAGATATGGCAGCGGCAAGGCCCACGGCCTCTTCGAGCCTCGACTCCGCAGAACGAGTGGTGGTTCCCGAGCGCTTTGCCTGGTGTTCCGCCGACTTCATCCAGGGCACGAGCACAAAGGTTCGCGTCGGCTCCTTCGGGGTTACCTGAAAGTTCCTGTCACCGCGCGCGCGGGTTTCCGTCGTGTCCTTGGTCTCTTCGGTCAATCAGGGGCTCTTTTGGCAGAGGTCTCTTCAGGCCTCGTCACCATTGGCATCGGCTTCAAACAGCTGAACGGGCTGGGCCGGCATAATGGTCGAGATCGCATGCTTATACACGAGCTGCGAATGGCCGTCCCGGCGCAACAATACGCAAAAGTTGTCGAACCAGGTCACCACGCCCTGAAGCTTGACGCCATTTACCAGAAAGATGGTGAGGGTCGTCTTGTTCTTGCGAACGTGGTTCAGGAACGTGTCCTGCAAGTTATGAGTTTTCTCGTTCATGGGTAGGCCCCATTTATGAAATTGAGTGGGGCCGGACACTTGCCGCGCGGGTCCGGCTTTTTCTTTGCACCGCCCGTTCCCCCAGGGACCGGCGGGCTGCGGCTCGATCAGGTTACAGTCCGGCTTTTCATCTTTTGCTGCAAGTGCGAAATTGACTTCGCACCTGCAAATCACGCCGAATTTATCGGTTTCCGGCGCCGTTTCTCGATCTTTCGTCAGGAAAGCTCGCCAAACCGGCCATAAGCCTCCCTCAGGCGAAGCGTCGTCGACCCCGGCGCGGCATTGCCGATGGGGTGCCCGTCGATGCGGACCACAGGAATAATTATGGCGGAGGAGGCGCTGATAAAGGCCTCGCGCGCGGATTTCGCCTCTTCGGGCGTGAAAGGCCGCTCCACCACCTCGATGCCTTCCGCCCTTGCTGCCTGTAGCAGCACGCGGCGCGTGACGCCGCTCAGTATGTCCGGCCCCTCCGGCCTCGTGATGAGACGCCCTTCCCTGTCCACGATCCAGGCATTGGTCGAGGCGCCCTCGGTGACGAAACCTTCCGCGTCGACGAGCCAGGCTTCATAGGCGCCCGCCTCGCGCGCCATCTGCTTCGCCAGAATGTTGGGCAGCAGGGCGACGGATTTGACGTCGCGACGGGCCCATCGCTGGTCCGGCATGGTCATCACCTCGACGCCCCTGGCGACCGAGGCCGCCACGCGCGCCTCGTTGAGCCGTTTGGCGGTGACGACGAGCGATGCGTGCGTGTCCGCCGGAAAGGGATGGTCGCGCGGGGCGACGCCGCGCGTCACCTGGAAATAGACCATGCCATTCGAAATGCGGTTTCGCCGGACCACTTCGCGAAGAATGATCTTCAGCGCGGAAAGGGAGACCGGCATATCCATTCGCAGTTCGCGGAGAGAGCGCTGCAGCCGCTCGAGATGGAGCCTCTCGTCCATGAGCTTGCCGCCGCGAACGCCGCAGACTTCGTAGATACCGTCCGCGAACTGATACCCGCGGTCCTCGATGTGAACGCTCGCTTCCGCGTGGCGGAGGTAGCGGCCGTTGACATAGGCGATGCGCGACAAGGGAGGTTCCTTTGGCTCAGAAGAATTCGAGGCTGACGCGGAACATCTGTTCCACTTTCCTCACCTGGTCGGAACGGGCGAAGAGAACGACACGGTCTCCAGCCTCGATCTCGGTGCCGCCCCGGGGAATGATGACCTCGTCGTTCCGAATGACCGCGCCGACAAGGATGCCGTCCGGCAGGTTCACCTCGCGCAGCGGCTTGCCCACAAGAGTCGAGGTTTCGAGCGCTTCGGCCTCGATCACCTCGGCGGCGCCGTCATGCACCGATTGCAGGCCACGGATACGGCCACGGCGGACATGCTGCAAAACGGTGGAAACGGTCGCGCCGCGCGGATTGATGAAGGCATCGATGCCGAGCGAGCGCATCAGCGGCGCATAGGTGTTGTTGTTGATGAGCGCCATGGTGCGCTGGCAGCCTTCGCGTTTCGCGACGACGCAGGAGAGAATGTTCGTCTGGTCGCTGTTCGTGAGCGTGACAAGCGTTTCCGTTTCCGCGATGCCCGCTTCCTGCAGGAGTTCGGGATCGAGGCCACTGCCATGCAGCACGATCGAGCGCTTCAACTGGTCGGCGGCCTGAACGGCCTTCTCGCGGTCGCTTTCGATGAGCTTCACGCGCGTGCCGGGGTGGTTTTCCTCGAGTTCGCGGGCGACATGGAGACCGATATTTCCCGCACCGACGATGATGATGCGCCGGGCGGCGACCTCCTCATGGCCGAAGATGCCGAGCGTGCGGCGAACGTCGCGCACATCCGAGGCGAAATAGGCTTCGTCTCCGACGAGCATTGGATCGTCGCTTTGGGGTACGAAAAGTTCGCCATTGCGGACGATGCCTACGACCCGCGAGCGCAGGTCCGGGAAAAGATCCGTCAACTGGCGCAGCGGCGTGTTCACGATCGGGCAGTCTTCCTCGAGCGACACGCCGACCACGTTCACCTTGCCCTCCGCAAAGCTGAGAATGTCGAAGGCGCCCGGCACGGCGAGGCGGCGCAGGACGGCTTTGCCGACTTCGAGCTCGGGCGAAATGATGACGTCGATCGGCAGATGATCCTGCGCGAAGAGATCCTGGAAGCCCGGCTGCAGATAGCTCTGGGACCGCACGCGCGCAATCTTCGTCGGAACATTGAAGACCGAGTGCGCGACCTGGCAGGCAATCATGTTCACTTCGTCGTGAAAGGTGACGGCGATGAGCATGTCGGCGGAGGCGGCGCCCGCCCGTTCCAGCACGTCGGGGTGCGCACCGTGTCCGACGATGGCGCGAACGTCGAGCGTGTCGGAAATCTGGTGAACGAGTTGCGGCGACTGATCGATCACCGTCACGTCGTTCTGCTCGGAGGCGAGCTGGCGCGCAATGCCGAAGCCCACTTGCCCGGCCCCGCAGACGATTACCTTCATGATGAGGATTTCCCGTTTTTTCGCATCTTCAGACGAATCAGGCCGGCACGTCGGGCCGGTTGGCAGCGGCGACGCCGAGCGATTTCAGCTTCCGGTGAAGCGCGGAACGCTCCATGCCGATGAAGGCCGCCGTGCGCGAAATGTTGCCCCCGAAACGGCTGATCTGGGCCATGAGATATTCGCGCTCGAAGGTTTCGCGCGCTTCCCTGAGCGGCAGCGCCATGATGTGTTCACCGCCCGCGCCGTTCACCGTCATTTGCGCAGAGGCGCCGACTTCGGCCGGCAGCATGTCCGCCGTCACCATGGCACTCGGATCGCCGGAGGAGAGGATCAGAAGCCGCTCGATATTGTTCCGCAACTGGCGGACGTTCCCCGGCCAGTCATGGGCCTGCAATGCGGCCATCGCATCGTCGGATACACGCCGCACCGGCAGGCCCGTCGCATTGGAGATCAATCCCATGAAGTGGTCCACGAGAAGCGGGATGTCCTCGCGGCGCGCCGCAAGCGGCGGCACGACGATCGGCACCACGTTCAGACGATGATAGAGGTCTTCCCTGAAGCGCCCCTTCGATATCTCCTCGAGAAGATCACGGCTCGACGAGGATACGACGCGCACATCCACCTTCACGCGCGCACCGCCGCCAACCCGTTCGAAAGTCTGGTCGACCAGGACGCGGAGAATTTTGCTCTGTGTCTCTATCGGCATTTCCGACACTTCGTCGAGAAAGAGCGTACCGCCATGCGCCTGCTCGAAAACGCCCACCTTCCGCGGCCCCGAAGCACTTTCCTCGGTTCCAAAGAGTTCGACCTCCATGCGCTCGGGCGCCATGTTCGCGGCATTGAGCGCGACGAAGGAGTGGCTGGACCGGCGGGACCGCGCATGCAGCAGCCGCGCGACGACCTCCTTGCCCGATCCCGCGGGTCCGGAAATCAGTACACGGCTGTTCGTCGGCGCTACCTTGTCCACGGTCTGGCGAACTTGCGCGATCGCAGGCGAGGCGCCGACAAGCGTCGTATCGTCGCCCACGCGCACGCGGAGTTCGCTGTTTTCGCGACGCAGCCGGAAAGCCTCGATGGCGCGCTGCACGACGAGGATCAGCCTGTCCGCCTTGAACGGCTTTTCGATGAAGTCGTAGGCTCCCTGCTTGATCGCGGAGACGGCCGTTTCAATATTGCCGTGGCCGCTGATGATCACGACCGGCAGATCGGGGTGGCGCTCGCGGATCACATCGAGCAGCTCCAGTCCGTCGAGCCTGCTGCCCTGGAGCCAGATGTCGAGAACGACAAGGCCCGGACGACGCGCCTCGATTGCAGCAAGCGCGCGGTCGCTGTCGCCGGCACTGCGCGTGTCGTAGCCTTCGTCGTTCAGGATGCCCGATATCAGTTCGCGGATATCGTTTTCATCATCGACTATCAGAATATCAGACGCCATTAACAGCCTCTTCGCTTACGTCGCCGGCAACGTCATCGGCGTTGCGCGTTTCCCCATGTCTTCCACTGCTTTCGGCGTGGCGCCGGCGGGGGAAGACGAGACGCACGCGGGCGCCGCTCTCCCATCCCTCATCGGCCGGTGCGTCTTCCAGCACCAGCTCTCCTCCGTGGTCTTCCATCACCTTGTTGACGATGGCGAGCCCAAGGCCCGTGCCTTTGGCATGCGTCGTCATGTAGGGTTCGGTCAGCCGGGACCTGTTGTTGTCCGGCAGTCCGCAGCCCGAATCCGTCGCCACGATCGTGACGCTGTTCTCGCCGGGAAGAATGTTCAACTGAATGCGGCCGATTTTTCCCTGGGACACGCGCAGCGCTTCCACGTCGTCTTCGTCTTCGCCGTCGTGTCCGCGGATCGCCTCCGCGGCGTTCTTCAGGATATTCGTCAGCGCCTGGCTGACGAGCCGTCCATCGCACTCGACGATGGTCTGTTCCTCGGGCAGCGTGAGATCGTATTCGATTTCGGGATGACCGATCCGCTGAAGGAAGACCGCCTGACGCAGTATCTCGTTCAGGTCGAGCGGCTTGAAGGAAGCAGACGGCATGCGCGCGAAGGAGGAGAACTCGTCCACCATGCGGCCAATGTCGCTCACCTGCCGGATGATGGTCTGCGTGCATTGCTCGAAAATGTCGGGATCGGATTTGATTTCCTTGCCGTATTTCCGGCGCAGACGCTCTGCCGACAGCTGAATGGGCGTCAACGGGTTCTTGATCTCATGCGCGATACGCCGCGCGACATCCGCCCAGGCGGAGGTGCGCTGCGCCCTGACGAGTTCGGTAATGTCGTCGAATGTGAGCACGAACCCGCCCTGCCCCGAATCCGTCATTTCGCGCGTCACGCGGACGTTGAGCGTCCGGTCCTGTCCGCCTTCCGGAATGATCACCTGTGCCTGCGCGGTGCGATCCGGATGAGCACGGGCGTCCGCGACTGCCGGCGCCATTTCGGGAATTGCCGTCGCGAGGGAGCGTCCGAGAAGCTTGGCCTCCGTGAAATTGAAGAAGCGGAGCGCCGCGCGGTTGGCATGCGTCACGCGGCCTTCATTGTCGAGACCGAGCACGCCGGCACTCACACCCGAGAGCACCGCTTCGGTGAACTGGCGGCGTTCGTCGAGCTGGTGGTTCGCTTCGATCAGGTCGTTGCGCTGGCTTTCGAGCTGGCTTGTCATCCGGTTGAAGGCGCCGCTGAGCATGTCGAGTTCGTCGCCCGTACCGCTCACGGGCACACGGGCGCGCAGATCGCCGACGCTTACGCGCTCGGCCGCGCGCACCAGCCGGGAGATCGGATCGACGATCCTGTTCGCAGCCCACAGGCCGAGCCAGATCGCCGCCAGAAGCGTGATCAAGGCTACCGTGACGTAGATGAGCGCGAAGGTGATCTGGAACTGGCTGCGGCGGGTTTCGAGGCTTTCATATTCGGTGACGGCCGCGCGCGTTTCCGCGAGGTGCTCCAGAACCTGTGCGTCCACGAAACGGGCAACATAGAGATAGGTGTCGTCGACGGAAGGCAACGCCACGAGCGCGCGGATCTGGTTGTGATCCTCGACGATGAAGAGGGCCACATCGTCTTTCCGCGCGGTTTCGAAATAGCTGTCAGCCGGCATGCCGACGTCGACGCTTCCGCCCGCCTTTGCGAGAATGCGGCCATCCGACTTGATGACATAGGCGCCGTGCAGCGAACGCAGACGCATCTGGCCGGTCAGGAGGCGAAAGAAATAGGCCGGATCGCTCGATATAAGCGTCGCTTCGCGGTCGAGGTCGGTCGCCATGGCGAGCGTGTCGCCGCGAAGCACCTGCCTGTGTTCGTTCAGGTAGGCCTCGGCGACCGTTTCCGCATTGGAGATGATGAGCTGCGCCCTCTCGCCGAACCAGGTGTCCAGGCCGCGATTGAGCGTAACCGCCGCGAAAACGGCGACGATGATCGCCGGCATCACGGCGACGACCGCGAACATGGTCACGAGGCGCGCGTGCAGCTTCGCGCCCGCCGTACCGCTGATACGCGCGAGAATGACCCGGATCAGGCGCCAGAAGATGAGCGCGAAGAGGACGAGAACGATGGCGAGATTCGCCAGCAGGAGAGAAATGAGGACGGGTCTCGTCGGGGCGAAGGGCGTCAGGCCCGTCAGCAGCATATAGGTGAAGGAGCCGAGACAGATCGCAGCAACCACAAGGCCGATCGAAAAGGTCGTGGAGAAGCGGCGGCGGTTCACAAGCTGCCACAGCCGTCCTTCCCAGCTTCCCGTCCGGTCCCGGCCGGCCTCTTCAATTTGATCTGTCGGTACCATGCCCGTTCCTGCGTGGCGGCGCAGGCGATATGCGGGATGCCGATCCCGCTGCCTCATCTGTGCCCAATGCGCCACGCTCCCTTTGCGGCAGGGCGACATTCTGTATCGGCAAGCGATACCGTTCAACAACAATGTTGCCGGTTTACATCAGTGTCATAGAGAGGCTGTGAGGAGGGTTAATCGGGCGCCCCCCTCACTTCAAGCCGCGGATCACCTGGATGTCGAGTTCGCGGATCTTCTTTCTGAGGGTGTTGCGATTGATGCCCAGAAGATGCGCCGCCTTGATCTGGTTGCCGCGTGTGGCCGCCAAACTCATGCTGAAGAGGGGTCTCTCGACCTCTCTCAGCAGGCGTTCATAGAGCCCCGGAGGCGGCAGGTCGTCGCCATGGGTGGAGAAGATGCGATTGAGCGTCCTCTCGACCGAGGACGCCAGGGGCTCGTCCGTGGCGGCCTGAGCGGCCGGCTTGCCGAAATCCGGCTCGGCGAGTTCCGATTCGAGGATGTGGGCCCCGATCGTTTCCTCCGTGTAGAGGGCGGCAAGGCGGCGAACGAGATTTTCGAGTTCGCGGACATTGCCCGGCCAGCGGTACCGCTTGAGGAGTTCCATCCCCTCCGAGTCGATCGTCTTGGGCGGCAGGCCTTCGTCCTCGGCCTGGCCGAGGAAGTGACGCACGAGATCGGCAATGTCTTCCGTGCGCTCGCGGAGCGGCGGCAGGCGGATGGGAACGACGTTCAGGCGGAAGAAAAGGTCCTCGCGGAAGAGGCCCTGATTGATGAGCTGGCGGAGGTCGCGGTTCGTCGCCGCGACGATGCGCACATCCGTCTTGATCGGCGTGCGGCCGCCTACCGTCGTGTATTCGCCTTGCTGGAGGACGCGGAGAAGGCGCGTCTGCGCTTCCATCGGCATGTCGCCGATCTCGTCGAGGAAGAGCGTGCCGCCTTCGGCCTGTTCGAAGCGGCCCGTCGCACGCTGGCTTGCGCCGGTGAAGGCGCCCTTCTCATGGCCGAAGAGTTCGCTTTCAATGAGTTCGCGCGGGATGGCGGCCATGTTGACGGCGACGAAAGGTCCGTTGCGGCGGCGGCCATAATCATGCAGCGCGCGGGCGACGAGTTCCTTGCCGGTGCCGGACTCACCCGAGATCATCACCGTGAGGTCCGTCTGCATGAGCCGCGCAAGGACGCGGTAGATGTCCTGCATGGCGGGCGAACGGCCGATCAGCGGAATCTTCTCGTCCTCTTCCGGCTGCTGGCGCGCGATCGCAGGTTCGCGCGGCGCCGTCATGGCGCGATCCACGACGCGGATCAGTTCGTTGAGATCAAAAGGCTTGGGCAGGTATTCGTAAGCGCCGCGCTCGGCCGCCGTGATTGCGGTTTTCAGCGTGTTCTGCGCGCTCATGACCACGATAGGCAGATCGGGGCGCACGCGCTTGATCCGCGGAATGAGATCGAAGGCGTTCTCGTCCGGCATCACGACGTCGGTGATGATGAGGTCGCCCTCGCCCTGGCTTACCCAGCGCCAGAGTGTCGCCGCGTTACCGGTGGAGCGGACCTCGTAACCGACCCTTCCGAGAGCCTGGTTAAGCACGGTCCGGATGGCCGCATCGTCATCTGCAAGAAGAATGGTGCCGCTTGGCATGGGCGCTGCTCCTGTCAGTGCGCGGTTTCGTCATGGGTCACGGTCGCGCCCGTATGCATGGGCAGCAGCACGCGAAAGATGGTTTTTCTCGGCAGGTTCTCGCATTCGATGATGCCGCCATGGTCGCCGATGATCTTCGCGACCAGCGCCAGGCCGAGACCCGTGCCGGACGACTTCGTCGTCACGAAGGGATCGAAGAGATGCTCCATGAGGTCGTCGGGAACGCCGGCGCCGTCGTCGATCACGCAGATCTCGAGCGGCAGGCTCACGCGGTCGCGGCTTCCGGGCATGGAAAGGCGGACGCCCGGTCTGTAGGCCGTCGTGAGCACGATTTCGCCTTCCGCGCCGCCGATGGCCTCGGCGGCGTTCTTCACGAGGTTGAGGAAGACCTGGATAAGCTGATCCTTGTCGCCGAGCACGGGCGGAAGCGAGGGATCGTATTCCTCGACGATGCGGATGTTTCTCGCGAAACCTGTCGTGGCAAGCTGCTTTACGTGTCCGAGCACAAGGTGAATGTTCACGGGCTCGCGCGGCACCGGGCGCTCGTCGGAAAACACCTCCATCCGGTCCACAAGCTTGCAGATGCGGTCGGTCTCCTCGCAGATGAGGCGCGTGAGCGTCTTGTCCTCCGGCGAACCGGAAATTTCGAGAAGCTGCGCGGCGCCACGAATGCCGGAAAGCGGGTTCTTGATCTCATGGGCGAGAATGGCCGCCATGCCGGTGACGGACCGGGCCGCGCCTCTATGCGTAAGCTGGCGGTCCATTTTCTGCGCCATGGTGCGCACCTGCAGGAGCAGGAGAACGTGGCCGGGATATTCGGCGAGCGGCGTCACCTGAATGTCGACCTGCCGGTCGCCGATGCGCGGCGTGCCGATCTCGACGCCGTATTCGTTCACCGAGACGCCGCGCTCGAACACCTGATCGATCAGCGCGAGAACCGGGCTGCCAAAAGCGACGATATCGTTCAGCGGATGACCGAGCAGCATGGCGGAACTGGCGGCGAAAAATTCCTCGGCACTGTCGTTCACATATTCGATGCGCATATCGCGGTCGATCAGGAGAACCGGATGCGGCATCGATTTCAGGATCACATTCGCTTCCGGCGGAACACCGGGGCCAAGGGCGCGAACAACTTGCGACATCACGCCGCCTCCTTTTTCATGGATGAGTTCGCGGGCTCGACTTCGGCCGCCTGCACGTAGAACGCGGAAAGCGCCGCAAGCACTTCGCGCGAATTGTTCATGCGCACCACAGCGCGCTTCGTCGCCATGGCTTCTTCCGGAAAGCGCCGCGACGCTTCTTCCAGGTACCAGACGAGATGCTTGCGGGCGACGCGCATGCCGAGCGCCTCGCCATAGTGCTCCAACATGTCTCGGTAGTGAGCGGCGACGATTTCGCCTTGCGACTTCCATGAGGGCGCGGCGCGCTTTTCGCCCGTTGCGAGAAAATGCGCGACCTGATCGAGAAACCAGGGACGCCCCTGCGCGCCCCGTCCGACCATCACGCCGTCGGCTCCCGACGCATCGAGGATCGCGCGGGCATCTTCCTCGCTCGTCACGTCGCCATTGGCGATGACGGGAATGGAGACCGCCTTCTTCACTTCGGCGATGAAGTTCCAGTCCGCCCTGCCCTTGTAGAATTGGCAGCGCGTCCGTCCATGCACCGTCACCATCGCCACGCCCGCCGCCTCCGCACGCATGGCGAGTTCGGGCGCATTGCGCCGCGTCTCCTCCCATCCCGTCCGCATCTTGAGCGTGACGGGAACGTTTGCCGCGTCCAGGGTCGCCCGGATCAGGCTTTCGGCGTGGTCGAGGTCGCGCATCAGGGCCGAGCCGGAGAGGCCGGAGGTCACCTGCTTTGCCGGGCAGCCCATGTTGATGTCGATGATGTCGGCCCCTGCCGCTTCGGCGACCCGGGCCCCTTCGGCCATCCAGCGGGCCTCGCGCCCGGCAAGCTGGATCGACACAGGGCTGAACTCCCCGGCGCCCGCCGCCCTGCGCACCACATCCGGGCGCGCCCGGACCAGCTCATCACTCGCAACCATTTCCGACACGACGAGCCCGGCGCCCAGGCCATGCGCCACCCGGCGAAACGGAAGGTCCGTCACGCCGGCCATGGGGGCGAGGAGCACAGGGTTGCGAAGCGTGTGTGAGCCGATGGAGATGGTCAAACTTTGGGCACCCGAAGAAACTGCACAAATTTTACCCAATTTAGCTCCTGCCTAAAGTTTCGGCAAGGCAAATTGCTTGCACGGGGCCGCGCGGGGTGCGAAACGAGCGGATATGAACGTCGCCGCGCTGATTGTGGCGGCCGGCCGCGGCAACCGCGCGGGGCCCGGCGCGCCGAAGCAATATCGCCAGCTTGCCGGGGAGCCTGTGCTTCGCCGGACCCTCAGCGCCTTTGCCGCCCATCCCCTCATTTCAAGCGTCATGGCTGTCATCCATGAGGATGACAGGGAGGCCTATGGGGTTGCCTCGGCTGGCCTGGCGAAGCTTCTCGATCCTTGCCCTGGCGGGGCGACCCGGCAGGCATCGGTCAGGGCAGGTCTCGAAAGGCTTGCCGCTTCACCGCCCGACTACGTGCTCATCCATGACGGAGCGAGACCGCTGGTTTCGGCGCGGCTCATCGCGGATTGCGTTTCGGCGTTGGCGGAGCATGCAGGCGCGCTTGCCGCCCTTGCGGTCACCGACACGATCCGCCGTGCGACGGCGGAGGGGCTCGCGGGCGAGACGGTCGACCGCACGGGGCTCTGGCGTGCGCAGACGCCCCAGGCCTTTCGTTTTGGCGCCATTCTCGACGCGCATCGGCGCGCATCGGGCGACGACTATACGGACGATGTCGCAGTGGCGGCGGCCGCTTGTATCGACATCGCCATGGTCGAGGGCGACGAAGACAACATCAAGATCACGAGCGCGGAAGACATCAGACGTGCGGAGCGCATCATCATGCGGGGCGGAGATGTGAGAACGGGTACCGGCTTCGACGTTCACCGGTTCGGACCGGGCGATCATGTCTGGCTGTGCGGCGTGAAGGTGCCTCATGCGTTCGGCCTTGTCGGCCATTCGGATGCGGATGCCGGGCTGCATGCGATCACCGACGCGATCCTCGGCGCCATCGGCGCGGGCGATATCGGCCAGCATTTCCCGCCAAGCGATCCGAAGTGGAAAGGTGCGCGGTCGGATATCTTCCTCGCCCATGCCGCGGCACTGGCGCGCGACGCCGGCGCGCGGATATCGAATGTCGATCTCACGCTGATCTGCGAACAGCCGAAAATCGGCCCACACGTCAGCGCTATGCGGAAGCGTATCGCCGATATTCTGTCTCTCGACGTCGCGCGGGTGAGCGTCAAGGCGACGACGACGGAAGGGCTTGGCTTCACCGGCCGCGGCGAAGGCATCGCCGCACAGGCACTCGCAACGCTCATCTTCGGGTGACAGCATGATCCGATTGACCGCCCTGCCGCCTTCCCTTCCTCTCCATCATCCAGCCGCGCTCATAGCGACCTGGTTCGGCGCCGGTCTCATCCGTCCAGCACCAGGTACATGGGGAACGCTCTTCGCCTTTCCGTTCGCCCTTACAATCGGCTGGGCGGGCGGCTCATGGGCCCTCCTCTTCTGCTCGTGCGCCGCCTTTGCGGGCGGTATCTGGGCGGCGGGGCAATTTTGCCTGGCGGCAGAGAAAGACGATGCGCCCGAAGTCGTGATCGACGAGGTCGCCGCGATATTCCTCGTTCTCGCCGCCTTGCCGATGACGCCTGTTGCGTGGGTGTCGGCCTTCTTCCTCTTCCGTCTCTTCGACATTCTGAAGCCCTGGCCTATCAGCGCGATAGAGCGACGCTTCAAGGGCGGCTTCGGCGTCATGATCGACGACATCGCTGCCGCCCTCTTCGCGATCTTCTCCTTCATTCTCCTCGATACACTCTGGCTGGTCCTGACATGAGCATCTTTCCCCGGCGTCTCGTTCATCTCGCCGAACTCACTCTCGCCGATGCGCGGGAGGCAAAGCTCAAGATCGTCACGGCCGAAAGCTGCACGGGCGGGCTGATCGCGGGGCTGCTGACCGACATCGCCGGCTCTTCGGATGTCGTCGAGCGTGGATTTGTCGTCTACTCGAACGAGGCCAAGCGCGACATGCTGGACGTGCCCGGCGACCTCATCGCCGATTTCGGCGCTGTCTCGGAACCCGTCGCGCGCGCCATGGCGGAAGGCGCGTTGAAGAATTCGCGCGGACACATCGCCGTTTCGGTCACTGGCATTGCCGGGCCCGGCGGCGGCACCCCGATGAAGCCCGTGGGACTCGTCCATTTCGGAGCGGCGCGTAGCGGCCGCAGCATCCTTCACGAGATGCAGCTGTTCGGCGATATCGGACGCGACGAAATACGCATGAAGAGCGTCGAGACCGCGCTCAATCTCGTGCGGCGGATGATGTAGGTCTATTCCGAGGAAGGAATCGGCGTCCCGGGCTCGAAAGAAGGCGAACGACGCCTGCTGCCATAAAGTTCGTCGGCGCGGTCGATGAACGCCTGCATCATCTTCCCGAACGCCTTCGCGAACACGGCGCCCATCATTTTTTGCAGCGTCGCGCTTCTGAACTCGAAATCGATGAAGAAATGGATGCGGGAGCCGCCCCCGGGCAAGGCTTCGAATTGCCATTTGTTGTGAAGGTAGCTGAACGGGCCCTGCACATAGCCCACATCGATGAGGCCTGCTTCCGGATCGAGTGTTACGCGGCTCGTGAACTGCTCGCGGAACACCTTGTAGGAAACGATGAGGTCCGCAAGCAGCACCTCCTTGTCGCCGATCTTTTCGCGACGGCGGATTCGCGCGCCGCTGCACCAGGGAAGGAAATCGGGGTAGCGGTCGATGGCGGCCACCAGACCGAACATTTCTTCCGCTGCGTAGGGAACGTCGCGGATTTTCTCATGCGCCGTCATGGGACTTTCAGCCTTGTACGAGCGTCGCCTGGCGCGCTTCGCGAAGACGGACGAAGTCCTCATCCGCGTGGTAGGACGAACGCGTCAGCGGGCTTGCCGAGACGAGCAGGAAGCCCTTGGTCCGCGCGATGCGCTCATACGACTTGAACTCCTCCGGCGTCACGAAGCGGTCGATGGCGGCGTGCTTTCGCGTCGGCTGCAGATATTGCCCGATCGTCAGAAAGTCGATCGAGGCGGAACGCATGTCATCCATCACCTGAAGCACTTCTTCGCGCGCTTCGCCGAGACCGACCATGATCCCGGACTTGGTGAAGATCGTCGGATCGAGTTCCTTCACGCGCTGCAGCAGACGCAGCGAGTGGAAGTAGCGCGCGCCCGGCCGGATGCCGAGATAGAGCCGCGGCACGGTCTCGAGATTGTGGTTGAAGACGTCGGGCCTTGCCGCCACGACCTTCTCCAGCGCGCCTTCCTTGCGCAGGAAGTCCGGCGTCAGGATTTCGATGGTCGTGTCCGGAGAGCGGCGGCGGATTGCTTCGATCACCTCGACGAAATGCTGCGCGCCGCCGTCCGCAAGATCGTCGCGGTCAACGGAGGTGATGACGACATGGCGGAGGCCGAGCTTTGCAACCGCCTTCGCCACATTCTCCGGCTCCTGCGCATCGAGCGGCGCGGGAAGGCCCGTCTTCACATTGCAGAAGGAGCAGGCGCGCGTGCAGGTATCGCCCATGATCATCATGGTGGCGTGCTTCCTGGTCCAGCATTCACCGATGTTGGGACAGCCGGCTTCCTCGCAGACCGTGACGAGATTGTTCTCCCGGACGACCTGCTTCGTCTCGACATAAACCGGGGAACCCGGCGCCTTGACGCGGATCCATTCCGGCTTGCGCAGCACGGGCGTGTCGGGACGCTTTGCCTTTTCGGGGTGCCGGGGCTTTGCCGCGCCCGGCTTCAGCGTATCTACGATCGTGACCATGAACTCGGATACCGTTTGCCTGACTGGACATGGATAACCGCTTGGCCCGATTCAAGCAAATTTGGCCGTTTTCGGGGGCTCAGCCCTTGTCGGCCGGCAGCTCATAGAGACCGCCGATGACCTGCATTTCGCCTTCGTCCGTCCGGACCGGAAGGTAGATCGCCTCGTAGTGCACGTGTTCGAGGTCCACGCCAATGAGATATCCCCGCAAACAGGCAGGTTGGCGCGTCTCGATAATGCGGTTGTGAAAGGCGATCTGGTCGCTGGCCATCTCTGGCGAGTAGCTTTCGGAGAAGAGCTTGCCGGTGAACCTCACGCCGAGGCGTTCCTCGTTTTCGCTACCGACCAGCCGGTAGCGCATGTCGGTGCCGCCGTTCACCGGCTCGACAACGAACATGCCGCCCATCGCGCGCGGCATATCGAGCGGGTTGAAATCGGAACGGAGCATGACGCCGTCTGGTTGAAGGCGCGCCTTCCAGTAGTCCAGAAATTGGCAGCAATGGGGATGACGCGGTTCGTCGGCCTCGACAACCGAGTAGTCGATACCGCTGCCGTTCGAGTGCACGTCTCTCTTCGTCGTCACGACCCAATCCTCCTCCATGAAGGGTAGGGCCGCAATCGTTAAGCAAATGCTATCTGTGGCCGGCTCTTTTCACAGTCCCAGACGCAGGAACTGGCTTTCCGGTGCACCGACCTCGGAAAGAGCCTGGCGCAGCCGGTCCGACAGGTCCTTTTCGAGCTTCGAGCCGGCGAGGTTCCGGCTCTCTTCGGGGTCATCCTCGATATCGTAGAGATGGTGCCCGGAGAAACGCGTCAGCGCCCAGTAAGGCAGCATGTCGCCCTTCTGCCATTGCTGATGAATGACGGGCACCTTGCTTCCCGGCATCCGGTCCAGAAAGGCCCGTTCGTCCGGCAGCGGCAATTCCTGCTCGCGTGTCAGGAAATGCGTCGGCATGGTCGACCAGCGGTTCGACATCATGCTGAGCGGCGCATTGTCGCCGGCAGGCCCCCGCGCGTATTTGTAGCGCCCGTCGACATAGTGAACTTCCCGCCCCCAGACGCCGGTGAGCAGCCAGTCCCGGACCTCTTTTATTTTGCCACACATCAGGGGCAGAAGCGAACGGCCATGCGTGCGCTGGCGGACTTCCACGCCGAACAAATCGACCAACGTCGCGAAGAGATCGACGCTTGTTGTCAGCGCATCGCAGGTGCCCGGCGCAACGCTGGGGTGCGCGATCATGAGGGGAATGTGCCCCAGCGGCTCGTAGACCGGCACACCGGGCTTTCCCCATATGTCCTTCTCGCCGAGATAATGGCCATGATCCGTACAGAGAATGACCAGCGTGTCCTTCCAGAGGTCGTGGCGATCGAGCTCGTCCAGCACCTTGCCGAACCATTTGTCGATCATGGTCAGCTTGCCGCCATAGGAAGCCCTGATCTGGCGCGCCTGCCGCTCGTCGATGATACCCTTCGCAATGCCGCCGTCGGCATAAGGCGGCCAGATGAGATGCGCGCCCTCCCAGTCCGGATCGTACATCGAGGCGTAGGGCTCCGGCGTGTCGAAGGGCTCGTGCGGATCGAACTCGTCGACGAAGAGCATGAAGCGGTCGTGATGCCCTGCATTCTCCGCTAGCCAGCGCGCCGCCGCGCCCATCGTCCGGGGACCGGGAAAATCCTCCTCGCCACGGAAGTATCCGCGCGAGTCGTCATAGGGCATGTGCTTGCGCATGAAATTCGGAGCGCCCGCCCAGCTCGGATCCGGCCTCGTCTTCCACGGGTCGCCTTCGTGGCCGCGCTGATAGTCCCAGGCGGTGAAGTCCACGTGATAGTTCTCACCACCCGTCTCGAAGAGATGCGGGTGGTCGGAGATAAGCTGCGTCACCACGCCCTTCGCGCGCAGTTCATAGGTGATGGCGTCTTCCCAGATTTCGACGGAGCCCCAGGGCCGCCACAGAAAGTCGAGCGCGCCGCAGAGGATGTCGTGCCGCGCGGGCATGCAGGGAAGAGAGCCCGTGAAGTGCCGCGTGAAACGCGTGGCGCGGGCGGCAAAGCGATCGAGATTGGGCGTCGCGAATTTCAGTCCGCCATAAGCGCCGAGCATGTGCCTGTTCAGGCTGTCCAGAAGAACGACTACGGCGTTCTTCGGCATGTTGGCCGAAAGCTCCCCCAAGTATTTTCCCCTCTCCTCGCCGGGCTCAGACGCGCGGCGCGTGCCTCCGATTTTTTCTCGCCCAGAGGTTCAGCATTTCGACCATCACGGAGAAGGCAACCGCGAAGTAGAGATAGCCTTTCGGGATGTGGAAGTGCAGCCCATCCGCGACCAACGCCACGCCGATCAGGATCAGGAAGCTCAGCGCGAGCATCTTAACCGTCGGATGCTGCCCGACAAAACCGCTCACCGGTTCCGCGGCAAAGATCATGACGATGACTGCCGCGATCACGGCAACCGCCATGATGGGGAAATGATCGGACATTCCGACCGCCGTCATCACCGTGTCGAAGGAAAACACGATGTCGATGATCGCAATCTGCAGAACGACCCCCACCAGGCCGGCGGTCGCAGCCGCCTTGCCGGTCGCTTCCTGCGTTTCACCTTCTACCGCGTGATGGATTTCGGTCGTTGCCTTCGCCATCAGGAAAAGGCCGCCAGCGAGCAGCAAGAGATCGCGCCAGGAAATTTCGTACTCGCCGAAATCGAAGACGGGCTCCGTGAGCGTCACGATCCAGGCGGCGGAGGCGAGAAGGAGCAGACGGGTCACAACGGCGGCGCCAAGGCCTAGCTGACGCCCGAGCTTCTGCTGATGCGCAGGCAGCCGCGACGCCAGGATCGAAAGGAAAATGAGGTTGTCGACGCCAAGGACGATCTCGAGGATCGTCAGCGTTGCGAGGCTTGCCCAGTTTTCTGGCTGCAGGAAAAGATCGAACATGGGGAATAGGAGTGCAGCGCGATGCGGCTTCCGTCAAGCGGAAGCTTCAGGCATGCAGCCCTTCGCGAA
This sequence comes from Parvibaculum sp., assembly GCF_045863935.1. GTDB lineage: Bacteria > Pseudomonadota > Alphaproteobacteria > Parvibaculales > Parvibaculaceae > Parvibaculum. The sequence goes on along the minus strand of NZ_BTVP01000036.1, from coordinate 4,338 downwards.
GGCTCAGGTATGCAGTACCCGGCCATAGGCGTCGAGCACCGCCTCACCCATCATCTCCGACAGGGTGGGATGCGGGAACACGGCCTGCATGAGTTCGGCCTCGGTCGACTCGAGCGTCATGGCGATGCCATAACCCTGAATGAGTTCGGTTACTTCCGCGCCGATCATGTGGGCACCGAGGAGCTCGCCCGTCCTGGCGTCGAAGACGGTCTTGACGAAGCCTTCCGTTTCGCCGAGCGCAATGGCCTTGCCGTTCGCGCGGAAGGGAAACCGGCCGACCCTGACTTCGTATCCCTGCTCCTTCGCCTTGGCTTCCGTCAGGCCGACGCTTGCGACCTGCGGCGTCGAATAGGTGCAGCCCGGGATACGGCGCGGGTCGATGGGATGAACGCCCTTGACGCCGGCAATGCGCTCGACAGCCAGGATGCCTTCGTGGCTTGCCTTGTGCGCGAGCCAGGGCGGACCGACGAGATCGCCGATGGCATAGATGCCCTTCGCGCCCGTCTCCAGCCACTCGTTGACGACGATGTGCGTCTTCTCGATCTTCACGCCCGCCTTCTCGATGCCGATATTCTCAACATTGCCGACGATGCCCACGGCGGAGATGATCTTCTCCGCTTCGAGCGTTTCGCTCTTGCCGCCAACGGTCACTGTCATTTTCGCGCCATTGCCGGAGACGTCCGTCTTGCCGATCTGCGCACCGGTGAGGATGCGGATACCGCGCTTCTTGAACGCGCGCGCGGCTTCCTTCGAAATTTCCTCGTCCTCGACGGGGAGGATGCGGTCGAGCACTTCCACCACGGTCACTTCCGCACCGAAAGCGCGGTAGAAGCTCGCGAATTCGATGCCGATGGCGCCGGAACCGACGACGATCAGCGACTTCGGGATCGCCTTCGGGACCATCGCCTCGCGATAGGTCCAGATCGTCTTCCCGTCCGGTTCAAGACCCGGCAGCACACGTGCCCGCGCGCCGGTCGCGAGGATGATGTTCCTTGCCGCGATCTCGCTCGTCTTGCCATCCTTCGTTTCGACCGCGACCCTTCCTTCTCCGGCAAGCCTGCCCGTTCCTTCGATGACGTCGATCTTGTTCTTCTTCATCAGGAACTTGACGCCGTTCGACAGTTGCGCGGCAACATTGCGGCTGCGGGTTACGACCGCTTCGGCATCGAAGCTCACCTTCTCGGCCTTGAGACCGTACTCGTCGAGACGATGCAAGGTCTCGTAGATTTCCGCCGAACGAAGCAGCGCCTTGGTCGGAATGCAGCCCCAGTTGAGACAGATGCCGCCCAGCGCATCGCGCTCCACGACGGCGGCCTTGAGGCCGAGCTGCGAGGCGCGGATCGCGGCGACATAACCGCCGGGGCCGGAACCGATCACGACGACATCGTATTGCGCGGCCATCACATCAGCATCCTTGCGGGATATTCCACGTAGGCCTTGAAGGCTTCGAGGAAGCGCGCGCCGAGCGCGCCATCGATGGCGCGGTGGTCGCAGGACATGGTGACCGTCATCACATTCGCGATTTCGAGCTTGCCGTTTCGCACGACGGGCCGTTCCTCGCCTTTGCCGACGGCAAGGATCGCGGCCTGCGGCGGATTGATGACGGCGGTGAAGTGCTTGATGCCGAACATGCCGAGATTGGAGATCGAGAAGCTGCCGCCTTCATATTCCGACGGCTTCAGCTTCTTGTCGCGCGCGCGGGCAGCAAGCGACTTCGCCTCTTCCGAAATTTCGGCAAGACCCTTCTTCTCCGCGTTGCGAATGATGGGTGTGATAAGGCCGCCATCGAGTGCGACCGCGATGCCGATATCGGCCGATTTGTGCTTCAGAAGCGCGTTGCCCGCGAAACTCACATTCGCATCCGGCACCTTGATGAGCGCAAGCGCCGCAGCGCGAACGAGAAAGTCGTTCACGGAGAGCTTCACACCATCGCCCGCTTCCTCGTTGAGCTTCTTGCGCGCGACGAGAAGTTCGTCCAGTTCGCAATCGATGGTCAGATAGAAATGCGGGATTTCCTGCATCGATTGCGTGAGGCGTCGCGCAATGGTCTTGCGCATGCCGTCGAGCGGCACTTCCTCGTAGGTGCCTTGTTCGTAGAAAGCGCGTGGATCGATACCCGGCATCTGCGCCGGTGCCGCCGCGCCTGCGGCCACTTTCTTCGGGGCTGCTTTCGGGGCGCCTTCGAGGTCTGCCTTCACGACGCGGCCGCGCGGTCCCGATCCCGCGATGGCGGCAAGGTCGATCCCCTGTTGCGCGGCGATGCGGCGGGCAAGCGGCGATGCGAAGATGCGCTCGCCCTTCGCCGTCTCAGGCGCGGAGGGCGCCCTGGCGCCGGCGTCGGCGGCAGGCTTCTCCTTGCCCGACGCTTCCCGTTTGGGTTGCTGCGCGGGGGCTTCCTGCGGCGGCTGTTTTTTCGGCGCCGTGGTTCCCGAAGGCGCATAGCCTTCGAGCGCGCTTTCGTCTTCGCCCTCGTCCAGAAGAATGGCGATGGGTTTGTTGACGGCAACGCCCTCCGTTCCCTCATCGACGAGAATACGGCCGATCGTTCCCTCGTCCACGGCTTCCACTTCCATGGTCGCCTTGTCAGTTTCGATCTCGGCGATCACGTCGCCGGCGTTCACCGTGTCCCCCTTCTTCACATACCACTTGGCAAGCGTGCCTTCTTCCATGGTCGGCGAAAGGGCGGGCATCAGGATGGGTGTGGGCATAGCCGCGCTCCTCAGCGGTAGCAGACGGTTTTCACCGCCTCTACCACTTCTTCGGCGCTCGGGAGCGCGAGCTTTTCGAGATTGGCCGCATAAGGCATCGGCACATTCTTTTGCGCGACACGCAGGATCGGAGCGTCGAGATAGTCGAAGGCTTTTGCCTGCACCTCGGCCGCGATCTCGGCACCGATGCCGCAGACCGGCCATGTCTCCTCGACGGTAACAAGACGGTTCGTCTTCTTCACCGACGCGATCACGGTTTCCATGTCCAACGGGCGGATAGTGCGCAGGTCGATCAACTCGACGTCGAGGCCCTCCTCTTCGAGCTTCGCCATCGCTTCAAGACAATATGCGATGCCGTGGCTGTGCGAGACGAGGGTCACGTCGCTGCCCTCCTTCATCACGCGCGCCTTGCCGATGGGGAGAACATGGTCGTCGATCTTCGGCACCTCGAAACTCTTGCCGTAGAGCACTTCGTTTTCGAGAAACACCACCGGGTTCGGGTCGCGGATCGCGGCCTTCAGAAGACCTTTGGCATCGGCCGCCGAATAGGGCGCGATCACGATGAGGCCGGGAATATGCGCATACCACGATGCGTAGTCCTGGCTGTGCTGCGCGCCGACGCGGGAGGCAGGGCCGTTGGGTCCGCGGAAGACGATGGGGCAGGACATCTGGCCACCCGACATGTAGCGCGTCTTCGCGGCCGAATTGATGATCTGGTCCATCGCCTGCATGGCGAAGTTGAAGGTCATGAATTCGACGATGGGGCGCAGGCCCGCCATCGCGGCACCGACACCGAGACCGGCAAAGCCATGTTCGGTGATCGGCGTATCGACCACGCGCCGGTCGCCGAATTCGGCCAGAAGGCCCTGCGTCACCTTGTAGGCGCCTTCGTATTGTGCAACTTCCTCGCCCATGACGAAAACGCGTTCGTCGCGCCGCATCTCTTCGGCCATCGCATCGCGCAGCGCCTCGCGCACGGTCTGCGATACGAATTCCGTGCCTTCGGGAATGTCGGGGTCGCTTTCGACCGAAACTTTGGGCTGCTTGCGCTCCGTGCCGGTTTTTCCACGCGTCTCGCGGCTCGTCGCCTCGCCCTCACCCGGTCCGGCTTTCGGCGGCGCCTTCTTCGGTGCGGCCTTCGCCTCGGACGCGTCCTCGCCGTCCTCGGCAAGAAGCGCGATGACGTCATTCACCTTCACATTCTCTGTGCCTTCATCGACGAGGATTTTCGCAACCATTCCTTCGTCTGCGGCCTCGACTTCCATCGTTGCCTTGTCGGTCTCGATCTCGGCGATCACGTCGCCCGCATTCACCTTGTCGCCCACCTTTACGTGCCATTTGGCGAGCGTGCCCTCTTCCATCGTGGGCGAAAGGGCCGGCATGAGCACTTCAATCGGCATGAGCGTCACGCCTCCACTTCGGCGAGAACATCGGTCCAGAGCTCGGAAGCGTCCGGCTCCGCGCTCGACTGTGCGAACTCGGCAGCCTCGTTGACGATCGCCTTGATCTCCTTGTCGATCTGCTTCAGATCGTCCTCCGAAAGCGATTTCGCCTCGATGAGGCGCAACCTCACCTGCTCGATCGGATCGTGCTCGGCGCGCATCTTGTTCACTTCTTCCTTGGCGCGGTA
>NZ_BTVP01000035.1:0-33975 GCF_045863935.1 Parvibaculum sp. | reverse complement strand
TGGAGGCCACGCCCGGAATCGAACCGGGGTATACGGATTTGCAGTCCGCTGCGTCACCACTCCGCCACGTGGCCGTTTCCCTGCGATCCGCGGGATTCGTAACCGCAATCTCAGGGCGGGCGGGGTATAGCAATTCCCCGGCCTGGGTACAACGACCAATACATGCTGAGAGCTTTCCGCCCTCTTAACCGGAGGTCGAGCCTTCCCGCGAAATTCAGCGAATTGAGTTTGCCCGCCGGGGCCAGTATAAACGCCGCCAACGCCTTACTTGCGGGCCCTTCGTGCCCAAGCCGCTGGGACAGATCATGACCGATTTCGCTACCGCCCGCCTCAACATGGTCGAAAGCCAGGTCCGCGTGAACGCGGTGACGGACGAACGGGTGATCGAGGCCCTCTCCGCCGTGCCGCGGGAGCGCTTCGTGCCGAGCGCGCGGCAGGGCATCGCCTACATGGACGAGGACGTGAAGATCGCGGACGGCAATCCGCCGCGTTTCCTCATGGAGCCTCGTGTCTTCGGAAAGCTCGCCCAGCTCGCGGAAATCGGCCCCGACGATCTCGTCCTCGATGTCGGCTGCGGCACCGGCTATTCGACCGCCGTGCTCTCGCATCTCGCGGGAACGGTAGTGGGACTCGAATGCGACGAAGGGCTTGCGGCGCAGGCCGGAGCGACGCTCTCCGATCTCGGCGTCGACAATGCGGTGATCGTCTCGGGCCCCCTGACCGAAGGTTGCGCCAGGCAGGCGCCCTATGACGTCATTTTCATCAATGGCATGGTCAGTTCGGTTCCGGAATCGTTGCAGGCGCAGCTCCGCGAAGACGGCCGCCTCGTTTGCGTGCTTGGCGATGGCGTTTCCGGCAGGGCGCGGCTTTATGTCCGCTCCGGCGGTTCCTTCAGCGGCCGCGACGCCTTCGACGCGAATGTCCGGTTTCTCCCCGGTTTTGAGCCTGTGGAGAGCTTTGTTTTCTGACAGGTACTGGCAGATTGCATCCAGTCACCGAAATACTTCTCAATCTGGGAATAGTAATTCGCACCGCCTGCATTTAGCCTGCCGGACTTGAGGTTCCACCTGCGGATGCGTTGAGGGACGAAGCCGCCTCTTTCGCGGAGAAGTAAGAAAAAATGAAGTCATCCAGAACAACATCCCTGACCCGTCTCCTCGCTCTTGCTCTCGGTACAACGGCGCTCACTGGCCTCCTCGCCATCACGCCCGCTTCCGCCGACAGCCTCACCGACGCACTTGCCGCCGCCTACCAGACAAACCCGACGCTGCAGGCGCAGCGCGCGCAGTTGCGTGCGACCGACGAAGGCGTACCGCAGGCTCTGTCGGGCTGGCGTCCAAGCGTGCAGGCGCAGGGCACCTATGGCGCGACGCATACCGACACGACCCTCAACACCGGCGCTACTGCCAAAGGCGACATTGAGCCCTATACGGGTTCGGTGACGCTCAGCCAGAACGTCTTCGCGGGCGGACGCACCGTCAATGCGACCGATCAGGCCGAATTCGGCGTGCTCGCGGGGCGTGAAGCGCTGATAAGCGTGGAACAGGCGACGCTCTTCAACGCCGTTCAGGCCTATATGGACGTCATTCGCGACCAGAGCGTCGTGGAACTCAATCGCAACAACGTCGATGTGCTCCAGCGTCAGCTTGAGGCGACCACCGACCGTTTCCGCGTCGGCGAACTCACGCGCACCGACACCGCGCAGGCCGAGGCCCGTCTTTCGCTCGCGAAGTCGAACCTGACGGCGGCGGAAGCGCAGCTCACGGCGAGCCGTGCCTTCTATGAGCGGGTCGTCGGCCAGATGCCGGGCACGCTCGAAAGGCCGCCCGTCGTCGCGGGGCTGCCCGAGACCGAGGAAGACGCGCGTTCGGTCGCAGAGAAGAACAACCCGACGCTCCAGTCGGCGCGCTATGCCGAGCAGGCCAACCGCGAAGCGATCTCGGTCGCCAAGGGCGCGCTGCTGCCGACCGTCGACATTCAGGCGCAGTATCAGTACGGGCGCGACCCCTCGCTGACCGTCCGGGATGTCGAGGAAAGCTCGATCCTCGGTGTGCTCACGATCCCGCTCTATCAAGCCGGCGTCGAATACTCGCAGGTGCGCGAGGCGAAGGAATTGCACAACCGGAGCCGCTTGCAGGTCGCGGCCGCGATGCGCGAGGTGGACGAGGCGGTTCGCAATGCGTGGAACCAGCTGCTCTCCTCGCGGGCGAGCATCGTTTCCAACCAGGAAGGCGTGAACGCGAGCGCGATCGCGTTGGAAGGCGTCCGTCAGGAATCCGAAGTGGGCGCGCGCACCACGCTCGACGTGCTGAATGCCGAACAGGAATATCTCAACGCCCGCGTGTCGCTCGTCAGCGCCGAACGCGATCTCGCCGTGGCCGAATACGGCCTTCTGGCCGCAATGGGCTTTCTCACCGCGCGGAACCTCGAATTGCCGGTCGATTATTACGATCCGGCAGTGAATTATGGCGAGGTTCGCAACAAGTGGATCGGCTTCGGCACTGCCGGCGACGAGTAGTCCCGACCGGTAACCGGAAAATTAAGGGGAAGTTGGCAAATTCGTTCAACTTCTCCTAAGGTTCTCTTGTTATTTGTCTTATTGGACGAGACGAAACACGCGCGAGCAGGGCGATTTGATGAGCAATCAGGGGCAGGCACAGGAACCGACGATGGAGGAGATTCTTGCCTCCATCCGCCGGATCATCTCGGAGGACAGCGGCTCGGAAGAGACGCCGCAGGAGTCCGCCGAGGCCGCACCGCCGCCTCCGCCTGCCGCGACCGCGTTTGCCGAAGAGCCCGCTGAAGAGGAAGTCGCGGAAGAAGACGACATTCTCGAACTGACCGAGGCACTTCCCGAGGAAACTTACGAGGAGCCGGCGCCGGAACCCGTGGCGCCTGCGGCCACCTACATGCCGGAGCCCGCGCCCGAACCCGAACTTATCGATGACATCCAGTTCGCGGAGCCCGAACCCGAACCTGTCTACGAGCCGATCCCGGAGCCTGAGCCCGAAGTCGCGCCTGCGCTCGCCACGGGCGTTGCGCCGCAGCCCGAACCTGTGGACGAAGCAGCCGATACAGACATTGAGGAGCCCGCCATGAGTGCCGATCAATCCCCGATTCTGTCGCGCGATGCCGAAACGGCCGCTTCTGCTGCCTTCGGCGCCCTGGCCAGTTCGCTGTCGAGCGCGAATGGCGGCCGCACGCTCGAAGACATCGTCGGCGACATGCTCCGTCCGATGCTCAAGGAATGGCTGGACGAGAACCTCCCGGCACTGGTCGAACGCCTCGTGGCCGAGGAAATCGAGCGCGTATCGCGGCGCAAACGCTGACGCCAGGCCACGATCTCCGGAAATCATCTTAGTGCGTCATGGCCCGGCTTGTCCGGGCCATCCACGTCTTTGCGGCCTTTCGAACATTGAGTAAGAAAAGACGTGGATGACCCGCATAAAGCGGGTCATGACGGATTTGTATGGTTTCCCCGGAACTTGATAGCTGGCCTTCGCCTGTGTAACACAGGCCCGCGCCGCCCTTTTTTGCGCCTCTTCTCACGGATGTGACCGAATGCTCGACAAGACCTTCAACCCGCAGGAAGCCGAATCCCGGCTCTATGAACTCTGGGAGGAAAGCGGCGCTTTCCGTGCCGGGGACCCCGAGCGGGTAGAAGCGGGCGCGAAGCCCTATTGCATCGTCATTCCGCCGCCCAACGTCACCGGCAGCCTGCACATGGGCCATGCGCTCAACAACACGCTGCAGGACGTGCTGATCCGCTTCGAGCGGATGCGCGGCAAGGACGTGCTCTGGCAGCCCGGCCTCGACCATGCCGGCATCGCGACGCAGATGATCGTCGAGCGCCAGCTTGAGGCGGAAGGCAATATCCGCCGCCGCGATCTCGGGCGCGAGGCCTTCATCGAGCGCGTCTGGAAGTGGAAGGGCGAGAGCGGGGGCACCATCATCGGCCAGCTCCGCCGCCTTGGCGCGTCCTGCGACTGGAGCCGCGAGCGTTTCACGCTGGATGACGGCCTCTCGAAAGCCGTGCTGAAAGTCTTTGTCGAGCTTTACCGCGAAGGCCTCATCTATCGCGACAAGCGCCTCGTCAACTGGCACCCCGAACTCCAGACCGCCGTTTCCGATCTCGAAGTCGAGAACATCGAGGTGAAGGGCCACTTCTGGCATTTCCGCTATCCGCTCGCCGATGGCGTCACCTATGAGTGGCCGCTCTTCGACGAGGAGGGCAATCCCGCCGGCACCGAGACGCGCAACTACATCGTCGTCGCCACCACGCGCCCCGAAACGATGCTGGGCGATACCGGCGTCGCCGTGAACCCGGAAGACGAACGCTACAAGCCGCTCATCGGCAAGTTCGTGGAGCTGCCGCTGGTCGGCCGCCGCGTGCCCATCGTCGCTGACGAACATGCCGATCCGGAGCAGGGTTCCGGCGCCGTGAAGATCACGCCCGCGCACGACTTCAACGACTTTGAGGTCGGCAAGCGGCAAGGGCTCGAGCAGATCAACATTCTCAATCCCGACGGCACGATCAACAATGACGTGCCGGAGGCCTATCGCGGTCTCGACCGTTTCGAGGCGCGCAAGCGTGTGGTTGCCGATATCGAGGCGCTCGGTCTTCTCGACCGCATCGAGGACAAGACCGTCATGGTCCCCCATGACGAGAAGTCCAAGATGGTCGTCATCGAGCCCTATCTCACCGACCAGTGGTATGTGGACGCCGCGACGCTCGCCAAGCCCGCCATCGACGCGGTGGAGCGCGGCGAAACCGTCTTCGTGCCGAAGAACTGGGAAAAGACCTATTTCGAATGGATGCGCAACATCCAGCCCTGGTGCATCTCGCGCCAGCTCTGGTGGGGCCATCGCATTCCCGCATGGTACGGGCCGGACGGTCATGTCTTCGTCGCCTACAGCGATGATGAGGCGGCCGCCGAAGCGGAAAAACACTACGGCAACCCGGTTGAGCTCACGCGCGACGAAGATGTTCTCGACACCTGGTTCTCGTCGGGTCTCTGGCCGTTCTCGACGCTGGGCTGGCCGGACAAGACGCCGGAACTCCAGCGCTACTACAAGACCGACGTTCTCGTCACCGGCTTCGACATCATCTTCTTCTGGGTCGCCCGCATGATGATGATGGGCCTGCATTTCATGGAAGAGGTGCCGTTCCACACGGTCTACATCCACGCCCTTGTCCGCGACGAGAAGGGCCAGAAGATGTCGAAGACGAAGGGGAACGTGATCGACCCCCTCAAGATCATCGACGAATATGGCGCCGATGCGCTCCGCTTCACGCTCGCCGCCATGGCCGCACAGGGCCGCGACATCAAGCTCGCGACGTCCCGCGTCGAGGGCTACCGCAATTTCGGCACCAAGCTCTGGAATGCGGCGCGCTTCTGCGAAATGAACGAATGCGTCCGCGTCGAGGGTTTCGATCCCGCGCGGGTGAAGGAAACCGTCAACAAGTGGATCGCGGGCGAGGCCGAGCGTACATCCGCCGAGATCACCGAAGCCATCGAAGCCTATCGCTTCAACGATGCGGCGAACGCGGCCTATCGCTTCGTTTGGAACGTCTTCTGCGACTGGTATCTCGAATTCATCAAGCCGCTGCTCCTGGGCGACAACGAGGAAGCGAAGGCCGAGACGCGCGCGACCGCCGCCTGGGCGCTTGATCGCATCCTGCTGATGCTCCACCCCTTCATGCCTTTCGTCACGGAAGAACTCTGGCAGCGTACAGGCGAGAAGGGGCCGGCCCGCGAGGGTCTGCTCGTGAAAACCTCATGGCCCGCGCATATCGGGCTCGGCGATGCGGCGGCGCATGCCGAGATGGATTGGGTCATCCGCTTCATCTCCGAAGTCCGTTCCGTCCGTGCCGAGATGAATGTGCCCGCCGGTGCGAAAATCGCGCTCCTCATCAAGGATGCGAACGAGGCGAGCCTTGCGCGGCTTGAGCGCCACCGCGATCTCATCCAGCGTCTCGCGCGTCTTGCGACCGTCGATGCCGCGTCCGAAGCGCCGCATGGCGCGGTGCAGCTCGTGCTCGACGAGGCGACGCTCATCCTGCCGCTTGCCGGGGTCATTGACCTCGATGCCGAGACGGCGCGCCTGCGCAAGGAACTCGGCAAACTCGCCGACGAGGTGAAGAAGATCGACGCCAAGCTCGGCAATGCGAAGTTCCTCGCCGGTGCGCCCGACCATGTCGTCGATGAACAGCGCGAGCGCAAGGCCGACGCGGAAGCGGCCATCGCGAAATTCGCCGATGCGCTGAAGCGGCTCGAAGGGGCGGCTTAGCGCCCCCGCGCTACCCCAAAACTTGTCATGCCCGGACTTGATCCGGGCATCCAGAAGCCGCCGCAGGCGGCGTCAATCTTCGCAAGAATCCTTTGCCGCGTTGGCTCGCGCGTCACGAAGAGCTTTTGAAGCGAGACGGCGCGCATTGCCGCGCCTTCTGGATTGCCGGGTCAAGCCCGGCAATGACGACTTTGGGTAAGCGAATATCTCGCGGTTCATCCTCAATGATTTACCGCCACCCAACAAAAAAGGCGGCCCCTCGGGACCGCCTTTTCCTTGTCCGCAGACCTTCGCTTACGCGTCGAACATGATCACCGAGCGGGCGAGTTCGCCGCGCTTCAGTTCGTCGAAGGCCTCGTTCACCTGTTCGAGCTTGATGCGGCGCGCGATCATCGTGTCGAGTTTGAGCTTGCCGGCCATGTAGAAATCGACGAGGCGCGGCATGTCGACGGGGAAGCGGTTCGAGCCCATCAGCGAGCCCTGGATCTTCTTCTCGCCGAGGAAGTCCGCGCCGTGCAGTTCGATGTTCACGCCCAGCGGGATCATGCCGATGATGTTCGCCGTGCCGCCGCGCGCCAGCATCCGGAAGGCCTGCTCCGTCGTCGCCTTGAGGCCGATCGCCTCGAAGGAGTGATGCACGCCGCCGCCGGTCAGTTCCATCACCTGCGCCACCGGGTCGCCGTCCTTCGCGTTCACGACATCCGTCGCGCCGAATTCCTTGGCGAGGTTCAGCTTCGAGCCCTGCATGTCGATGGCGATGATGCGGCCCGCGCCCGCGATCGCGGCGCCGTTGATCGCCGCGAGGCCGACGCCGCCGCAGCCGATCACGGCAACGGTCTCGCCGGGCCTCACATTCGATGTATGGATCACCGCACCCACACCCGTCGTCACCGAACAGCCGATCAGGGCTGCACGGTCGAGCGGCATGTCCTTGCGGACCGCCACGCAGGCATGTTCGTGGATCAGCATCTGCTCGGCGAATGACGAGAGATTGAGAAACTGGTTCATCGAACCGTCATCCTTGGCGAGGCGCGGTTCGTCGCCCGCCTGCCGCTTCGTTTCCGGGCTCACGCAGCGCGACATGTGCCCCGTCAGGCAATGCTCGCAATGGCCGCAAAATGCCGAGAGGCAGGTAATGACGTGGTCGCCCGGCTTCACCGTGTGAACCTCGGAGCCGACCTGCTCCACGACACCCGCGCTTTCATGGCCGAGCACGGCGGGCAGCGGGTAGGGGTAGGAGCCTTCCACGAAGTGAAGGTCCGAATGGCAGACGCCCGCCGCCACGGTGCGGATCAGCACCTCGTGCGGTCCCGGCTTGTTGATCTTCACGTCCTCAATGGTGAGCGGCTTGCCCACCTCGCGCAGAACGGCGGCTTTCATGGTGTTTCTCCCTGTGTCCGGATTTCGTTGATGATTTCGATTCTTGGGTTCCGGTTGGGGCGAATTTTCCCCCGCTCTTGCCGCCGGGTCAACTCGCACGCACGCCGCCGCCGGAAAGTCAGAGCAAACCAGTAGGACTTTATCGCCGCCGCGTCACAGCCTAGTATCCCGCCACCTTCATTGACGAGCAGGAGGCGCCCGGCAACGGGCGGAAGCGCATGACCGACAGGACATTCGACAAATCGAAGCTGCCGAGCCGCCACGTCACGGTCGGGCCGGAGCGCGCGCCGCATCGTTCCTACTATTACGCGATGGGCCTCACCGAAGAAGAGATCGCCCAGCCCTTCGTCGGCGTGGCGACCTGCTGGAACGAGGCGGCTCCCTGCAACATCGCGCTCATGCGCCAGGCGCAGTCGGTGAAGCGCGGTGTCAGCCAGTCCGGCGGCACGCCGCGCGAGTTCTGCACCATCACGGTGACGGACGGCATCGCCATGGGCCATCAGGGCATGAAGTCGTCGCTCGCGAGCCGCGACCTCATCGCGGATTCGGTCGAGCTCACCATGCGCGGCCATTGCTACGACGCGCTGGTCGGCCTTGCGGGCTGCGACAAGTCGCTGCCGGGCATGATGATGTCGATGGTCCGTCTCAACGTGCCTTCCGTTTTCATGTATGGCGGCTCGATCCTGCCCGGCAGGTACAAGGGCAAGGACGTCACGGTTCAGGATGTTTTCGAGGCGGTCGGCCAGCACGCGGCCGGCAATCTGCCGGACGAGGAACTTCACGCGCTCGAATGCGTCGCATGTCCGTCCGCCGGTGCCTGCGGCGGCCAGTACACGGCCAACACCATGGCCTGCGTCTCCGAGGCGGTCGGTCTTGCGCTGCCGGGTTCGGCCGGCGCGCCCGCGCCCTATGAGAGCCGCGACGAATACGCCGAAGCGTCGGGCCGCGCCGTCATGCACCTCATCGCCAACAACATCCGTCCGCGCGACATCGTCACCCGCAAGGCGCTCGAGAATGCGGCGGTGATTGTCGCCGCGACAGGCGGTTCGACCAATGGCGGGCTCCACCTTCCGGCTATCGCCCATGAAGTCGGCATCGACTTCGACCTCATGGAAGTCGCCGAAATCTTCAAGAAGACGCCCTATATCGCGGATCTGAAACCGGGCGGCACCTATGTCGCGAAGGATCTCTTCGAGGCCGGCGGCGTTTCGCTCGTCCTCAAGGTCCTGCTCGATGGCTGCTTCCTGCATGGCGATTGCCTTACCGTCACGGGCCAGTCGCTTGCCGACAACCTCAAGGACGTGAAATTCAACCCCGACCAGAAGGTCGTCCGTCCGGTCTCCAATCCGCTCTCGCCGACGGGCGGTGTCGTCGGGCTTCAGGGATCGCTCGCGCCGGACGGGGCCATCGTGAAGGTCGCGGGCATGGAGAAGGGCCATCTGAAGTTCCGCGGGCCCGCGCGCTGCTTCGACAGCGAGGAGGAAGCCTTCGCCGCCGTCGAGAAAGGCAACTACAAGGAAGGCGAGGTTCTCGTCATCCGCTACGAGGGCCCAAAAGGCGGCCCCGGCATGCGCGAAATGCTCTCCACCACCGCCGCGCTCTACGGCCAAGGCATGGGCGACAAGGTCGCGCTCATCACCGATGGGCGCTTCTCCGGTGCAACGCGCGGCTTCTGCATCGGCCATGTCGGGCCGGAAGCGGCCGCCGGCGGCCCCATCGCGCTGATCGAGGACGGCGACATCATCGCCATCGACGCCGGGGAAGGCACGATCGACCTTGAGGTGGACGCGGCGGTGCTCGCCGAACGCCACAAGTCGTGGCGCCCTCGCGAGACCATGTACGCCTCGGGCGCGCTCTGGAAATACGCCCAGCTCGTCGGTTCCGCCCGCCACGGCGCGGTGACGCATCCCGGCGCGAAGGCGGAGAAACACGTCTACGCCGATATCTAGGGAACGCAGCTTCACCCCAAAAAACCGTCATGACCCGGCTTGTCCGGGTCATCCACGTCTTTTCTGCATTTAGGAAGACGTGGATGGCCCGCATAAAGCGGGCCATGACGATTGTTGGATTGGCCTAACCCCATGACGCGCGGCGCTTTTTCCGGCAGACTGCCCCGGTATTCACTGAGGAGTGTTCATGACCGTCCGCAAGAGCCTCGCCGTCCTCGCCGCCGCCTTCGGCCTCAATCTCGCCGTCACGGGCGCCGTCTTCGCGGCGCCATCGCCGCAGGCCGAAGCGGCCTATGAGCGCGGCGTCGCCGCGCAGCGTTCCGGCGACATGGAAGCCGCCGTCACCGAGTGGCAGGAAGCGGCCGGCGAAGGCCATACCGGCGCCGCATGGATTCTCGCCAATCTCTACGACAAGGGTGTCGGCGGGGTGACGCAGTCGGATGCGAAAGCCTACGAATACCTGCTCCTCGCCGCGCGCGGCGGCCAGCCCGCCGCCGCCGTTCGCCTCGGCGAAATCTATCTGCAGGGCAACGAACAGATCGGCCTCAAGCAGAATTACGCGCAGGCGCTGAAAAGCTTCGAGGCGGGCGCGCTCGCGCAGCGCGGCGATGCACAATACTACGTGTCCGTCATGCACCGGAACGGCTGGGGCACGCCGCTCGACCGCACCGAGAGCCTGCGCTGGCTGCTACTCTCGGCGAAGAAACGCTATGCGCCGGCCTTCGCGGAGCTTGGCCGCATCCACATGGAAGGCGAGGGCGTGGCGAAAGACCGCGTCGACGGCTGGGGCTATTTCCTGCTCGCCAACCGATTCGGCACACCCGATCAGCGCGCCGCGGCCGACGAACTCATGGCGAAATACGAGGGATGGCTGAAGCCCGGCGAAAAGGACAAGGCGCGCGACATGGCCGACGCCTGGATTGCCTCGCACGGCGGTGCGTAAGGGCGGAAAATTGCGGGCTTCGGCAACTGCAACAGGCGGCGTCTGTCTTCGCTACGCCACTTTCAGCTGCTCGATACGAGCAAGCTCCACCTTCTTGGCCTTCGCTTCCATCTTGAGGTCGTAACTCGTTTGCATGTTCATCCAGAGTTCCGGCGTCGTATTGAAGAACTTCGACAGCCGCAGCGCCGTATCCGGCGTGATTGCCGTCCTTTCGGCTACCACGCGTTCGATCCGCGTCCGAGGCACGCCGAGTTTCTTGGCCAATGCTCCAGCACTCAGGCCCAGCGGCTCCAGATAGATTTCTCTCAGTATCTCACCCGGATGAACGGGCGGAAGAAGATCGCGTGCCATGTGTCCGTCTTTCATTCGTCAGTGATAATCCGTCACTTCCACATCCTCCGGACCGGCTTCTCCCCAGACAAAGCAATCCTCCATTGCTGGTTGATGCGGACCGAATATTGCCCCGTGCGGTCGCCAGACAATTTTTCAAGTCTGTTGCCGGGCGGCGAGCGCAGATCGTTCAGTTCCTTTGCATGGTGCAAAAGGGTCAGCATCAATTGGGCGCGCCTCACCAGTTCTCTCGGAAACCCCTTCTTGACCGCGCCGCTGGCAACGGCCTCTGTCAATTTATTCCGGTAGCTCTGGATCATCCCTCAACCTCATATGTATCATAGTATGATACATCTCGTGCCGCAAGGATTTTGTATCACGATATGATACGCGGCCGTTTTACCCAAACACCACCTTCTCCTCGCCGAACCAGAGCGGCGATTTCGAGAAGTCGATGAACTTCGCCTCGTCTTCCAGAAGCTGACGTCCGGCCTCGGCACCTGCGGGCGTCGTCATGGCGGCGGCGATATCGTCCAGGCTGTCCCACCAGAGTTGCGCAACGCCGTCATAGACCGCGGGTGCCTTGTCGAGCCCGCCGGCGCGCGACGTACGCAGGGCTTCGGCGAGGGCAGGATTGGCGGAATGCATCTGCACATACCGCTTGATGCGCAGCGCCTCGCGATGGCTCTTCACCAGCGGCGCGTGCTTGTTCCACCAATAGTCCTGGAATTCCTCGACCGTCAGCTTCGGCAGCCTCGTCAGGCAGAAGGTGAGCTTGATCATGATGGTCCCCCCGGTTGTTTCTTCTCTGGCTTTGATTTCTGCTAAGCCTGAGTTTGCGTTCTGCGCCGCCAAATATAAAGCTGTCATCCCGGCTTTCGCCGGGGTGACATTCGAAATTGAAGGAAGATCATGCGCATCGCCGTCGGCGGCTTTCAGCACGAGACCAATACTTTCGCGCCCACCAAGGCGGACTATGCCGCGTTCGAACAGGCGGATTCCTGGCCCGCGCTCCAGCGGGGCGAGGGTCTTCTTTCCGCCTTCAAGGGCATGAACGTCCCCATCGCCGGCTTCATCGATGCGGCGTCCCCCGGCAACACGCTCCTGCCGCTCGTCTGGTGCTCGGCAACGCCGTCCGCCCATGTCACCGAAGACGCCTTCGAGCGCATCATGGCGATGATGCTGGAAGACCTCGCGGCGGCGGGCAGCTTCGATGCCGTCTATCTCGATCTTCACGGCGCCATGGTCACGGAACATTTCGACGATGGCGAGGGCGAAATCCTCGCCCGCGTCCGTGCCGCCATCGGCCCCCGCGTGCCGCTGGTCGCGAGCCTCGATCTTCACGCCAACGTCACCGCGCGGATGGTCGGCGAGGCGGATGCGCTCATCGCCTATCGCACCTATCCGCATGTCGACATGGCCGAAACCGGCGCACGGACGGCGGAGCATCTGTTCCGTCTCGTGACGTCCGGCGCGCGGCAGGCAAAGGCGATGCGCCGCCTCGATTATCTCATTCCGCTCACCGCGCAATGCACGCTGATCGAACCTGCCGCCAGTATCTACGGGCTCGTCTCGGAGGCGGAGGGCCATGTGTCGGGCAATGGCCGCGTCAGCAGCATCTCCTTCACCACGGGTTTTCCGCCCGTCGACATTCCCGAATGCGGGCCGGTCGTCGTCGCCTATGCCGACACGGAAGCGGCGGCAGCCGAGGCCGCGCAGCGGATCGCGGATGCGGCGCGCGAAGCGGAGCCCGATTTTCGCGAGAAGCTCTGGTCGGCGCGCGATGCGGTCGCTCATGCCATCGCCCATTCGGCGCCCGGCAGGGGCCCCATCGTTCTTGCCGACACGCAGGACAATCCGGGGGCGGGCGGCAATGGCGATACGGTCGGCATTCTGTCGGAGCTGATCGCGCAGGACGCACAGAATGCCTGCCTCGCCGTTCTCTTCGATCCGGAAAGTGCTGCGCGTGCGGCGGAAGCGGGCGAGGGCGCGCGCGTTGTGCTGGCGCTCGGCGCGAAGACCGGTGGCGCCCCCGGCGAGCACCCGATCGAGGTCGAGTTCGAAGTGATGCGCATCACCGATGGCGAGTTCCTGGCGACCGGCCCCTTTTATGGCGGCTCGCGCATGTCGCTGGGGAGAACCGTCCGCCTACGGACAGGCGGGGTGCAGGTCGTCGTCGCCTCGCGCAAGGGCCAGTGCGCCGACAAGGAGATGATCCGCCACACCGGCCTCGACCCGCGCGAGCTCGGCATTCTCGTCGTGAAGAGTTCGGTCCATTTCCGCGCCGATTTCGGGCCGATGGCGAGCGAGGTTCTCGTCGTGGAGAGCCCTGGGCCGAACACGGCGGACCTTGCCAAGCTGCCGTTCACGCGGCTCCGCAAGGGCCTGCGCGTCACGCCGATGGGGGAGGGGTTCGGGGTGTCCTGAAAACCGGTCCATTTGGCCGTTGATTCCCGTCAATGATCCTGCCGCTGCGATACGCTACCGATCATGTGCGGCGAAGTGCGGGCGCAAGCTCCGTCCTTTCCGCGTGAGTTGTGTTTCATAGCGCATGGAGGAACGTGGGATGATGCGGCACATTCTTCTTTCGGGCTTTCTCTTCGCCTTCATGGCGGCGCCGGCTCTCGCCGCGCCCCGCTCCGCCTTCGAGGTCGATGCCCATACGACGCTCGACGCCTATCAGGGCCTCGTCGAGGAACACCTTGCCGGTGTCCTGCGCAGCGTCAGGGCGCTCGCGGTCACACCGGAAGCGCAGACGGGCGAATGGACGGCCGTCGAACCGGCGCTCATGCGTTTGAGCGAGGACCTGCCGACGGACGCGACCGTCTGGTTCGCACTGCCCGATGGCAGCTACGCATCGACGGCGCACGGTCCGAGCACTCAAACGTTGAGCGACCGTTCCTACTTTCCGGAGCTGCTGGCGGGTGAGGATGTCGAAGGCACCCTGGTCGTCAGCAAGTCGACCGGGCTTCGCTCCATCATCGTTGCGACACCGGTTTTGAACGAGGGTGAGGTCGTCGCCATGATCGGCGTTTCCGTTGAGGCGCTGCTCGTCTCGGAGCTCGTTACGAAAACGGCGAAGCTCCCCGACGACCTGACTTTCTATGCACTGGACGCAAACGGGCAGGCGGCTATCCACCGAGACCCGAAACGCATGTTCCAGTATCCTTCCGACCTCGGTGAGCCTACGCTCAGGACGGCGGTCGAGACGATCCTTTCGAAGCCGCGCGGCACGGTCGAGTATGAGTTCGACGGGACGAAGCGCGTCGGCGTCTTCAACAAGTCGGACGCCACGGGATGGCATTTCGTCCTTGTACGGATAGAAGACTAGGCGGACGCGGCTTTCCGCTTGCGGGGATGAGACGATGGATCGCTTCATGAAGGCCGCGCTCGACGAGGCGAGGCAGGGGCTTGCCGAAGGCGGCATCCCGATCGGGTCGGTGCTCGTCCATGAAGGGACGATCGTCGGCCGCGGTCACAATCGCCGCGTCCAGAACGGAAGCGCCGTGCTTCATGCGGAAATGGATGCGCTGGAGAATGCGGGGCGCCTGCCTGCCTCCGTCTATCGGCAATCCGTTCTCTATACGACGCTATCGCCCTGCGCCATGTGCAGCGGCGCGGTCCTCCTTTATGGCATTCCGAAAGTGGTGATCGGCGAGAACCTAACCTTCATGGGCGAGGAAGCGCTTCTGCGCTTGCGTGGCGTGGAACTCGACCTCCTCCAGGACGAAGAGTGCATTGCGCTCATGCGCGGCTTCATCGAGGCAAGGCCCGAACTCTGGAACGAGGATATCGGCGTGCCCTGAAAACCGGGGGTATTTTTTTGTCCCCCCTCACGGCGCTTTCCGCACACCTTATCCCCGCCCGCGCCGTCGAGGCCCGCTTCCCGAAACCGGGGACTATTTATTTCCGCTCTGATCGGAAAGTGAATTGTAACGGTTCGATGACATTTTGATAACAGTCGGCGGTATTTATCCCCGCGCCCGGGGACAAATCCGTCCCTCAAAGGTCGAGTTCGGCCCAGATCGGAACGTGGTCCGAAGGCTTCTCGCGGCCCCTGACGTTGCGGTCGATATCGCTTGCCTTCAGCCGGTCGGCGGCCTGGGGCGAGAGCAGGATATGGTCGATCCTGATGCCGTTGTCCTTCTGCCACGCGCCGGCCTGATAGTCCCAGAAAGTGTAGCGATGCGCTTCGCGGTGGCAGGCGCGGAAGGCGTCCGTCAGACCGAGATTGATCAGTTCACGGAACTTCGCGCGCGTCTCGGGCCGGAAGAGCGCGTCGTTCGCCCAGGCCTGCGGATCGTGCACATCGTCCGCCGACGGAATGACATTATAGTCGCCGGCCAGCGCCAGCGGCTCCTCGTAGGAAAGGAGCTTGCTTGCGTGGTCGATCAGCCGGTCCATCCAGTGCAGCTTGTATTCGAATTTGTCGCTGTCGACGGGGTTGCCGTTCGGCAGATAGATCGAGGCAACGCGAAGCACGGTCTTGCCTGCCGGTATCACGGCTTCGATGTAGCGCGCCTGGTCGTCGGCGTTATCGCCCGGCAGGCCACGCGCGATGTCTTCCATCGGAGACTTGGAGAGGATCGCGACGCCGTTATAGGTTTTCTGGCCATGCGTCGCGACGTTGTAGCCGAGGTCCTCGATCTCGCCGCGCGGAAACGCCTCATCGAGGCATTTCAGTTCTTGCAGGCAGACGACGTCCGGATCGGCTTCCTTCAACCATTCGACGAGGTTGCCAAGGCGCGCCTTGACGGAATTGACATTGAAACTTGCGATCTTCATGACGCTCCTCTCAGCTCTTTTCGGCTGGTTGTTGCAGTCGCGGTCTCGCTCCCCCGGCAGGAAATCATCAGCACACACCCCTACTCAAACAGAATCGCTATATGGCGTGAGAATACGCGCAGCGGCGAAGAGGTGAAATTCCAATTGTTCCCGTGTGGACTTAAATACGGGGGGAGGGCAGCGGCATCACATGGAGAAGGACGTCCCGCAGCCGCAGGAGGCGGTGGCGTTCGGATTGTTGATCTTGAAGGCCGAGCCGATGAGATCGTCCACATAGTCGATCTCGGAGCCGGCGAGGTAGCTCACCGAGACATTGTCGATCAGCACGGTCACGCCGTTCTTTTCCAGCACCAGATCGTCGTCCGACCGGGTGTCGTCCAGCGTGAAGCCATACTGGAAGCCGGAGCAGCCGCCGCCCTGTACGGCCACGCGCAGCACCGTGCCTTCCTCCTCACCCTTGAGGATGGAGGCGATCTGCTTCGCCGCGCGATCGGTGAGCGTGATCGGTGCGTTTGCCGTTGCCGGTTCGAGCGTTGCGGTGTCCGTCATGTCCAATCCCAAGGCCGCCGCCGAAAAGCAAGCTTTCGGCTTTCAACCATACTAGATTTGCCTTAGCAGATATGTAAGCGCCCGGCGGCCGGTTTTCAAACCGGCTTTTCTGGCTAACACCATACAGATTCAAGGGTTTTTCGTGCCGATCGCCAATCCAGCCGCGACAGCTCCCTATGCGACCAAGGCCGGAGAGACGCGCGGCCGCCTGTTCGAAGAGGCCGAAAGCGCCACGCGGACGGCCTTCCAGCGTGACAGGGACCGGATCATCCATTCCGGTGCCTTCCGCCGCCTCAAATACAAGACGCAGGTCTTCGTCTATCACGAGGGCGACAACTACCGCACGCGGCTGTCCCATTCGCTCGAGGTTTCGCAGATCGCGCGATCCATCGCCCGCGTGCTCGGGCTCGATGAAGACCTTGCCGAAGCGCTGGCGCTTGCGCACGATCTCGGCCACACGCCCTTCGGCCATGCGGGCGAGACGGCGCTCGATGCCTGCATGAAGGATTACGGCGGCTTCGACCACAATGCGCAGACGCTGCGGATCGTCACCAAGCTCGAACACCGCTATGCGCGGTTCGACGGTCTCAACCTCACATGGGAAACGCTTGAAGGCCTGGTGAAGCACAACGGTCCGCTCATCGGACCGGGCCGCTGGCTCGAGGATTTGCCGCGCGCCATTGTCGAATATGCGGAGACGCAGGATCTCGAACTCGGCAGCTTCGCGGGACCGGAGGCACAGGTCGCCGCGCTTGCCGACGACATTGCCTACAACAATCACGATATCGACGATGGCCTGCGCGCCGGGCTCTTTTCCATCGACGACCTCATGGCGCTGCCGCTTGTCGGAGATGTCTTCCGCCGGGTCATCGACCGGTATCCGGGTCTCGAAGAGCCGCGCGTCATCCATGAGGCCGTTCGCGAGCTCATCGGCACCATGATCTCCGATCTGCTGACGGAGACGAAGCGGCGCCTCGAAGCGGCCAAACCTTCGTCAGCCGCCGAGGTGCGTGCACTCGGCCGGCCGGTTGCCGCGTTCACGCCGGAGATGACGGAGAACAATGCCGCGCTGAAGGCCTTTCTCTTCCAGCGCATGTACCGGCACTACCGCGTCAACCGTTCCATGGGGAAGGCGCAGCGCATCGTTCGCGACCTCTTTGCGCTGCTTCACCATGCGCCGGACCAGCTACCACCCGAGTGGCAGCAGGGCTGCGATGGCGCCGAAGGCTTCAAGACTGCCCGCCGGGTCTGCGATTTCATTGCGGGCATGACCGACAAGTTCGCCATCGAGGAGCATCAGCGCCTTTTCGACCTCCACGATCCCCGGGCCTGAGGGACTGGAAACGCGGGGGTGCGGCGGCTAGAGTGCGCGCCGTCCGGGAAGGGTCCCGGAAAACGAGACAAGTGACGGCGGCAATGAACATTTTCCGGTATTTCGAGGGGCGGGTAGAGGCAGCGCTGGAAGGCCTGGTCAAGGAAGGTGTGCTTCCGCCGGGCCTCGACTACACGCGCGTCGCTGTCGAGCCGCCGCGAGATCCCTCTCATGGCGACCTGTCCACGAATGCCGCCATGGTGCTTGCCAGGCCCGCCGGTGCGAAGCCTCGCGATCTCGCCGAAAGGCTTGCCGCGCGTCTCTCGACGGAAGAAGCGGTAACGGAAGTTTCGGTCGCTGGACCGGGTTTCATCAACCTTCGTCTCGAACCGGCCTTCTGGCTCGCGCGCGTGCCGGACATCCTGCGCGCCGGTCCTTCCTATGGCGCGAGCGATATCGGCAAGGACGAGGCCGTCAATGTCGAATATGTCTCCGCCAATCCGACGGGGCCGATGCATGTCGGCCATGTCCGGGGCGCGGTGTTTGGCGACGCGCTCGCGAACCTTCTCGAAAAGGTCGGGTATCGCGTCTGCCGCGAATACTACATCAACGATGCCGGCGGTCAGATCGAGGTCCTGTCGCGCAGCGCCTTCCTGCGGTACCGCGAGGCGCTCGGCCACGACATCGGCGGAATTCCGGAAGGGCTCTATCCGGCCGATTATCTGAAGCCCGTCGGCGCTGCGCTTGCGGCGGCCTATGGCAAGGACCTTCTCGAGAAGGACGAACCGGAAGCCCTGCAGATCGCGCGGGAGGCTGCCGTCGAAGCGATGATGGAGCTCATCCGGGGCGATCTCGCGGTGCTCGGTATCACGCATGAAGTCTTCTTTTCCGAACTCTCGCTTCACAAGTCCGGCGCTATCGAGCGGACGCTCAAGACGCTCGAGGACAAGGGCCTCATCTATATCGGCACGCTGGAGCCGCCGAAGGGCGAATTGCCGGACGACTGGGAAGCGCGGCCGCAGACGCTTTTCCGTTCGACCGAATTCGGCGACGACACCGACCGCGCGCTGAAAAAGTCCGACGGAAGCTGGACCTATTTCGCACCGGATATCGCCTATCATCTCGACAAGTTCGAGCGCGGTTACCGCACCATGATCGATGTCTGGGGCGCCGATCACTCGGGCTACATCAAGCGCATGAAGGCGGCGATCGCGGGCGTGACCGGCGGCGAAGCGGAGTTCGACGTAAAGGTCTGCCAGATGGTTCGGCTGTTCCGGAACGGCGAACCCGTGCGCATGTCGAAACGGTCGGGCGATTTCATCACCTTGCGCGACGTGGTTGACGAAGTCGGCAAGGATGTCGTGCGCTTCATGATGCTCACGCGCAAGAACGATGCACCGCTCGATTTCGACTTTGCGAAAGTCATGGAGCAGTCGCGCGATAATCCGGTGTTTTATGTGCAATACGCCCATGCGCGCATTCACTCCGTGCTGCGCAAGGCGGTCGAGGAGGGGGGCTACGATCTCTCGGACGGCGCCCTCGCGAATGCCTCTCTCGGCCGGCTCGGCGATGAGGCCGAGATGACGCTGATGCGGCTGATGGCGGCCTTTCCGCGGCAGGTCGAACAGGCGGCGCTCGCCCATGAGCCACACCGCATTGCCTTCTATCTCTACGATCTTGCCTCTGCTTTCCACGCGCTCTGGAACAAGGGCAAGGACGAACCGTCGCTTCGTTTCATCCTGCCGGAAGACAGGGATGCTACGCTTGCAAGGCTCGCGCTGATTCGTGCCACCGCGCACGTCATCGCGTCCGGTCTGGGGGTTCTGGGGGTGGAGCCGATCGAGGAGATGCGCTGATGTCGCACAAGGATGACGGCTGGGACGAGGAGCCGGAATACGACATCGATCCCGACATCGAGGACTATGAAGGCTACGAAGACGAGGAAGAAGGAACCGGTGGCCGACGCCGGAGCCTGATGCTTCTCAGCGTCGTTGCGCTTCTCGCTGTATTTGCGGGCGTTGTGTTTCTGGCCTACCGCCAGGGTTCGCAACAGGGGCCGGACGGGGCACCGCCAATTCTTCGCGCCGATGGCGGGCCGGCAAAGGAGCTGCCCGCCAATCCGGGCGGCAAGACGTTTCCGCATCAGGATGCCGGTGTCTACAACCGCATCGGGGGAGAAGGTAAGCCGGAGCCAAGCGAGGGCGAACAATTGCTGCCGCCCGCCGAAGAGCCTCTGGCGATCGACAACTCGGCCATTCCGCCATCGCAGGATCAGCAGGCGCTGGACCGGATGGCACAGTCACTCGAAACGAGCGGCATCGAAACCGCGCCCATCGAGACGGTGCCCTCCGCTCCAGTCGAGGAACGCGCGCCTGTCGAAGAAGCGCCTGCGGCTCAGGCGCCGGCGCCCGCCGCACAGGAAGCGCCGCCCGCACCCGCTGCCACGTCGGGCGGCTATGTCGTCCAGCTCGCGGCCTTCCGCGACGAGCCGTCGGCACAGGATGCGTTCCGCAAGCTGCAAGGGAAATATCCGGACCTGCTCGGCTCGCTCACCAGCGACATTCAGCGCGCGGATCTCGGCGACAAGGGCATCTATTTCCGTCTTCGGGCGGGGTACATGGACAAGGCAGCGGCGGATGCGCTGTGCGCCAGCCTTGATGCGAAGGGGCAAGGGTGTCTCGTGAGGCCGAGGTGAGCGTCAGCTCGGCAATCTATGGATGCGCCGGTCCCGAACTTTCCGCCGACGAGAAAACCTTCTTCCGCGAAACATGCCCATGGGGCTTCATTCTTTTCGCGCGCAACATCGTGTCTCCCGATCAGGTGCTGCATTTGACGGCTTCGCTCCGCGAGGCTGCAGGGCATGACGCCCCAATCCTGATCGACCAGGAAGGCGGGAGAGTGCAACGTCTGCGGCCGCCTCACTGGCGGTCATGGCCGGCCGGACGGCGTTACGGCGAAGTTTACGAGCGCAATGCAGAGAAGGGCCTCCGGGCGGCATATCTGGGGGCGCGGCTGATGGCCGCCGAACTTCGGAGCACCGGCATCACGGTGGACTGCCTGCCGGTGCTCGACGTGCCGGTGCCGGGCGCCCATGACGTGATCGGCGACCGGGCTTATGCAGGCGAGCCGGGGGCCGTGGCGGCGCTCGGTCTTGCGGCGGCGGAAGGTCTCATGGCGGGCGGCGTCCTTCCCGTGGTGAAGCACATTCCGGGGCACGGGCGCGCAGGCGTGGACAGCCACGAAAAACTGCCCGTCGTCGATGCCTCGCTCGACGAACTCGCCCGGATGGATTTCGCTCCCTTCCGCGCTCTCAGGACCATGCCGTTCGCCATGACCGCTCATGTGATCTACACAGCGCTCGATCCCGACAACCCGGCCACCACATCGGCGGCCGTCATTCGCGACACGATCAGGACCCGCATCGGCTTTGAAGGGCTTCTCATGTCGGACGACCTCTCCATGAAAGCGCTCCGGGGCGGGCTGGCGGAGAGGACAAGGGCCGCGCTCGCGGCGGGCTGCGATCTCGTCCTCCACTGCAATGGCGACATGGCCGAAATGGAGGCTGTGGCGGCGGCGGCGACCATGCTTCGCGGAGAGAGCCTTGCCCGCGCCGAGGCGGCGCTTGCCCGCCATGTTTCACCCTCCGAGCCTCTGGATACCGATTCGGCCCTCGCCGAATTCAGCCAATTCATGTCGCTCGCCTGACAAGATCGCTGGGGATAAGCCGAGAAACGGGGTACCCGCGCCTTTGGTCGAAGGGTATAAAGGCCATTCGTCCCTTGCCGCCGGGCAGGATCGGCTAAGGGGCGCGGGGAACTCAAGAATTTGGACCGGATGCAGCAGGCAGTCATGACCGAGGCGCCTCCTCAAAGCGACGCAGACGGCGACGCGCAGCCCGATCGGGCCGCCGATGCCGGCACGGCTGCGTCATTCGAGGAAGGTCCGCCGCGCGGCCCCGCGGAGGAGGCCGGCGAAAATACGTTGATCGTCGATCTGGACGGCTTCGAGGGGCCTCTCGACGTGCTGCTCACGCTTGCGCGGAACCAGAAGGTCGATCTCACCAGGATCTCGATCCTGAAGCTTGCCGAGCAGTATCTCGACTTCATCACGCAGGCGCGGCGGATGGAGCTCGATCTTGCCGCCGACTATCTCGTCATGGCGTCCTGGCTGGCCTTTCTGAAGTCGAAGCTCCTGCTGCCGCCTCCGGAAGAAGAGGAAGGCCCGTCCGGTGTCGAGCTCGCCGCGCGGCTTGCCTTCCAGCTCCAGCGCCTCGAAGCGATGCGCAAGGTGAGCCAGGAAATCTTCGGCCGGCAATGCCGGATGGGCATGCATGTTTTCGCGCGCGGCGCGCCGGAGGGCATTCGCCTCATCAAGACGAGCCATTATCAAGGAACGCTTTTCGACCTCCTGAAGGCCTATTCCGATCAGCGGCTCAAGGGCCATGAGACGAAATGGGAGCCGAAGCGCCTGCCGATCATGGCGATCGAGGCCGCACGGCACCGGCTCGAGCGCATGATGGGCATGATGTTCGACTGGGGGCGGATCGACGGCTACCTGCCGCTCGAGGAAATGAGCCCCGCGCTCCGGCGTTCGGCGATTGCGAGCACGCTCAGCGCAGCGCTCGTGCTTGCCAAGGATGGCCTCATGGAGATCCGGCAGTCGGGGGCCTTCAGTCCCGTCTTCGTCCGGCGGCGCGAGCCAAGCCCCGATCAACAGCCGGCCGGAGCGGCCGACACGTCAGAGAACCACGAAGAATGAATGACGAGACGACCCTGAGCGAAGCCGAAAGCGATATCGACATGGCAGCCGACGAGCAGGAACCGGAACAGGACGAGGAAGACGGCACGGACGCGGAAACCCCTGAAGAGGGCGACGCGGCGGAGCCGGAGGCGGAGAACGTCGTCAAGTTCCCGGTCAACGCGACCGAGCATGCGCAGCTCATGCGCATGACGGAGGCGTTGTTCTTCGCGGCGGCCGAGCCGCTCGACATCGACAGCATTGCGGCCCGCCTGCCAGACGGCGCCGATGTCGGCGCGGTCATCGAGGACCTTCAGAAGGCGTATGAGAGCCGGGGCGTAAACCTGGTTCGCATTGCCAATAAATGGATGTTCCGGACGGCGGACGACCTTTCGTTCCTGATGGAACGGGAGGCCGTGGAGCAGAGGCGGCTTTCGCGGGCTGCGATGGAGACGCTCGCGATCATCGCCTATCACCAGCCGGCGACGCGTGCCGAGATCGAGGAGATTCGGGGCGTTTCCGTGTCAAAAGGCACGCTCGACGTTCTGATGGAGACAGGCTGGGTGCGGCTTCGCGGCCGCAAACGCACCCCCGGCCGTCCCGTGACTTACGGTACGACGGAGGACTTTCTCGTCCATTTCGGGCTTGAGAGTGTCGGCGATCTGCCTGGCATGGACGAACTCAAGGCTGCCGGCCTTCTCGATGGGCGCCTGCCGCCCGGCTTCGATATTCCGAACCCTTCGGATACGGGCGGCGAGGGTGACGGCGAGTTCGAGACCGAAGAGGAATACGGCGCCGCGCTCGACGATCATCTGGAGCAGGAAACGAGCGAAGACGATTGATACCCGCGTTACTTCACCTGGTCTCTGAAGTGTGGGGCTGAACGCCATTTGGGTCAGGTGGTTGGAGTATTTGGTTAATGGAGCGTCTCGAAAGAGGCGCGCGTCTGCCGGACCGGTTTGATATCGCAATTTCGGCACGGAGCGCCCATATTGGCGCAAGGTAGTGCTTTATTTCGAGCAAGGCGGGGGCGAACCCTCTGCCATTGGAGACAGAAATGCCGGGTTGGACACAAATCCTCATCGTCCTCGTCCTCATCGTGCTGCTGTTCGGCAGGGGCAAGATTTCCGACATGATGGGCGACGTCGCGAAGGGTATCCGCAGCTTCAAGAAGGGGCTTTCCGACGAAGACGAGAACCCGTCGGCCAAGCCTGAACCCAAGACGATCGACGCAACGGTCTCCCGCG
The DNA here is from genome assembly GCF_045863935.1 of Parvibaculum sp. Classification (GTDB taxonomy): domain Bacteria; phylum Pseudomonadota; class Alphaproteobacteria; order Parvibaculales; family Parvibaculaceae; genus Parvibaculum. Next base: position 10,452 of record NZ_BTVP01000035.1, on the reverse strand, counting down.
AGGAGAGCACGGAGTCGAAAAACAAGGCCTCCCACGGCTGATTGCCAGGGACCGGCCAGAGTTCCCGCGCTGCGTGGCGCGGGACTGAGGCGTTTCAGGACCTCACATGTTCGATATCGGATGGTCAGAACTGCTGGCCCTAGTGGTCATCGCCATCGTCTTCGTGGGCCCGAAGGACCTGCCGAAGATGATGCGCACGGCTGGCCAGTATGTGGCAAAGGTTCGCGCCATGGCGCGCGAGTTCCAGACCTCCTTCGAGGACCTTGCCCGGGAAACCGAGCTTGAGGAGTTGCGCAAGGAGGTTTCGAGCCTTCGCGGCCATGTCACCGAGCCCATGCGCTCGCTCCAGCGCGAAATCGACAAGCCGCTGAAAATCGGTGGCGGCGGAGCGGGCGCCGAGGCGGCCGCCGCGTCTGCGGCGAAGGCCGAGGAAGAGCGGGCCGAGCCTCTCGACACCAGCGGCGTCTCCGACGGCATCGCGGACTCGATCCGCGAGGCGGAAGCCGTCGAGGCTCATGGTGCGGGCGAACCAGCGTCCGTCGGCAGCAGCCCCGAAACGAAGCGGGACGGCGAATGAGCGTGTCTCCTGCCGAGCCCGATCCCGACGACGAGATCGAAGCCTCGCGGGCGCCGCTGCTCGATCACCTGATTGAGCTTCGCTCGCGCCTCATCAAGGTTCTGCTCGCCTTTGCGGTCGGCTTCGGTATCTGTTTCTATTTCTCCATCGACATCTTCAACCTGTTGGTCGAGCCCTATAACCGGATTGTGACATCCGAGGGCGGAGCCCATCTCATCTACACAGCCCCGCAGGAATTCTTTCTGACCAGGCTCAAGCTCTCGATGTTCGGGGCGATCTTCATCGCCTTTCCGATCATCGCGGCGCAGGTCTACATGTTCGTCGCGCCGGGGCTCTACAAGCACGAGCGCGGTGCCTTCGTCCCCTATCTCATCGCAACGCCGGTTCTGTTTCTGACGGGCGCGGCGCTCGTTTATTTCGGCGCGCTGCCGATTGCGCTCAATTTCTTCATGAGCATGCAGCAGTCGGGCGGCGAAGGCGCGGCGACAATCGAACTCCTGCCCAAGGTCAGCGAGTATCTGAACCTCGTCACGGCCTTCATCCTGGCCTTCGGCATCTGCTTCCAGTTGCCGGTGATCCTGACGCTGCTCGCGCGCGCCGGGATCGTGAATGCCGCGCAGCTCAGGCGGGGCCGGCGCTATGCCATCGTCATCATCTTTGCCGTGGCGGCTTTCCTGACGCCCCCCGACTTCTTCAGCCAGATCGCGCTCGGCGTTCCGACGCTGCTCCTCTACGAGATTTCGATCTTCACCGTCGCATGGACGGAAAAGAAGAAGGCCGAAGCCGAAATGGCGGAGGGCGAGGCGTAACCTCTCCCGGGCCTCGTCTGGACGCTTTCGGCCCTTCCGCGTATACAGGGCGCGACAAGCGGGCGGGGTGCGTCCTGCGGCCGATTCGGCCGTATTTCGTGCTCCGGCATTCCGGAAATCTCATCACTTTCAGGTTGTCATGTTCGACATCAAGGCCATTCGCGACGACGCTCAGGGGTTCGATGCGGGGCTCTCGAAGCGCGGGCTCGCGCCTCAGTCCGCGCGCCTCATCGAGATCGACGAGCGGCGGCGGAAAATCATCACCTCGCTGCAGGAAATGCAGCAGGCCCGCAACGACGCCTCGAAGCAGATCGGACAGGCGAAGGCGAAGAAGGACGATGCGCTCGCGCAGAAGCTGATGGACGAGGTGTCGTCCCTCAAGGGCCGCATTCAGGCCGGCGAGGAGGAGGAGCGGGTAGCCAATGCCGAGCTTCAGGCCGCGCTCGCTTCGATCCCAAATATTCCCCTCGACGAGGTGCCGGTCGGCCCCGACGAGAGCGCCAATGTGGTGCACCATACCCATGGCAGCGCCCGGGAGATGAACTTCGAGGCCAAGGAACATTTCGACCTCGGTGAGGCGCTGGGCCTCATGGATTTCGAGACGGCGGCAAAGATGTCCGGCGCGCGCTTCACGGTGCTCAAGGGACCGCTCGCCCGGCTCGAGCGCGCCATCGGCAATTTCATGGTCGATCTCCACACGTCGGAGTTCGGCTACACCGAGGTCATGCCGCCGCTCATGGTGCGCGACGACGCGATGTTCGGCACGGCGCAATTGCCGAAGTTTTTCGATGATCAGTTTGCGACTTACGCGGCCTCAAACTTGTTGGCAGCCGAGGTGGCGCCGGATACTCACGTCGGTCGAATTGTCACGCAGCAGCTTGGTGATGCAGATCGATACTGGCTGATCCCGACCGCCGAAGTGCCGCTGACGAACCTCGTGCGCGAGAGCATCCTCTCGGAAGAAGAACTGCCGAAGCGTTTCACCGCCTACACGGCCTGTTTCCGCGCTGAGGCAGGCGCTGCCGGCCGCGATACGCGCGGCATGATCCGCCAGCACCAGTTCTCCAAGGTCGAACTCGTCTCGGTCACGACGCCGGAAGCCTCGCTCGCCGAGCATGACAGGATGCTTGCCTGCGCCGAGGAGGTGTTGAAGCGCCTCGACCTCCATTACCGGGTGATGACGCTGTCGACCGGCGACATTGGCTTTGCCTCGCGCAAGACCTACGACATCGAGGTCTGGCTGCCGGGGCAGAAGGCCTATCGCGAGATCTCGTCCTGCTCGGTCTGCGGCGACTTCCAGGCGCGGCGCATGAATGCGCGCTACCGGCCGAAAGGCGAGAAGAACACGCGCTTCGTTCACACGCTGAACGGTTCCGGCCTTGCCGTCGGGCGCACGCTCGTCGCGGTCATGGAGAACTACCAGCAGGAGGACGGCTCCATCGCCATTCCCGATGCGCTCAAGCCTTACATGGGCGGGCTGGAGGTCATTGCGCCTCATGGCTAAAGCAAAATCCAAATCCGGCGATTTGCGCATCCTCGTCACCAATGACGACGGCATTCATGCGCCCGGCCTCAAAGTGCTGGAAAAGATCGCGCGCAAGCTCTCCCGCGACGTCTGGGTCGTCGCGCCGGAGGAGGAGCAGAGCGGCTCGGCGCATTCGCTGTCGCTCGCCAATCCGCTTCGCGTGCGCAAGCTGGCGCCGAAGCGTCATGCCGTGCGCGGAACGCCGTCCGACTGCGTGCTGATGGCGGTGCGCCATATCATGAAGGACGCTGAACCGGATCTCGTCCTTTCCGGCATTAACCGCGGCCAGAACATCGCCGACGACGTGACCTATTCGGGCACCATCGCCGCTGCGATGGAGGGCACACAGCTCGGCATCCCGTCCATCGCGCTCAGCCAGGCCTTCGGCTTCTCCGGTCAGACGAATGTGAAGTGGAAGACCGCGGAGGAGTTTGCGCCCGATATTCTGAAGAAGCTTGTCGCCGCCGGGTGGCCGGAAGAAATCCTCATCAACATCAATTTTCCCGATGTCGTTTCCGGTTCCGTCACTGGCGTCGAAGTGACACGGCAGGGCAAGCGCGATCAGTCGCTGGTCCGCGTGGAAGAGCGCATCGACGCGCGCAACAATCCCTATTACTGGCTCGGCTTCGAGCGTATCCTCAGCAATCCGCCGCAAGGGACAGACCTTCGCGCGATCTATGAAGGCCGTATTTCCATCACGCCGCTCCACATGGACCTTACCCATCAACGGACCTCCAAAGCGCTCAACGAGGCGCTCGGTTCGCTTGCGGGTCCCGTGCGCAAGCGGCGCAAGTCCTCCTGACCGGCGCCGTGAGCGAAGACACGTCCATGGACGAAATCGAGCACGAGAAGATCGAACTCATCATGGGGCTGCGGCGGCAGGGCATCCGCGACAACCGCGTGCTGTCCGCCATCGAGCGCGTGCCCCGCGAAAAGTTCATCTCCGGCAGCTTCCGCAAGCAGGCCTATGAGGATCATGCGCTGCCCATCGAGTGCGGCCAGACCATCAGCCAGCCCTATATCGTCGCCTACATGACGGAGCAGCTTCGCGTCGGCGAACGCATGAAGGTGCTCGAAGTAGGGACGGGGTCGGGCTATCAGGCGGCGGTGCTCGCCCGTCTCTGCCGGCGCGTCTACACCATCGAGCGCTATCGCACGCTCCTCAACGATGCGCTCAAGCGCTTCGAGGATCTGCGGATCCACAACATCACGGCCAAGGTGGGCGACGGGGCAAAGGGCTGGCCGGAACAGGCGCCTTTCGACCGAATCATCGTCACCGCGGCGGCGCCCGCCGTTCCGCTGGCGCTCGTCGATCAGTTGAAGGAAGGCGGGTTGATGATTGTTCCCGTTGCAACTTCCGGTGCCCGGGGGGAGCAGAAGCTTGTACGGATCGAGCGGACGGGGGATGGTGTGAAACGCGAGGAACTTCTGCCGGTGCGTTTTGTGCCGCTCGTGGAAGGCGTGGCAAAGGAGTCCTGAAAGCGGTTTCGGGACGCGGAGGCAGCGAGGCCAGATGACGCGGCGCGAACGGATGCGGAGAGGGGCGAGGCTGGCCGTTGCGCTTGCGCTTCTCGGTCTTGCCGGTGCCTGCGGCAGCGACCGGCCCTGGTGGGACGAGCAGCAGGGCACACGCAGGGGCGCGACCCCCATTTCCCGGCCGGTCGATAGCGTGGCTCCAGGCGGCACCTATGTCGTGCGGCGCGGCGACACCGTCTACAGCATTGCCCGCGCACACGATCTGCCGATCCGTTCGCTCATCGACAGCAACGGCCTTCGCCCGCCTTATGAGATCAAGGTCGGGCAGAGGCTGAAAATTCCTGCCGGGCGTTTCCATGTCGTGCAGCGCGGCGAGACGGCCTACAGCATTTCGCGCATGTACAACGTGGATGTGACCTCGCTCACAAGCCTCAACCGCATTCCCGCGCCCTACACCATCAAGGTCGGCCAGAAACTGCAGGTGCCCTCACGCGAGCCGGCGCACGCCGCTCCTTCTTCCGCTGTTGCCGGTGGTCGGGTGCCGCTTGCGCGGCCCTCCGACACAGTTTCCGCCGCGCCCGCTCAAACGGCATCGAACGTCACTGTGCCGAAAGACCCGCTGCCGTCGCCACCCGCGGCGACGGGGAGTTTCGTCTGGCCGGTCGAAGGCAAAATCCTATCGACCTACGGGCCGAAGGCGAACGGTCTCCACAATGACGGCATCAATATTGCCGCCGAAATGGGTGCGCCGGTGCGCGCATCGCAAAGCGGCGTCGTCGCCTATTCGGGCAATGAGCTCAAAGGCTATGGCAACCTGCTGCTGGTCCGCCACGACAATGGCTGGATGACGGCCTATGCGCACAACAGCAAGCTGCTGGTGAACCGTGGCGACACGGTCACGCGCGGCCAGACGATTTCGCTCGCGGGCAATTCGGGCAGCGTGGTGACGCCGCAGGTCCATTTCGAGGTCCGCCAGGGCGCGAAGGCAATCGACCCGCAATCGGTGATCGGCCGCTAACCCATTCAGCCGAGCGTTTGTCCGAGGCGGCCCGCAATATCCTGGATGAACTGCCAGGCCACGCGGCCTGACCGCGAGCCGCGCGTGGCAGACCATTCGATCGCCTCAGCCTCCAGCGCTTCCGGCTCGATCTTCAACCTGTAATGCGCCGCATAGCCCGCCACCATGTCGAGATAGTCGGCCTGGCTGCAATTGTGGAAGCCGAGCCAGAGCCCGAAGCGGTCGGAGAGCGAGACTTTCTCCTCCACGGCCTCCGAGGGATTGATGGCGGTCGAACGCTCGTTTTCCACCATGTCGCGCGGCATCAGGTGCCGCCGGTTCGAGGTCGCATAGAAAATCACGTTCTTAGGGCGGCCCTCGATGCCGCCTTCGAGGACGGCCTTCAGCGACTTGTAGCTGGTGTCGTCGTGATCGAAGGAGAGATCGTCGCAGAAGATGACGACGCGGCGCTCATGCGCGCGAAGCTGCGTCATCAGGCGGGGGAGGGTCTCTATATCCTCGCGGTGGATTTCGATGAGGATGAGGCTACCGGGCGTTTCCGCGTTCACGGCCGCGTGGGCTGCCTTCACCATGGAGCTCTTGCCCATGCCGCGCGCGCCCCAGAGGAGCGCATTGTTCGCCGGCAGGCCCCCGGCGAAACGGCGGGTGTTGTCGAGCAGGATATCGCGGACACGGTCGATACCCTTGATGAGCGAGAGGTCGACGCGGGCGACCTCGGCCACCGGGTCGAGCCGTCCTTCCTCCGCGTTCCATACAAACGCATCCGCCTCGTCGAGCCCGGTCGTGGGGGCGGGCGGCGGGGCGAGCCTTTCGAGCGCTTCGGCGATGCGCTTCAGAAGGCCGGCGGATTCGGTTATGTCGGTCATGGACGGTGCTCGCAAGGGATGGCGTGAACCGGGATAGGGGCCCGGGCCGGACCCGGGAAATCCCTGTATATCCCAAAACTTAGCTGCGTCCACGCCGGGTGGCCGGGCTTGTTTGCAATTGCCCGGTTGGCCGGTATAGTCCCGCGCAAATCAGTGCGAGGCGGCCCTTGGTTCAAGCGGTTCCGCCGTGCGAACGGCCAGAACAGGAGACTTCTATGGGTGGAGCCGGCGGCGCTTCGGACTTTCTGATCCAGCTTTTTCCGTTTATTGCGCTTTTCGCGATCATGTACTTCCTGGTGCTGCGTCCTCAGCAGCGCCGCGTGAAGGAGCATCGCGAAATGGTCTCCAATGTCCGCCGCGGCGACGTGGTGGTGACGGCGGGCGGTCTCGTCGGCAAGGTGACCAAGGTGGACGATGCCGAGATCACGGTGGAAATCGCCGAAAACGTCCGCGTTCGCGTCGTCAAGGGCACGCTGAGCGAGGTTCGCTCTAAATCCGAGCCCGTACCCGCCAACACGAATTCCCCGTCCTAAGCCGCCCGCTCACAGCCACCCGGGAGGGGGCAAGCCGCCATGCTGCATTTCGACCGCTGGAAGATCGTTCTGATCTACATTCTCTGCGTTGCGGGGCTCGTCTACACGGCGCCCAACTTCGTGCCGAAGTCGAAACTTCAGGACGTACCTGCCTGGCTTCCACATCAGCAGATCAATCTTGGTCTCGACTTGCGTGGCGGCTCCTACATGCTGCTCGGCCTCGAGACCGATGCCCTCGTGCGCGAACGTCTGCAGGGGCTCGTGAACGAAGTGCGCGGCGCGCTGCGCGACGTTAGCGTTCCCTATACCGGCCTCGGCATCAAGGATGGCAGCGTCGTCGTCAACATCACGAACGCTGCGGATGCCGCCAAGGCGAAGGAGGCGATCGACGGGCTCTCTTCGATCGTCGCGGGTAACCAGTTCTCGACGCTGCCGGAGCGCGACCTTCTGATCACGGCCGACGGTCAGCAGATTTCGTTGGTGCTCAGCGAGGCGGCGAAGCGCGCCCGCGTCCAGTCCGCCGTGCAGCAGTCGATCGAGATTGTCCGCCGCCGTATCGACGAACTCGGCACGACCGAGCCCGTGATTCAGCAGCAGGGTATCGACCGCATCCTCGTTCAGGTGCCGGGGCTGGACGATCCGAGCCAGTTGAAAGCGCTGCTCGGCAAGACGGCGAAGATGAACTTCCGCCTCGTCAGCAATGCCATGTCTGGCCAGCAGGCGCTTGCCTCGCGGACGGTACCTGCCGGCACCGAACTCCTCTACACGTCGGACCAGCCGAAGACGCCGGTGCTGGTCGAGCGACGGATCATGGTCGGCGGCGACCGTCTCGTCGATGCGCAACCCGGCTTCGATCAGCGTTCAGGAACACCGGTCGTCAACTTCCGTTTCGATGCGACGGGTGCGCGCCAGTTCGGCGAGGTGACCCGCGACAGCGTCGGCAGGCCGTTTGCCATCGTGCTCGACAATGAAGTGATCAGCGCGCCGGTCATCCGCGAGCCGATCATGGGCGGGCAGGGCCAGATCAGCGGCAACTTCACGGTGCAGGAAGCGAACAATCTCGCGATCCTCCTTCGCTCGGGCGCGCTGCCTGTGGCGATCACCGTCCTTGAGGAAAGAACCGTCGGTCCGGGCCTCGGTGCGGACTCCATCCGTGCCGGTGAGATCGCGGCGATCATCGGCTCCCTCGCGGTTATTGCCTTCATGATTGCGAGCTACGGCTTCTTCGGCATCCTTGCCAATGTCGCGCTCATTCTGAACATCGCGATGGTCTTCGCCGTGCTTTCGGTGCTGCAGGCAACGCTCACGCTGCCGGGCATCGCCGGTATCGTGCTGACCATCGGCATGGCGGTCGATGCGAACGTGCTGATCTATGAGCGCATAAGAGAAGAGGTTGCGGCGGGAAAGAGCCCGATCCCCGCAATCGAGTCCGGCTACAACCGCGCGCTTTCCTCCATTCTCGACGCGAACATCACCACGCTCATCTCGGCCGCGATCCTCTTCCAGATGGGGTCGGGTCCGGTGCGCGGCTTCGCGGTGACGCTCGGCATCGGTATCGTCACATCGGTCTTCACGGCCTTCACCGTCAATCGCTACATGGTCTCGGTCTGGTTGCGCCGCCGCCGGCCCAAGGCTCTGGTTCTGTGAGCGCCGGGAGAACATGACATCATGAGACATCTCAAGCTCATTCCCGACGACACGAAAATCCCGTTTTCGCGCTGGCGCTATGTGGCGGTGGGGCTTTCGCTCGTCGTGATGATCGCCGCCGTTGTGCTGCTCGTCACGCGGGGGCTCAATTTCGGCATCGACTTCAAGGGCGGTATCCTCATCGAAATCGCGACCGATGGTCCTGCCGATATCGGCAGCATCCGCAACGATCTCGGCGGGCTCGGTCTCGGTGAAGTTCAAATTCAGGAATTCGGTCAGGCAGACGACGTTCTGATCCGCGTGGCAGCACCGGAAGGCGACGACGCCGACAGGGCTTCGCAGGCTGTGGTCGAGAAGATCAAGGGCGTACTCGGCGACGGCGTCGAATATCGTCGCGTCGAGGTCGTCGGACCTCAGGTGAGCGGCGAGCTCGTCGAGGATGGCATTCTCGCCGTCCTGATCTCGGTTGCGCTGATGCTCCTCTACATCTGGTTCCGCTTCGAATGGCAGTTCAGCCTCGGTGCCGACGTCGCGCTGGTGCACGACGTGCTCGCGACCATTGCGCTCTTCTGTCTCCTGCAGATCGAGTTCAACCTGCAGTCCATTGCCGCACTTCTCACCATTGTCGGTTATTCGATGAACGACACCGTGATCGTGTTCGATCGCGTGCGCGAGAACCTGCGCAAGTACAAGAAGATGGACCTCGCGGCACTCATCGATCTTTCGGTCAACCAGACGTTGTCGCGCACCGTCATGACGTCGGGCACGACGCTTCTGGCGCTCCTCGCACTCTTCGTCTTCGGCGGCGAAGTCATTCGCGGTTTCGTCTTTGCGATGATCTTCGGCATTTTCATCGGCACCTATTCCTCGATCTTCATCGCGGGGCCGGTGCTTCTCGCCGTCGGCGTCTCGCGCGATGCGACGAATGGCGGGCTCGGCGGCGTCTCGAAGGAAAAGGCCACCGGCGAGGCTTGACCTCCATGGGTACGAAACCGCGCTTCAAGGGGCAGCCGCCCGTCGACGCCTATGGCGACGGTGGCTTCCGTCTAGCGGACCAGCGCTTCGAAGGCTCGATCGTCGTGACGCCGCTTGGCCTCTATCCATGGATGCCGAAATCGGTCGAGGAGATAACGCCCGCGTCGCTCGCGCCGGTTATCGAGGCAGCCGCGCATTTCGATTTTCTCATCATCGGATCGGGCGAGAATACACTCCGCCTTTCCGCCGATGCGAAGCGGCGGCTTGAGTCGCACGCCATCTTCCCCGACGTCATGGCGACAGGCCCGGCCTGCCGCACCTACAACATGATGCTCTCCGAAAATCGGCGAATCGCGGCGGCATTCATTGCCGTAGCCTGAGTAGGGTTTTGCCGGGCTTGGCTTTTTTCCCGGAAGCTCCTAGCTTTTCCGCAGATGGCGACATTGAGTCGCACGATGATGAGGCATGCCATCCCGGGGTCAGGGAGCGCGTCTTGCCGTCTCCGCCGGCCGCGTCTGCGGCGGGTGGCAATCAGAGGGGAACTCTCCATGGCAACAATACTGACATCACTGCGGAACACGGTCATTGCCGGTTTCGTGCTCGCAGCGGTCCTACTGCTGCTCTATCTCAATTTCAATGGCTGGGAAGGCTATGCGCTCGGCCACAACTTCTGGGCGTTCATCTTCCGCTGGCTTCACGTCATCAGCGGCGTGATGTGGATCGGCCTGCTCTGGTATTTCAACTTCGTGCAGATCCCGAACATGCCGAAGATTCCGGACGATCAGAAGCCTGCCATCGGCAAGGTGATCGCGCCGGCCGCCTTGTTCTGGTTCCGCTGGGGCGCCATGGCGACCATCGTTACGGGCCTCATCCTCGCGGCCATGAACTTCTATCTCATCGAGGCGCTGACACTCGGCGCGAGCGAGGGTTTCGCAAACCCGAAGAACATCGCCATCGGTATCGGCATGTGGCTCGGCACGATCATGTGGTTCAACGTCTGGTTCGTGATCTGGCCGAACCAGAAGA
>NZ_BTVP01000034.1:0-36145 GCF_045863935.1 Parvibaculum sp. | reverse complement strand
TCGCAAAGTCATAGCCTTGAACCAGCCCGGAAAAATTTAAACCGGACAGCAGTGGACTTGACCGGGCCATCCACGTCTTGCTTTCTTCGCGCCGCTCTTCACGGCATGTATGCTGAAGAAAACGGGAGGAACCACATGCGTTACTTCGACGATTTTGTTGTGGGCGAGCGCCACGACATTCCCGCACGCTATGAAATGACGAAGGACGAGATTGTCTCTTTCGCGACGAAATGGGACCCGCAGCCCTTCCATATCGACGATGCCGCCGCCGCGAAGTCCGTCTACGGCACGCTGACGGCCTGCGGCACGCATGTGCAGGCGGTCGTGCTCTGGCTTGCGTCGCGCCTGCCCGAGGAAACGGCGGTGATCGGCGCGCTCGGCTATGACGAGGTACGTTTCCTGAAAGCGGCCAAGCTCGGCGACACGCTCCGCCTCGTCATCGAATGCATCGAGACGAAACCGTCCTCCTCGAAGCCGGACAGAGGCGTCGTGAAGAACCGCCACATCCTGATGAACCAGAACGACGAGACGATCTTCACTCAGACGACGACATTGCTGATCGCGCGGAAGGCTTGAAGCCGATGGCCGGTCCGACTGCTTATCGAGAAACCGAGCGGCTCCGCTTACGCCCGGCGCGACTTGCGGATGCTTCGGCGCTCATGCCGATTCTCGGCGACAGGAAATCGCGCCCCTACACGTTCAACATCGAGTCGCTACGTGAATGCCGTCGCCACATCGCAGCGAATGAATGCCAGCGCAGAAAGTTGGGCTACGCCTTGTGGGTTGTCCTAGAGAAGGCGGACAGTCGCGTGATTGGATTCGGTGGGCTCTATGACGACCCCTTCGATACAGGTTGGGGTCCGGAAATCGCCTATCACTTTTTGCCGGATGTTCGCGGAAGAGCATATGCAACCGAGTTGGCGCGCTATTCGCTAACGGTAGCCCGCGAGCTGAATCTTCCTGAAGTGAGAGCCTTCGCGCATCCGGACAATATCGCTTCCATGCGTGTGCTGGAGAAAGCGGGATTCGTCGAGGAGCGGTTCGTACCTAGGATGGACCGGTTTCTGTACCGGCGCAAATTATCTACCTAAGTCGTCATGGCCCGGCTTGTCCGGGCCATCCACGTCTTTGGCGACGTTCACGAAAGGAAGACGTGGATGACCCGCCTGAAGCGGGTCATGACGCGTATGGGGATGCGATGAATCAGGTTTGCTCCTAAAGCCCCAACACCAGCTTCGCCATGATGCCGCGCTGAACTTCGTTCGAGCCGCCATAGATCGAAGCGGCGCGGTTGTTGAGGTAGGTCGGCATGAAGACCATGCCTTCCGCCGGGCCGATGGGATCGACATTGGAGCCCGGCATGCGCGCATCATGCTGGTCGGCGCCTGCATAGAAGGCGATGGTCTCGATGGCGATTTCGTCGAGGCGCTGGCGCATTTCCGTGCCGCGCGTCTTGAGCATGGAGGAGGCAGGGCCGGGGTTCTTGCCGCCTGCAAGCTCCGCCATCACGCGGTGCTCCGTCATCTCCATCGCCTTCACCTCGATGGCGGCCTCGGCGATCTTGCGCGCGAATGTCGCATCGTCGATGAGCCGCTTCCCGTCGTCCGACCTTTCGCTCGCTGCGACTTCCCTGATCTTTTCGATGCCGACTTCGAGCGAGGCCGCGAAGGCGCCGCCGCGTTCGAATTCGAGAAGATACTTCGCGACCGTCCAGCCCTCGTTTTCCGCGCCGACGCGGTTCTTCTTCGGCACGCGCACATCGTCGAAGAAAACCTGGTTCACTTCATGTTCGCCCGCGAGCGTGATGATCGGCTCGACCTTGATGCCGGGCGTCGTCATATCGAGGAGAAGGAACGTAATGCCCTGCTGCGGCTTGCCGCTCGCATCCGTGCGCACAAGGCAGAACATCATGTTCGCGAAATGCGCATGCGTGGTCCAGATCTTGGTGCCGTTCAACACATAGTGGTCGCCATCGCTCACCGCCTTCAGCTGCAGCGAGGCGAGGTCCGATCCCGCGCCCGGCTCCGAATAGCCCTGGCACCAGTAATCTTCGCCCGCCAGCATGCGCGGCAGGTAATAGTCCTTCTGTTCCTTCGTGCCGAACTTCATCAGCATGGGTCCGCACATGCGAAGCCCCATGGGCGACAGGTTCGGCGTGCCGTAGCGTGTGCATTCGGACGCCCAGATATATTTCTGCATCTCGGTCCAGCCCGTGCCGCCATATTCGACCGGCCAGTTCGGCGCCACCCAGCCTTTCTTGTAGAGAATCCGCTGCCAGGCGAGATTCCACTCCTTGTCGGTGAAGACCGATGTCGTGAGCTTGCCCGCCTGCGCCAGTTCCGGCGTCAGGTTTTCATCGAGAAAGGCGCGCACTTCGTCGCGGAAGGCGGCGTCCGCCGGCGTGAGATCGAGATTCATTTTTCTGCTTCTGTTTCGTGTCGGTGGTCAGCGCAGACAGTCTGTCGAGACTCCCATGCGGCGGCAAGCCTGATGCGCCGGTGAACTCGTCGCAAAACGCATCGCAAAGCTCGCCGTGTTGGCGAGTGCCCGCACCGCCGGCCGCACCATCGGCCTTGCCGCTGCGGAAACCGCGACGCCGCATTGCCTCTGCAGATGATCCGGCAGCAGATCGATCGCTGCCTGCGTGATGAGCCGCTGCACGGGCTTGCCGACGCTGCCAAGCGGCGTTGCATTGCGCACGAGCTCGAGAAACTCATGCACGGTGTCGTTCGCATAAAGTCGCGGCGTCATCTCGGCCATGTAGGCGTCCATCTCCGCCCTGGAGGCCGGCACCCATTCCGCGCCGAAGCCTTTGCCGATCGCTTCGCCTTCCCGGTAATAGCGGTCCTCGTCCTCACGGCTGAGCGTCGGATCGCCATAGCGCTTGTAGGCATTGAGGAACCCCCAGGCCGCGGTCACATGTACCCAGGCGAGAAGCCCCGGGTCCATCGCGCGATAGGCGTCCCCGTCATGCGTCGTTCCCGTGACGCGTTCATGCATGCGCGTCACGCGCTGAAACGTCATCTCCGCCATCTTTGTGGGACCGTAGGTGACGGCCGCCGCCGCCATGCCCGTGCGCTCCATCCGGCGGATCGGATCGACCTTGAATGTAGAATGGTCCCACACGCCCGCGCGCACATGTTTTTCGGCAAGCTCCAGAATGACGGCTGCGATGCCGCCGACCGCGCTGACAATCGGGTTCGCGCTCACTTTCCAGCCCATCGATCCGGGGCCGAGCAGGCCGGGATCGCCCTCCGGCTTGGAGAAATCGAGGCGCGGCATCGGGCTGCTGTAGTCGCGCTGTGCGGCCGCTTCTGCGCCGTCGCGCTTCAATGCCGGTGCGGTGTCGCTGTGAACTGACATGGACGCCTCTCTCCCTTTTTGCCCTTCCGTCTCCGCCATGAATATAATCCAAGTAATTGCTCGGAAAACTCGGGTTTGGGATAGCCTCCAGCCGCCCTTGCCAGGGAACCGCTGAAAGTCGCCAAATGCCTGATCTGAAACCGAAAAAGCGGCCAAAATAGGCCCGCTCCAGGGCGAATTTCGACGCCATCGTCGATGCAGCTGCTCGGCTTTTGCGGGAGCGAGGCTACGAAGCGCTGACGACGAACCGCATCGCCGAGCAGGCGGGTGTCGGTATCGCGACGCTCTACGAATTCTTCCCCAACAAGGAGGCGGTCGTCGCCGAGCTCGCCGCCCGTCTGATGGCGCGGGTCGAGGCGAACATGGAGCAGGCCTTTTCGGAAGCCTCCGGCCTGGAGCCCTGGCCTGCCGTCGTGCATATGACGCGCCGCGCCGTCGGATCGCTCGTCGAGGAGCGTGACGTCTTCCGCGTGTTGCTCCGGCAGGTTCCCTTCGTGCCTCTACTCTCCGCCGTGGTGGAAACGCGTGCGGCACTCGCGGCCCTCTCTCAGCGCGTGCGCATCCGTGCCGCAGGCGCGCTCGACCTGCCGATGCCCGAAGAAGACACCTGGCTCATTTCCGAGATGCTCTACAACGCGATCCTTGAAGTCGCGTTTCTCGACGTGAGCGAAAGAAAACGCGCCGAACTCACGAAGGAGCTGGCGCGTCTCACTTACCGCATGGCCGTCGGCCGCGACCCGGAGGTGGCGGTGGGAGACTGAGGCTCAAAGCCCCAGCACCGCCTTCGCCATGATGTTGCGCTGAACCTCGTTCGATCCGCCGAAAATCGTCTGCGCACGCGCATTGAGAAACTTCGGCACGACCATCAGCGAGTGATCCGGCCCGACCGGCGGCACGTTTGCGCCCCAGGTCCGGGCTTCCATCAGGTCCGGCTGCGCGTAATAGGCAATCGCCTCCACGGCCAGTTCGGTGATCTTCTGGTTGGTGTCCGCGCCCCGGAGCTTGATGATGGAGGCGGCCGCGCCCGGGTTCTGTCCGTTGGAGAGCTGCGACATGATGCGGTGCTCGGTGAACTCCACCGCCGTCACTTCCACATCGGTTTCGTCAAGCTTGCGCCGGAAGGCGGGATCGTCGATCAGCTTCGAGCCGTCGCTGCTGTGTTCGGTGCTCGCCACCACACGCAGCTTGTTCAACGCGTTACGCAGGTTCGCGCCATGTGCCGCGCCGCCGCGCTCGAATTCGAGCAGGTACTTGGCAACCGTCCAGCCATTGTTTTCGGCGCCGACGCGGTTCTTCTTCGGCACGCGCACGTCGTCGAAGAAGACCTGGTTCACCTCGTGATCGCCCGCAAGCGTGATGATCGGGTCGATCTTGATGCCCTTGGCGGGGAACTCGTCGATCAGGATGAACGAAATGCCTTCCTGCTTCTTCGCCGCATTGGGGTCGGTGCGCACGAGGCAGAACATCTTGTTCGACTGATGCGCGCCTGTCGTCCAGAGCTTGGTGCCGTTGACGATGTAATCGTCGCCATCAGACGTCGCGCGGCATTGCAGGCTTGCGAGGTCCGAGCCGGAGCCGGGCTCCGAATAGCCCTGGCACCACCAGTCGGTCCCGTCGAGGATGCGCGGCAGGTAATAGGCCTTCTGCTCGTCCGTGCCATGTCCCATCAGCGTCGGGCCCACCATGCTGAGGCCCATATTGGAGCTCACGGGCGCGCCGGCGGCGGCGCATTCGGACGCCCAGATGAAGCGCTGCATCACGTTGAAGCCCGCCCCGCCATATTCCTTCGGCCAGCTCGGCGCGGCCCAGCCGCGCTTGTGGAGCCGTTTCAGCCATTCGACGCGCAGATCCTGGTCGGCCAGAATGCCCGGCGTCAGCCGCGCATGGGCTTTCAGGTCGTCCGTCAGGTTTTCCGCAAGAAACGCCCGCACCTCGTCGCGAAACGCGACATCCTCGGGCCGCATGGCGAGATCCATCCCCATTCCTCCATTTATTGTTTTCGGCGATGCCGCTTGTTTCCCCCGAGAATAGGGGCAATGGCGCGTGCCGTCACAGACAATTTGTCAGCGCCGCCTGCGCATCTGCGAACAGCGAAACCGCGGCGGCGCGGGCAATCCCGGGCTCCTTGGGGTACACTCATCCTCAGCGCTTTTTCGTGATTCGAGGGATTTCTGTTCCGATTGGCCGCAATGCCCATGCAGTCGGCCCTGCGGTCGGCGGGACCCGCATGAGTATTGGTGTCATCGCATGGATTTTGCCAACCAGATCATTCTGGTTTCTGCGGGTCTGATCACGTTCTCGATTTTTGCGGGTGTTCTGTCCTCGCGGATCGGCGCGCCGCTGCTGCTTGTTTTCCTCGCCTTCGGCATGCTGGCGGGCGAGGACGGCCCCGGCGGCATCGTCTTCGACGATTTCGCCGTCGCCTATCTGGTCGGCTCCTTCGCGCTGGCGCTCATCCTCTTCGATGGCGGCCTGCGCACGCACCGCGACGCGCTGAACCGTGCCTTTGGGCCGAGCCTTGCTCTCGCCACCATCGGTGTCGTCCTGACGGCAGCGACCACCGGCTTGGCCGCCAAGTACCTCTTCGGGCTCGGCTGGGCGGAGGCTTTCCTGCTCGGCGCGATCGTCGGTTCGACCGATGCCGCTGCGGTCTTTTTCCTTCTCCATCTGCGCGGCCTTCGTCTGAAGGCACGTGTCGCCGCGACGCTCGAAGTCGAATCCGGCATCAACGATCCGATGGCGATCTTCCTGACCCTCGCGCTCGTCGGCATTGCCACCGCAAGCCACAGCATCGCCGATTGGGAAGATGCCGCCGGCTTCCTGCTCGATTTCCTCTGGCAGATGCTGGGCGGTGTTCTGTTCGGCATCGCGGGCGGTGCGCTGGTGTTGCGGGCGGTGAACCGGCTGCAGCTTTCCGCCGGACTTTATCCGATCCTTGCCGGCGCTCTGGCGCTCCTCGTCTTTGCAGTGGCGCAGGCGGCGGAGGCGAGCGGTTTCCTCGCGGTCTACATCGTCGGCTTTACCATCGGCAACAACCCGCACCGCGCAACGAGCGAGATTTCCCGCTTCTCGGATGGCGTCGCCTGGCTGTCGCAGATCTGCATGTTCCTGATGATGGGCCTGCTGGTCACGCCGTCCGCGCTTCTGCCGCTTTTCTTTCCGGCGCTTGCCGTGGCGCTCATCCTCATCCTCGTTGCGCGCCCCGCTGCCGTCTGGCTGTGTTTGGCGCCGTTCCGCTTCAGTCCGAAGGAGACGGCCTTCGTGTCCTGGGTCGGCCTGCGCGGCGCTGTCCCGATCTTCCTCGGCACGATCCCTGTCCTCTCCGGCGTCGAAGGCGCTGAGACGCTTTTCAGCATCGCCTATGTGATTGTTCTCGTCTCCCTCATCCTGCAGGGCTGGACCGTGCCGCTTGTCGCCCGCGCCGCCGATGTCGAGCTGCCGCCGCGCCCGGCGCCGGACCGCCGCGTCGAACTCGATCTGCCGGCCGGCAAGGGAAAGAGCGTCGTCGCCTACACGGTCGATCCGATGAGCCTTCTGCTCCGGCGCGGCATCAACCGCCTGCCGCTGCCGGTCGGCGCGACTGTGATCTCGGTGATGCGCGACGGCGTGGTGCGGACGGAGGGACTCGACCAGGGCGTCAAGCCCGGCGATGTCGTGATGATCCTCACCACCGCCGGCATGATCCCGACGCTCGATCGCCTGTTCGGTGCTCGGCGCGCGCGCACCCGCGCGAAGGATGTCGGCACGGTCGACTTCATTCTGGACGGATCGGCAAGCGCTGCCCTCGTCGCCGATTTGTACGGCCTCGACTTTGAGCCGGAGGAGCGCGCGCTGTCGCTTGAGGAGTTCATGCGCTCCCGCCTCGGCAAGGACATCAAGGAAGGCGCGCGAACGCGCGTCGCCGGCGTGGCGCTTGCGGCACTACAGGTGCAGGACGGTGCGGTGCGCCAGGTCGGCCTCGATCTCGATCCGCCTCAGGAGGAAAAATTCGTGACACGGCTCCGCTCCCGTGCGCGAGAGGCGCTCCGCTCCCTGCGGGTTCTCTTCATTGCCGACGATCCCCGAGGACCTTTCTGATAGCCATCCACCGGATTGACCTCGAAGCCATGCGGTCTACAGTCGCCGCCAGCGAAATTTTCCAAAGGAAGGATGCGTCATGGATCTCGGTCTCAAGGGCAAGAAGGCGATTGTCACGGGTGGCACGCGCGGCATCGGCCGCGCCATCGCGGAAACGCTGGCAGGCGAGGGCGCCGATATCGCCATCTGCGCGCGCCATCAGGACCAGGTGGACGAGGCCGTCGCCGCGCTTTCGAAGAAGGGCGTGAAGGCGACAGGCGGCACAGCCGACATCGCCGACGGCGAAGGCCTGAAGAAGTGGATCGCCGAAGCGGCGAAGGAACTTGGCGGTCTCGACATCATCATCGCCAATGCGAGCGCGCTCGCGCAGGGCAATGACGAGAAGAGCTGGCGCGCCTGTTTCGAGATCGACGTGCTGGGCGCGGTCCACGCATTCGACGCGGCGCTCCCCTTCCTCAAGGAGGCGGGTCAGAAGTCGGGAGATGCCTCCGCGATCTTCATTTCCTCGATTTCCGCCGCCGAAAGCGACAGCGGCGGCGCCTATGGCGCGCTCAAGGCCGCGCAGATCCATCTGGCGAAGGGTCTCGCCCGCGAGCATGCCGGCGCCCATGTCCGTGTGAATACGGTCTCTCCCGGCACGGTCTATTTCAAGGGTGGCGTCTGGAACATGGTCGAGGAGCATATGCCCGACATGTTCAAGCAGGCCATGTCGCGCAACCCCACCGGCCGCATGGCGACGCCGCAGGACATCGCCAACGCCGCCGTCTTCCTCGCGAGCCCCGCCTCCTCCTTCACTACCGGCACGAACCTCGTGGTCGACGGTGCCATCTCGCGGCGCGTGAATTTCTGAGCACTTCGTTTATCACGGCGTCATGGCCCGGCTTGTCCGGGCCATCCACGTGTTTCCTCTTTCCGGGATTGCTGCAAAGACGTGGACGGCCCGAATAAATCGGGCCGTGACGAATTGTTGTAACTGGAGAGGCTACTCCGCTAGCCCCATCCAGCGCCGCATGACGCGCCGGGCGAACTCTTCCTGCGCGTCGAGCGATGCCGCGATCTGCGGCTCGATCAGCGCGGCGATCTCCTCGCGTGGCACCTGTAATGCGTTGGCGCGGTAGTCCGACCAGCCGTCGAGAATCTCCCGCGTCACTTCGAGATGAAACTGGAAGGCATAGGTCTTGCCGCCCACGCGGAACGCCTGATTGGGACAGGTCTCGCGCGTTGCAAGCCGCGTAACGCCCTCTGGCAAATCGAAAGTGTCGCCATGCCAGTGCATGATGCGCAGCCCGTGTGGCGCGTCGTGGAGCAACGGATCGCCGGAGGCGGCGGCCTCCCATGTCTGCGGCAGGAAACCCCATTCCTCGTGGGTTTCGAGCTTCTCCTTCATCCTGTAAACCGGCGCGCCGAAAGCGCTCGCCACGATCTGCGAGCCGAGGCAGACGCCCATCACCGGCTTTTCCGCCTCGTGAAAGCGCCGCACCAGCTCTCGCGCCTGGCCGATGAAAGGGTAGGCCGCCTCTTCGTAAACGCCCATTGCGCCACCCAGCACGACAAGCGCGTCAAATGCTTCATCCGTTGCCGGCACGTCGCGCACCTCGCCCGTCGTCAGGTCGCGCCGTTCCACCGTGTGAATCAGCTGTGCCTCCGCCCCGGCGTTCCTTGCTTCGTCGAGAAGCACGCCGGGCGGGGAATCGAGAGCGTTGACGAGATAGAGAATGCGCATCGCGGGCGATCAGAGCGTCGCGAAGCGGTCGCTCGCGCGCACCATCACATCGACAATGCCGGGCTCCGTCGCCGTGTGGCCGGCATCCGGCACGATGTTGAGCTCCGCGTCGGGCCAAGCCTTCGCAAGTTCCCATGCTGTGAACATCGGTGTCACCACGTCGTAGCGGCCTTGTGCGATCACGCCCGGAATGCCTTTCAGCTTCCCCGCCTCGCGGATGAGCTGGTCCTGCGGTTCGAACCATCCCTTGTTCATGAAGTAGTGGCACTCGATCCGCGCGAAGGCGAGGGCGAAGTGCCCGTCGGCGAAGCGCTTCACGCGCTCGGCGTCGGAATAGAGCGACAGCGTCGTCCCCTCCCAGATGCTCCATGCCTTGGCGCAGGCGATCTTTTCCGCCTCGTTGCCGCCGGTGAGCCGCTTGTAATAGGCCGCCATCAGATTGCCGCGCTCGGCCGCGGGGATCGGCTCGACGAAGCCCTCCCAGGCATCGGGGAAGAGCGCGTCCGTTCCCTCCTGATAGAACCAGTCGAGCTCGCGCTTCCGCAGCGTGAAGATGCCGCGCAGGATGATCTCGGTGACGCGTTCTGGATGCGTTTCGGCATAGGCGAGCGACAGCGTCGAGCCCCATGAGCCGCCGCAGAGCTGCCATTTGCCGATGCCGAGATGCGCGCGGATGCGCTCCATGTCGGCCACCAGGTCCCATGTCGTGTTCTCGCGCAATTCGGCATGGGGCGTCGACTTTCCGCAGCCGCGCTGGTCGAACAGGATGATGCGATAGGCGTCCGGATTATGCGTTCGCCGCATGGTGGGATTCGTTCCGCCGCCGGGGCCGCCATGCACGATGATGACGGGCTTGCCCTTCGGGTTGCCGCTCTCCTCGAAATAGATCGTGTGCAAATCGGAGACCTTCAGCGTCCCGGTCCGGTAGGGCTCGATCTCGGGGTAGAGAGGGCGGCGGTCGGCGGTGGTGTCGGGCATGGGCTGTCCTTGGTACGCGGCGGGGGCTGAATCAACTCCTTGAATATGCATCGAAAATTCGCTGCGCCGCCAGCTTGCGGGTGCGGCGTTTACCATTTTTTTGCTTCTCGTCCCACACTACCGATTGACCTCGGGGAACAGACGGATACTATATCTGGACGCGCCGCGCTTCGCGGGGGAACTTCTCGAGCGGCGGCGCAATCTCGGAATCAAGCGAGTCCTGCCCGGTGTAGAGGGCAGAAAGACGGCGAGTGGCCACCCGCTCGCCGGATAGGAATTTTTTGCCCGCTGAGATGCGGCGAAGCAGGGCAGACCGGGGACCAGAACATGCTGAACGACACGTCGAAAGCGGTAGATATGAGTGAGGTTGAGGCCAGCGTATCGGCAATCATCACGGGCGAACGGGCGGTGAGCCGCGTGCGCGCTGAATCGCGGCGCGCGGCCGAGCCCGAAATGGTATTCGGTGATCAGTATCAGGCCGTCCAGCTTGGCGGCCGGCCCCGCGTGAAGGTGGATCATGGGCGCGATGCGCTGCTGACCGAGTTCGGCAAGGCGACCCTGCGCGACCGTTATCTGATGCCCGGCGAGTCCTATCAGGACATGTTCGCCCGCGTCGCTTCCTTCTATGCCGACAAGGACGACGCGGCCCATGCCCAGCGTCTCTACGACTATATCTCGAAGCTCTGGTTCATGCCGGCGACGCCCGTCCTGTCCAATGGCGGTACGCAGCGCGGCCTGCCCATTTCCTGCTTCCTGAACGAGGCGAGCGACAGCCTCGACGGCATTGTCGGCCTCTGGAACGAGAATGTCTGGCTCGCGGCCAAGGGCGGCGGCATCGGCTCCTATTGGGGCAATCTGCGCTCCATCGGCGAGACGGTCGGCGGCAACGGCAAGACCTCCGGCATCATTCCCTTCATCCGCGTGATGGATTCGCTGACGCTCGCCATCAGCCAGGGTTCGCTGCGGCGCGGTTCGGCGGCGGTCTACCTGCCGATCGACCATCCCGAGATCGAGGAATTCATGGAAATGCGCCGCCCGACCGGCGGCGATCCGAACCGCAAGGCGCTCAACCTCCATCACGGCATTCTCGTGTCGGATGCCTTCATGCGCGCCGTCGAGGCGGATGCCGAATGGGCGCTGCTCTCGCCCAAGGACAAGACGGTCCAGAAGACCGTCTCCGCCCGCTCGCTCTGGATCAGGCTGCTCACCTCGCGCATCGAAACGGGCGAACCCTACATCGTCTACAAGGACACCGTGAACAACGCGCGTCCCGAGCACCACAAGCTCGCCGGCCTCGAGGTCAAGACCTCGAACCTCTGCGCCGAGATCACGCTGCCCACAGGCATCGACCAGCATGGCGAGCAGCGCACGGCCGTCTGCTGCCTCTCCTCGCTCAATCTCGAAACCTATAATGAGTGGCAGGACCACCCGACCATCATCGAGGACGTGATGCGCTTCCTCGACAATGTCCTGCAGGACTTCATCGACCGCGCTCCCGGCGAAATGGCCCGTGCTAAATACGCCGCCGCGCGCGAGCGTTCGGTCGGTCTCGGCGTCATGGGCTTCCACTCCTTCCTTCAAGCCAACATGATCCCCTTCGAAGGCGTCATGGCGAAGGTCTGGAACAAGCGCATGTTTGCCCGCATCAAGGAAGGTGTGGACGCGGCATCGAGGAAGCTCGCCGAAGAGCGCGGTGCCTGCCCGGATGCCGCCGAATACGGCTTCGACGAGCGCTTCTCCAACAAGACGGCGATCGCGCCCACCGCCTCGATCTCGATCATCACCGGCGGCACCTCGCCGGGCATCGAGCCCATCGCGGCGAACTCCTTCACGCACAAGACGCTGTCCGGCTCCTTCAACGTCCGCAACCGTCACCTGACGAAGCTGCTGGAACAGAAGGGCCGCAACGACGACGACACATGGTCCTCCATCGTGACGAGCGGCGGTTCGATCCAGCATCTCGATTTCCTGTCGGACGAGGAAAAGGACGTCTTCAAGACGGCCTTCGAACTCGACCAGCGCTGGGTCATCGAGCACGCGGGCGACCGCGCGCCGATGATCGACCAGGCCCAGTCCGTGAACCTCTTCCTCGCCGCCGACGTTCACAAGCGCGACCTGCACGGCCTCCACATGATGGCCTGGAAGCATGGCGTGAAGAGCCTCTATTACTGCCGCTCGCTCTCGATCCAGCGCGCGGAAAAGGCGGAAGTGATTTCGCTCGTGCCCGCGAAGAAGCTCGACGTGCTCACCCTCGACCGGGTCGCGGCCGAGGCGCAGGAAGAGAACAAATACGAAGAATGCCTCGCCTGTCAGTGAGGTTGTGAAATCATGGCCCGGTCGCAAGGCCGGGCCATTCTTGTCTCTGAAATCCAGTCTCGTCATTGCGAGCGAAGCAAAGCAATCCATAAAGCGGCAATCTCGGAACCGGATTGCCTCATCGGCAAAGCCTCCTCGCAATGATGCCGAACCAAAGAACCGGGAGCCCGTCCCATGTCCCTTCTCGAAGAACGCCACGTCTACAAGCCCTTCCGCTATCCCTGGGCCTATGAAGCCTGGCTCACGCAGCAGCGCATCCACTGGCTGCCGGAGGAAGTGCCGCTGGCCGACGACGTGAAGGACTGGTCGAAAAACCTCACCGACGGCGAGCGCAACCTGCTCACGCAGATTTTCCGCTTCTTCGTGCAGGCCGATGTCGAGGTGAACAACTGCTACATGAAGCATTATTCGCGGGTCTTCAAGCCGACCGAAGTGCAGATGATGCTCGCCGCCTTCTCGAACATCGAGACGATCCACATTTCCGCCTACAGCCACCTGCTCGACACGATCGGCATGCCGGAAGCCGAATACGAGGCCTTCCTGAAATACGAGCAGATGAAGACCAAGTTCGACTACATGCAGGAATGGGGCGTCGACACCAAGGAAGACATCGCCAAGACGCTCGCCGTCTTCGGCGGCTTCACGGAAGGCGTCCAGCTCTTTGCCTCCTTCGCCATCCTCATGAACTTCCCGCGCTTCAACAAGATGAAGGGCATGGGGCAGATCGTGACATGGTCGGCCCGCGACGAGTCACTTCACACGGTTTCCGCCATGAAGCTTTTCCGCACCTTCATCGACGAGAATCCCGAAATCTGGACCGACCGGCTCCGCAACGACATCTACAAGGCCTGCGAGACCATCATCCATCATGAGGATGCCTTCATCGACCTAGCCTTCGAAATGGGTGGCGTCGAAGGTCTCTCGGCGCAGGAAGTGAAGGATTACATCCGCTACATCGCCGACCGTCGCCTCGTGCAGCTCAATCTCCAGCCCATTTACCGCACGGAAAAGAACCCGCTGCCCTGGATGGACGAGATGCTGAACGGCATCGAGCACACCAATTTCTTCGAGAATCGTGCCACCGAATACTCGAAGGCATCGACGCGCGGCACCTGGGACGAGGCTTTCGACTGACATGTTTGCATGGCCGCGGGCGCGAAATGCCCGCGCCACAGGCACTTTTCAACAGTTTTTCGCTCCGATGCCCGCCAGATATGAACTTATCGCTTGGCCGAATCGCGCGACTCAGTGAAACTCGATCTCGAACTTATCCGAGGGAATTCAAACATGGCCACTAAACCCGCTGCCAAAAAGGCACCCGCCAAGGCACCAGCGAAGGCACCTGCTGCTGCCGCTGCTGCAAAGAAGACCGCCACGGCGCCGACGGTGCCGATGTCGAAGCTGATCGCCGAACTTGCCGAGAAGCACGGCATGTCGAAGAAGGCGGCGACCGAACTCTTCGGCGACTTCGTCGAACTGACGGTGAAGAACCTGAAGAAGGGCAACAAGGTCCGTCTGACCGGTCTCGGCATTCTGCAGGTGCGCAAGCGCGCCGCCCGTATGGGCCGCAACCCGGCGACCGGCGAAGCCATCAAGATCAAGGCCTCCAAGAAGGTTGCTTTCCGCGTTGCGAAGGACCTGAAGGAAGCGATCTGAGGCGCTGCCTTACGCGCTTTTGAAGTCACGAAAACCCGGTTCCGTGAGGAGCCGGGTTTTTGCATTCCGGTGCGGCGCCGAATGCTCCCAAAAATGTCACAATGGCCGTCTAGCTATTGTCCCATGCGTATAATCCTCGCCGCCTTCATCGCCTTCTTCCTCGCGTCGCCCGCTTGGGCCGAGCCTGTCTGCGTCACGCGCGAGGAGGCCGCGCCCGCCCTCTCCCTCCTGTCGGATGCGATGACTGGCGGCCGCTTCGCCGCCTATCAACCGGTGGAACTCGCGGTCTGGGACGGCAATCCGGTTCAGGCGAGCGAGATTTCGATCCGCGAGGATTTGCGGACGCTGCGTCCCTGGTTCGACGGCCTCGTTACCTACGGCTCACACAGTGGCGCGGAACTCATCCCCGGCATAGCGAAGGAACTGGGCTTCCGCGCCGTCGTCATGGGCATCTGGAACCCCGATGACGACCGCGAAGTCGAAAACGCGCTCGCCGCGTGGAAGAACCATCCAGACATCGTGGTCGGCGTTTCGCTCGGCAACGAGATCGTCTTTGGCCGCCGCGGCACATGGGAGGGATATGCGCGTGCCATTGGCAAGTTCCGCGACAGGGCTCCGTCGCTTCCTCTGACCGTCACCGAACCCTTCGCGACCTTCCTCGACGATCCGGAGGCGAAGCCCGTCCTCGCGAAGCTCGATTTCATGGCGGTGAACATCCACCCCGTCTTCGAACCTTGGTTCAAGGACGCGCCGCCCTTCAACTGGGCGGATTTCGTGGTGCAGGCGGGCAGGCGCCTCGCGGCGGAGGCTTTTTGCGGGCCGATCCTCGTCAAGGAAACGGGCGTGCCCACCGCCCCGGCGGAGGAAGGCTTCACACCTGAAAGGCAGCGCGACTTTTATGTCGAGCTCGCGAGGCAGTTGCCGCCATCCCGCCATCTCGCCTTTGCATATTTCTCGGCCTTCGATGCTCCCTGGCGCGTCTACGACGAGAGCGCGGTTGCAGGCCACCACCCGGAAGAGGCCCATTGGGGCCTCTTCACGGAGAAACGTGAGCCGAAGCCCGTCATGGAAGTTGTACCGCGTCTCGACTAGGCGCGCGCCTGCTCGTCGAGCGGCACGTTCGCTGCCGCCTTTTTGAAAGCGGGCCGCGAGGAGATGCGCTCGTAATAATTCACGACATTCGGGAAGGGATCGAGGCTCACAAAGCCCTTCGCGAGGTGCACGCTGTAGCCGACATTCGTGTCCACCGTGCTGAACCCGCTTTTAAGCAGGTAGTCGCGGTCCTTCAGATGCGCGTCCACCACCTCGAGCGATTTCTCGAGCCGGCGCGATTCGAGCTTCTGCACCACGGGTGAGCGGTCTTCCTTCGCGATGAAAACCTTCTGCTGCACGAGGCTCGCGCCATGCACGGCTATCGTCTCCGCATAATGGAGCCAGATCAGCCATTCGGTGCGTTCTGGATGGCCGGGCGCGCGGTGCAGCTTTCCCTCCGGGTCGTAATGCTCGCCGAGATATTGCGCGATGGCGCCGGATTCGAACACCGATACCCCGTCATCGACAAGGCAGGGGACGCGGCCGAGCGGCGAGATGGAGAGATATTCCGGCGTGCGCAATCCCTCCATGCTGAAGGGAAGCTCCTTCAACTCGAACTCGATCCCCATTTCATGAAGCAGCCAGAGCGAGCGCATGGAGCGCGCACCGTTGCAGTGATAAAGCGTGAGCATTCCGTTCCCTGTCGGTTCTGTTTTCGGCAACTCTAGTGCATTTTGCAGGCCGTGCGGCAGGATTTTGCGGCTCTTGCCCGCCGCGCCCGAGCGTCTACACTCCGCGCCCGGCAGCGAGCCGAATACGAGAATAGAACGATGACACGATTTTCAATCGGCCTTTTGGCGCTTCTCGCCTGCCTGCTCGCGGCTGTGCCCGCGCGGGCGGAAGCGCCGTCCCGTGTCGTCTCCATCAACCTCTGCTCCGACATCGTCGCAGCCGATGTCGCCGCGCCGGGCACGCTCAAATCCGTCTTTCGCCTCGGTCGCGATCCGGAGGATTCGCCCGTGGCCGCGCTTCTCGCTGATGTGCCGCCGAATGACGGCCGTATCGAGGACATTCTTCCCTTCGCGCCCGATCTCGTCCTCGCGCATGAGTGGACCTCGCCTTTCACGCTCGATCTCCTCGCCCGCATGAACATCCCGGTCGCGACCGTGAAGGATGCGCGCAGTTTCGAGGACATCCGCGAAAACATCCGCACCGTCGCCGCCGCCCTCGGGCGCGAGGAGAAGGGCGAGGAGGTGATCGCGCGCTTCGATGCGGAGACGGCGGCGGCGCGGCGCGAAAGCGCGAACGCGCCCACCGCGATCCTCTACCAGGACCTCGGCAGCGCGGCGACGCCGAACTCCATCCTCGGTCGCATCCTCTCGCTCACAGGCTTCCGCAATGTCGTCACGGAAGAGAATGTGGTGGGCCTCGCCTATCCCGGCATCGAGGACGTGATCGCCTACCGGCCCGAGCTCATTGCCCTCGGCATCTACCGTCCGGAGGCGCCGTCGCAGGCCAACGCCGTGCTGGAGCACCCGGCGCTTCGCCTCTATCGCGAACGCTATGCCCGGGAGGTCCGCCTCGACGCTGGCGGCTGGACCTGCAGCACGCGCTTCGTCGCCGTCATCGCCTCGCGCCTCGCTGCCACGCACGACGCGATGACCCGTTCCTCGTCCACCCTCCCACGAGGGGAGGGGCAAACGGCCGAAGTCAGTGTGGGGAGGGGGCACCGATGAAGACCCACGCGAACGCATGGATGGTGAACATCGCCCTCGCCGCGCTGACGCTTTTCCTTTTCGCCGCTTCCGTCTATGTCGGTCGCGGCGGCGATCTTCTGATGGACAAGTTCGCAACCGTCGCCGAAATGGACCGCGACATCGCCTGGCTGGTGCTGACGGAAATCCGCCTGCCGCGTGCGCTGCTCGGTCTCCTTGTCGGCGCCTCGCTTGGCCTCACGGGCGCGGGGCTTCAGGGCCTCCTGCGCAATCCGCTAGCCGAGCCGGGTCTCATCGGCGCGTCGGGCGGCGCGGCCCTCGGTGCCGTGCTCGTCTTTTATTCGGGCCTTTCTCTCAGCTCGATCGGATTGGCGACCGTCATGCTCGTTCCCCTCGGCGGCATTGCCGGCGCGCTCGTGGCGCTCGCCGTGCTCTATCTGCTCGCGGGCCGCAATCCGTCCATCGTCACCATCATTCTCGCGGGCGTGGCGATTTCCGCCTTTGCCGGCGCGCTCACCTCGCTCTCGCTCAATCTCGCGCCGAGCCCCTATGCCGCGCTGGAGATCGTCTTCTGGATGCTGGGCTCGCTGACCGATCGCAGCATGACGCAGGTCTGGTTCGTTCTGCCTTTCATGGGCGCGGGCTGGCTTCTCGTTGCGTCCTCCTGGCGCGCGCTCGATGCGCTTTCGCTCGGCGAGGACACGGCGGCGACGCTCGGCTTCTCCATGAAGTCGGTCACACTGCGCGCCATCCTTGGCACGGGGCTCGCCGTCGGCGCCGCCGTTTCCGTCACCGGCGTCATCGGCTTCGTCGGTCTCGTGGTGCCGCATCTCATGCGTCCGCTTGTCGGCCAGCGTCCGGCCTCGCTCCTTCTTCCCTCCGCCTTTGGCGGCGCGGCGCTCGTCCTTGCGGCGGACCTTCTGGTGCGTCTCCCGGTCGATGGGCCGGAACTGAAGCTCGGCGTCGTCACCGCGCTTGTCGGCGCTCCCTTCTTCCTCTGGCTCATTCTCCGTACGCGAAGGGAGGCTTCCTGATGCGCCTCGCCGTCGAAAATCTTCATGCTTCATTGGGCGCCGCACGCATCATTCGCGGCGTCTCGCTTCGCGTCGAAGGGTCGCGCTTCGTCGGCCTCATCGGTCCAAACGGCGTCGGCAAGACGACGCTCATCCGCGCCGTCGCCGGCCTCATTCCCTTTGCCGGCAGCGTCACGCTGGACGGAAACCCGGTCTCCGCCCTGAGCCCACGGTCCCGCGCGCGCGCGATGTCATATCTCGCGCAGGGTGCGGGCAGCCACTGGCCGCTCGAGGTATCGCGCCTCATCGCGCTTGGCCGCCTGCCGCATCTGGAGCCTTTTCATCGTGCGAGTGCCGCCGACGAAGCCGCCATCGCCCGCGCCATCGCGCTTGCGGGCGTTGCGGAATTCATCGGCCGCGATGTGCTGACATTGTCCGGCGGCGAGCGGGCTCGCGTGCTGCTGGCCCGCGCGCTGGCGGTCGAGGCGCCCCTCCTGCTCGTGGACGAGCCCGTCTCCGCGCTCGATCCCTATCACCAGATCCGCATCATGGAAGTTCTGCGCGCCTATGCGGATGAAGGCCGAACGGTCGTCGCCGTCCTGCACGACCTCTCGCTCGCCGCGCGCTATTGCGACAGGCTGATCCTGCTTGACAACGGCCAGGTGAAGGCGGACGGCGCGCCGGGCGACGTGCTGACGCCGCAGAACCTCCGCGACACCTACCGCATCGAGGCGCTCATCGGCGACGACGACGAGCGTTTCGTCCTGCCGGTGAGGCGGGTGGAGTAAGGGCTACTCCGCCGCGCTGACGGCCTTGCCGAAAATAAATAGCGGCCCTTGCGAAATGCCCCGAACGGGCCCCTTCCTTGGCCGTCCGCCTTGGGTAATCATGGCGCCAGCCGATTTGCCCGCCCGCCGAGGCCCCTCCCGATGCACGACGTTCTCACGCTGAATTCCGTCACGTTGCTGATCGTCATTGCACTCGGTTGCGGCTTTGCCCTGATGCGGCTCCGCCAGCCCGCCATCGTCGGCTACATCCTTGCGGGTGTGGTTCTCGGCCCCGGCGGCCTCGGGCTCATCCATTCGGCGGAAGGCATCGACCTCTTCGCGGAACTCGGCGTGCTGCTCCTCCTCTTCGTCATCGGCATGGAGCTCGACCTCAAGGCCTTCCGCAATGTCTTTCGCATTGCGCTCTTCTGCGCCGGGCTCCAGTCGGCCGTCGCCATTGGCCTCACCTGGGGCGCGGGCTCGCTTCTGGGCTGGAGCTTCGAGCGTTCCCTCGTCCTCGGCTTCGTGCTCTCGCTGTCCTCCACCGCGGTGGGCATCAAGATGCTCGCCGAAATCGGCGAAACCCGCACCCATGCCGGCCGCCTCACCATGGGTGTCCTCATCGCGCAGGATCTGCTCATCATCCCCATGCTGGTCGTGGTGCAGTCGCTCGGTTCGGCGCGCGGCGCGGATGTGGGCTTCGATCTGCTTCTGGCGCTGAAGCTCTTTGCGGCCGTGGCGGTCCTCGCGGGCGTCGCCGTGGTGCTCACGCGCCGCGAGCGCATCGAGCTTCCCTGGAGCCGTCATCTCCGCCGCCAGCCGGACCTCGCGCCGCTTGCCAACATCGCCTTCTGTTTCGTCTTCGCCGCCGTCTCCGGCTATATCGGTCTCTCGCCCTCCTACGGCGCCTTCCTCGCGGGCCTCATCCTCGGTGCCTCGACGGACCGTCGCGCCGCGATCTTCTTCACCTCTCCGGTGCAGAGCCTCTTCCTGATGATCTTCTTCCTGTCGGTCGGGCTTTTGATCGACCTCGGGTTCATTCTCGAAAATCTCGGCGTCATTCTCCTCCTCGTCTTTGTCATTCTCGTCGCGAAGACGGCGACCAATATCGGCATTCTCCATTTTCTGCGCGAGCCCTGGGACAACGCCTTCATCGCCGGCCTCGTCATGGCGCAGATCGGCGAGTTCTCCTTCGTGCTGGCAAAGGCGGGTCTCGGCGCGGGCGCGATCGACCGCGAGACCTACCAGCTCGCGCTGTCCGTCATCGCCTTGAGCCTCGTCGTCAGCCCCTTCTGGCTCGCCACCGCGCGCCGCATTCACGGGCTTCGCCACAACTTCCAGTTCACAGGTGTCGCCGCCACGGCGGAGCGGCTCTATCCCGGCGCCTATGCGCTCGCCTTGCGCGTCTGGGCCGCGCTTCGGACACTCGCGGTTTCGGCGCGCGACCGTCTCCGCCAGCGCCGTTCGAAGCCCTGACCTACCGCGCCGCCATCCATGGTAACCACCGGTTTCCCGATGCCGCTTCATTGATCCGCCCCGAAGCCGGGCTCGTATCGTAGGATGTTCAGCTCATGCACATCCGGGTATCGGCGGCCACATGTCCTTAGGGAAGCACGGTTTGAAAAAGGAAGAGGGGAGCCCCTCGATCGTCTGGCTTCGCCGCGATCTGCGGCTCGACGACAATCCCGCGCTCGCCGCCGCTGCCGCGCGCGGTGCGCCGGTCGTGCCGCTCTTCATTCTCGACCCGCGAGAAGAAATCGGCGCTGCCTCGCGCTGGTGGCTGCACGGCAGTCTCGCGGCTCTCTCAAAAAGCTTTGGCCATCTCGGCATATCCCTCGTTCTGCGCCGCGGCGCGCCGATGGATGTCCTGTCCGCACTCGCCGGGGAGATCGGCGCCGGCGCCGTCTTCTGGAACCGCATCTACGAACCGCAAGCAATCGCGCGGGACAAGGCGCTGAAGGCGTCTCTCCGGAAAAGCGATGTCGAGGTCCGCAGTTTCAATGCCTCGCTCCTCGCTGAGCCCCGGGAGGTGAAGACCGGAAGCGGCGATCCCTACAAGGTCTTCACGCCCTTCTGGCGAACGCTCTCGCAAGTCCCGTTCGACACGCCGCTGCCCGCGCCGGGCAAACTCATGGGCGTCGGCGGCGTTGCGACGGAAAACCTCTCCGGCTGGAATCTTCTGCCCGCAAAACCCGACTGGGCGGCGGGCCTGCGCGATACATGGACACCCGGCGAGGCGGGCGCGCAGTCCCGGCTCCGGGTGTTCGTCGAACGCGCGATGGAGGATTATCCGCGCGTCCGCGACCTGCCCGACCGCGAGGGCACGTCGCGCCTCTCGCCGCATCTGCATTGGGGCGAAATCTCGCCACGCCGCATCTGGCACAGCGTCCGTCATGCGCAAGGCGGTGGCGGACATGCGGGAGACGCCTTTCTGCGCGAACTCGCCTGGCGCGACTTCGCCTGCCATCTTCTTTATCACTGGCCGGAAATCGAAACGGAAAACTGGAAGCGTGAATTCGACGCCTTTCCCTGGGCGCGAAACGCCGCGGCTTTCGATGCGTGGAGCAAGGGTCGTACCGGTTATCCCATCGTCGATGCCGGCATGCGCCAGCTCTGGCAAACGGGCTGGATGCACAACCGCGTGCGCATGATCGCGGCCTCCTTCCTCATCAAGCATCTGCTGATCGACTGGCGCCAGGGCGCGGCATGGTTCGAGGACACGCTGGTCGATGCCGATCTCGCGGTGAACCGCGCAAGCTGGCAATGGGTGGCCGGGTCGGGCGCCGACGCGGCGCCTTACTTCCGCATCTTCAACCCCGTACTACAGGGCGAGAAGTTCGATGGGAGTGGCGACTATGTGCGCACCTTTGTGCCCGAGCTCGCAAATCTCGACACGAAATACGTCCACAAGCCGTGGGAAGCGCCGCGTCCCGTGCTCGAAAAGGCAGGCATCGTGTTAGGTGAAACATATCCCGCGCCGATCGTCGATCACGGGCGGGCGAGAGAACGCGCGCTCGCTGCGTGGCGCGCAATCAGGAGCGGTTGAGTTTGGTGGCGTATGCCGGGTGCTTGCCCTTCGGCACTGTCTTTCCCGTGAGCGCAAGCGAGAGGCGATAGGGTAGCATCTGCAGCAGGCGAAGCAGCAGCGAGAAGCGTCGCGGAAAGGCGATCTCGAAGCGGCTCGATTGCAGCCCGCGATAGAAGGCGTCGGCGGCGTCCTCCACCTCCATCAGAAAGGGCATCGGAAATTCGTTCTTGTCGGTGAGCGGCGTCTTCACGAAGCCCGGATTGACGATCTGCAACGTCACGCCGTGTTTCGCGAGATCGGGGCGCAGCGCTTCCGCCATGTTGATGAGCGCCGCCTTGCTGCCGCCATAGATCGCCGAACTCGGCAGCCCGAAATAGCCAGCAAGCGAGGCGACGAGTGCGATCCGGCCCTTGCCCCGCCCGATCATCGCCGGCATCAGCGCCTCGAGGCAGTTCACGGTGCCCATGAAGTTGAGCTCGAAGACCGGCCGCGCCCGGGCGGCGGTCAATTCATGCGCGAGCACAGGCTCGTAGGTGCCCGCGCAGAGCGCCGCGACGGCAATCGGCCCCAGCTCACCTTCGATGCGCGCAACGGTCCGGCGCACCTCTTCGGGCTTCGTCGTGTCGAGCGGAAAGGGTGCGATCTCGCCGCCCGTTTTCGCCGCTTCCGTCTTCAGCGCGTCGAGTTCGCCCGCGCGTCTCGCCGACGCCGCCACGCGCCAGCCCTCCCGCGCCATGCGCAGCGCCAGCGCCCGCCCGATGCCCGAACTTGCGCCGGTGATCCAGACGATCTCTTTCGTGTCGCTCATTGCAGGGCCACCTGAAGTTCCTGCCGGTCAATTCGCACCACACGGTAGTCGACATCCTCGCCGCGCGCCCGGAAGATCACGTTCAGCCACTCCATTTTCGGCGAGTACCAGAGCTTGAGTTCGAGGTCGCCCGTCATCTCGTATTCGCGCACGGGCAGGGTCTCGCCACCGGCCGTCGCTTCGCGCATGCCGGTGGGGGTGATGCCGACATTCAGGATGCGGCCCTTCTGCGTGTCGAGAAGCTGCGTCTGGGAAACCGTCGCCGGGTGCCAGTAGCTCGTCGGAATGATCTCCGTCGGCGCGATGAAGGTGCCGTTTGCCGAACTCGTCACTTCAAGTCCCTCTTCCGTCGCCTTCGCGCTCACCCGGTATTCGTCGCCGTCATCGTTCGTCACCGTTTCGAGTGCGACAAGCCTGCCGTCGCGCCAGGTCTCGCGGTTCCGGTGCTCGTAGCGGAAAAGGGTTATGGGCCCGAACGACACGGCAAGCTCGATGTCGATGGCGACATGGAGGTCGTCGCCCTTGCGCGTGAAGCTGACCGTGTGGGTTCCGATGGGATCGCTTCCCCGCTCGACGCGGAAAGACAGCGCCGGCCCGGGGGACGTAGCCGGCGCTGCCGCTTCCGCGCCGAGGACGGGAAGCACGATCGCGAGAGCCGATGCAATTTGGAGCAGCGATTTCAAAGGCGGGGACCTCTAGGGGGTTTGAACCGCTGGCTCCTTGTTCCAGCTCTCACCCCATCGATACGCCGCCGCCGCCGCGCCGGATCACCGCCCCGAACGCCGCCTGTATCGCGCCGAAAGCGCAAGGCTTGCCGCCACTGTCGCGTTGAGGGACTCGACCGCCCCCGTGGTCCGGATCGCGAGCATCGTCGCGCCGAGCCCTGGCGGCAGCCCGCGCCCCTCCTCGCCGAGAACGAGGCGAAGGCTCTCCGGCCACTCATAGACCTCGATGTCGCTGCCCGCGCCGTCGAGCGCGGCGAGAGGCCCCTTCGCGCCCGCAAGCGCCGTCCAGTCGCCGCCCTTGAGGAAGGTCAGGCCGAACTGCGCATTCGCCCCGCCTCTGAGCGCCTTCGGATGGAAGGGATGCGCCGCCCTCTCCATCAGCACGATGCGAACCGCGCCGAAGGCTGCCGCGCTGCGCAACGCCGCGCCGAGATTGGACGGGTCGCCGAGCGCCAGCACGAGTTCGAAGCCTTGCGGCGCCTTCGAGAAATCCGCCGCCGCCATCTCCGGCACGTCGCCGATGAGCAGCGGAAATCCCGTGCCGTTCGTATCGAGTGCCTCGAAGAGCGGCTTTGCCAGCACATAGCGTTCGATGGACGGGGGCAGGGCGAGCCGGTTGAGGTCGCTATCCGTCCGCGCCAGCGCCGCCGTGAAGCGGCTCCCATACCGCGCCAGCGCCTCCGGCACGGTCTTCCGCCCCGAAAGGATGAACTCCCCATGCTTGCGGATGCCGCGCGATTCGCCGAGCGCCAGCCATTTCTTTGCCCGCGCATTCTGCAGGCTGTCGATTTCGCGCGCCCCGCCGCTCATTTTCTGTCCTTTTGCGAATCCCGCTAATCCGCGATCATAGAGGGGCAACAGGCAGAATAAAAAGGAACCCATCCTCGCCCCGCGAGGGACCGAAATTTGCGGAGCGAATTTCGCGGAGGGGTGAGCCGTTAAACTGAAGCGGAGGGGACAATGCTGCAAATCTTTTCAATGGGCGACGGCCTCGACGCCATCCGCGTTGCGCTGGCGCTTCTCTCGCTCGCGGCTGCCATCGCCTACCAGCTGATCGAAAGCCGGCCGCCCTCCGCGCCCCGCACCGGCCTCAAGACCGCCGCCATCGGCCTCCTCGTCCCGCTGCCGCTTCTCGCGCTGGGGCAGGGGCCGGCCCTGCCTTTCGTCCTCCTTGCCGCCGCCTTCTTCTTCTCCAGCGCGGGCGATCTCTTCCTCGCCCTGAAGGGCGATGCGCGCAACTTCCCGCGCGGTCTCGCCGCCTTCCTTGTCAGCCACCTCTTCTACATCGCGGTCATGATCCCCCTCGCCAGCGCACCGGACACGCTCGCCCTCAAGGCGACATCGCTCGCCGTCGGCCTCGGCGCTATTGCGCTCTATTTCACGCTCGCGCCATCCCTTGGAAAGCTGAAGCTCCCCGTCGGCGCCTATCTCGTCGCCATCCTCGTCATGGCGCTCTCGGCGTTGGCGATACCTGAAGGCGCACCCTTTCTCGGCCTCGGCGCCGTCCTCTTCGTGATCTCCGACAGCGTCATCGCGATCGACAAGTTCCGGGGCGGCGTTCCCTTCCGCGGCCCCATCGTCTGGGTCACCTACTATGTGGGGCAGGCGCTCATGGCGGCGAGCCTGCTCACGCTGCTCGCATCATGACCGTTCCGATAGACGGCACCTGCGATCCCCGCTTCGCGCCTGTCCGCGAAGCCTTCGTCGCGAACTTCACCGAGCGCGGCGAGCCGGGCGGCGCCGTTGCGCTCATGGTCGACGGCCGCCTCGTCTGCGATCTCTGGGGCGGGCACCGCGACGCCGCGCGCACGCAAGCCTGGTCGCGCGACACGCTGGTGAATTTCTTCTCCGTCGGCAAGGCGTTCACGGCGCTCGTCGCGCTTCGTCTCGTCGAGCGTGGGGCGCTCGATCTCGATGCGCCCGCCCATCGCCTCTGGCCGGAATTCGGCGCACACGGCAAGGAGGCAATCACGCTCCGCCACATGCTGTCGCACCAGGCGGGCCTTCCCGCGATCCGGAAGGACTTGCCTGATGGCGCCATGTTCGACTGGAACGCCATGACCGCGGCCCTCGCCGCCACGCCGCCCTGGTGGGAGCCCGGCACGGCGCACGGCTATCACGTCAACACGTTCGGCTATCTCGTCGGCGAGCTCGTCCGCCGCGCGTCCGGCCGCACCATCGGGCAGCTCCTTCGCGACGAGGTCGCGGGCCCGCTCGGCGCCGATGTCCATATCGGCCTTCCGCCCACGGAGCATTCCCGCGCCGCCGAGTTCCTCTGGCCGTCCGTCCTCCCTGAGCGCCCCGAAGGCGACCTGCCGGACGACATCCTCATGAAATGGAACACCTACTGGAACCCGCCGGGCATTTCCGGCGCGGGCTGGGTGAACAGCGCGGAATGGCGCGCCGCCGAAATCCCCTCCACCAACGGCCATGGCACGGCGCGCGGCATCGCCCGCGTCTATTCCGCGCTCGCCGCCGGCGGCAGCATCGGCGGTGTCGATATCCTCTCGCGCGACATGCTCGCCGCCGCCGTCGAGGAGCAGTCCTTCGGCCCCGACCGCATTCTGGAGCGTGAGTCCCGCTTCGCCCTCGGCTTCCAGTTGCCGCAGGCCGAACGCCCGCTCGGACCGAACGCGCAAGCCTTCGGCCATTTCGGCGCGGGCGGCTCGCTGGGCTTCTGCGACCCGGCCGCCCGCGTCGCCTTCGGTTACGTGACGAACGACATGGGCCCGCGCTGGCAGAACCCGCGCAACAAGGCGCTCCTCGCCGCAATCTACGAGTGTCTCTGAGGGGGATGTCAGGCTACGCTTTTTGCTGACGGCTCCGGGCAATGGCATCCGGATCGGGGGGACTGATGGGGAACGCTATCTGGCTTTTCTGGCTTCTGCCGCAAACATATTTCGGGAGTGCATATGCAGCATTGCTCTACGTTGGCCCTCAGACGGAGCGTGTCATATATTTTGTGGTGGCGGGAAATTTGAGCCTGCTTCTCGGTACAATTGTGGGCTTGATGCGGCGCGAGCGGCAGCTTCTTTGGTTCATTGCCCCATTTGCGCTCAGTCAGCTATTCGTGTCCCTCGCCGGTCTGATGCGCGGCTGGTTTCGCGAAGGCGATGTTGGCCTCTTGGTTGTGGTCAGCTTCCTCGCCATTCAGCTTGTGCTGATTGCCTTGCTCGTCTATCGGACGAAGAAGGCTTGGATGGGCGCGGTGCCACTTGCTTTTTTTTCCGCGACCTACGCGCTGATGGCGACCTTCATAGGCGCCATGGCTCTCGCTGACGACTGGATTTAGTTGATACGGGAAAATCTGGTGCTGTGGGAGAGGATTGAACTCTCGACCTCTCCCTTACCAAGGGAGTGCTCTACCACTGAGCTACCACAGCATGCCGGGAGGGGCGGTCTGACCGGGCCCCGCTCGAAGTCTCGCCCCGAATGGTAAACAGCGCATGAGCGCCCGCCAGAGCGGCCCTTCGGAAAGCGCGCGGAAAGTGCCACAGCGACCCCCCTCGCGCAAGATGCCGCAACGCACTATCTTCCCCCCAATTCTCCCTCGCGCGGGCTGCCGGATATCCGGCCTCGGCCCCCTGAAACAGAGCAGCAGAAAATGAAGAACAGCCGTACCACCTTCGATCCCCGCACTCCCGGCGGCAAGGGCACCGACCGCGCCGCCCAGACCCGCGAAGCCAAGGCCAAAACCGCCCGCCTCGCCGAGGCGCTCCGCGAAAACCTCAAAAAGCGGAAGGGGCAGGCAAGGGCCCGCAAGGATGACGCGGAATAGTCTGAAAACGGCCCGGATTGGCGGGCATTGGAGTGCGTGAGAGGGCTTCCGGGTTCCCTAGGGTGACTTGGGGCCTTGCTCCCCCTATAAACCGCTGAACCCCAACCGGGACGCATCCATGGACACAATACACATTCGCGGCGGCCGCCGTCTCAAGGGCCGGATCGCCGTGAGCGGCGCAAAAAATGCGGCCTTGCCGCTGATGACGGCCTCCCTGCTGACGGACGAGCCGCTGACCCTCACCAACATGCCGCGCCTCGCGGATGTGCGCACGCTTGGCCGCCTTCTCGATGTCCTGGGCGCGGATATGTCCCTCGACGAAGGCGCCGATGCCGACGTGATGACGCTGCACGCCAAGGACATCCGTTCCACCACCGCGCCTTATGAGATCGTCTCGAAGATCCGCGCGAGCTTCTGGGTTCTCGGGCCTCTACTCGCCCGCTGCCATGAGGCGAAGGTCTCGCTGCCAGGCGGCTGCGCCATCGGCGCGCGCCCCGTCGATCTCTATATTAAGGGCCTCCAGAAGATGGGCGCCGGGATCGATCTGGTGGACGGCTATGTCCATGCCTCCGCCCCCGGCGGCCTCAAGGGCGCGGTCATCCGTTCGCCCATCGTCTCCGTCGGCGCCACGCACACGCTGATGATGGCCGCGACCCTCGCCGATGGCGTCACCGTGCTGGAAAACGCCGCCCGCGAGCCCGAAATCGGCGATGTCGCGAATTGCCTTGTCGCCATGGGCGCGAAGATCGAGGGCATCGGCACTTCCACGCTCCGCATCGAAGGCGTCGAAAGGCTCCACGGCGCCACCCACCGCGTCATTTCGGACCGCATCGAGGCCGGCACTTACGCCATAGCCGCCGCCATGACGGGCGGCGAGATCGTGCTCGAAGGCGCAATCGGCGAAACCTTCGAGGCCGCGCTCTCCGTGCTCCGCGCCGCCGGCGCCGAGGTCGAGAGCGAGCAGGGCGCCGTCCGCGTCGCGCGCAACGGCGAGCGCCTTCAGGCGACCGATGTGGTGACGCAGGTCTTCCCCGGCTTCCCGACCGATCTCCAGGCGCAGTTCATGGCGCTGATGACGGTGGCCGAAGGCGAATCCGAAATCACCGAGACCATCTTCGAAAACCGCTTCATGCATGTGCAGGAGCTGGCGCGCTTCGGCGCCGACATTTCGCTTCACGGCGACAAGGCGCTGGTGCGCGGTGTGGAGAAGCTGAAAGGGGCGCCCGTCATGGCGTCGGACCTTCGCGCCTCCGCGGCCCTCATCATCGCGGGCCTCGCCGCCGAGGGCGAAACCATCGTCAATCGCGTCTATCACCTCGATCGCGGCTTCGAGCGCATCGAGGCGAAGCTCAGCGCCTGCGGCGCCGAGATCTGGCGCGAAAAAGCAACGCAATAAGAGCGGGACCCGATGACGAAAGACCTTCGCCTCGCCGCAGAGGACGCCGCCGACCTCGAAATCATCTCTGCCGCCTTGCAGGATGCGGTCACCCATGTGCGCGACCTTGCTTTCCTTCCCTCCACGCGCCGCTTCGCCTGCGTGGTGAACCGGTTTCGCTGGGAAGGCGAGGGCAGGGACCGGAAGAAAGCGCATGAGCGCGTCCGCGCCGGGCTCCATTTCGAGAATGTGATTTCGGCGCGTGCCCGCAACATCGCGCAGGACCGGCCGGACGGCGTGCTGAACCTTCTCGCCATCCGCTTCGACGAGTTGAACCCGCCCTCGGGTCTCGTCACGCTGGTTTTCTCGGGCGGCGCCGAAGTGCAGCTTGAGGTCGAGGCGCTGGAAGCCCATCTCTCGGACCTCGGCCTCGTCTGGGAAACGCCGAACAAGCCGGAACACGATCTGGATTGATATAATGTACGGGCTTCTTCTAAACCGTCATGACCCGGCTTGTCCGGGTCATCCATGTCTTTCTTCCTTGATCGCGGCAAAGACGTGGATGGCCCGCATGAAGCGGGCCATGACGAAAATAGGTTAAGGTCTAATGCCCACTCGCCTGAATGCAAAAGACGCGAATTTCGAGGAAGCCTTCGCGGCCCTTCTGGATGCGAAGCGCGAGACCTCGCTCGATGTGCGCGATGCGGTGGAAAAGATCGTCGCGGATGTGCGGGGCAGAGGCGACGAGGCGCTTGTCGAATACACGAAGCGTTTCGACCGGCTGGACCTCACCGCCGCCACGCTTGCCATTCCGCAATCGCAGCTCGATGCCGCGACGGATGCTTGCGATGCGAAGACGCTCGATGCCCTGAAGACCGCCGCCGCGCGCATCGAGGCCTATCACGAGCGCCAGCGGCCCGAGGATTCGCGCTTCACCGACGAGGCTGGCGTCGAACTCGGCCACCGCTGGACGCCCATCGGCGCCGTCGGCCTCTATGTGCCGGGCGGCACGGCGAATTACCCGAGCTCCGTGCTGATGAATGCGATCCCCGCGAAAGTTGCGGGCGTTGCGCGCATCGTCATGGTGGTGCCGACGCCCGATGGTATTGTGAACCCGCTGGTGCTCGCCGCCGCGAAGCTCGCGGGCGTGAACGAGGTCTACCGCGTCGGCGGCGCGCAGGCCGTCGCCGCTCTCGCCTTCGGCACGAAGACCATCGCGCCCGTCGACAAGATCGTCGGCCCCGGCAATGCCTTCGTCGCGGAGGCCAAGCGCCAGGTTTTCGGCACGGTCGGCATCGACATGATCGCGGGACCCTCCGAAATCCTCGTCGTCGCCGACGGCGAGAACGATCCCGAATGGATCGCCGCCGATCTTCTCTCCCAGGCCGAGCACGATGCGAGTTCGCAGTCGATCCTCATAACGCACGATGCCGCTTTCGCCGCGCGCGTCGAGGATGCGGTGGCCCGCCAGTTGAAGGCGCTCCCGCGCGAAACCACCGCGACGAAGAGCTGGGCCGATTTCGGCGCCGTCATCCTGGTGGAAAAACTCGATGACGCGCCGCCGCTCGTGGATCGTCTCGCGCCCGAACATCTCGAACTCGCGGTCGCCGACCCCGAGGCGCTGCTCGCGAAGATTTCCAATGCGGGGGCGATCTTTCTCGGGCGTCACACGCCGGAGGCGATCGGCGACTATGTAGCCGGCTCGAACCACGTCCTGCCCACGGCGCGTTCGGCGCGCTTCTCGTCGGGCCTCAACGTGCTCGACTTCATGAAACGCAGCTCCATCGTCCGCTGCGACGCAGATGCGCTCCGCGCCATCGGCCCCGCCGCCCTCGCGCTCGCCGAAGCCGAAGGCCTCGACGCCCACGGCCGCTCCATCGCGATTCGCCTCAATCTCTAGTCCAAAAACAGATGTCATTGCCGGGCTTGACCCGGCAATCCAGAAGCCGCCGGAGGCGGCGTCTCGCTTCGCACGGCTCGCTGTGACATAGCGGATCGCATGACCCGGCGCTCTGGACCCCCGGGTCAAGCCCGGGGGTGACGAATAGAAAGATGGAGTACGGACGCAGGCACGCGAGCCATCCCCTCGCTTCCGCCCGTGAAATCGGCTTAAAGTACCGCACCATGTCCGACCGCTCCGCAGACGACGAAACCAGCGCGGACGTCCCGCCCGCCATGCCGGAGGGGGAGGCGTACCGCATCATCGATCTCGTCCTCGACGAGCGCTCCGTCGTGCGCCGCAGCCCCGATGTCGAACATGAGCGGAAAGTGGCGATCTTCGACCTGCTGGAGGAGAACCGTTTCGCGCCCGTCGGCAGCGATGGCGGTCCTTATGTCCTGCATCTCGCCATCGAGGAGAACCGCCTCGTCTTCGACATCCGTCTCGACGGCGACGAGCCGCATGGCAAGGTGCTTCTCTCGCTCACGCCTTTCCGCAAGATCATCAAGGACTATTTCCTGATCTGCGAAAGCTATTACGACGCGATCAAGACGGCCGCGCCCTCGCAGATCGAGGCGATCGACATGGGCCGCCGCGGCCTCCACAACGAGGGGTCGCAGACGTTGAAGGAACGCCTTTCCGGCAAGATCGAGATGGACTTCGACACGGCGCGCCGCCTCTTCACCCTCATCTGCGTCCTGCACATCAAGGGATGACCGTGATGGCCGCACGAACACGAACCGGAAGCGTAAAAGCCGGGCGCAGCGAAACGATGCCCGCTTCCGTTCTCTTCGTCTGCAATCTGAACGCGATCCGCTCGCCCATCGCCGAGGCGCTCCTGAAGAAGAGCCACGGCGCCCGCATCTTCATCGATTCGGCCGGCGTCTCTCCGGCGGAGGAGGGCGATCCCTTCGCCGCCGAGGTTCTGCGCGAGGCGGGCATCGATCTTTCGCTTCGCGCGCCCAAGAGCATCGCCGAAATCGACGACGTCACGAGCTTCGATCTGATTGTCGCCTTGACGCCCGAGGCGAAGGAGAAGGCGGAGGCGCTGACGCGCTCTTCGGCGACCGATGTCGAATATTGGGAGATCGCCGATCCGCTTGCCTCGCCCACGGGCGGCAACCGCGAGCGCCGCCTCGCGGCCTATCGCGAATTGCGCGACGCTATCGCGCGCCGGATCGAAACTCGCTTCGGTTCCGCCTCCTCCGCGACGGGGTGAGAGGCGGGGACAACTTCCCCTTGCGTGACGGTTCGATGACATTCGGGTGACAGTCGCCGCCATTTATCCCCGCCCGGATCCATGAAACCGCCGCAATCGGCATGCTATAAAATGGAAAATCTCAATGGGGAGAGCAGCTTGCCATGAAATCGATCCTTGCACTGACGGCAGCCCTGGTCCTCGGCCTTGGCATCGCGCTCGGCGGTTATCTCGCGGGCGATGGATTCGTGAAATCGCGTCTCGGCGATCGCTCCGTATCGGTAAAAGGCCTTTCGGAACGGGAGGTTAAGGCCGATCTCGCGCTCTGGGCCCTGCGCTTCGTCGTCACCGGCAACGACCTCGCCGAGACCCAGGCAGAGGTGAAGCGGAACGCCGATGTCGTATCCAACTTCCTGAAATCGCACGGTTTTTCGGAAGACGAGGTCGAGCTTCAGGCGCCCCAGGTCACCGACCGCCTTGCCCAGATGTACTCGAGCGGTCAGTTCGATACGCGCTTCATCATCGCCCAGCAGCTTGTGCTGCGCTCGACGGATGTGGACAAGGTCGCGAAGGCGAACCGCGACAGCAGCACCCTCGTCGAGCAAGGTGTTGTTTTATCTAATGAATATGGCCCCGTCCGGCCGTCCTACCTGTTCACGAAGATCGCCGACGTGAAGCCTCAAATGATCGAGGAGGCGACGAAGCGCGCTCGCGAAGCCGCGGAAACCTTCGCCGCCGATTCGGGCTCCCGTCTCGGTGGCATCAAGCGCGCCTGGCAGGGCCAGTTCTCGATCCAGCCGCGCGACGAGATTCCCGGCGCGCAGGAGACGGAGCAGGTCATGAAGACCGTCCGCGTCGTCTCCACCATTGAGTACTTGCTGGCTGACTGAGCGGAAATCCTTCGAAAATCAATGCCTTGGGCCCGGTCTCCTCGCGAATTCGAGGGCCGGGCTCTTGATTTCCGGAGGCTTTGTGACCATTCTTCCGGCCAAATTTCCGAAGGATAGTGAATGTCGAAGGAAGAACTGCTCGAGTTTCCGGGCGTTGTGACGGAACTGCTGCCGAACGCAACATTCCGCGTCAAGCTCGAGAACGAACACGAGATCATCGCCCACACGGCGGGCAAGATGCGCAAGAACCGCATCCGCGTCCTCGCGGGTGACAAGGTGCTCGTCGAAATGACGCCCTACGATCTGACGAAGGGGCGGATCACCTACCGCTTCAAGTGACCCGGCTCATCCTCGCCAGCGCTTCGCCCCGCAGGCTCGGGCTGCTTGCGCAAATCGGCATCGAGCCCGACCTCGTCATCGCCGCCGGCATCGACGAAACCCCGCACAGCAAGGAATTGCCGCGCGATCACGCCGAGCGTCTCGCGCGCGAAAAGGCTGAGGCCGTTGCATCAAGTCACGCCGATGCCTTCGTGCTCGGCGCGGATACGGTGGTCGCTTGCGGTCGCCGAATTCTGCCGAAGCCCGAAACCGAGGCCGAGGCGGCGGAATGCCTGAAGCTACTGTCGGGCCGCGCCCATCGCGTCTACACCGCCATCCATCTCATTGCGCCGCATCGTTGCGCGGCGCGGGTGAACGAAACGCGCGTGACGTTCAAGCGTCTCTCGCAGGACGAAATCTCGTTGTATCTCGCCTCGGGCGAATGGCGGGGCAAGGCCGGCGGCTATGCGATCCAGGGCCGCGCCGCCATGTTCGTCCGCGCGCTCGCAGGGTCCCATTCGTCCGTGGTTGGCCTGCCGCTTTTCGAGACGGCGGCGCTCCTTTCCGGGGCCGGATATCCAGCGATTTCAAGGGCCTGACGCGACTATCCTCCGCACGAACAACAGTGTTAGGATCGGAGCTTCAAGGCTTGAAGAGATGGCGGGTGAAGAGGAGGCATCCAGTTGCGTGGGGGCGCGCGCCGGATGCAAATCGGGGTTTTTATGTCCGAAGAAGTTTTGATCAATGTGGGTCCCGGCGAGACACGCGTCGCGATCGTCGAGGACGGGCGTCCCGTGGAACTGTTCCTGGAACGGACCATGGAAGACGACCTCAAGGCGAAGACGGGCCGTGCGGGACATTCGCTGATCGGCAATATCTTTCTCGGCCGCGTGCAGCGCGTGCTGCCTGGCATGCAGGCGGCGTTCGTCGAAGTCGGTCTTGAGCGCGCGGGTTTTCTCGG
The DNA here is from genome assembly GCF_045863935.1 of Parvibaculum sp. Taxonomy (GTDB): domain Bacteria; phylum Pseudomonadota; class Alphaproteobacteria; order Parvibaculales; family Parvibaculaceae; genus Parvibaculum. The sequence continues at coordinate 2,485 of NZ_BTVP01000034.1, read as the reverse complement.
CGCGCGCGAAGCACGCTGTCTGTGCGAACTCACCGGGCTCGACGAGGGCACGTTGCCGCCGATCAGCGCCTGCGTGCAGGAGGGGCAGGCGATCCTCGTGCAGGCGGTGAAGGATCCGATCGGCGACAAGGGCGCGCGCCTTTCCGCGAACGTCACCATTCCGGGGCGTCTTCTCGTACTCGTGCCGAACCAGTCGGGCGTTGCGCTGTCGCGCCGCATCGAGGACGAAGCGGAACGCGAACGGCTGACGGCGCTTGTCGAGGAAATGGTCGAACGCTTCAATCCGATGGGCGTCACGGGCGAACCGGCGGGCTTCATCGTGCGCACGGCCGCCATCGGCGCGACGTCCGAAGATATCGCCGCCGATGCCCGCCAGCTCGCCGAGGAGTGGCGCAAGGTGCGCGAAACGGAGCGCAAGTCGAATGCGCCCTGCGTTGTCTTTCACGATCTCGATCCCGTCTCCAAGACGCTTCGCGACTGCGTGAGCGCCGATACCGCGCGTGTGCTGATCGATTGCGCGGATGCTTTCGGCGAGGCGCAGCGTTATTGCCGCCGCGCCATGCCGGAGATGCTCGACCGTGTGCAATTGTTCAACGGCCCCGGCGATCTCTTCGCGCTTTACGATGTCGATGGCGAGATCGAGGCGGCGCTGGAGCCGCGCGCGGAACTTCCCTCCGGCGGCTGGATCACCGTCGAGACGACGGAGGCGCTGACAGCGATCGACGTGAATTCGGGACGCTACACGGCAGCGACGGGCCTTGAGGAAACGAGCGTCAAGATCAATCTCGAAGCGGCGCACGAGATCGTCTACCAGCTTCGCCTGCGCGGAACCGGCGGGCTCATCGTCATCGACTTCATTCATCTGAACGACCCGGCGAACATTCAGAAAGTGATCGACGCGCTCAACGAAGGCTTCGCAAAAGACCGCGTGCCGACGCAGATTTCCGGCATGTCCGAATTCGGCCTCGTCGAGATGACGCGAAAGCGCGTACGTGAACCGCTCGACAAGCTTCTGACGGAACCGGCCTATCCGAACGGCCGCCCGCGCCGCAAGACCTGCGCGACGGTCGCGAACGATCTCCTGCGCAAGATCGCGCGCGAGGCGCAGGCCGCACCCGGCCGCCCGCTCGTCGCGCGCGCCTCGGCGGAAGTTGTCGATTGGCTGGAACGCGGCAATCCCTATCTCGTTGACAGGTTGCGCCGTCGTATCGCATCGGAAGTGCAGCTTGTCGGCGAGCCCGCTTTCCCGCGCGAGAAGATCGACGTCGGCGCCGTCCAGTAGGAGCGGGAGGAGGCAATCTTGACGGATGACCATGGCAAGGTTGTGACGCTGAAGGCCCCGCGTCCCTGTCCGATCTGCGGTACGCGCTCGTCCACGAAGTTCCATCCCTTCTGTTCGAAGCACTGCGCGGATGTGGACCTGAACCGCTGGCTGAAGGGCACTTACGCGATCCCCGCCGTCGAACCGCCCGACGAGTGGGACGAGGCCTCGCAAACCCGCCCGGCGGACGAGGATGGGGACGGTTAACCCCTTATCCGGCTTGATCTTTGCCTGAGCGGCGGGGCCCTCTGGACAGGCCCGACTCTATCTCTTATAAACCGCGGACCTCGCCGCAGCGGCCCGGATTTCCGCCGCTTCGGAGCTTCCGCCCAGGTAGCTCAGTTGGTAGAGCATGCGACTGAAAATCGCAGTGTCGGTGGTTCGATTCCGCCCCTGGGCACCATTCCCCTCCATCGCCGGAACATCCGGGGATAACCGTCTCCGGTTGTCATCGTAATGTCACGAAACCGTCACGTGCCTGCACGGTCCGGAATTAGGGTGCGCGTTTCCCGACCCGGATTCCCGGCCGCGTTTCCGCCGTTCGCGCTCCGGCCGGAGATATCCCCGGCTCCGGCAAGAGGATATCCCCCCTTCCCGAACGGGGCGGACGATCCGTCGCCTCGCAGACAACGCGCGGCTTCACCGAATTACGCGAATTACGGTGACACGAATTACAGTGACAGTGGGAATTACGGTGACAGTGCATTCAATTGACGGTGATTGACGATCGGAGGTCGTCTTTTCCATGGCTCGTCTCGCCCGCGTTGTCATTCCCGGTGTACCGCATCATGTCACCCAACATGGGAACGGGCACGCGGGCCGAAGCCTCGAGATGAGTTGAGTGCACTGTCACCGTAATTCACGGCGTTGTGTGCGTCGGCAATCGGTTGTCCCTTCGGGATCATTGGCGCTATTCATGGATTAAACAACATTTATGAGGGGATATCCGGAGAAGACGGCTATTTAAGAGATGGCTATCAGTATGCACTTGGCGAAGAGCGCGGAGATGTGACTTACAGTTCTGTGGATGTAGTAAGCTCGGGTGCGGCTTTGTTCGCAAAGGTCCCGAGGGATGGGGTATTTCGCCTGTTCCACTACATGCCTGACGATTTGACCTGCGCCCCAAGTTTCATCCAGTCGGAAGTAGAGTCTCATGACCATTTG
>NZ_BTVP01000033.1:0-37559 GCF_045863935.1 Parvibaculum sp. | reverse complement strand
CAACACGACGGTCGGCGTTCTCGGTCTCTTCGACCCCGCCGCCGACTGGGGCATCCCGCAGCACAGCGAAGATTTCGGCCAGACACTCGGCACCTATGACGTCGCAGAAGGCCCCTACCTCTACCTGCCCGTGCTCGGCCCCGCCCCGCCCCGCGACCTGACGGGTTTCGTCGTCGATCAGTTCTTCGACCCGCTTACTTATATCTATTGGGATGAGGCGAAGACGGTTCCCACGATCCGCTTCGTGCTGAACGGCATCGACCAGCGCGCGCGCAGCCTCGACACGCTCGACCAGATCGAACGCACCTCGGTCGATCATTATGCGACGGTGCGCAATCTGTACCGGCAGATCCGCAAGAACGAGATTGCCAATGGCAGCAGGGATTTCGACGACCTGCCGGATATCGAGAACCTAAATTTCGACACAAACGAACCGGACAGTCCCCGTATCGGCTTTTAGTGCGAAGCCTGCCTCCGCGAGAGGCAGGACGGGCGCCGGGGCGTCGTCTGCGATCTGGAGATTGAAATGGTCACGACACTGACAGTGCAGCGCACCAGGCGGTTCATTGCGCCGCTCGCTCTTTGCATGGCGCTCGTCGCCGGCGTTGCGCAGGCATCCGCCTCGACAGGCGATGCCGCGAGGGCTTTCGTCGAGGACGTCTCGAAGCGCGCCATCGGCATCATCAGCGACAAGAGCGCCTCGAAGGCGGAACGCGAAGCGCAATTCGGCAAGCTCCTCGACGAGACGGCGGACATGGACCGTATCGCCGCCTTCGCGCTTGGCCAGTACCTGCGCACGCCGACGCCTGAACAGAAGACCGAGTATCTCAGCCTCGTGAAGACCTTCATCGTGAAGGTTTATGTCACGCGGCTTTCCGACTACAACGACGAGAAGCTCGACATTCTCAGCGCCAAGACGAAGGGCGACAAGCAGGCCATCGTACAAAGCGAGATCAAGTTCACGAATGGCCGCGAACCGGTCACCGTCGACTGGTGGCTCATAAAGAATGACGGCGACTTCAAGATATTCGACGTCAACGTCGTCGGCATCTGGCTCGCACAGGAGCAGCGCTCGACCTTCACCAGCGTGATCCGCAACAATGGCGGCGACTTCAACGCCCTTCTCGATCACCTCCGCAAGCAGATCAACAAGGCGGAAGCGGGCGAAATTCCGGACGTCAGCGCCGCGAACTAATCCGCGAAAATTCATCAGTCTACGGACGGCGTGCTCCTCGCGGAGCGCGCCGTTTTCGTACTTATCCCGCGAAACAGCGGGAACTGTCATCGAAATGTCATGGAAATGTCACATGACGGCGAAATGTCCTCGCCTCCGGGGATAACCGCCGTGGTGCCGGCGTATGACAAGCAGCATACCGCTGTTGCGCTGCCGCCACATTGGGGACAAATGCCGGACGGGCCTCATCTATCCCCGCATGCGCCTCATTACCTGTAGGGACCTTCGCCACGTCGCACCGGAACGGCACACTGGATTCAGCTTCCGTTAAGAGGCGGGGACCACAATCCGCCTCGCCCGCAAGTTGCACCCAAAGGGGGGACGAAGATGACCATACGTATCCGTCCCGCTCACGAGAGCGAAACGCCAGGCACGATCCCCGCCTTCCGCTCCGAGGTCAGCATCGCCTTCGAGCGTGCGTGGTCCGCCATTCCGAAGGACGGCCTCATTCCCGACAAGGCGGACCTCCGCCCCGAGCGCTTCGCACCCTTTCTCCGCAACGCCTATCTCGTGGAGTTGCATGACGAACCGGAGCGCCGCGTCCTTTTTCGTATCGCGGGCGAAGTGATCAGGAACGCGCTGGGCGTCGACCTGCGCGGACGGAACTACATCGACTTCGTACCTGAGGAGCATCGCGCCACCTCCGGCACTTCAATGAAGCTGATGTTCGGTGCGCAACCCTGCGGCCGATGGGTGCGCAAGGAAGTGGTGCACAGGGATGGGTTCCGCCAGATCCTGGAGCTGACGCAGCTCCCGGTGATCGACCGCGCGAGCGGATTACAGCTCGTGCTCGGCATAGCGGAAGGTTTCGGAGAGGACGTCGCCCACACGGCGGATGGCCGCTTCCGCTTCGAATGTCTGGACCACGAGCAGTTCATCGATATCGGCGCGGGATTGCCCTGACGAGGCAAATCCCGGCGGCGCCCCGATTTCACGCTGTCTCCAGCTTGACACCGTTCGCCCCCGGAATCTTCCTGCCGGCCTGCGACGCTGGATTGATTATTCGCCCGGGTGGTTAAATATTGGCATTTCCACGTCACCCGGCCGCAGCGAACAAAACCCTCGACATCCCACCCTGCCAGGCGAGAATTTCCGCAACCGCTCGATGAAGCGATATGAACCGCCTGGGCAGCCGAAACGCTGGGGGTCGACAAGGTCCTGATTTTCTGATTACCGAGGTTTCATGCGTTCTCGCCCAATGATGCGCCGCCAGGTCGCTCTGCTCGCAACGACGCAGGCTCTTTTTCAGACATCGTCGGTACTGGTCATGACCATTGGCGGACTGGCGGGCGGCATGGTTGCCTCGCGGCCCGAACTCGCAACCGCGCCAATCGCAGCGATGCTCCTCGGCACGACACTCGGCACGGCACCGGCCTCGATATGGATGGCGCGCGCCGGACGGAAGCCCGGTTTCATAACGGGCGCACTCGCCGGGGCAACGGGAGGAATAGTCGCGGCTACGGGCATCTGGACAGGCTCTCTGCTTCTGCTCTCGCTCGGCACCTTTCTCGTCGGCATCTATCAATCCTTCGCGCAATTCTACCGCTTTGCTGCATCGGAAATCGCCGACGAAGCTTTCCGGCCACGCGCGATATCGCTTGTGATGGCGGGAGGCATCGCCGCTGCACTGCTGGGGCCAGCGCTCGCGCAGATCGGCGGACCTCTGCTGGCCCCCGCCTATACCGGCTCATTCCTGCTCATGACACTGGTCTCCCTCGCTGCGGCGGCGCTGCTTGCGGGTCTCGACGCACCTCGGCCCACCCTCCGCGCGACACAAGCGGATGGAGGCCGCTCGCTCTTCGCAATCGTGAAACAGCCAGCATATGCCGTCGCGCTATTCGGCGCCGCGACCGGTGGCGGCGTGATGATCCTCGCCATGACGGCAACGCCGCTCGCCATGACCCATCATCATCACTCCTTGCAGGACACGGCACTTGTCATTCAGCTTCATGTGCTCGGCATGTTCCTGCCGTCCTTCTTTACCGGCGGGCTGATCGCCCGCTTCGGCGTGCTCTCCGTCATGCTGGCCGGCGTCGGATTGCTGACAGGCCATGTTCTGATGAGCCTCTCGGGAACGGAGTTCGTGTCCTTCGCATCGGCGCTGTTGCTGCTCGGCGTTGGCTGGAACTTTCTCTATATCGGCGGGACGACATTGCTCACGGGAACCTACACGGAGCCGGAGAAAGGCCGCGCGCAGGCGACAAACGACATGACGATTTTCGGTGTCGGCCTCGTATCCTCGCTCGGCGCGGGCCTGATGCATCAACTTCTGGGCTGGCAGACGCTCAACCTGTTGCTGCTGCCCTGGCTCGGCACGGCCGCACTTGCACTGGTTTGGCTGGCGGCACAACGCAGACGCGGGGCGCTGGCAGGCGCGGAGTGAACGCAACCGGATGCGGGGGCTTCAGTAAGGTTGGCAGAGGACCGGCCCAGGTCCGCCGTCAGGACCCAACCTGGCGCAGGTCCGGGAAGGCCGCTTTCGGCGTGGGCACGCGTCCGTACTTCGCTTCGAGCACATTGCCGATCGCGACGATGAGTTCGCGGTGATCGATGGGCTTGCCGACATAGCCGTCGGCGCCCAGCTCGCGGTACCGCGTGTTGTTGCGGCCAAGGGAATCCGCCGTGAGTGCAATGACCGGCACGTCGCGGATCGCCTGAACCTCATGCGCCCGGATATGCGCAAGCGTCTCCGGCCCGTCCATCACGGGCATGTGCATGTCGAGCAGCACAAGATCGAAAGGCTGCGTTTGCAGCCAGCGGATTGCCTCTTCGCCGTTCTCGGCCTCGACGATGGTGATGCCGAGCGGTTCGAGGAAGAGGCGCGCCACCTTGCGGTTGAGCGCATGATCATCGACGAGAAGCATGGTGAGCCCCTTCGCCCAGCGCACACCGCCCGTCTTGTCCACGTCGGCATGAGCGGGCGCCTCTGCCAGCCGTCGTCCGGAGGTGGCGCGGAAGGTGAGCGTGAAGACGGAGCCCTTGCCTTCCTCGCTTTCGGCCGAAATGCCACCATCCATCAGCTCGGCGAGCTTGTGGCTGATCGACAGCCCGAGACCGGTGCCGCCGAAGCGGCGCGAGGTGGAAGCATCCGCCTGGGTGAAGGGCGTGAAGAGTTTGCCGAGCGTCTCATCACTCATGCCGGGGCCGGTATCGGCAACACGGATGCGAACTTCAAGCGCATCCTCCCCGAGCGGAACGGAGGTTGCGGAAATGGAGACGATCCCCTTGTCCGTGAACTTGATCGCATTCGAGACGAGGTTTGAAACGCATTGGCGCACACGCACCGGATCGAAGCGCAGGAAGGTTTGCGCTTCCGGATCGATCTCCAGCTTGAGAGTGAGACCCTTTTCGATTGCCCGTGGCGCCCAGAGCTTTTCGAGACGGCGCAGGAGATGACCGAGATCGTTGTCGATGGGCGAGATGTCGAACTTGCCCGCCTCGATCTTCGAGAGGTCGAGCACGTCGTTGAGGATCGCCATCAGCGTCTTGCCGGAATCGAGAATGGTGTCGAGCTGGTCGCGCTGTTCGGCGGTAAGCTCGGAAGCGGCCATGAGCTGCGCCATGCCGAGAATGCCGTTGAGCGGCGTGCGGATTTCGTGGCTGATATTGGCGAGGAAGGCGGACTTCGCCTCATTGGCGGCTTCCGCCTCCTTGCGCGCTTTCCTGAGTTCCTTCTCGCGCTCGTGAATGCCGGTGACGTCGGCGCCGACCGCGACATAACCGCCGAAGGAAAGCTTCGTCTCCGTGACCTGCAGGATGGCGCCGCGCGGCGTCATCAGTTCGATCGGCTCGCCGCTCTCAAGCGTCGCGACGATGTTGCGGGCCACCTCGAGTGTTTCTTCGTAGCTCAGATGCGGAAGGATCGCCTCGACGCCGCGACGGGTCGATTCGAGATAGGTGCAGCCTTCGCGGAGCGCCGCGTTGGCGGCCGCGAAATCGATCTCGTTCTGCGCGTTGGTGAGCAGAATTTCGTGATCGGGTCCATAGACGACGAAGCCGCCGGGAAGCCTGTTCACCGCTTCCTGGACAATCGCCGCCATGTCGCGATCGCTGATCTTGCTGTCGCTCATATCGAGCCTTCCGTCACTGGCGCGCGCGCAATGCGCCGCACCGGAGCGCCCCCTCCGTTTCCCCTGACCAGAATTTAGGCAACGAGGCTTAAGGAGGGGTGAAGACGCTGTGGAAACGCAGGGGAAGGCTGGGGATTTTCGGGAAGTCTCGCCCTTTTTTTTACCGGCTGAAGCGCTTGTACTTGATGCGGTGCGGGATTTCGGCTTCCGGCCCGAGGCGGCGCTTTTTGTCTTCCTCGTAGTCCTGATAGTTGCCCTCGAACCATTCGACATGGCTGTCACCCTCGAAGGCGAGCATGTGGGTGGCGATGCGGTCGAGGAACCAGCGGTCATGCGAGATGACCACGGCGCAGCCCGCGAAGGCGACGAGCGCGTCTTCGAGTGCGCGGAGCGTCTCGACGTCGAGGTCGTTGGTCGGTTCGTCGAGGAGGAGCAGGTTCGCGCCCGACTTCAGCATCTTGGCGAGGTGAACGCGGTTGCGCTCGCCGCCCGAGAGAAGGCCGACCTTCTTCTGCTGGTCCGAGCCCTTGAAGTTGAACGAGCCGACATAGGCGCGGCTCGGCATGGTGATCTTGCCCAGTTCGACGATGTCGGTGCCGCCCGAGATTTCCTCCCAGACGGTCTTGTTGGCATCGAGCGAGTCGCGGCTCTGGTCGACATAGCCCATGACGACGGTCTCGCCGATCTTCAGCGTGCCGGAATCCGGCTTCTCCTGACCCGTCAGCATACGGAAGAGCGTGGTCTTGCCCGCGCCGTTCGGACCGATGACGCCGACGATGCCGCCGGGCGGCAGCTTGAAGGAGAGATCGTCGATGAGGAGCTTGTCGCCGAAGCCCTTGGCGATGTGTTCGGCCTCGTAGACATTGCCGCCGAGGCGCGGCCCCGCCGGAATGACGATCTGCGCCCTGCCCTCCTGCTGCTTGCCGGCCTCGGCGAGCAGCTCGTCATAGGCGCTGATACGGGCCTTCGATTTCGCCTGGCGCGCCTTGGGGCTCTGCCTGATCCATTCGAGTTCGCGCGCCAGCGTGCGCTGCTTCGCCTCTTCCTGACGGCCTTCCTGTTCGAGCCGCTTCTCCTTCTGTTCGAGCCAGGAGGAATAGTTGCCTTCGTAGGGAATGCCCGAGCCGCGGTCGAGTTCGAGAATCCAGCCCGTCACATTGTCGAGGAAGTAGCGGTCATGGGTGACCATGACGACGGTGCCCGTGTATTCCTTGAGGTAATTCTGGAGCCAGGCGATCGATTCCGCGTCGAGATGGTTCGTCGGTTCGTCGAGCAGCAGCAGGTCCGGCGCGGCAAGCAGCAGCCGGCAGAGCGCGACGCGGCGGCGCTCACCACCCGAGAGGTTGTTGACGTCGGCTTCCGGGTCCGGGCAGCGCAGCGCATCCATCGCCATCTCGACCTGCGAATCGAGATCCCACAGGTTCTGCGCGTCGATGATGTCCTGAAGTTTCGCCATCTCCTCGGCCGTCTCGTCCGAGTAGTTCATGGCGAGTTCGTTGTAGCGATCGACCAGCGCCTTCTTTTCGGCGGCGCCTTCCATCACGTTGCCGAGCACGTTGAGCGCGGGGTCGAGCTCCGGCTCCTGCTGGAGATAGCCGACCTTCGCGCCTTCCGCCGCCCAGGCCTCGCCCGTGAAGTCCGTGTCGACGCCCGCCATGATGCGCAGCAGCGTCGATTTACCGGCACCGTTAAGGCCGACCACGCCGATCTTCACGCCGGGGAAGAAGGAGAGGCGGATGTCCTTCAGGACCTGCTTGCCGCCCGGATAGGTCTTGGACAGGCGGTCCATCACATAGACGTACTGATAGGAGGCCATGGGGCGCGAAATCCTTGGATTGAAGGGCGGAATTTGGCGCCTCTTCTAGCGGATCGTGCCGGAGCGGGCAATCCGGCCTATTCGCCCGCGATTTCGGCACCCGGTCCGCCGAGCTGCGGCGGCAGAACCGGCAGCTTGAGCCAGTAGATCGCCGCGACGAGGGCCACGAGCAGCGCCAGCCACATGGCGAAATTGATGCGCAGCGAGGCGGCGGACGCCTTCTGCTCCCACCAGGTGCGCGGGCGGATGCCCTTGGCTACGAAGACGGTCTGCGCGGCGAGATTGACGCAGACGATGTTGACACCGAGCAGCACGGCCGCGCCGAGCGCGCCTTCCGGATTGCCCGCACCCAGCATGATGCCGGCGGCGACGGCAGGCGGCATGAGCGCAACGGCGACCATGACGCCGACCAGCGCGCTCGAAAGCCCCGCAACGAGCGACAGCACGGCGGCGGCCCCGGACGCGAGCGCGAGCGCGATCCCGTCATAACCGACTTCCGTGCGGCTCAGCAGTTCCGGCGCCTCGAACCCGCCGGTCCATAGAAGCGCGATGAGAACGCCGAGCGCCACGGTGAGCGCGATCCCCGCCGCATTGGTGCCCACGGCCTTGAACATGAGCTGCCGGTCGCCCAGCGCCGTGCCGAGCGCGAAGGCGAGATTGGGCCCGAGAAGCGGCGCAATTACCATGGCGCCGATGACCACGGCGACATTGTCGTTGAGGAGACCGATGGCGGCGGCGATGGCCGACAGGAAGGTGAGGACGAGGAAGGTCGAGTTGAGCTCCGCGTTGCGCGCGACCTCGCCGTGGATTTCCTCTCGGCTCGCCGCGCCCGCGCGGAAGGCCGGACGGTTCTCGATTTTCTTTGGCTCGTATTTCGGCACCGTGCCTTCGACGGCGAGCGTGACGGCGCGCCAGGGCTCGCCCCGCCCGATGGCCATCTGCACGGCATCGGTGAATTCCTGCACGCGGTTCGTCTCGCAAACAAGATGGACGATGCAGCGCGCCGCGCCCGAATCGGCGCTGCGGGCCGCGAAGACCTCCACGGCCTCGTATTGTTCGGCAAGGGCGACCAGCGTGTCGGCATAGCCTGCGGGCGCGGTGATCTCGATAACGCGAAGTGTCATGGCGGGCCTCCTCCTCTCCGCACTATTGCAGGAGGAGACAAAGAGGGCGACGCCATTCTGGATTCGAAGTGCGCGCGCAGGTTGGGAGTGACTCAGCCCGGCATTGAATTCGTTGAATTTTTTTGGGAGCCCGTGACTCGTTTCACCGGCTTAACGTGACTCAAATTAGGTGGTTTTCAAGTTCGTCTGACTCAATACAGTCAAGCAACTGATTTATCTGGATTTTCGGAATCGTCCCGCCGAGTGAATATTGTCCGCAAAGTGGGATCACAGGCAGCCTGAACTTGCCCCATCCTGGACCGGCTGGATTGGCAAATTCCGGTTTCATCCACTGACAGATTGACCGCCGTTCGCCGTCATTGTAATTTGTCCAAATATGGACTATATCTATATTCGGATTGGAGGCGAAGATGGCTAATCAGAAGAAGCGGCCCGTTAGTGAAGGGGATGGCTTTCAGCGGTTCGACGTGTCCCGGTTCGCGCCGGCCAACCGCCGCCGTCTCAGCGCGCCCGCTCTGCGGACCTTTCTGACGATCGCGGGCCTCTGGGGCCTGACGGAAGAGCAGCGCCTTCTGGTCCTGGGCCTTCCGGCCCGATCCACCTATCACAACTGGTGCAAGCGGGTGCGCGAGCATGAGGCCATCACGCTCGATGTGGATGTGCTTTTACGGATTTCCGCGGTTCTGGGCATCCACCAGGCGCTCGTCATTCTTTTTCCCGATGAGCGCTCCGGCGTCGAGTGGCTGACGACACCGCACGGCGCCCTTCCGTTCGGCGGCAGACCGCCGCTCGATCTCCTCACAAGCGGCTCCCAGGACGGATTGCTGAGCGTGCGCCGTTTTCTCGACGGTGCCCGCGGCGGGCTCTATATGCCGCCGGGCAGTATCGACGAAGCGTTCGAGCCCTATACCGACGACGAGCTCGTTTTCCAGTGACAGATGCCTATGCCGCTGCACCGCAACCCTCGCATCGGCTGATCCCTTCGAAATTTCCGCCCGTCGGACTGTTCGACACGGTTGCGATGGCGGCCGACCTCGAAGCCGTGATGGAACTTGCCGGCTGGACCAATGATCGGCTCGTCGCCGAACGCATCGATCGCCTGCTCAGGGACGAATGGGTCTATGGCGTGCCGAATGCGAGTGTGGTCATGGCGGCTTTTCTTCATGCCGCCCCCGGCGGAATGCGCTTCAACGGCCCGAATCTCGGCGCATGGTATGCCGCCGGCGACATCCGCACCGCGGCTGCGGAAGTGGGGCATCATCTGCGCCGCGAAGCGGCTGCCCGCGGCGTGGCGGGAATGACCCGCATTTACCGCGCCTATACGGCAACGCTGCAAGGCGAGTATCTCGACATCAGGGGGCAACAATCAGTCCGGCCTGATCTCTATTCAAGCGACAGCTATGCCGAGGCACAGAAATTCGGTGAGGCGGTTCGCGCGTCCGGCGGCGCAGGCATTCTTTACGACAGTCTGCGGCGCCGCGCAGGCGTCAATGTGGTCACGCATCGACCGCGCAACATTGCCGACATTGCGCAGGCGGATCATTTTGAAATCACCGTGTCCTCGACGGGACGAAATATCGAAGTCCGCAAATTAAAGACCTGATCTGCATGGAGCTCGAAGAAGGCTTATCCCGTTGTCCCATCTGATCAAGATATTGAATCTGTTGAGTGTGACGATGCTGATAGGCGGTATCGGCCAACGCACCGATAGTTGGCAGGATAATCTTTCTTGACAAAGTAAGGAAATTTCCTTACATATGCCTAGGATCAGATTTGGAGCCAAACCATGGGCGCGATGCTTAAAGAAGAAAGCACAATTACTGCCAAGGGGCAGACGACCGTTCCCAAGAGTGTCCGGCAGGCTTTGGGCGTGGACTACGGCGGACGCATCGCCTTCTTTGTGGACGATCAGCGCCGGGTCTATGTCGAGAGGGTGGCGGAAGAGACAAACGATCCGGTCGTGGAGCGCTTCCTCGAATTTCTGGCGCAGGACATGAGCAAGCACCCCGGCACATCCGTTGCTGCGCTGCCCGCCAGCCTGCGTGATCGCGTGGCCGCGCTTGTCGGGGACATGGACGTCGACCTCGATGCCGGGATTGATGGGGATGTCGCGCTCCAGCCATGATTACGATCAATGGCTGGACCATTCTGGCGCATCCCCTCTTTCTCGATCAGTTGGAAAAGCTGACCGGCTCTGTTGATGCGTTGAAGGCAAAAAAGCCCGACGAATATCAAGGGAACGCAAGCACGAAGCTCCTGGCGGCTTTGAACAAGCTGATGTTTCGGACCATCCCTTCCGATCCGGCTGCGACCGTCTACCGGCAAGGCTCGACGCTCGGCGAGGCACACAAGCACTGGTTCCGGGCGAAATTCGGCAATGGCCGCTTCCGCCTGTTCTTCCGCTATGATTCGACCGCGAAAATCATCATCTTCGCCTGGGTGAATGATGAAACGACTTTGCGCACCTATGGCGCGAAGACCGATGCCTGCAAGGTTTTCAAAGGGATGCTGGAGGACGGCAACCCGCCCGACGATTGGGCCGCGCTTCGTAAAGTCGCGTCCGATCAGGCAGCCGTTGACCGGTTTAAAAAAGCCTCGTCCCCGAATCCATAATAAACTCCGGGCCATTGTCCAGACGGATCGTCTTCGGGTAACCCGCCTGTCGTGCCGCAGGCGTGCGCTTTGGCTGCGTGCTCGCCGATGCTGGAGACAGCCCGATGGCGGACGATCAGCTGGCATCGCGGCACGAAGGCACGGTTGCCGGCGCACTTTGCCGCCATGCGGGTACGGGCCGCCGATGGTCCCACCCAAAGGATCCGCGATATGGGCGCTCAGCGCCTGCCTGGCGAGGAAGTCTGGGTGATCGGTGAGCATCGCTCGACCGGCGAGCGCAAATATTATCTCTCCAACCTTCCCGCCGACACCCCGCTCAAGAAACGCGCCGCAGCTATCAAGGCGCGCTGGGTCTGCGAACAAGCCCACCAGCAGCTGAAGGAAGAACTCGGCCTCGACCACTTCGAAGGGCGATCATGGACCGGACTCCACCGACACGCGCTGATGACGATGATCGCCTACGCCTTCCTGCAATCCCGACGCCTCGAGCAGGCCAGAGGGAAAAAAGAATCCCAGGCCCGCCGCCGCAGCCAACTCTGCCCACCGTGCGACAGGCAATCCTTGACTGCTTTGCGCAGCCGCCACCGATGCGCTGCCCCCATTGCGACTGGCTCCTCGTCGTCCATAATCTGCCAAAGTAGTGCCAAGACCTATAGTATTGCTAATGTTGTGAAACACCTCCTGCCGCCGACCACCCGGACGCCGATGTTTGGACTTGTCCCTATCCGGCGGCGCGAAAGAGCGCCAAGATATCCATGATGGCTCCCCGATCGCGGCTCCAGGACGGCAGGCCCTATCCGCTGGGGCCGACTTGCGACGGCAAGGGCATCAATTTCGCGCTGTTCTCGGCAAATGCGGAAAAGGTCGAGCTCTGCCTCTTCGACGACAAGGGCGAGCGCGAGGTCGAGCGGCTCGCCCTGCCCGAATACACCGATGAAGTGTGGCACGGGCGCCTTCCCGGCGCGCGGCCGGGGCTGCTCTATGGCTACCGCGTGCACGGTCCTTACGATCCGCTGAACGGCCATCGCTTCAATGCGAACAAGCTGCTCGTCGACCCCTATGCGAGAGAACTCAGCGGAACGCTCGAATGGAGCGATCTGAACTGCGGCTATACCGTCGGCGACGCGCGCGCGGACCTGTCTTTCGACACGCGCGACAATGCGAGCCTCATGCCGAAATGCCGCGTGACCGGCGCCGTTCCCGACCGGCACGCCGCGAGCCGGCGGCCGAACACGCCGTGGCACATGACGGCCATCTACGAGCTTCACGTGCGCGGCTATACAAAGCGCCATCCCGATGTGCCGACGCATCTGCGCGGCACGATCGCCGGACTCGCGCGTCCGGAAATTCTCCGCCATCTGCGCGACCTCGGCGCGACGGCCGTCGAACTCCTGCCCATCCATCCGGTCGCCGTCGATCGGCGCCTTGCCGCCCACGGGCTGCCGAACTATTGGGGATACAATTCCTTCAACTATTTCGCCGTCGAACCGCGCTACCTCGCCAGCGGCCATCTGGACGAGTTCCGACGCGCGGTCGATGCATTCCATGAGGCCGGCATCGAAGTCATTCTGGACGTCGTCTACAACCACACCGGTGAAGGCGGCGAGCTTGGACCGACGCTTTCCTTTCGCGGCATCGACAATGCCTCCTATTACTGCCTCGCCAACGACCGGCGCCGTTATCTCGATGTCACGGGCTGCCAGAATTCGTTGAATGTGAGCCATCCGCGTGTCCTCCAGATGGTCATGGACTCGCTGCGATACTGGGCGGGCGAGATGCATGTCGACGGCTTTCGTTTCGACCTCGCCGTGGCCCTGGCGCGCGAAAATCATCACTTCTCCGGCGACGCCACGTTTCTTGCAGCCGTCGCCCAGGATCCGATCCTCGCGAAGACGAAGCTGATCGCGGAACCCTGGGATCTCGGCGCCGACGGCTACAAGCTCGGCAGCTTTCCACCCGGCTGGGCGGAGTGGAACGACAGGTTTCGCGACAGTGTGCGGAAATTCTGGCGCGGCGATCGCCACATGATCGGCGATCTGGCTTTTCGCCTGACGGGATCGAGCGACATCTTCAGAACGCGGGGACGGAAACTGTGGTCGAGCGTCAACTTCATCACGGCGCACGACGGCTTCACGCTCGAAGATCTCGTCAGCCACCAGAAAAAACACAACGCCGCCAATCTCGAAAACGACGCCGATGGAACGGACAACAATCTGAGCTGGAATTGCGGCGTGGAAGGACCGACGCTGGATCCCGCGATCCTCGCTCTCAGGCAACGGCAGAAGCGGAACATGATGGCGACGTTGCTCCTTTCTCAGGGTGTGCCCATGCTGCTCGCCGGCGACGAGCTTGGGCACACGCAGAATGGCAACAACAATCCTTATTGTCAGGACAACGAGACGAGCTGGCTCGATTGGGAAAACCGCTCGCCCGCCGACGAAGAGTTCCTCAGGTTCATACGCGAATTGCTGCGCATCAGGACCGGACACCCGGCATTTCATCGGCAACATTTCTTTCACGGCGAACACATAAACGGCGACGGCACGAAAGACATTACCTGGCTCGCGCGGGAAGGCCGCGAGATGACCGCTCGTGACTGGCACGACATGCAGAGCCGATGTCTCGGCTTTCATCTGAATGGTAAATGGAAGGCGGGATCGGTCGCCGCGGAAGAAAAGCTGCCTGAGAAAGACTTCATCGTCCTTCTGAACGCGGATGAAGACGAAGTCTCGTTCAGGCTTCCGGAAGCGACGCTCGGCCCGCGCTGGAGGCCGATCGTGGACACGGCACGACCGCATGGGCAAACGGAAGGACGCATGTTCGGCGCCGGCGATGCGGTCGCGCTTGCCGGCCGCTCCTTTCTGTTGCTGATGGAAGGTTGAACGAGGCGATATCGCCGGCGGGAGCGGAAAAGCCGATGAGCGACGACGAAGGCCTTCGCAGACTGGCGGCGCTCGCCGGGATCGAATCCCATTATTGGGATATCGAGGGCGTGCGCCACGACACATCGCCCGCAACCGCACGGCGACTTCTGTCCGCCCTCGGACTTCGGGCGGACAGCGCCGCCGAATTGACATCGAGCCTCGCGGAGATCGAGGAGAGGGAATGGCGGCGCCTCCTGCCACCGGTGTTCGTCTCGCGGACGGACCGGCCCCTCTCCGTTCCGGTCCGACTGCCCGGCGGCGAGCCGGCCGGCTCCATCGCCTGGCGGATCGTTCTCGAAGATGGACACGTTCTGACCGGAGAGAGCGCGCATCGCGACCTTGCGGTCGAGGCGAGGCGCAGCATCGGCGGTCGGGACATCGAATGTCTGTCGCTTCCGCTGCCGAACCTTCCGGCGGGCTACCACGAACTGCGGCTCGAAACAGCCTCGGGTGACGCGATCATGCCATTGATCGCCGCGCCGCCGCGATGCTATCTGCCGCCGGCGCTTGCGGAAGGGCGCCATTGCTGGGGCCTCGCGACGCAGCTTTACAGCATCAAATCGGTTCGCAATTGGGGGATCGGCGATTTTTCGGACCTTCGCGCGCTGGCGGAATGGAGCGCCGGTCTTGGCGCCGATGCGCTCGGCGTCAATCCGCTGCATGCGCTCTTTCCCTCGTCGCCCGAAAGCGCGAGCCCCTACTCGCCCAACAGCCGTCTGTTCCGCAACGCGCTCTATCTCGATGTCGCGGCAATCGCCGACGACGCCGAATGCGCGGAGGCGCGGCGGTTGACGCGATCCGCGGCCTTCGCCGACGCGCTGGCCGCCGCGCGCGACGCGCCGCTCGTCGACTACACCGCCGTCAGCCGGCTCAAATACGAGGGGCTGGAAGTTCTATATGCGGCGTTCCGTGCCAAATGCATCGCCAGACCCGACGATACATACGGGGCGGCGTTCCAACGCTTTCAAACCGACGGCGGAGCGCAATTGCGTCGCTTCGCGGTTTTTCTAGCACTGAGCGAAACCTTCGGCGGCAACGACTGGACGCGGTGGCCGACGGCTTATCGCGATCCAGCCTCGGCGAGCGTCGCGGCGTTTTCAAACGATCGGGCCGAACGTGTCGGCTTTTTCCAATACCTCCAGTGGCAGGCCGATCTGCAATTCGCCGCCGTCGCATCGCGCGCGAAAGAGGCGGGCATGGCGATCGGACTTTATGGCGATGTCGCGGTCAGCATCGATCCCGCCGGCGCCGACCATTGGAGCCGGCAGAATATTTTCGCCGGCGAAGCGCGCATCGGTGCGCCGCCGGATCCATTCAGCGCCCAAGGTCAGGAATGGGGCGTCGTGCCCATGAACCCGCTGCGATTGCGCGACGACGCCTATACCGACTTCATTGCCTTGCTGCGGTCCAACATGCGCCACGTGGGAGCGTTGCGCATCGACCACGTCATGGGGCTCCAGCATTCCTATTGGGTGCCAGCGGGCGCCCCGGCTTCCGAAGGCGCCTACGTCGCCTATCCCCTCGACGACCTGCTCGGCATTCTCGCGCTCGAGAGCCATCGCAACGAATGCCTCGTCGTCGGCGAGGCGCTCGGCACCGTGCCAGACGGATTTCGTCCCCGCATGGAGCGGGAGAACGTTCTCTCCTATCGCGTCCTCTATTTCGAGGCGGAACACGACCGCCAGAAACGGCCTGACGAATATCCGCGCATGGCGGCGACATGCGTCGCGACGCACGATCTCGCCACGCTGAAAGGATTCTGGCACGGCACCGATCTCGACGCGCGCCGGCGCCTCGGCCTCCACCAGTCCGCCGAAGCGGACTTGCGGGCGCGTGACGAGCGCGCGCATGACAAATGGCTCCTCCTCCGCGCCCTCGCCGAAGAAGGATTGCTGCCGCCAGGCCTCGACACGGACCGGCTCGGCGACATCGACATGACGCCGGCGCTCGCCCTGGCCGTGCATGCCTATCTCGCGCGCTCCTCGGCCTGTCTCTTCATGGTTCAACTGGACGATCTGATCGGCGAGGAGCATCAGATCAATCTGCCGGGCACCCAATCCGAATATCCCAACTGGCGCCGCCGCCTGTCGATGAGCCTGGAAGCGATGATCGCCGATCCGGTGCTGCGCGACATGGCGCGAACGATCTCACGCGAGCGAGCGGGCGCCGCCGCTATTTCGTCAGGTTCAAATCCGGCTTGAAAACCAGCGTCGCCAGCGGCGGCAGAGTGACGACGAGCGATTGCGCGTGTCCGTGAGCGGGGACGGGCTCCGCGACGACACACCCGGCGTTCCCGACATCCCCACCGCCGTAGTGGCGAGAATCCGTATTGACGAGTTCGCGATAGTCGCCCGCACGCGGCACACCGATCCGGTATCCGCGACGCACGACGGGCGTGAAATTGCAGACGATCGCCGCGAAGTCGGCCGGATCGGCGGCGCGGCGCAGATAGGAGATCACGCCCGCCTCCGCGTCGTTGCAATCGATCCAGGAAAAACCTTCCGACTCGCAATCGCGTTCGTGGAGGGCGGGCGTGCTGCGATAGATGTGGTTCAGATCGCGAACGAGCGCCTGAACGCCTACATGCATCGGGTCGCCCAGAAGGTGCCAGTCCAGACTCTCGTCGTGATTCCACTCGCGTTCCTGCGCGAACTCACCGCCCATGAACAGAAGCTTCTTGCCGGGCTGCGTGTACATGAAAGCGAGATAGCAGCGCAGATTGGCGAATTTCTGCCAACGATCTCCCGGCATCTTGCCGAGCAGGGAACCTTTGCCATGCACGACCTCGTCGTGGGAAAGCGGCAGGATGAAGTTTTCGGTGAACGCATAGAGCAGCCCGAATGTCAGCCGATCATGGTGATATTTCCGATGCACCGGATCCTTCGCCATGTAATCCAGCGTGTCGTGCATCCAGCCGAGATTCCATTTGTAGCCGAAGCCCAGGCCGCCGAGATAGGTCGGCCGGGAAACCATCGGCCAGGCGGTCGACTCCTCCGCAACCATCATCGCGTCCGGAAAGTTTCCGTAGACCAGCTCGTTCAAGCGGCGCAGGAAATCGACCGCTTCCAGGTTCTCGACGCCGCCGTGGATGTTGGGAATCCACTCGCCTTCCTTGCGGCTGTAATTGCGATAGAGCATCGATGCGACGGCATCGACGCGCAATCCGTCGATGCCGTAGCGTGACAGCCAGAAGAGCGCATTGGCGAGCAGGTAGCCGCGCACTTCGTTGCGCCCGAAATTATAGATGAGGGTCTTCCAGTCGGGGTGATGGCCTTCCTTCGGATTGCGATGCTCGTAGAGATGCGTGCCGTCAAATTGCGTCAGGCCGTGAGGATCGTTCGGAAAATGGCCGGCCGCCCAGTCAAGGATCACGCCCACACCCTCGGCGTGACAACGCTCCACGAATTCCAGAAATTCAACCGGCGTACCGTAACGGCTCGTGGGCGCGAAGAGACCCGTCGGCTGGTAGCCCCACGATCCATCGAACGGATGCTCGCCGACGGGCATCAGCTCGATATGCGTGAACCCCATGTCCTTGACGTAAGGGACGAGCCTGTCGGCCAATTCGCGGTAGGTGAGCGGCCGGTCTCCTTCCTCCGGAACGCGACGCCACGATCCGAGATGAACCTCATAGATCGCCACCGGCGCGTGGCGGTCGGCGGCGGGACGGCGTTGGACGCTGGCGCGCGGCGCGGCGGCGACCACAGACGCCGTCCGCGGCGGGCGCTCGGCCTCGAAGGCATAGGGGTCCGCCTTGAGGAGAAGCGCATTCTCGCGCGTCTTGATCTCATATTTGTAACGCGCGCCCGCCGCCACGCCCGGCAGAAATATTTCCCAGATTCCTCCGCCGGGATGAAACCGCATCGCATGGCGCCGTCCGTCCCAGCCGTTGAAATCGCCGACGACGCTGACGCGGCGCGCATTCGGGGCCCAGACCGCGAAGCTCGTGCCCGCGATACCGTCGATTTCCATCGGATGCGCACCCAATTTGTCGAAGCTGCGCAAGTGATTTCCTTCGGCAAGGAGGTAGAGGTCCATCTCGCCGAAAATGGAAGAAAAGGAATAAGGGTCGTCGATCAGTTGCGACGCCGCTCCCGTGTCCACCCGCAGCCGATAAGGAAAAGGTTTACGGATCCGCCCGATGGTGCCGGCAAAAACGCCCGCATCGTGAACGCGTGCAAGCTCCGCGCGTGCGACACCCGTGCGACGATCGACCACGGCGACAGCCGAGGCCTCCGGATGAAAGGTCCGCACGACGAGTTTGCCGCTGCTCGCGTCCCGGTGCATGCCCAGATACGAGAATGGATCGCACTCGTCGCCCGCCAGAAGGGCGGAAATACGCCCTGCCTGAAGCGAAGGCGAGGCCCGGGATGGTTGACCGGCGCGCCGCATTGGTCCTCCTGCACTCTTCGATCCGGAAGTTGTCGACGAGAGGCACAATTAAATCATAAGATTTCCGGCGAGCATGATTTAGATCAATCACGCCAAGGCCACCTTCATCTAGCATTACACTTCAGTTCGTCGTGCGCGAGGTGTCGAGATGCGGCTGCTTTTTGTCACGTCGGAAGCTTACCCGCTGGCCAAAACCGGCGGCCTTGCCGATGTTTCGCGAGCCCTTCCGATCGCACTCAAGCGCCGCGGCATCGACGCAAGGCTGCTGCTTCCTGGTTATCCGGGCGCCCTCGAACATATCGAAAATCCCCGCATTCTCGCCGAACTCGCACCGATGCTCGGAATTTCCGGCGCGACGCTTGTCTCCGGGCGGCTTCCGGCCACCAACGTGCCGGTCTTTCTCATCGATGCGCCTTCGCTGTTCCGGCGCGACGGCGGCATCTACCAATCCGGCAACGGCCAGGATTGGCCGGACAATGCGCTTCGCTTCGCCTTTCTGTCCCATGTCGGCGCAAAACTGGCGATGGGCCGGTTGGGCCTGACCTGGAGGCCAGACATCGTCCATGCCAACGACTGGCATGCGGGACTGCTTCCCCTGCTGCTCTCTCTGGAACCGGCACCAAGACCGAAAACGATCTTCACTGCCCACAACATGGCCTTTCAGGGCAATTTCGCGCCCGGCATATTGCCGGCCGCTGGCGTTCCGGAGGACTGCTTCCGGTGTGGCCAGATCGAATTGTATGGGCAGGCCTCCTTCCTGAAAGCCGGGCTCTGCTACAGCGACCGCGTGACCACGGTCAGTCCGACCTATGCCAGGGAAATTCTGACGCCCGAATTCGGTTTCGGCCTGGACGGTCTCCTGCGCGAGCGCGGCGACGACTTCGTCGGAATTCTCAACGGGATCGACGATGCCTCGTGGGATCCGGCGACCGACATTCATTTACCGCGGAGCTTCCGGCTCGGCGACGTCTCGGGCAAGCGGGTGTGCAAGGCCGCTTTGCAGCGCGAACTGGGCCTGCCGGTCAGCCCCAAGGCACCGCTGATCGGTTTCGTCAGCCGCATCGCACATCAGAAAATGGCCGACGCCATTCTGGCGGTCTTGCCCTGGCTCGCCGAACGAGGCGCACAATTCGTGCTGCTTGGCGAAGGCGATCGGGAACTGGAAGCGGAATTTGCGCAAGCGCAGGAAAGACATCCCGGCTGCGTTGCCGTCCGGATCGGCTACGACGAGGCACTGGCGCATCGGCTACAGGCGGGAAGCGATATTCTGCTCGCCCCCGCCCGCTTTGAGCCGTGCGGCCTGACACAGCTCTACGCCCTGCGTTACGGCACCTTGCCGATCGTTCGGCGAACGGGCGGACTGGCCGACACCGTCGTCGACGCGAATGCCCGCACGATCGCGGATCGTACCGCGACCGGGTTTGTCTTCGATGACGCGAGCCTCGAAGCGCTCACCGCGGCACTGGAACGAGCGCTTGCGCTCTACACCAAGCCGTTGACGTGGCGACGCTTGCAACTACAAGCAATGGTGCAGGATTTCAGCTGGGACATAAGTGCTGACCGATATATTTCGCTCTATCGCGACGTCGCCGGAATCGCTCCAGCCGACGGCACGGATGCGTCGCTCGATCTGATCGCTACCGAAGTACAGCGGCATGTGGCGATCTGAAGATCTTTTCTGCAATCGTGCAGACGACGTGGTAAAATAATATTCCCCGGAGAGAGACCGCCGGGCCATTGGTTGAGACGAGCAGCAGGGAAGTGCCATGGCCTACGATGCGCATAGAGAAATTTCCGAAGACGCCATCAGATTGCGTAGCTACCTGATCTGGCAGCAAGAAGGTTGCCCGTGCGGAAACGAGCTGGAACATTGGCAGCGCGCCCGAGAAGAACTTGAGGTGGAACTGTGCGCTGGACCGCCTCTTCGCCGGCCCACGGCGTTCGTGATGCCGCGCGTTCCGATCTCCATGCGGCCGAACAGGATCGTCTCCGACAGGATCGGTTCGGAACGACGCGCCGGCTAGAGCGGATCCCGATCGGGAAAATCTGCACGCCGCTTATCATCCGGACCGTTTTCCGAACCGGCAGAGGTCAATCCATATGCCTGGAAGACGGTCTAGCGCTGCCACGCGATAAGAGGCAGTTCGCCAGGCAAAACCACGTCCGGATGATGCGGCACGACGCGCACCGTGTAGTCTTCCATCGGACGGGACGCGGTGACGGCGCCCGCATAGATGTAGCCGTTGGTCGAGCCGGGAATGGCGTGCTCCTGATGGAGCAGGATCACCTCCGGCATGAAATCCGGCTTGGCATCCGCGAATAACTCGACACGCACCGACGCGGGCAAGACCTCGCCCATATAAATCGGCACGGCCACATGCCATGTCGTGCCGCTCTGGGTGAGAGTCGAATTTCCGATATGCAGCGTCGGCCACCGCTTGTGCAAGGACCGTGACCACTTGTTCATGGTCTTCGCGACCGCGCAATCGTTCTTCAGCCGTTCGCGCACTCCGCCCGCGAGCGGCAGATAGGCCTTCTCGATGTAGTCTTTCATCATGCGCGTGCTGCCGAAGGCCGGTGTCAATACGCACATGCTTTTGCGAATTCTCTGGAGCCACGCGCGGGGAAGGCCAGCATCGTCGCGATCGTAAAATTCCGGAACGACCCTGGACTCGAGGACTTCATAGAGGTCCGCCGCGTCCCGCGCGTCGACTTCGGCGACGCCGCCGCCGCGCCCGTCGCCGATCGCCCAGCCCAGTTCGGGGTCGTAAGCTTCGTCCCACCAGCCATCGAGGATCGAGCAATTGAGCCCGCCATTGACCAGCACTTTCATGCCGCTCGTGCCGCAAGCTTCCCAGGGCCGGCGCGGCGTGTTGATCCAGACGTCCACGCCCTGCACCAGATGCTGCGCCATGTCGAGGTCATAGTCTTCGAGGAAGACGACACGCCGCCTGAAACGCCGCTGGCGGGCGACATCGATCCACTCGCGGATCATGCCCTTGCCCGCGAAATCCGCGGGGTGTGCTTTTCCCGCGACGATGATCTGAACCGGCCGCCGCTCATCGAGGAGCAGCCGCTCGAGACGGGCGAGATCGCGCAGCAACAGGTTGGTCCGCTTGTACTCCGTGAAACGCCGCGCGAAACCCAGCGTCAGAACATTCGCGTCGAGCACCGTGTCGGCGATCCGGACGACCTCCCTGTCGAACCCGCGTTCTCTCAACTGCGTGACCAGGTGCCTGCGCGCGACGCCGACGACACGTTCGCGGATTTTGCCGCGCATGCTCCATAACTCCTCGTCGGAGACCTGGGCGATATGCTCGCTGACCTCGGTCGGTAACGAGCGCCACCGCTCCTTGCCGCATGAGTCCGTCCAGATGCGATCCGCCTCGGCCGAGTCCCAGGTCGGAACATGCACGCCATTGGTGACGTGTCCGACCGGCACTTCGCAGGAGGGCCAGCGCGGGAACAGAGGCTGAAATATCCGGCGGCTGAACTCGCCATGCAGCCGGCTGACACCGACACACCTGGCCGAACCGCGCAGCGCCAGATAGGCCATGTTGAACGGCTCGTCCCCGTCGCGCGCATTCACCCGGCCGAGCGCCAGCACGTCTTCGAGTTCGACGCCGCGCCCGGCAAGCACCCCCTCGACATAGGGCAGATATTTCCGCAACAGATCGGCGTGAAACTGATCGAAGCCGGCGGCGACAGGCGTGTGCGTGGTGAAGACATTGCCCGCTCTCGTTGCCCAGAGCGCCTCCCAGAAATCCAGATTCGCCTTCACCGCCAACTGGCGGGCGCGCTCGATGATGGCGAACGCCCCGTGACCTTCGTTGACATGGCAGATTTCGATATCCGGATGCAGGGCCTCGACCACGCGCCACCCCCCCGCGCCGAGCACGATCTCCTGCATCAGGCGGTTCTCGGTTCCGCCGCCGTAGAGTTTCGCCGTGATGCCGCGATCGGGAGGGTTATTGAGGGGATCGTTGCTGTCGAGCAGGTAGAGCTTCACGCGGCCGACCGTCGCTTTCCAGACACGAAGCTGGACGACGCGGCCCGGCAGTTCCAGCGCGATGCGCAACCAGCCGCCTTCGGCGAGGATGACCGGTTCGATCGGCATCGCCGCCGGTTCGTTGTAAGGATAGAATTCCTGCTGCGTTCCCTGCGCGTCCAGGATCTGGCGAAAATAACCTTCCTGATAGAGGAGCCCGATGCCGACGATCGGAACGTCGAGATCGCTGGCCGCTTTCAGGAAGTCGCCCGCCAGAACGCCCAGGCCGCCGGCATAAAGCGGCAAGGCGGCACCCAGGCCGAATTCCATGCTGAAATAGGCAACTCCGCCAAGTTGCGCCGCGCCTTCGGTGCCGCGAAACCAGCCGGGCGTTTGCAGATACCGCTCGCGCGCGACGCAGAAGGCGTTCAGCTTTTTGAGAAACTTCTTGTCGCAAGCGAGTGATTTGAGACGCTCCGCGGATGTGCTCTGCAAAACGACCCAGGGATTATGTGTGCGCTCCCACAGCGCCTCATCGACGAGAGACCACAGAGCGTCGCCCTCGTGGCTCCATGTCCATCGCAAATCGAGAGCGAGCGATTGCAGGACGGAAATCTCGTCGGGCAATTTCGGCAACGGAAGCGCGACCATGAGCACCGCTCCATGCGCTCGGACCTCGGCGCAAAGCCAACGTTATCGGTCAGGGGCGAAAATTCCTTGATGCGCATCAATCGGCCGCGATTTCGCGCCCTCAATCAGTTTTATTTTAGCACATTTTTCCGGCGAATTGGGCCGGTTCGTTGCCCACGTTGAGCAAAATCAACGCGCGATCGGCGCCACGGATATCCGATGAACGCCGATCCCGCGCCACCCGTGCGCAAGATAGGGGTTTGCCGGCCGGGCGACTCCATGCCGACCGAGATACACGAGGCATGAGTTGGCCAAGCCTGCAAAATGATGGGCTACGGCCGCGACAGCATCTACCGCTTCAAGGAGCACTACGACTCCGGCGGCGAATTGGCGCTCCAGGAGAGGTCCTGACGCGACGAAAGCCGATCCTGAAGAACCGCATGCCGCCCGAGGTCGAAGCGATCATCGTTCGAATTTTGGCCGCACCCGCCGGCTTATTGTTCGACAGGCTGAAGAACTGCCGACGTGTCGCCACACGCTATGATAAAATTAAAGAATTGTGCGATGCGATTTCAGAGGGCTATAGCGTAAACGTAGTGCTCATCGCTATCGGTCGTGGCCCGGTCTTGTGTCGGGACTCGCCACCGGTTCAAGAGGTCAAGCGTCAGCTGCGCCGCATGGCCCTCGTTGAGGTGGTAGGTGTGCAGATCGAAACCGAGGGCGCGCAGCAGCCGGATGCCTCCGAGGCCGAGCACGATCTCCTGCTTCAGTCGATACGCTTCGTCGCCACCATAGAGGTAATGGGTGAGCTCGCGGTCGGCAGCGCGATGAACGATTGCGACGAATGCCCCGCCTTCCTCGTGCTGGACCTCGAGACCGTCGGGCCGGCGATGTCGAAGCCGTGGCTGCCGGCATAGACCAGTTTGTCGAGGCCGACGAGCTGCTCGACGTCGGCGCGGTCACGCCCCGAGATGATGGCCACGGCGCGGAAGACCGCGTGCGGACGGACGCGGACGTGCAGATCGGCGATATCCGCGACCACAATGTCCGCTCCGTTCGCCTTGAGCTCAGCCGCCTTGAGGAACAGGTCGGGCGCGGGCTGGCCGTCGAGACCAAGGCGAGCGATGTCGTTGCCGTCGATCACAACATCGAACAGGTCCTCGAGGCCGGCGGTCTCGAGGACCGCGCGCGCATTGCGGCTCGACGACACCAAGGCCACGCCAATGCGCCGGTTGCGCAGCCGCCCGATGAGCGCGACGGCACTGTCGAAGGTCTCGACCCCATCCTGTTGCAGGCTCTCGTGGAAGTACTGGTTCTTCCGATTGCCGAGCCCACAGACCGTCTCGCGGTCGGGCGGGTCGGACACGGCTCGCCTCTCGGGAGGGTTATGCTGCGGGACTGCAGGAAGCTTTCGACGCCGTCGTACTGCGGCTTGCCGTCGACATAACGCCGGTAGTCACGCTCGATATCGAGCGGACGGAATGGCTCTCCTGTCTTCGCAGCACGCTGGCGGAGGTACTCGTCGAAGAGATGCTTCCAGCTTGCTGGCGTGCACCCGGGCGGTCCGCGTGACCACCCCATCGAGGTCGAAGATGGCGGCGGCGAAGTCCTGTGCGCGCAGGGCCGGCATCGGCGCAGGGCACGCACTCCAGCCCCGCCGCACGACCGGATGGCGCCTTTGCAGGCGGTCGGCCTGCTGGGCAGCAGCAATCATTGCGGAGCGTCGTGATGAAGGTTGGGCGGGCTTCTTCAAGACGGTGGCTCCTGCGTCGAGGCAGCCTGCGCGTCGCGCCGTGCCGCTTCGGCCTCCGCGGCGTGGCGCTTAACGGCGATGAAGCTGTCGGGACTCACCGACATCGAGTCGATGCCGCAGTCGACAAGGAAACCGGCGAACTCAGGATGGTCGCTGGGCGCCTGGCCGCACAAGCCGACCTTGGCGCCGGAACGGTGCGCGGCCTCGATCACTGTGCGAATCATCCACTTGACCGCGTCATCCTGCTCGTCGAAGAGCTCGGCAAGCTCGTCGGAGTCGCGGTCGACGCCGAGCGTGAGCTGGGTCAGGTCATTGGAGCCGATGGAGAAGCCGTCGAACCGCTCGGCGAACGCCTTTGCGAGCACCACGTTGGATGGGATCTCGCACATGACGTAGACCTCGAGCCCGTTCTCCCCGCGCCGGAGCCCGTTCTCCGCCATGACCTCGAGCACCCGGTCGGCCTCCTTTGTCGAGCGGCAGAAGGGGATCATCACCACGACGTTCCCGAAGCCCATCTCCTCGCGCAGGCGTCGAATCGCTCGACATTCCAGCGCGAAGCCGTCGCGGTAGCGTGGCGAGTAGTAGCGCGAGGCACCGCGGAACCCGAGCATCGGGTTCTCCTCCTTGGGCTCGAACTCGGCGCCGCCGACGAGGTTGGCGTATTCGTTGGTCTTGAAGTCGCTCATGCGCACGATCACCGGGTTGGGGTGGTTCGCGGCCGCAATGCGGGCGAGACCGCGGGCCAGCCGGTCGACGAAGTACTCGGTCTTGTCGGCGTAGCCCCGCGTCAATTCGACAATCCGCCGTTTGGCGTCCTCGTCCCGCAGCGCATCGAAGCGGACGAGAGCCATGGGATGGATTTTGATGTGGTTGCTCACCACGAACTCCATCCGGGCGAGGCCGACGCCGTCGGCCGGCAGTCGCCACCATCGGAATGCGGCCGCCGGATTGGCCAGGTTCAGCATGACTGCGGTGCGGGTCTTGGGGATGTCGTCGAGCGACAGCTCCTCGACCTCGAATTCGCCGATGCCCTCGTAAACGAAGCCCTCATCGCCCTCGGCGCAGGAGACCGTCACCTCCTGGTCGTCATGGAGTATCTCGGTCGCGTTGCCGGTACCGACGATCGCCGGCAGTCCGAGCTCGCGGCTGACGATGGCCGCATGCGAGGTGCGCCCACCATGATCGGTGACGATCGCGGCGGCCCGCTTCATGATCGGCACCCAATCGGGGTCCGTCGTCTCGGTGATCAGGATGGCGCCGTCCTCGAACCGCTCTATCTCCTGGGCGCTGCGGATGAGGCAGACCTTGCCCGTGACGACGGCATCGCCGATGCTGAGACCGGCGACGAGTTTCCGGCCTTTGCTCTTGATTCTGTACGACTTGAGCGCACCCGCCTCCTTACGCGACTGGACCGTCTCAGGCCGGGCCTGGACGATGTAGAGCGCGCCCGTGCTGCCGTCCTTGGCCCACTCCATGTCCATCGGGATGCCGTAATGCGCTTCGATCGTGCATGCCCAGCGCGCGAGTTGGAGGATCTCCTGATCGTCCAGCACGAAGGACGCGCGTTCCGCCTTCGAGGTGGGCACGTTGCGCGTGGCACGCTCGCCCCCACTCGCATAGAGCATCTTCAGCGCCTTGCCGCCGAGCGCTTTCTCGATGATCGGCGTGAGGCGGGCGTCCCTGAGGAACGGCTTGAACACCTGGTATTCGTCCGGGTCGACGGTTCCCTGCACGACATTCTCCCCGAGCCCCCAGGCGGCATTGACAACGACGACTTTGTCGAAGCCGGTCTCGGTGTCGATCGAGAACATCACGCCGGCGCCACCGAGGTCGGAGCGCACCATCTTCTGGACGCCGACCGACAGCGCGACCTTGAGGTGGTCGAAGCCCTTGGCCGCGCGGTAGCTGATGGCCCGGTCGGTGAAGAGCGAGGCGTAGCAGCGTCGGCAGGCGTCGAGCAGGGCCGCTTCGCCGCGGATATTAAGGAAGGTTTCCTGCTGGCCCGCGAAGCTCGCATCCGGCAGGTCCTCGGCCGTCGCGCTGGAGCGCACCGCCACATCCGTGCCGGCGGCGCCGCTCCGCTTGGAGAGCTCCCGGTAGGCTTTCCGGATTGCCTCGGCGGTCTCTTCGGGCCAGTCGCCGCGCAGGAAGGTACGCCGGATGGCCTGGCCGGTCTCTTGGAGGGACGCCTTGCCGGCCTCGAGGTCGTCCAGAGCCCCTTCGATCACTTCTTCGAGCCGGTTCGCCTCGACGAAGCGCCAGTAGGCGTCGGCCGTGGTCGCGAACCCAGGCGGGACGCTGACACCTTCCGCACCGAGACGGCCCACCATCTCGCCGAGAGAGGCATTCTTGCCGCCGACGCGCGGCACGTCGCCGCGCCCGAGGTTCTCGAACCAGATCACGTGTGGGGCGTCGCCGGTCATGCGGTCCTCCCTAGCGGTGCGCAGACGTATGTGTGCGATGCGTCTCCGGCTGTTGCCGCAGCCGTGGTCAATGCTCGACTTTGGCGGGGGACCCGATGCCGTCTGCCCGCACTGCCATGATCGGATCATTGCGAGGCAGAGACTATCGCAACGGCGCACTATTTCTTTGATCTCGGTCAACTTTGGGGATCGCCAATCCCGGCGTGGTGCTGCTAAACGCGCGCGCTCGCCGCCCGGGTGCGCAAGCCTGCGCGCGCGACGTGTTGTGCTCAAAACCCGTCGTCCATTACCCTTGCGACCTCTGCGCCCGCGCGTCCGGCCCGTGCGCTTCGGGCCCGAAGGGGACAAGGTCCCGGCCGCAATTCATACAGAACGGCTTCGGTGCTCCCGGCTTGTCAAGCGAATCGAGGAATTGACCCCTTTGCCGAAGTGAGGAACTGACCCCCTTCATTGGGTTGCTGTTTCGTTGGTCTCTGGCGTCTGTCCGGTCTTCTGCAGAAGGCCGGACAGACGCTTCTCGCGGAGGCGATAGCTGTCGCCCCGGATGGTGATCACCGTCGAATGGTGAAGCAGGCGGTCCAGGATCGCCGTGGCGACCACGGGGTCCCCGAAGACGCTCCCCCATTCTCCCACCGAGCGGTTGGAGGTGATCAGGATCGAACCCTTCTCGTAGCGCCGCGACACCAGTTGGAAGAACAGGTGAGCGGCATTGGCCTCGAAGGGCAGATAGCCCAGCTCATCGATGATCAGCAGTTTCGGTCGTGACAGGATCGTCAACTGCCTGTCGAGCGTGCCATCGCTGTGGGCCTTGGCCAGCATCGCCACGAGTGTGGCCGCTGTGACGAACTGCACGTTGTAGTTCTGCCGGATCGCCTCGCGGCCGAGGCTCACCGCCAGATGGGTCTTGCCCGTTCCGGGTGGGCCGAGGAACAGGACTGTGTCGCCGTGTGCGATCCAGCGACAGGTCGCCAGTTCCCTGATCTGTCCCTGATCCAGCGACGGCTGGGCCTCGAAGTCGAAGCCGTCGAGTTCGCGCACGAAGGGGAACTGCGCCAGCTTGCTCGACATGGATATGCGCCGCTCGTCGCGCCGCGCGATCTCGCGTGACACCAGAAAGGCCAGCGCCTCGCGCAAGGTCATCTTCGAGCGCGCCGCTTCGTCCAGCAGCGTATCGAGTTGGTCGCGGATCGCTGTCAGCTTCAGCCGGTCGAGCGTGGCGATGAGTACGTCATGATCCACGGTCGTCATCACCAGCCTCCTCCGGCAACCGCCTCGTATACCGCAAGCGGCCTCAGCAGGGCGGGAGGGGGAAGCTCGGTAGACGCGGCGGCCCGCACCGGACCCTCGGCGCCGGCGACACCGACAAAATGCGTCCGGTCTACGATCCGTTGCCGCCGTCCCCGACACACGGGATGATCGGCCACCACCTGGCCCGCGTGACGGACGATCACCCGGCCGGCCAGAACTACGACCTGAACGCTCTCGCCAATCAGGCGCCAGGGCACCGAATAGCTGTTGGTGTCGAGGTCGATCGCGCAGTCGGCCTGAACCTTGCGCACAAGATCCCGCAACTGCCCGAACGGCGCCCGACCGGCCAAAGGGCGAAGCGCACCGGCTTCGGCAGCAAAGCGTTCCGCCGGCGCGACGCCCGTCGTGCCGTGTTCTCGCTTGTCGGCAATCTCTCGCGTCCAGCGGTCGAGGTGCGCCTCGAATGCTGCCCAGCTCTCGAACCGGCGGCCGGCGATCGCGTTCTTCTTGACGTAGCCGACCCCGCGCTCGTCTTTGCCTTTCGTCCGAGCCCGGTACGGCGCGCAGGCCCGCGGCGTGAAGCCCCAATACCGGGCAAAGGCATGCAGGCGGGCATTGAACCTGACCTCGCGCGTCACCGCGTCATGATGCTCGACCAGCGCCTTCGCATTATCCAGCAAAACTTCCACCGGAACCCCGCCGAACCGCAGGAAGGCGCTTTCCATCCCCTCGAACCAGTCCGCCTGCCGCTCCCGCAGCGAAGGACGGACATGCATCCGGCGCGAATAGCCCAGCGTCCCAACGAACAGGTGAATCCGAACCCTCTCGCCGCCGATCCAGACCTTCGTGTCGCCGAAATCGATCTGCATTTGATGGCCCGGCGCCGTCTCGAAGCGGACGGTCGCACGCTTCCGCGCCTTCAATTCCCGCCGCCACCGCTGCACCCGCAACTCCACCGAGCGAAGACCGATCTCGATCC
This sequence comes from Parvibaculum sp., assembly GCF_045863935.1. GTDB lineage: Bacteria > Pseudomonadota > Alphaproteobacteria > Parvibaculales > Parvibaculaceae > Parvibaculum. The sequence continues at coordinate 8,365 of NZ_BTVP01000033.1, read as the reverse complement.
CATGCTCGCTCGCCAACTCCTGGCGGATGACATCCGCATTGCCATCGTGGCGAAAGAAGCGCTCACGAAGCCAGTCGTCCAGACCGTCGAACGCCGTCCGGCGCACCGGTTGGCGATACGCCACGAAACCGCCTTCGCGCAGATAGCGGCGAACCGTGTTGCGCGCACAGCCAAATTCCTGCGCAATCCGTTTCGCTCCCCAGCCAAGTTCGTGAAGGCGGATCATCGCCAAAACTTCTTCCCCCGACCGCATCGCCTCTCCCTGCATCGTCCTCGACCATGCAGGATGCGCCGAAATCTCAATCGTCATCTATCCATCCTCTCTTCAGAGGGGGCAGTTCTTCGTTTCGTTAGGGGGTCAGATTCTCATTTCGCCCGACACGGCTGGCGCTGTGGGGCGCCCGATGTGCATTCATCGCAGGCCATGATGACCGATGATGCCTTGGCCAGTTCAGCGGCACTGAGCCTGACCAACCTCGAGACATCCACCCGGCAGACACCCGGCTCACGCAGGAGAAGCTTATAGAGCCCGTGCGGCGTCCAGACCCAGTACGGGCGTCTGAGGAGGTAGGACGTAAGTGTCGCACACGACATCCAGCCGCGAACCTGGATAACCGTGAAAGTAGAAGATCGGGCTTCCGCCGGCGTCGTCCAGGTCGAGGTAGGCGATGGTACGCCCATCCGCGAGCCGGAGGCGGTGTTCGCGCTCCGTCACATGTCTGTCCGGCGCCTCCTCACGGCACACAGGCATCGCGATAATCTCAGCAGCCTTCATCATGGACCGAACCCGTTCCGGTGGTGGTCGAACCGGAGGACGCAGTGCGATGCCACCGGTATCGATCATGCGCGCCCTGCTTGGCCCCGCGCGGTCGCTGCACCGGGTTGTCGGTTTCTGCTAATCAGCGCTTTTCTGCGACTGAAAGACTCTCGCTCTCCCAGTCCCGCGTCTTTAATCTGCGTCAAATTCCGAGTATCTTGGAATATGAAGACACGACGGCAGGGTCGCGCTGATAGCGCTCTCTATGCCAGCGGCAAGTCGCGGAAACACGCCACGAGCCCGTCGACCGAGCACCTGCCCGAGCCCAGCAGCAGCAGGATCATGGGTTCTCGGATTTCCTCGGCGGCGATCGCCCAGAAGCGCACCGGGGGGGGGCCGGGACGAACAACTGGTTCGAACCGAACCTGGCAAGCCGCTCCTTGACCTGGGTTTTGTTCAGACCGGAGGGCCTGGTTAACTTCGTTTGCATGCCCACACTTGTTCACGCCATCGCGGCGATTGTCTTGCGAAACCGCGCAAGCGCGAGGCCGAACAGCGCGGCCCCGATCGCAGCTATGGCGATGAACTGCGGCCACACGACAGCCAAACCCGCGCCGCGATAGAGGATCGCCTGGGCCAGCATGACGAAGTGCGTGTTGGGCGCGGCCAGCATGATGTACTGGACGATCTCCGGCATGCTCTCGCGCGGCGTCGTGCCACCGGAGAGCATCTGGAGCGGCAGCAGAATCAGCATCAGCAGCAGTCCGAACTGCGGCATGGAGCGGGCGAGCGTGCCGAGAAAGATGCCCATGGAGGTCGTGGCGAACAGATGCACGGAGGTGCCGGCCAGAAACAGCACGATCGATCCTTCGATCGGAACGGAAAGGAGCCCCTGCACCATGAAGACGAGGGCGAAGGCGGATGCCGCGAGCACCACGAAGCCCATTGCCCAGACCTTGCTGGTCATGATCTCGAAGGGCGTGACGGGCATCACCAGCAGGTGTTCGACCGTGCCGTGCTCGCGCTCGCGGATCAGCGCCGCGCCGGTCAGCACGATCGAGAGCATGGTTACGTTGTTGATGACCTGCATGATAGCGCCGAACCAGGATTTGTTGAGTTGCGGATTGAAGCGCACCCGCAGCGCCAAGCCTACCGGCGGCTCGGCGATGTCGCGATAGCGTTGCGCGAAGGAGCGCACCTCGTCGGCAACGATAGTCTGGATATAGCCGCTGCCGGTAAAGGCCTGGCTCATGCGCGTCGCATCGACGTTGAGCTGGATCGTTGGCCTGCGTCCCGCCAGCAGGTCGCGTTGGAACTCGGGCGGGATGTTCAGCGCAAAGGTGTCGAGGCCTGCGTCCATGCGGGCGTCCATCTCGGCCTGGGTGATGAACTTGGGCAGCACGAAGTAGGGCGGATAGAAGGCGCTGGCGATCCGCCCCGACAACGGCGAACGGTCCTCGTCGACGATGGCGATTGGCGCCTTGTTGAGGGTTTCCGGCATCGCCGTTGCCGCCGTATAGATCGAAAAGGTGAAAGCGTAGGCGATCAGCACCAGCATGATCGGGTCGCGTGTCAGGCTGCGCAGCTCCTTGACGCCAAGATGCAGGATGTTGGCAGCACGCATGGCTCAGTTCTCCTGCTTCTTCAGCAGGACGGCGGACAGTCCGAGCAGCACCGGCACGGCCAGCGCCAGCGGGATGAAGGAGGCATACAGATCGGAAAAATTCAGGGCCTTGGAGAAGGTGCCGCGCGCGATGGTCAGAAAATGCGTGGTCGGATAAATCTCGCCGATCAGCCTGCCCACCCCCTGGAGCGACGAGACCGGGTCGATCATGCCCGAAAAGCTCGCCGCTGGCAGGATGGTAAGCACCGCAGTGCCGAAGAGGGCGGCGATCTGGCTGCGCATGAAGGTGGAAATCAGGAGGCCAACGGCGGTGGCGGCACCGACATAGAGCAGCGCACCGGCCGTTAGTGTCAGAAAACTGCCCTTCAAAGGCACGCCGAATACGGTCACCGCAAGCAGGGTGAGCAACAGGAAGCTCAGCGCGGACAGCACGACATAGGGGAGTTGCTTGCCGAGCAGGAACTCGAGCCGCGTCGTGGGCGTCACGTAGAAGTTGGTGATCGAGCCGAGTTCCTTCTCCCGCACCACGCTGAGTGCGGCGAGCATGGCCGGAATCAGCATGAGCAGCAGCGGGATCACCGCCGGCACCATCGCCACCAGGCTCTTGACGTCGGGGTTGTAGCGGAAGCGGGTTTCCAGATTCGCCAGACCCGCCAGCGCGTCCCCATGGCCGGCTTCGCGGGCCTTGGTCGCGAGCCAGTGGGCATGCATCCCTTGCACATAGCCGCGAACGGTCTCGGCGCGCGTCGGCATGGCACCGTCGATCCAGGCGCCGATCTCCACCGCCCGTCCGCGTGCGATATCGCGGGCAAGGCCTGATGGGATCTCGATGGCCAGGCTGAGTTTTCCCGCACGCATCCGCCGATCGAGATCGTCATAATCGGTGATCGGCGGTTGTTCGACGAAATAGCGGGAGCCGGAGATGTTGAGCGTATAGTCACGGCTGACGGTGGTCTGATCGCGGTCGAGAACCGCGAAGGTCAGGTCCTCCACGTCCAGGCTGATGCCGTAGCCCATCACGAACATCAGGATGACGCTGCCAACGAGCGCGAGCGTTAGCCGGACCGGGTCGCGGCGCAGCTCCAGGGCTTCGCGCCGTGCATAGCTGACCACGCGGCGGGGATCGAAGAAACGCCGCCATCCGTGGGGCCCGGCTTCGGTAGCCGTCGCTTGAGCCGGCATGGGCGCAGGTGTCCGGTCGGACTTCAGGGGGGCATCGGCTTCCACGACAGCGGTCGCATCTTCGAGATACCCGATGAAAGCATCTTCAAGCGAATCTGCGGCGCGCTGCTTCGTCAGGGCCGCGGGTGTATCGGTGGCCAGGACCAGACCGGCATGCATCAGCGAGATGCGGTCGCAGCGCCCGGCTTCGTTCATGAAATGGGTCGAGATGAAGATCGTCACGCCATCGTGGCGCGACAGCTCGACCAGCATCCGCCAGAAGGCATCCCGCGCCACCGGATCGACGCCCGAGGTGGGCTCGTCCAGGATCAGCATTTCGGGTTTGTGGATCATGGCTACGGCCAGCGACAGGCGCTGGCGATGACCGAGGGGTAACGCGCCGGGCAACATATCGGCGACCCCGGCCAGCTCGAAGCGCCCGATCATTTCCTCGACGCGGTGCGGGATTTCTTCGACCGGAACGTGAAACAGACGTGCGTGCAACTCCAGGTTCTGCCGCACCGTGAGCTCGGTGTAGAGCGAAAAGAACTGCGACATGTAGCCGACGCGGCGGCGGGTCGCGAGGTCGTGAGGATCCACCTCGTGTCCGAACAGCCAGGCCCGCCCCTCGCTCGGCGGCAAAAGCCCGGTCAGCATCTTCATTGTCGTGGTCTTGCCGCAGCCATTGGAACCGAGAAAGCCGAAGATCTCGCCCCGTTGAATGCGCAGGTTCACATGGTCCACCGCCGTGAAGTCGCCGAACCGCATCGTCAGGTCCCGCGCCTCGATGGCTGTCTCACCATCGGCTTCGGCTGGACGCGGCGGTATCTCCACCGGCCGGTAGCCCCGGCGCTTGTCCTCCGGCAGCAAGGCAATGAAGGCCGCCTCCAGTGAGCGGGTGTCGGTGTGCTTCAGCAAGCCCTGCGGCGTCTCGGCCGCGAGAACCCGCCCGGCATCCATCGCCACCAGCCAGTCGAAGCGTGCCGCCTCCTCCATATAGGCGGTGGCCACCACCACGCTCATGCCGGGCCGGGTGTGGCGGATGCGCCCGATCAGTTCCCAGAACTGCCGCCGCGAGAGGGGATCGACGCCGGTGGTGGGCTCGTCGAGGATCAGCAGGTCCGGATCGTGGATCAGCGCGCAGCAGAGGCCGAGCTTCTGCTTCATGCCGCCCGAGAGCTTGCCGGCCGGGCGGTCGAGGAACGGTCTGAGCCCGGTGGCCAGCGTCAGCGCCTCGATGCGGCGCGCCCGTTCACCGCCATCGTGCCCGAACAGACGGCCGAAGAAGTCGATGTTCTCGAACACCGACAGCGTCGGATAGAGGTTCTTGCCGAGACCCTGCGGCATGTAGGCGATGCGCGGGCAGACCGTTCGGCGGTGGCTTGCCTCTGTCATGTCGCCGCCGAGCACTTCAACTTGTCCAGCTTGAATTTTACGTGCACCCGCGATCAGCGCCAGGAGGCTCGACTTGCCGACTCCATCCGGGCCGATCAGCCCGGCCATGCAGCCCGCCGGGATATCGAGGCTGACTTCAGAGAGCGCATGCACCTTGCCGTAACGTAATGTTACGTCCCGCAGGCAGGCAACCGGCGGAGCGGCATCCCCGGGACCGCCGGTCTGTGCAAGTACATCCCGGTTCATTGCGGCAGCCTGGTCTGGAGTTCAGGCGGCCAGTCCACCCGCGGGTCGAGCCGCACATAGGCCATGCCCGGCAGGCCGGTCTTGACCTGTTGGAGGTGCTTCCTGAGCAGGTCCGGGTCGATCCGCGCCTTGATGCGGAACATCAGCTTCTGGCGTTCTTCTTCCGTCTCCACCGTCTTGGGCGTGAATTGCGCGACATCCGCGACGAACGAGATTTGGGCCGGGATCACGTATTGCGGGGCGGCGTCGAGCACGAGCCGCGCCTCGGTCCCAAGCGCGACGCGCCCGGCTTGTTCCGTCGGCAGGAAGAAGGTCATGTAGACATCGCTGAGATCGACCATGTTCAGCACCGCGCCGCCTGGGGAGAGCACCTCGCCGGGCTGGGCGACGCGGTACTGGACACGGCCGTCACGCGACGACCTCAGCACGCTGTCGTCGATGTCAGCCTGAATGCGCTGGATAGTGGCCCGAGCTGCTTCCACGGTGGCCTCCGCCCCAATGACATCCGACTTGGCCCGGCCAATGGCGGCTTGCGCGGCCGCCGCCTGCGCCTCCGCGGCGCCGACCGCGGCTTTCGCCGCCTGAAAGGCGGCGCGGTCGTCGTCCAGCTTCGAGACGGGAACGGCGCCTTTCGGCGCGAGCTCCTCCGAGCGGGCGACCCGCCTCTGTGCGGCGTCGAGCTCGGCCTTCCTCTGGGCAACGAGCGCCTCGGCGGCCTGCTTCTCGGCTTCGCGCTGGGTCACCTGGCTTTGCGCGGTCTCGATGCCGATAAGCGCCCGCCGCAGCTGCGCCTCGGCCTCGCGGAGTTGCGCCTCCAGGACGGCCGTATCCATCCTCGCCAGTTCCTGCCCGGCGCGGACAAAATCGCCTTCGTTGGCCAGGATGTCCTTGACCCGGCCCGCGGTCTTGGCCGCGACGTCGATCTCCACGGCCTCGATCCGGCCGTTGCCGCCGGCGAAACCGTCCGGCAGCCCCCGCGGCTGGAGAAACCGCCAAGCGACCGCGGCCGCCACGCCGACAAGCGCGACGACCGCGATCCGGAGCAGCCAAGTCTTGATCGGTTTACTCATTACCCCATCTCGTCGTTGTTGAACCTGGCGTCGGGTCGCGGCTCTACCCGCGATCGATCGCTCTGCCGCCGGCGCGGCGCGCGATGACCGGCGCAGGGTGACCGTAACGGAGCGGTCTCGGCGGCTTTCAAAAGCAACATATACGGATTATACGGCTCGCGCCTTGATCTCTTTCAAGACGCCGCCACTCATGCTCTATGTGTGGGCTTTCAATAGGTTGTCCATTCGGGCCTGACCGAGGAGACTGGAGTTACCAGACTTCAGCGATCCTTGGAGGCAAGCCCGAATGAACATGCACAAGAATGCCCGTTTAACGCCGATCGGTCGAGAGCGACTGATTGAGTTGATGCTGAGCGGGCACACGCCGGAGGCCGCCGCACGAGCCGCAGGCGTGTGCCTGCGGACGGTGCGCAAATGGCTGGCGCGCTACAGAGCTGAAGGGCGCGCGGGCCTGACTGACCGCTCATCGCGGCCGAGAAAGCTCCGCTGGCCGACGACAGAAAACAGGTGCTGATCGATGCCCTGCGCCACATGAAGCGGAACCTTGTCTCGGCCGAGAGTGCAGCCGACGGCATTGGCGGGGAGCCGGAGAAAGTCCTCTCGAATGCAGCAGGAAGCGTCGAACATACCGGTCGGCGAGCTTCCGCAACGCTTGATGGAGATCAATGCGCTCAAGGACAAGCCGGTCATTCTGGTACGCTGGACGGATAAACGGTCGGCCAACGGGGCAGCGCTGTTCCGCGATGTTGGCTTCCGCAATCTCCGTGTGCTGCGCGGCGGCATGGCTCCGGGCATGATGCAAGGCAATACGAGCCACGGGATGATGGCTCCCGGCATGATGCCGGGTGGCAGGGGCGCACTGTTTGGGTCGCGCGTGACGCCGATGATGAACCTGTCCGTCGAGGACGTACGCAGCTACCTCGCCTTGCAACTCGACCACCTCAACAACAAGCGGCTGAACATCGGGGATATCAACGCCGAAGACGGGACGATCGCAGCCGGCATCGTCACCGTCGATAACTCGCTCGTGCAGCGGTTAAAGATCGACCGGCGCACTGGCACGATAGAGTACCAGAACTGATCCCGGTATGGCGTCACGTAATGGAAACGGCGCCGTTTTGCGATGGAGCAAGCAAATGATGAGAGTTTCGAATTCGATGGTCGCCGCAGCGGGGGCAGCCGTTGCCCTTGTGCCAGGCTGGGTGTGGGCGCAAGGGCCGTCCGACCCCGAGAGGTATGGCTACGGCCCGCACATGATGGGCTGGGGTGGAGGGTGGTACGGGATGATATTCGGTCCGCTGTTCATGATCCTCGTGTTCGCCGTGGTGATTGCGGTCGCGGTCCTTCTCGTCCGCTGGCTCGGCGATCCGTGGCACGGAACGGCATCGCATCCACTGCCGCCGGGCCGGGGCCCGCTCGACATCCTCAAGGAGCGCTTCGCCCGCGGCGAGATCGACAAGGAGGAGTTCGAGGAGCGCCGCCGCGTGCTCGGCGACTGAACCTGTCCTGATGATGCCATGAAGATCCTGTTCATCCTCGCCCCGCATTATCGGAACGAGGGCACCGCCATGTTCAGCCCGATGCACAACCTCGGCGCAGGCGGCCCTGGATACGAGATCGGACCGGATGCCAACAATGATCACCCTATGGCGCCGTTGAGGTACGCCGAATTCTTCCGCGCGGACGATAAAGTCCGAGGGTTGCGCCGCTTCCTGCAGTCTGGCCTTCCCACCCTCCACCCGGATTGCCCGAAGTTCATACTGATGACCACGGCGTTTTCCAAGCGACGAAAGGTCCTCCATAAGCATCTCGAAGACGAGGCGGCTTTCAACTGTCGAGGAAAGCATGCCTTTGACATTTTCCATCACGAATGCAGCGGGTCGAAGCTTGTCGAGTACCCGGATGTACTCGCGAAACAGGTAGTGCCGCTCATCGTCTTCCGGCAGATATTGTTGATTTAGTCGATGGGAGAGCGGCGGATCATCCGTCGGTGATGATTGTGAGCTCGCGGGGCGGGGTCATCTGGCGTCAGATGACCCTTGATGGCACCGGGTTCGTATGACCTGCGCCCCAAGTTTCATCCAGTCGGAAGTAGAGTCTCATGACCATTTG
>NZ_BTVP01000032.1:0-39863 GCF_045863935.1 Parvibaculum sp. | reverse complement strand
CTTCAATTGACGGACTCTACTCAAATCTGGAGGAAGTTCAGGGGCTCACGTCACTCAAGACAGAACTGTTTCAAATCGCCACTAAACCTGGCGTTGCGCTTCTCTTGTGCGTTAAGCGTCTTCGCAATCGAGTTAATTCGACCAAAGATATCAATAACGTCAGACTCATCGGCTGAAATCAAATAACCAACTGAAAGCTTGGTCATCAAAAATGAAGTCTTATCTTTGGGAGAGAAGCTACCGAAGAAAGCGCGCTTCTTAGTCACCGGATGCCGAACAGCTATATCCCCATTGTAAAACGCCAAAATTGACCTTACCCGCTGCTGCCCGTCCACCATTTCGCGGACACTTTTCTCTCTCTCCAAATCCAGTTTATGACGAACGTAAATCGTCGGTACTGGCTTCTGTGCCAGAAGCGTATTTATAAGGAATGATTGTTGAGCTGGCGTCCAGACAGAGCGCCTCTGGTACCAAGGCTCCAAGTCCAGCTCATCGCTTTTGATCCAATTCAAGAGGTCTTGGATTACGAGCGACTCATAGTCGACGCGTTCCATATCATCGTCCTCCCAAGCTCCAAGTTCACATGTACCATAGCAAAAAGGCCCGGTTCTTCCACCGGGCCCTTTATAATTCGTGCCTAAGCAAATCCTACCAGGCGCCGAGCGCGAGGGCGGGCTGGGCGCGGCGGGCTTCCGCCCTCTCCTTCTTCAGCCCTTCGGCGATGAGGAAGGCGAGTTCCAGCGACTGGCTGGCGTTGAGGCGCGGGTCGCAATGCGTGTGATAGCGGTCGCCGAGTTCCGTTTCGGTGATCGCCTGCGCGCCGCCGATGCATTCGGTGACGTTCTGGCCGGTCATCTCGAAATGGACGCCGCCGGCATGCGTGCCCTCGGCGCGATGCACGGCCATGAAGGCCTGCACTTCGGCGAGGATGCGGTCGACCGGGCGCGTCTTGTAGCCCGACGACGCCTTGATGGTGTTGCCGTGCATCGGATCGCAGGACCAGACGACCTTCTTGCCCTCGCGCTCGATGGCGCGAATGAGCTGCGGCAGGTGCTTCTCGACATTCTCGGCGCCGAAGCGGCAGATGAGCGTGAGGCGCCCCGGCTCGTTCTTCGGGTTCAGGATGTCGGTGAGGCGCACAAGCTCTTCCGGGTCGAGCGAGGGACCGCACTTCATGCCGATGGGGTTCTTGATACCGCGCATATACTCGACATGGCCGTGATCGGGCTGGCGCGTGCGGTCGCCGATCCAGAGCATGTGGGCGGAGGTGTCGTACCAGTCGCCCGTGGTGCTATCGATGCGCGTCATCGCCTGCTCGTAACCGAGCAGCAGAGCCTCGTGGCTCGTGTAGAAGTCGGTCGTGTGAAGCTGGGGCTGCGTCTCGCCGTCGATGCCGCAGGCGCGCATGAAGTCGAGCGCCTCGGTGATGCGGTTCGCAAGCTCCTCGTAGCGCGCACCCTCGGCGCTGTCGGCGACGAAGCCGAGATTCCAGCGGTGCACGAAATCGAGGTCGGCGTAACCGCCCTGCGCGAAGGCGCGGATGAGGTTCAGCGTCGATGCCGACTGCGAATAGGCGCGCAGCAGCCGCTCGGGATCGGGCACGCGCGATTTCTCGTCGAACTCGATGCCGTTGATGTTGTCGCCGAGATAGGAGGGCAGCGTGACGTCGCCGATGGTTTCGGTGGCGGACGAACGCGGCTTCGCGAACTGGCCGGCGATGCGGCCCACCTTCACGACCGGCGAGGCGGCGGCGAAGGTCAGCACAACGGCCATCTGCAGCAGCACGCGGAACGTGTCGCGGATGTTGTCGGCGGAGAATTCGGCGAAGCTCTCGGCGCAGTCGCCGCCCTGGAGCAGGAATGCACGGCCCTCGCAGACATCGGCAAGTTCGGCCTTCAGCTTGCGGGCCTCACCTGCAAAAACGAGCGGCGGATAGGAGCGCAGACGCGCCTCAACGGCGGCCAACGCCGCCTCATCCGGGTAAGCCGGGAGATGCTTTGCGGGCTTTGCGCGCCAGCTCTCCGGTTTCCAATTGTCCGCCATGATCTTCTCTCCGAAACGCAATCAAGCGCACGGAATCCGGGGCATCTTCCGGAACGCCCGCACACTTCTCATATGGAAGGCGGATATATAGTCCACAAGGGCTCTAAAGGGAAGCCTAAGCCCTTGAGCGCGCTGGACGATGCCTCGAACGAGGTTAATCGGCGGCCTTGATGACCGGGGCCTGCCACTTCTCCTTCATCGTGACGAGTTCTTCGGCCGCCGTCGGGTGGACGGCGATGGTGGCGTCGAACTGGGCCTTGGTGGCGCCGAGCGTCACCGCGATGCCGATCGCCTGGATGAGCTCGCCGGAGGCCGCGCCCATGACGTGAACGCCGAGCACCTTGTCCGACTTCGCATCCACGATGAGCTTCATGAAGGTGCGCTCGTGAGAACCCGAAAGCGTGTTCTTCAGGGCGCGGAAGGCGGTCTTGTAGATATCGACCTCTTCGAATTTCGCGCGCGCCTGCGCCTCGGTGAGGCCGACCGTTCCCATTTCCGGCTGCGAGAAGATCGCCGTCGGAATGATCGAATGATCGACCTTCACATCCTTGCCGCCATAGACCGTGTCGGCGAAGGCATGGCCCTCGCGGATGGCGACGGGGGTCAGGTTCGCACGATCGGTGACGTCGCCGACCGCATAGATGCTGCCGACGGAGGACTTCGAGTATTCGTCCACCACGACCTCGCCCACCGGCCCAAGCTTCACGCCCGCTTCCTCGAGCCCCAGACCTTTCGTGTTCGGGTTGCGGCCCGTCGCATACATGACGCAGTCCGTGCGAATGACATCGCCGTCGGTGAGCTTCAGGTGCAGCTCGCCTCCCTTCTTCTCGATGGAGACGATGTCGCTGTTCATGCGCAGGTCGATCCCCTTCTTCGTCATTTCCTCGGACAGAAGGTCGCGCAAATCGTCGTCGAAGCCGCGCATGAAGAGCGGCCCGCGATAAAGCTGCATGGTCTCGACGCCCAGACCGTTGAAGATGCCGGCAAACTCGACCGCGATATAACCGCCGCCCACGACAACGACGCGCTTCGGCAGCTCTTCCAGGTGGAAGGCTTCATTCGACGTGATCGCGTGTTCGATGCCCGGAATGCCGGGCAGGAAAGGCGTGGCGCCGACGGCGATCAAGATACGTTCCGCGGTGACGTCGCGGTCCTGGCCCACGAGGTGAACGGTATGCGCATCCTTCACGGTGGCGCGGCTTTCGACGATTTCGACACCCGCCTTTTCAAGGTTGCGAATGTAGATGCCGTTCAACCGGTCGATTTCCTTGTCCTTGTTGGCGACAAGCGTTTTCCAGTCGAACTTCGTTTCGCCAACCGTCCAGCCGAAGCCCGCCGCGTCCTCGAAATCGTCCGAGAAATGGCTCGCATAGACGAACAGCTTTTTCGGAACGCAGCCGCGAATGACGCAGGTGCCGCCGACGCGATATTCCTCGGCCACGGCGACCCGCGCGCCATAGGTCGCTGCGATACGCGCCGCGCGGACGCCGCCGGAACCCGCGCCGATGACGAAGAGGTCGTAGTCGTATTTGGTCATCGTTCGGACTCCCGGTCTTTTCGATTCCTGGCGTCATTGCCGCTTTGAGGCGGCAATCCAGAACCGCAGTTCGCGACTGCCGCTCTGGACCCCCGGGTCAAGCCCGGGGGTGACAACAATATTCAAGTTGTCACTTCGTCTCGATGATATCGGTACCCGAGGGCGTGCCTACAATGGCGAGCGCGGCGATGCCGATAAACAATCCGTTATCGACGACGCCGGGGATGCGGTTCAATGCCGCGGCGAGGCCGTCCGGGTCCGGAATTTTGCCGAATGCGCAGTCGTAGATGAAGTTCTCGCTGTCGGTAAAAAAGGGTTCGCCATATTCGTCGGCGCGGCGGGACATCTTGCCCGAGCAGCCAAAGGCGCTGGCGACTTCCGCGATCTTGCGTGCCGTGACCGTGGCGCCGAAGGGAATGACCTCGACGGGAAGCGGAAAGGCGCCGAGCGTCTCCACCAGTTTCGACGCATCGGCAATCACGATCATTTGATCGGACGCCGTGGCGACGATCTTCTCGCGGAGCAATGCGCCGCCGCCGCCCTTGATGAGGCGGAGCTGACGGTCGAGTTCGTCCGCGCCATCGACGGTGATGTCGAGATGCGGGGTGTCATCGAGATTGGAGAGCGGGATGCCGAGGCTCGCGGCAAGCTTTCCTGTGCGCTCCGAGGTCGGCACGCCGACGACCTCAAGCCCCTGCTTCACCCTTTCGCCCAGCGCGCGAACGAAATGTTCCGCTGTCGAGCCGGTGCCGAGGCCGAGCTTCATGCCGGGCTTCACATAGTCGAGCGCGCGAATGGCCGCCGCTTTCTTCTGGTCGTCCGCGTTCATCGCTCAGAGCCCCGCCATCGCTACATATTTCACTTCGAGAAATTCCTCGATGCCCCAGGGCCCGCCTTCGCGGCCGAGCCCCGATTCCTTGAAGCCGCCAAAGGGCGCGACTTCCGTCGAGATGATGCCGGCATTGACGCCGACGAGCCCGTATTCGAGCGCTTCCGCCATGCGCCAGACGCGGCCGATGTCGCGGCTGTAGAAATAGGAGGCGAGACCGAAGGGCGTGTCGTTTGCGAGCGCGATCGCTTCCTCTTCCGTTTCGAAGCGGAAAACGGGCGCGAGCGGCCCGAAGGTCTCCTCGCGCGCGGCCTTCATGTCCTGCTTCATGCCGACAATGACCGTCGGCTCGAAGAAGGTGCCGCCCTTCGCGTGGCGCTTGCCGCCGGTGAGGATTTTCGCGCCGCCCGCGACGGCGTCGGCGACATGTTCCTCGATCTTTTCGACCGCGGCCATTTCGATGAGCGGGCCCTGCGCGACGCCCTCCTCGAAGCCGGAACCGACTTTGAGCTGCGCGACCTTCTTCGCGAGCTTTTCCACGAATTCGTCGTGAACGGCGGACTGCACGAGGAAGCGATTGGTGCAGATGCAGGTCTGGCCGGTGTTGCGATATTTGGAGGCGACGGCGCCTTCGACCGCCGCATCGATGTCGGCGTCGTCGAAGACGATGAAGGGCGCATTGCCGCCGAGTTCCAGCGAAATCTTCTTCACCGTGGAGGCCGACTGCTGCATCAGCTCCTTGCCGATTTCGGTGGAGCCGGTGAATGTGACTTTCCGCACGAGCGGGTTCGACGTCATCTCGCCGCCGATGGCACTCGCCTTGCCGGTGACGATGCTGAGGACACCATCGGGAATACCGGCGCGCCGCGCCAGCTCCGCCAGCGCAAAAGCGGAGAGTGGCGTCATGGTGGCGGGCTTGACGACCATCGTGCAACCTGCCGCAAGCGCGGGCGCGGCCTTGCGCGTGATCATGGCGGCGGGGAAGTTCCACGGCGTGATGGCGGCGCAGACGCCGATGGGCTGCTTCAGCACGACGATGCGGCGGTCGCTCGTGGGCGCGGGAACGATTGAGCCGTATACGCGCTTTGCCTCCTCCGCATAGAACTCGATGAAGGCGGCGGCATAGGCGATTTCGCCCCTGGCTTCCGCCAGCGGCTTGCCCTGCTCGGCCGTCAGGATCGCGCCCAGATCGTCCTGATTTTCCATCATCAGATCGAACCAGCGGCGCAGGATGGCGGAGCGCTCCTTCGCCGGGCGCGCGGCCCATCCCTTTTGCGCCCGGGCGGCGGCCTCGATCGCCTGTCGCGTTTCGGCGGCGCCAAGCGAGGGGACCGTGGCGATCGTCTCACCGGAGGCCGGGTCCACGACATCGATCTGCGGCGCTTCCGCTCCCACCCATTTCCCATCCACGAAACAATGGGTCCTGAGCAGCGTGCTGTCCTTGAGGCGGGTCGAGAGGGTCATGAAATTTCCTTGAAAATCCGGATTGGGACGAGGTTCCTTGCTTATCGCTGCCTGCACACGTCATATAGAAGTTCAGGCGGAAGCGACCATATCCCTGTTAGCACCCCCTTGTTAGCATCCGCCAGCGGGGGACGGAAAGAGCCCGAAACAATACGGAAACGCATGACTGCCAGCGGTTACTTCTCAGAGACCTATACGGATGCGAGACGGCTGTTCCTCGAGGCGGCGGTGGCGGCGGGCGCGCGGGTCGCGAGTTATGAGAACGGCCATGCAAAGGGACCGGGGGATACGAGGCTTTTCACCGATACGGCATGGTTCGGCCCGGCAGATGCGGAGACCGTGCTGCTCAATACCTGCGGGACGCATGGCGCGGAGGGCTATGGCGGCTCGGCCGCGATGACGGCATGGATCCGTGAGCGCGGCCCCGCGACGCTGCCGCCCGGTGTCGCCCTGTTGATGGTTCACGCGGTGAACCCGTTCGGTTTCGCCTGGGGGCTCCGGGGCACGGAAAACAACGTCGACCTCAACCGCAATTTCCTCGACCACACGAAGCCGCATCCCGAGAACCCGCTTTACGAGGAACTGCACGACATATTGTGCCCCAACTCGCTCGCCGACGGCGCGGTGCAGCGGATGCTGGCGGCGGGCGCCCGCTTCGTCGAACGGCACGGGCAATGGGCGCTCGAGGACGCGATCAGCCGCGGGCAGTATACGCACCCCGACGGCTATCATTTCGGCGGCACGGCGCCCGAATGGTCGAACCTGACCATTCGAGAGATCGTCGGCCGCGAGCTTGCCCATGCGCACAAGGTCGGCTTCATCGACTGGCATTCGGGCCCGACGGGCGACGGCGAACTTATCTATCTGTGCTATTCGGAGCCCGGCAGCGCGGGCTTCGAGCGCGCCGCGCACTGGTGGGGCCGCAATGCACTCGACCCCAAGACGGTCGACGCGATGTGGGGCTCCAAACGGCCAACGCGGCGCGGGACGATGTTCTGGGGCATCGAGGACATGCTGGCACCGCATGCGGAGTTCGGCGGCGCGGCGGTGGAGTTTCGCTCGGCGAAGGCAAAGAATAATGCGGCGAAGGCGATGCGCGTGCCGATGCTGGAGCGGTGGCTGCGCTTCATCGGCGGCTTCGATGCGCCTGAGGCGCCCGGCTATTTCGAGGAAATCCGGGAGGACTATGCGCCGCGGCGACACTCCTGGCAGGAGAACGTGATCGCGAACGGACTTGCCTGCTACGAGCGCACGCTTGCCGGGCTTGGCGAGTGGGCACGCGAGGGCGGGCTGAAGGCGGCGGATTGAAACTCAGTCGAGCACGAAGTCGTAGCGAACTTCCATGATGTGCGGGTAACGCGGGAAGCCGACGGGACGGCGCGCGACGAGACGGCCACCCATGCGCTCGTAGAAGCCGCGCGCCTTCAGGTTCTTTTCGAGCACCCAGAGGAACGCCTCGCGGCGGCCAAGGCAGGCGATCTCGTCAAAGAGATGAGACAGAAGCGCCGCGCCGACGCCCTGCCCGTGATCTTCCTTGCGGACATAGAGCGTGGTGACTTCCGCGCCCTCCATGTGGCCGAAGCCGACCGGCGCGCCCGATTGTTCCACGATCCAGGCGATGCCGCGGCCGAGCGCATCGTGCCAACCCGCCTCCTCGCGCCGCGCATCGAGCATGTCGAGAAGAGGCTGTGGCAGAAGGCCGGGATAGGCTTCACGCCAGCAGACGACCTTCAGCCGGGCGAGCGTCTCCTCGTCCTGCCCGGGCATGGCCATTCGCGTCCGATAGCGCGTGAGCAGCTTCATGCGGAAAGTATGGACGAAAAGCGGCCCTCGTTCGAAGTGGAAAATGGGCCTTTCCGGATTTCTTGCGGCGGCGGGCCGGCGCACGGGTCTTGCCAGCCGGGAGCGGCCATGCGAGAGAGACCGGGTTCCATTTTCCTGCCGGTTGCGCCCCATGTCCCGCCCTGTCCTTCTCTTCGATCTCGACGGCACGCTCGCCGATACGGCGGCCGATCTCTGCGAGACGCTGAATGTGATCCTCGAGATGCATGGACGCGCGCGCGTGTCCAACGAGCGCGTGCGCCATCTCGTCGGCGGCGGCGCACGGTTGCTGCTGGAGCGGGGCTATAGCGAGACGGGCGAACCGGCGAGCGCGGAAATGCTCGATCTCAGCTTCGACGAATTCCTCGACTATTACGGACGGCACATTGCCGACCATACGAAGCTCTGGCCCGGCGTGCGCGACCAGCTCGACATGCTTGCGGAACGCGGGGCGCTGATGGCGGTCTGCACAAATAAGGTAGAGGGCCTGTCGCGGAAGTTGCTCGAGATGCTCGGCATCGACCATTATTTCCCGGTCGTGATCGGCGGCGACACGCTGCCGGTGAAGAAGCCCAACCCCGAACATCTGTTCGAAGCGATCCGCCTGCTCGGCGGCGAGCGCGACCATGCCGTGATGGTGGGCGACAGCGAGACGGATATCGACGCCGCGAAGAATGCGGGGCTGCCCTCGATCTGCGTCAGCTTCGGCTATACGCGCATACCGGTGCCCGAACTCGGCGCGGACGCCGTGATCGATCATTTCGACGCGTTTCCGGCGGCGCTTTCGCGGCTGCTACCGCACCACTTTTCCTAAGCGATCTTCAGAACCCGGTCGCCATCCACAAGCTCGATGCCGGCATATTCGCAGAGGCCCTCCCGGCGCTGGAAGACGCTGACGGCTATGAGCCAGACCTTGACGATGCGCGCGGGCGGCGCGCCCACGGCCTTCGCATAATCGGATCGAACTGGCTGTTCCTCCGACAACCACTTACCGAGATCCGCCGGGTTCGAGCGCAGCACCCAATGCGTCTCGACCTTGTCCCAGAAGGGAAGCGGGCAGCGGAAGATCGTGCCCTCGGCGAGCGAAGAGGACCACATGTAGGTGAGGTCCTGGCCATTGTCGAACTCGACCGCAATCGAGAGATAGTCGTGCGTGGGCTGAATGTCTTCCGGCAGGTCGCAGGGAAGCCTGTCGGCCTTCCAGCGCCAGCGAAGACGCGTATTCTCCGTAAGCGGAAAATCGACCGGATATTGCAGAATGCCGACATCGCCCGATGTGTGGCAGCAGATGCTGTGATCGCCGTTCGCATGAGCATCGCGGAAGATACGGCCCTCGCCCAGACGCCAGAGATAGCGCCAGCCCTCAGGTGCGGGCACGGGATTTCGCGCGTCGTCGAGGGCGCGGGCGACAAGGCCTTCATAGTCACCCGCGCGCGACATGGCCTCGAGGCCCGCGAGCGCACCCTCCTTCCAGACGATGACGCAGGCGCCGATCTCGCCCGCGACGCCACCGCGCGGATAGGCGGGATCGAAAGCGCCCTGCTCGTCCGCCCATTCGCCGGGGGGCTTCGCCACGATCTCAAGCGGGCCGCCAAACGCCACTTTCACGGTCGAGGCGTTGGCGGGCGTCTTGAAGATCGCGCCGCCGCCCGCGCGCAGCCACAGACCGATGCGCGCGCCGAAGCCGAGGTCGAGCGGTCTGGAGGCCCAGAAGCCGCCCGCCGCGAGAACCGTGACCTCGTCGCCCGGGGTCACGGCGATGCCGAGGGACTGCCAGTCTTCCTCCGGCCCGAGCGCGACAAGGCGCGCGTCGCGGACATGCGAGGCGACGGCCGGGTCGGCAAGGAGCGCCGACATTGCCTGCTCAAAGGCCATTCCCGCCTCCGGCCCGAGGGGACGCGGCCTGAAGAAGCGCGCCGCCCCCCGCAGCGCCAACCGCCCCAGTGTCATGACCTGTCCGAAGCCCGGTTTTTCCGCCATCGCCTGCCCTCCCTCGGTTTCGCGGTCTTTTTGCCGCCGCAGAGCATAACGCGGTGCGCTGGCATTTCGATGGCTTGACTTGGCGCGGGCGCAAAGCCTATAGACGGGCTCCCTCGACATATCCGTCGTATCGGCGCCTCGCGCCTCGGGTATGTGGTGCCGGCGCTGCGCGCCTTTGGGGACGGTTAGCTCAGTTGGTAGAGCACTGTGTTCACATCGCAGGGGTCACTGGTTCGAGTCCAGTACCGTCCACCATTCCACACACACTTCGCGAGCCAGGGTCCGGAGCCGGTCAGGCCGGGGCTGTGAGCGCGCCTATGCCTGTCCAGACGATATAGAGGCCGGTCGCGATGACGACGGTCGAGAAGACGACGGAGAGCGCCCGGCGAGAGCCGGAGAGGTGGCGCGCGAGCCGGAGGCCTGCGAACGAGCCGCCAAGGCCGCCCACGACCATGAGGGCAGCGGCGCCCCAGTCGACCAATCCCGAAAAGGCGTAGCTCGTGGCGGTGGTGAGGCCGAACACGGTCACCGAAACGAGGGATGAGCCGATGGCATTGAGAAGCGGCATGGCTGTCGCCGTGACGAGGCCCGGCACGATGAGGAAGCCGCCGCCAATGCCGAAGAAGCCCGAAAGGCCGCCGACCAGGAAGCCGGTGCTCGCGAGCGGCGGCAGGAGGCGGGGCGCCGAGGCACGGTCGAGCCGGACGTCCGGATTTCCGCCCTCCCCGCGCCTGAAGAACATGGCCACGCCGACAAGGATCATCACCAGCCCGAACAAGGCGAGAAGAACATCGCCGCCCACGGCCTTGCCGAAATGAGCGCCGACGGCCGCGCCCGCCACGCCCGAGCCCGCGAAGGCCAGCGCGCAGGGCCATTTCACCGTGTGGGCGCGGCTGTGCATGGCGAGGCTTACCGCCGCATTCGCCGCAACGGCGAGAGCGCCTGTGCCGATGGCGACATGGGGCGAGGCGACGCCAACCACATAGAGCAGGAGCGGAACCGCGAGAATCGACCCGCCGCCGCCGATGAGGCCCAAAGAGAGGCCGATCAGGGCGCCGGAAGCGAGCGCGAACAGCGCGTGGATCAGGGTGGGATCGAGCATGGGCTTGTCCTTTGCGCGGCGCGAGCGCAGGAGCCCCTTGCCGATATCGGATATCTACGTATTTAAGACGTAAATAAGAATGGAACAAGCTGTCGCAGTATCGTTAATTGGTCGTGAGGAGGTCCTCTCCTAGACTGGCCCCGGTCCGGGCGGGTTTGCGCCACCGGGGACCACGCAATGAAGCGGCGGGGCCATGAAGGAAAAGGAACTCAGGATCGCGCTCGTCTGCTACGGCGGCGTTTCGCTCGCCGTCTATATGCATGGCGTGACCAAGGAAATCCTGAAGCTCGTCCGCGCCTCCCGCGTCTATCACCACGATCTCGCGCGCTCGCACCGGGCCTCGGCGACCTATTGCGATCTCGACCATGACGACCGCGAGACCGACACCGAAGAAATCTATTTCGAACTGATCCAGGCGATCGGCCAGTCGCTCGAATTGCGCGTCTTCGTGGACACGATCGCGGGGGCTTCCGCCGGCGGGATCAACGGCGTGCTCCTTGCGCGCGCGCTCGCCCACGACCTGCCCATGGACGCGCATCGCAAGATGTGGCTCGAACAGGCGGACATCGTGGCGCTGATGGACGAGCATCATCTCGCCGGGCGCTGGGACAAGCTGTTCATGAAGCCGCTCTTCTGGGGCATCACCGAAAAATGGCTTGCGAAATACGCGCCGGATATCGAGATGCGGCAGAAGCTGCAGCTCTTCACACGCTCGCGCTGGTTCGAGCCGCCTTTCTCGGGTTCGATCATGAGCGGCATGCTGCTCGACGCCTGCCTCGCGATGGGCGAACCCTCGCCCGCCAATGCCTCGCTGCTGCCGACGGGACATCGGCTCGACCTCATCGTGTCGGTCACCGACTTCCACGGCTATCGCCAGCACATTCCGCTGCACGACCCTGTTTCGATCCGCGAACGCGAACACCGGCACACGCTGAAGTTCAGCTATTTCCAGCATCAGAGCGGAACGGCCGTCAGCGATTTCGATACCGCGCATGTGCCGGGCCTCGTTTTCGCGGCGCGGGCGACCTCGTGCTTTCCGGGCGCCTTCCCGCCCGCGCGCATCGGCGAGATCGATGCGCTGCTGAAGGAACAAAAACTCGATTGGCCGACGCGCGAGGAATTCCTGCGCAGTAACTTCAAGCCGCTGATTGCCGCGGGCTCCGACCCGGTGAAGGCCTCTTTCATTGACGGCAGCGTGCTCAACAACAAACCGTTCGGCGAAGCGATCAGGGCCATTCGCGGGCGGCCGGCCTATCGCGAAGTCGACCGCCGCGTCGTCTATATCGATCCCGACCCGAAAGGCGGCCGCGCGGAAGCGGGCGGCGCCGCGCCCGGATTCTTCCAGGCGATCCGGGGCGCGCTTTCCGACATTCCGCGCAACCAGCCGGTGCGCGACGAACTGGAGGCGCTGCACGAATTCTCCGAGCGGGTGCGGCGATACCGGCAGATCGTGGCTGCGACGCGGCCGCATGTGCGCACACGCATCACGCAGCTTTTCGAGGGGACCGCGAATTCCTCACTGCCGGATGCCGCGCAACTGTCGACGCTGAGAAACAATGCGAATGCGCAAGCCGCCGTCGAGGCGGGCTATGCCTATGACGCCTATGTCCAGCTCAAGGTGGCATCCGTTCTCGACCAGATCACGAATATCATTGCCGACCTGAGCGAGGCGGTGAACCACCCGAGCGACCGGCTCGCGCTTTCTCGCGCCGTCGAAAGCTGGGCGAAGGACACCGGTATCTTTCCGGTGCAGTGGATGACGCATGCAAATGGCGGCGCGGAACCGAGCAAGGAGGATGCCTGGGTGCGCTTCCTGCGCGAGTTCGACGTGAGTTTCCGCGTGCGGCGTCTGCGCTTCGTCATCCGCAGACTGAACGAACTCTACCAGGACATCGAAGCAGGCGACGAAGGCAGCCTGCATTCAGACGCGCTTGACGATTTCAAGACGAGCCTCTACCGGATTCTGGACCGTATACAGTCGGAAACGGCGGCTCGGCTCAGGACCGACGACATCCGCCGCATCTGCAAGATGATCTATGACGACGGCGTGGCGGAACCGCACGAAATCGACGCTTTCACAAGCCATGTAGCGCCGATCCTCGATCTCGTCGGCCTCGATCGCGATGCCGACCATCATTTCGTCCAGATGGCGGCAAGCACCCTGCCCCACGATATCCGTTCTGAACTGGTACAGGCCTATGTCGGCTTTCCCTTCTTCGACGTGCTGACGCTGCCGCTCAACAAATGGCAGGATCTCGACGACGTGGACACCGTGCAGGTGGACCGTATCAGCCCGGAGGACGCACGCTCGATCCGCGAGGGCGGCGCGCCCGCCACTTTGATGGGGCGCGATCTCGGTTACTTCGCCGCCTTCTTCAGCCGTCGCGCCAGGGAGAACGACTATCTGTGGGGCCGG
This sequence comes from Parvibaculum sp., assembly GCF_045863935.1. Taxonomy (GTDB): domain Bacteria; phylum Pseudomonadota; class Alphaproteobacteria; order Parvibaculales; family Parvibaculaceae; genus Parvibaculum. Next base: position 26,671 of record NZ_BTVP01000032.1, on the reverse strand, counting down.
CTTCACGCCGCCGACAGGCTGGTCGACATCGTGGCAAGCAGTGCGCCCGCCGCGGTGCAGAAATCGGGACTCGACATTGCGCAACTGAAGGCGCGGCTCTTCCGTTCCATTCTCAAGGCGGAGAGGCCGCATCTCGAGCATGTTCCGGAACTCTTCGCCGATCTCGAGCGGGAGCTCAAAATCCGCTTCGGCGAAGAAAAGGCGCCTGCCAGGGAGCAGGCGCCCGAGGACGATGAGAACGGCAATGCGGAACCTGCGCTTTCGCAGAACGCCTGAGCGAGATTACCCCTTGCCGATCGAAATGCGGCGGCTAGCCGGAGAGGCACCGGGCTTCTTCGGCATGGTGACTTTCAGGACGCCCTTGTCGAATTTCGCGTCTATCTTCGCGTCGTCGACATCGGCCGGCAGCGTGAAGATGCGCTGAAAACTGCCGTAGTGACGCTCGACGATGCGCGCCTCGCCCTTCTCATCCTTCTTTTCGTAACGCTTCTCGCCCTTCAGCGTCAGCACGCCGTCATGCACACTGAGTTCGACATCCTTTTCCTCCATGCCGGGAAGTTCCGCGGTGAGCGAGTAGTCCTTGTCGTTTTCATGGAGGTCGACTTGCGGCGTGATGTGGCCCGCACCGAAACGGCCGAGCGACGGCGCATCGAACAGGCCGAACCCCCGCCCGAAGGCGCGATCGATCAGACTGTTCATTTCCTCCCGGAACGCGGAAAAAGGATCCTGCGGAAACAAGGATGGGCTTTTGCGGTTTTCGTTTTTCGAGACTTCATTGACCATTTCATTCTCCTTCCGGATCAAGAAAGTACTCCCCTCGACACAAGCGGCCCGAGCCGCCCCCGTTTAAAGTCTATGCCGTCAATCGCGACCGGCAAGAGGCCCACATTGCCGCAGGTCTCCCTCATGGCCTGACGGCAGCGGCGGCGCGGTTTGCGCGATCCAGGCCGCGATGTCCTTCCAGACCTGCTCCCTTTCGAGATCGCGCAGCAGCATGTGATAGCCGTCCGGATAGCAGGCGGATGTGACGTTTGCTTGCGTGGCTGCGAGCCTTTCGACCGTGCCGGCGATCGCGGCGGCGGGGACGATCTCATCCTTCGCGCCATAAAGAAGAAGCACAGGCTTGCGGATTTCAGGCGCCGCGTCATAGGCGCTATCCATCAGTCCGACGAGGCCGTAGAGCGTGTCGATGCGGGTTTCCTTGATAGTCAGCGGATCGCGAGCAAGCGCCCGCAGCATTTCGATATTGTCCGAAGGCCAGATCTCGAGGCCGCGTCCCGTCAACGTCGCCGACGGCGCGAGATGGGCGGCGGTCCAGAGGACCGAGCCGTAAAATCCGTTCAGCTCCTGCCAGCCCCAGACGGCGGGTGCGGAAAGAATGAGACCGTCGACGTCGGGCGGCGCGTCGAGCGCCATGGCGCGCATGGCAACGGCGCCCCCCATGCTCTCTCCAATCAGATAGAGCGGAACATCGGGATACTCGGCACGAAGAAGCGCGGCGACGGCCGCCACGTCCTCGGCCATGCGCCGATCGCCCGCCCAGAGTCCACGACCGGGCGCGTGGCCGAAGCCGCGCTGGTCGATTGCGACAAGCGTGATGCCCTGCCGGGCGAACCAGGGGCCGGGGCCCGGTTCGGCGAAGGAATTGGAATAATCGTTGAAGCCATGCAGCGCGAGAAGGACGGCGCGCGGATGCTCCGCCTCGAAAACAAGCATGGGGAGGCGGGCACCATCTGCCATGACCGCGCGGGCGGCGGAGGCATGCTCGATGCGCGGTTCGAAGACCGGATCACCGACCGTCATCATCTGCGGCGCGCAGGCCGAGAGGGAAGCGAGAAGAAGAAGGAGCGGGAAGATGCGCGACATGCGACGAGGCTAACGCATCGGCGCATGCCAGGCGAGAGCGAGGGAGGCGGCGCGGAGCCACCTCCCCTGCCGATCAGAACGCCAGGTTCACCTGGACGTAGGCCGAACGCCCCGGCTCGTTCACCTGGACCACTGCAGGATCGAAACCATTCCCGCGGCTCAGGTGAGACGCATAGGTGGTGTCGAGAAGGTTGGCGACGCCGCCCCGCAGCTCGACCGCACTGGCAAGCTGCCATGTGCCGAAGAGATCGACGACCGCATAGCCCGGCGTCTCGCGAACGTCGAGGCCCGAACCGGTGGCGGTGCTCGTGTCGGCCCGCGTCTGTTTCCCGGCCCAGCGCATGCGCGTGCCCGCGCTCCATTCGGTCACGTCGTAGACCAGCTCCACACTGCCGCTGAAGGGCGATATCTGGTAGAGGGGCCGGTTGTCGGTCGTGTTCTCGCCATAGGTATAGGCGAGGTCGGCGCCGACATGCCAGGACGGCGCAAATGCCCATTGTCCAGCGACGTCGAAGCCCGCAAGTTCCGCATCGACATTGCGGAAGATGCTCGACACGCCGTCGTTCACGAGAACACCGGACTGGCCGCGCGCAATGTCACGCGAGATGAAGTCCTGCACGTTGTCGTACCAGACGCTCGTGGATGCTTTCCAGACGGAGCGTACCGTCTCGATGCCCGTATCGAGCTGGTGATGCTTTTCGGGGTCTAGGCCCGGATTGCCGACCCAACCGCCGTTTCCCATTGCAGGCGCACGGGCAATGCCTCGCTCGGTCGCATCCGCCGTGCGTACGGCGCGGCTCGCACCTGCCCAACCGGAGAAGCCGCCGAAGTCATGCGTGACGCGAACGAGGCCGCTTACGTTGGTCTCATCCTGATCCGTCTGTGTGACGCCATAGAAAGTGTTGTAGAGCGTGCGGGCCGAGACCGCGCCCATGCCGCCCGGCAGGAGGTCGGCTTTCGTCGCCTTGACGGAGACGAAATCGGTGCGGATACCGGCAGTGAGGTCCGTCTTTGCCGTCAGCGGCGCGTTTGCCTCGACGAACAAGCCGGCGTCCTCGATTTCCATGCCCGGCCATGTGTAGTTGGAGATCGTGGTCGGCGGAATGGCGGCCATCATGGACGAATAGCTCGTCGCGTCGCGATCGTTGCGGCGGTAGTCGCCACCGACCGTCACATCCACATCACCGAACTCGAAAACACCCGCGAGCCGGGTGCCGCGTGTGTCGGAGGTCGCGTCGGTGCGCATGGTCATCGCACCGGGCGTCCGCAGCGAGTAGTTGTCCATCACGTGATCGACAAAGGAACCGTAGACGCTCGCCTCGAATCCCTTGAAGGCGCCTGCTTCCTCGAAATTGTGCTCAACCGCGAGACGGTAGGTATCCGTCGCGGTCCATGGCGCGTCCATGCCAGCGCCCGCGAAAAATGCGTCTTCGACGACATTTCGTTCCATGGAAAGGGAAAGAAGCGAATCCGCGCCATAACGCAGGCCGACTTCTCCGCCGCCGCCATATTGTTTGAAGGCGGAGCGGACCTCGCGGCCGGAGCCGTCTTCGTAGTTGTCGGCGCGGCGGCCTGTCATGAAGCCACGGATATAGCTGCCGCGTTCGACGGCGCGCGCCTGCGCGCTTACGTAACGCTGCACGCCGTTCGACTCGATACCGCTCTCGACGTTGCCCGAGAGTCCTTCGGCGAAATCGGCCGGGTCGGCTCTTTCGAGCGAGACGGTGCCGGCGGGTGCCGGCGGGCCATCGAGCACGGACTGATAACCACGGCGAACGGTGATGCTGTCGCCGGACATGGGCATCATGGACGACGTGGGCGGATCCATGCGGTTCGGACAGGCGCCGAAGACATAGGCGCCGTCGCTGATGACGGCAATCCTGTCTTCCGACATGCCGCGAATGCTGATGTCCGAACCGTGGCCGCCCATGCGGCCCGCTGTCACGCCCGGCATACGCGAGAGAAGCTCTCCCGCGTCGCGCGCGGACGGGCCCGTGACGTCGCCCACCTTTACCGTTTCGGAGGGGCCGTCCTCCTTCGCGGGGGCGGAGATCACGAGTTCGGGTATTTCGATGGCGGAGGTGCTTTCCTCCGCGGCTTCTTCCGCGGCGTTCGCGGGAAGCATCCAGAACGCCGCCATGAGGGCGGCGGTGGCTGTGCCGGCGCGCAGAAGTGCACGCCGCGCCGCCAGAGAGCGCTGAAACAACATTGGATATTTTCCTGTCTTGTCTGAAGGTCGGTGAAGAATTCAGACGAAGACAGGCGGACCCGTGGTGAGGGATGGAGGATGCTCGGTGCCGTGCGGCACGAGGATCGCGGCGGCGGGGCGCGGCAGATCGGGCACGCGCGGTGGCCGCAGCCGGGTGAAGAGATCGTCCCGGAATTCGGCGAGCGCGGCCGTCGCCATCGGCGCGCAGAGGCCGGTCGCAAAGTCCGGATGATCCTCGCCGCCGGAGACGGGTTCGCCGCTTGCGTCGAGAAAGATGACTTTCAGGCCGCTTCCCGTGCAGATGACGATGCGGTCTTCGAAAACACCCGTCTGTTGAAACGACCGTGCGGCAAGGCTGCCCGCAAGCGCGGGAAAGAGGATCGACAGGGTAACGAGGCCGAGGAGAAGGCGCGCGGCAAGCGAAGGCGCTGCGCGCCTGCGGCGCTGCGCATTTTTCCGTCGCCTGTCCTGTTTCCGATCGGCCAAAGGCCTGCCCCCTTTTTCGCGCAGTATCGGGAGCGGCGGCGGGCGTGTCAAAAGAGAGGAGCCGGATTTACTGTGGCGCGATGCCGCAGCCTCAGCCCATCAGGCGGCGTACTTCGCGCCTCAGCACGGGCAGCAGCTCGGCCTCGAACCAGGGGTTCTTCCCGATCCAGGCGTTGTTGCGCCAGGAGGGATGCGGAAGCGGGATGAAACGCGGGCCATATTCCCGCCAGGCGGCGACGGTTGCCGTGAGGCTTTCCTTGCGGGCCGCACCGAGATGCCAGGCCTGCGCATACTGGCCGACAAGTAGCGTCAGCTCGATCTGCGGCAGAAGCTTGAAGAGCTGTTCGCGCCATGCTTCGGCGCATTCGCGGCGCGGCGGCAGATCGCCGCCCTTCGCATCGAGACCGGGAAAGCAGAACCCCATGGGCACGATGGCGAGGCGCGACACGTCGTAGAATTCGTCAGATGTTACACCCATCCAATCGCGAAGCCGGTCGCCGCTCGGATCGGTGAAAGGCGTTCCCGATGCGTGAACGCGCGTGCCCGGCGCCTGCCCCACGATGCAGATACGCGCTGTACGCGAGACGCGCAGGACCGGACGCGGCTCGTGCGGCAAAGGCGTCTTCAGCGGGCTTTCGACGCAGATGCGGCAGCGGCGGATATCGGCGGCAAGGCGATCAAGCTTCGTCATGTCCGCATTGTGCAATGCGGGCAACGGGAAGCAAGACAGGTTTCAGTTCACCGCCTTCAACAGATTGCGAGCGATGATGACCTGCTGGACCTGGCTGGTGCCTTCGTAGATGCGGAAGATGCGCACGTCGCGGTAGAAGCGCTCGATGCCATAGTCCGCCACATAACCCGCGCCGCCATGGACCTGCACCGCGCGGTCGGCGATGCGGCCCACGGCTTCCGAGCAGAAGAGCTTGCAGCAGGAGCTTTCGGTCGCGACATTCTCGCCCGCATCGCGGCGGCGCGCGGCGTCGATCACCATGCAGCGGCCCGCATAGGCTTCCATCTTCGAATCCGCGAGCATGGCCTGCACCAGTTGCAGGTTGCCGATCGGTTCGCCGAACTGCTTGCGCTCGGCGGCATATTTCACGGAGTCCTCGACGAGACGGTCGGCAACGCCGATGCAGACGGCGGAGATGTGCAATCGCCCACGCTCCAGCACCTGCATGGCGGTGACGAAGCCCTTGCCCTCTTCCGCGCCCAGCAGACAGCTGGCGGGGATGCGGGCATCCTCGAAGACGACGTCGCAGATATGGGCGCCCTGCTGGCCCATCTTCTTTTCAGGCTTGCCGATATGGATGCCGGGAATGTCGCTCGGCACGACGAAAGCCGAGACGCCCTTCGCGCCCGGCGTCTTCGGATCGGTGCGCGCCATCAGCGTGAAGGCATGCGCCTTGTTCGCATTGGTGATGTAACGCTTGGTGCCGTTCACGACATAGTGGTCGCCGTCGCGGATGGCCGTGGTCTTGAGGGAAGCGGCGTCGGAACCCGCTTCCGGCTCGGTGAGCGCGAAGCTGATGATGGCCTCACCGCTTGCGATCTTCGGCAACCAGTATTCCTTCTGGTCCTGGCGACCATGCATGACGATGCCCTGGCTGCCGATGCCGACATTGGTGCCGATGACGGAGCGGAAGGCGGGCGAGGTACGGCCGAGCTCGAACATGAGGAGGCATTCCTCCTCCATGGTGAGGCCGAGGCCGCCATATTCAACGGGAACGGAAATACCGAAGAGGCCGAGTTCCTTCATTTCCTCGACGATCTCGTCCGGCACCTTGTCGGATTCGGAGACCTTGTCCTCGATCGGGCGAAGGCGCTCGTCGACGAAGCGGCGGACGGAGGAAATGAGCTGGTCGCGTGTTTCGGCGTCGAGGGCCATGGGTCTTCCCGCATTGCTGGTTTCAAGGTTGCGGGAATTTAGGCCATGGCCCGGCGGGGGTCAAAAGCGGCAAAAAGGGCCGGATTTACCCGCGCGGAAGCTCCGCGGAGATCGCCGCGCCTAAAATCCGGTCGGCCCGGCTGCCATCGAGAGACAGGGGTAGATAGACGGCCTCCACGCTCACCCTGCCGCGGGCCGTATATTCCATTGTGCCCGCAACGGCATAGGGCCGCTGCTGTTCGGCGACGAATTTGTAGAAGCGGAACAGAACCTCGTTGAAACGGCCTGTATGCGAAGGGCTGTCAAGCACACGGCGGCCGCGGAAATTGGCGCCATGCGCGTCCACGACATCGCCGCCGACAAGCCGATAGGTGAGATCGAAGGGGTCCCAGTCGACCTGGACTACAAGAAGATTCGGCATGTGGCGGGCAAAACGGATGGGATCGATTTCGTCGGGGCGCGGCATGGCGCGGCCCCCACGCACCTCGTTCCAATAGGCAAGCATGTCGCGGCAAAGCGGTTCGCGAAGTTCCTTGAGACGCCGAAATTCGATGCCATGCGCGTCCGCTTCGGCAGGCACTTCCGTGCCGCCGCCGCGATGGGTTTCCACCTGTTGCATCATCGCCCGTTAAACCTTCACATGACCCAGCCCGAGCCAGTGGCAGCAGCCTGCCGGGATTTTCCTAACGGTTCGTGAACCGGATGTCCGCAAAGCGGTCCCTATTCCGAACCTATTCTGTAAGCCGCAACGCCCATGATGTGGCTCACGTCGCCATCGGCCCCCGCGAGCGGCAAATAGACGGCGGAGAAACGGCAGAAGCCCCGGCCCAGGAAATCGAGCGATCCACCAGCGGCACACGGCTGCCGCCGCTGCACGATCGAGGCATAGAAGCGGTGCATGGAGGTTCCGTAGCCAGGCCGTTTGCGGTCGAGATCGCGCACATCCATGCCGGTGAAGTTTTCGCCGTGGGCTTCGATGTTTTCGTTGCCGACGAGGCTATATGTGAAGGCCGGGCCCTCTCCCACCCGGACCATGAACATGCGCGGCATGAGGCGTGGGAAGGCGGTCGGCATAATATCGTCGCGGGAGGGCATCTCCCGCCCTGCCCGCTTCATTTCCCAATAGGCGAGGACCTGTCGAAGCGACGGCTCGGGAAGCTCGTCAAGCGCCAGAAAGCGTGCGCTCTCCTCGACAGGCGCGATTCTGCTAAGAGCTGCTCTCATTTCCATTGCTACCTTTGATGACCTTGACAGCAATCTGCCCCGGCTTGCGTAACGAAGCTCTTAATTCCGGCCGCGAACTGGAAAACCGGCCCTGCGATTTGGGAACCGCCGCTCTTCCTGATAAAAGCGCCGCAACGGAATTCGAAGACAGGTTATTTGCACATGAATACCAGCCTGAGCAGCCGTCTCGCGGGGTACGAGACGTGGGAGGGGCACGATCCTTTCGAGGATCACGCCGGCCCCTTCTTCTTTCGCAAGAACGACGACGGAACGGTGACTTGTGCCTTCGAGGCGACACCGGTGCATTGCAATGGCGGCGGCTTCCTTCATGGCGGCCTCCTGATGACCTTCGCGGATTTTTCGCTGTTTGCCTTCGGCCGCGACATTCTGGAGGGTCCGTCGGTGACGGTCTCTTTCGCGGCGGAATTCACGGCGGCGGCCGGCGCGGGCGCGTTCATCGAGGCGCGGGGCGAAGTGGTCCGCAACACCGGCAGCATGGTTTTCCTGCGCGGGCAGGTTTTCACCGGGAAGGGCGCGGATGAACGCATCCTGCTCAACTTCTCCGGTATCGTGAAGCGGGTGAAAAAGCGGCCGCTCGAAAAATAGCGCGCCAGTACCGATATCCCGGACAAGGGCCCCTGCATCAGGAAAGCGAGCCTCATGGTCAGCTTGAGCGTTCTCGACCAATCCCCCATCCGCAAGGGCGGCACCGCCGCAGAGGCGATCGCAAACACGATCGACCTCGCGCGGCAGGCCGAGCGCTTCGGCTATAGCCGTTACTGGCTGGCCGAACATCACAACACGTCGTCCTTCGCAGGCTCGGCGCCGGAAATTCTGATTGCGGCGGTCGCAGCCGCGACCGGCCGCATCCGCGTCGGCTCCGGCGGCGTGATGCTGCCGCATTACAGCCCGCTCAAGGTGGCGGAGTGTTTCCGCGTTCTGGAGACGCTCTATCCCGGCCGCATCGACCTCGGACTCGGACGCGCGCCGGGCGGCGACCTGCGCACGACGCGGGCGCTGCAACCCGGACCGCAGGCCTATGACGTCGGGGTCTTCCCGCAGCAGGTGGAACTGCTGCGGCAGTTCCTTGAGGATTCGACGGGGCTTCAGGGCGAGGAAGGCGGTTTCCCCGGCGACCACCCCTATCTCGGCCTCCACGCCACGCCGCGCGGTCCCGGCATGCCGGACCTCTGGATGCTCGGCTCGGGCGGCGACGGCGCGATCATCGCAGCGCAGTTCGGTATGGCCTATTGCTTCGCGCATTTCATCAACCAGGATGCGGGAACGCAGCCGCTCGATGCCTACCGGCGCAATTTTCGCGCGTCGCGCGGCCTTGCGGGCCCACGCGGTTCCATCGCCGTTTCGGTCACGGTCGCCGATACCGAGGAAGAGGCAAAGCGCATCGCGGCATCGCGCAATCTCTGGGTGATGCACCTGCTGCAGAACCGGGCGGGTGCCTTTCCCTCCATCGAGGAAGCGCTCGACTATCCCTACACGGATGAAGACAAGATCATGCTCCGCGCCATTGAGCAGCGGGGCTTTGCAGGCACTCCGGAGCAGGTGCGCGGGCGTCTCCTCGCGCTCGGCGAGGCGCATGGTGTCGACGATTTCGTTGTTCTGACGATCACTTATGACCAGAAGGACCGCGTGCGCTCCTACGAGTTGCTGGCGGAGGCCATGGGCGTGAAGGCGCCGTCCTGACGCCTAATCCGCCGCCATCCGGCGCAGCTCCGCGCGGCGGCTTATGCGCCGCTCCAGCGCCGCACGAAGCCGGATTTGACGCTCACGCGTGATCGGGTAGCGCATGATGATCGCGATGGAAACGATCCAGAGCACGAGAGGCACGAGGCAATACAAGGCAAGGAGCGCGAAAAGCGCTTTCGGCGAATTGCTTTCGGACTGAGCGTTGAAGCCCGTCCATTGCAGGATCGGCAACGCGATGCCGACACCGAGCGCTTCCGAGGATTTGCGCACCATGCCGAGAAACGCAAACAGGAAGGCGGCGCGCGACTCTCCGCTCTTCAGCGTATCGAGATCGACGACGTCCGCCATGATCGACGGCCCGAGAATGGGCGCGGCGCCGAGAGCGAGGCCCTGCACCACATTGATGGCAAAGAGGCAGGCGAAGACAGCATCCGGCGCGGCAGGCTTTACAAGATAGATCACGGCGGGCACCAGCGCGAAGACGAACAAGGAAACAAATCCGGCTGCCGCAATCGCCCTGTGCTTGCCGATGCGCCCCCCGAGCCAGACCCAGAAGGGCGCGCCGACAACGCCGGCGACAAAGAAGGTGAAGATGAGGACGGTGCTCGCCTCGCCGATGCCCGCCACATGTTCGAAGAAGAAGATGACGACGCCGATATTGATCGAACCGGCGAGCGCACCGAAAATCGAACTGAGAAGCACGATGCGGAACGGACCGTTCCTCAGGGCAACGCGAAGTCCACGACGGAAGGGAATGGGCTTTGTTTCGACGATCCGCGGCTCCGGCACAGACGCGAAGACGATCAGCGCGCAAAGCGGCAGCATGATTACCGTGAGCCAACCGAGAATGCCGACCGCCGAGCGCCCCGCCGCGCCGCCGCCGTCCCCGCCGCCCGTCCAGTAGGCACCGGCGATGGGCGCCGAAATGGCGATCAGCAGGCCGATCAGGAGAAACATCTCGCGGCTGCCGGTGATGCGGTTGCGCTCCTTGTAGTCGCCCGAGAGTTCCGCGCCCCATGCACCGTAGGGAATGGTGATGAACGTGTAGCCGAGATAGATCGCCGCGATCCATGTCAGGAGATAGAGGTTCGTGACCTCTTCCGGCGGCACGAAGAGCATCAGGGCGGAGGCCATCATCACCGGCACACCCGCCAGCACCCAGGGGCGGCGGCGGCCAAAGCGCGTTCGCGTGCGATCCGACAAACGGCCGATCAGCGGGTCGGTCACGACGTCCGAAATGCGCGCGAGCATGAGGATGAGGCCGACGGCGGTGAGATCGAGGCCGAGCGTGCTGGAATAGAAAGGAGGGATGTAGACGGCGACCGGGAGGCCGATGACCGCAAGCGGAATGACGAACTGGCCATAGGCGACAAGCTGCCATCGCGTCAGGGGTTTTTCCGAACCCTCGCCTGCCATTCCCGCTCCTTTCCATGCGCGCCGCGCTGCCCGCGCGATCGTAAATTCAGTTTACTAGTCTTGCCCGTTCACGCAATGACCGGCTGGGTGCGACCGGGACGGTTCAGCCTGCGTTCAGGTTCGAAACACGATTATCAGCCTGCCGATGGGTCGAGAGGTCATCGGACTGTTCCTTCCGGGGTTATGTATCGGGAGGGACGGATCGGGCGGCGTCCATTCCGTACCCCGTGGACGCCGCCTTTTCATTCCGGCAGCGGCATCTAGGCCGCAGCGCCCGGACGCGACGACACGCGCGCGTGCCAGGCATGGAGATGCGGCGTCCCGTCCGGCATTTCGAGTCCGGCGAAGGCGGCAAAATCCACGGTGCAGAGCGCGGTGATGTCGGCAATCGAGAAATAATCGCCGAGAATGAAATTTTTCCCTTCGAGTTCGCGGTCGAACCAGCGGAATGCCGCCGCGACCCCTTCCCTGTTCGACTCACCGAACTCATTGAACTGCTTCACGACTTTCGCCGTGTAGGGATGGGCATGGCGCCAGAAATTCCCGACCGGCGCCATCAGCGCGAATTCGACGCGGCGCAGCCACATGTCGACCTGGGCCCGCTCCAGCGCGCTGCGGCCAAAGAGCGGCTTCTCGGGATGTATCTCTTCCAGATAGCGGCAGATGGAGACGCTTTCGGAAATCGGCGTGCCGTCGTCGAGTTCCAGAACCGGCGTCTGGCCAAGCGAGTTCTTTTCGCGGAAGGCATCCGACTTGTGCTCGCGTTTCGCGAGGGCGACTTCCTCCAGCGGCAGATCGATTCCCTTTTCCGCCGCAAAGATGCGGACGCGACGCGGATTGGGCGCCGGCATGGCCGAGTTGTAGAGCTTCATGAATTCCTCCCGAGGTTTTTTCTTCGTTTCAGGTAATGAGGCCGACAACCGCGCCCGTCATGGAGGTCGCGAGCGTGCCGGAGACGATAGCGCGGGTGCCGAGCGTCACGATCTCCAGACGCCTTGAGGGTACGAGCGACGTCAGCCCGCCGATCAGGATGCCGACCGAGCCGAAATTGGCGAAGCCGCAAAGCGCATAGACCATGATGAGGGTCGAACGCTCCGACAAGGCGCCTTCCGGCAGGCGGGCAAGGTCCAGATAGGCGATGAACTCGTTCAGGATCGTCTTCGTGCCCATCAATTGTCCGGCGAGGTGCATTTCATCCGCCGGTATACCCATGGCCCAGACGAGCGGGGAAAAGATCCAGCCGAGAATGCGCTGAAGCGTGAGCGGAGAGGCCCAGACATCGGGCAGGAGGCCGAGGATGATGTTGGTGAGTGCGACGAGCGCGACCATCACGATCAGCATGGCAATGATGTTGAGAAGAAGCTGGAGGCCCTCGAAGGTACCGCGCGTGACCGCATCCATGCTGCTCTGATATTCGAGATGAGGTACATCGCCGCCGATGCCTGTCGGAACGGCCCCCGGCTCTTCCGGGACCATGATGCTGGCGATGAGGATGCCGGCGGGCAGCGAGATCAGCGAGGCGACGAGAATTTGTCCGAGCGCGCCGGGCACGACGCTTCCGATGATACTCGCGTAGAGCACGAGCACCGTGCCCGAAACGGTGGCGAGACCGACTGTCATGGTCATGAAGAATTCGGCGCGCGTCAGCCTTTCCAGATATGGCCGGATGAGAAGCGGCGCCTCCACCATGCCCACAAAGGCGTTTGCGGCGGAGGCAAGACCGACGGCGCCGCCGATGCCCAGGCTCTTCTGCAGGAGGTAACCGAAACCGCGCGTGACCCAGCCGAGCACCCGCCAGTACCAGAGCAGCGCCGAGAGCGCCGACATGACGAGCACCAGCGGCAGGGCCTGAAAGGCGAGGATGAAACTGTTTTGCGGGGCTGTCGTTTCGAAAGGCGCCGCGCCGCCGCCGATATAGCCGAAGACGACGCCCGTTCCGGTCCGCGTCGCCTCGGTCAGGGCGTCCACGAGGCCGTTCAGCGCGAAAAGCGCACCCTGCGAGGCGGGCAGTTTCAGCAAGAGGAGCGCGAGACCGACCTGAATGGCGAGCGCCGCCGCAACCGCGCGGAGGGGAAAGGTCCGCCTGTTCTCGCTCAGGCCCCAGGCAAGGGCGACGATGAGGGCGAGCCCGAAGGCGCTCTGGAGTGAGGACAGGAACATCGATGAGGGGCTTTCGGGCAGGTTTCCGGGGGTTCGGGCGGGCGTCGACATCATAGGGAGAGGCAGACGCAAAGCAACGAGGCCGCAGCGGAAGCCTCCCTTGACCCTTGGGCATGTCTCATGCACAAAGTCCCGCACGTTTTTGAGGGCATGGCCTTTCAACCCCGAATGCGGGGCATGCGGCGGCCCATTTCCGGTCTTGAACGGCCCGTTAGTCCAACTGGAGAAATACCCATGAGCATTCGTTTTGACGGCAAGGTCGCCATCGTGACCGGTGCGGGCGGCGGTCTTGGCCGCTCCCATGCGCTGGAACTCGCGCGGCGCGGCGCGAAAGTGGTGGTGAACGACCTTGGCGGCGACCGCACGGGCGCGGGCGGCTCGTCGGAAGCGGCCAAGAAGGTGGTCGAGGAGATCAAGGCGCTTGGCGGCGAAGCGATCGCCAACGGCTCGTCGGTCACGGATGACGAAGGCGTCGCCAACATGGTCAAGCAGACCATGGAACAGTGGGGCCGCATCGACATCCTGATCAACAATGCCGGCATCCTGCGCGACAAGTCCTTCTCCAAGATGGAAATTTCCGACTTCCAGCTCGTCGTCGACGTGCACCTGATGGGCACCGTGAAGCCGACCAAGGCCGTCTGGGAAATCATGAAGGAGCAGAATTACGGCCGCATCGTCGTGACCGCCTCCTCCACCGGTCTCTATGGCAATTTCGGCCAGACGAACTACGGCGCGGCGAAGCTCGCCGTCGTCGGCTTCATCAACACGCTGAAGCTCGAAGGCCAGAAGAACAACATCCACTGCAACGCGCTGGCGCCGGTCGCCTATACGCGCATGACGTCGGACCTGATGCCGCCGGAAGCCGAGCAGATGCTGACGCCGGAAGCGGTTTCGCCGGGCGTCATGTTCCTCGTGTCGGAACAGGCCCCGACCGGCATGATCCTTTGCGCGGGTGCCGGCGTTTTTGCCGCCGCGCGCATGGAAGAAGCCGAAGGCATCTTCCTCGGCCGCGACGGGTTGACGGCCGAGAAGGTCGCCGAGAACTGGGACAAGATTTCCGATTTCTCGAACGCCACGCCTTTCTTCATGGGCGGCGAGCAGACCGGCAAGTTCTTCAAGCTGGCGACGGGCGGCAAGTAAGCCATCCTCGCTATAGGAAAGATCGAGGGGAGCCCTGGCGGCTCCCCTTTTTCGTTCCGGGCACCGCCTATCCGGGCGCATGGCCAAGCTCCAGCGTGCTCCTTATAGTGCCCGGATGCTGAACCGGTTCCTCTTCGCGCTTGCGGCGCTTCTCCTGGCAGTTTCGGCCCCCGGCGCCGCACGAGCGGAAGAGCCGGCATGCGAAATCGACCGGCCGATCATGTTCGGCGGGCTCGACTGGGACTCGAATGCTTTCCACACGGAGCTTGCGCGGATCATCCTCGAGCGCGGCTATGGCTGCGAGACGGACGTGCTGCCGGGCTCGACGCTGCCGCTCATCACCGGGATCGGACAAGGCGACATCGACGTGCTGATGGAGGTCTGGCGCGACAATGTCACCGAACCGTGGAACGAGGCGGTGGAAGCGGGAACGGTCATCTCGCTCGGCACGAACTTTCCCGATGCGGTGCAGGGCTGGTATGTGCCGCGCTATGTGATCGAGGGCGATACGGCGCGCGGCATTGAGCCGATGGCGCCGGACCTGCGCGCCGTCACCGATCTCAAGGATCACTGGCAGCTCTTCCGCGATCCCGAGGTGCCCACCAAAGGCCGCTTCTACAATTGCATTCTCGGCTGGGCTTGCGAGGAGCAGAGTACGCGGAAACTCAAGGGCTACGGGCTCGACCGCACCTATACGAATTTCCGGCCGGGCACAGGCGCGGCGCTCGCGGCGGCCATCGCTTCCGCCCATGAACGAGGCGAGCCCATTGTCGCTTATTACTGGGGCCCGACCTGGGTTCTCGGCACCTTCGATCTCGTGCAGCTCGATGAGCCCGACTATTCGGAAGAAGCGTGGAACGCCTTCAACGCGGACCCGGAGCGCCATCCGCCCGTTGCCTTTCCGACAGTCGAAGTCATCATCGGCGCGAATGCGAAGTTCGCCGAGAGAGCGCCCGAGATCGCGGCCTTCCTGCGCGCCTATGAGACGACCGGGCAGATGGTGAGCGAGGCGCTCGCCTATATGCAGCAACACGAGGGCGCAACGGCACGGGACGTCGCCTTCCATTTCATCGAAAAGAGAGGCGACGTCTGGCGGCAATGGGTGAGCCCGGAGATTGCCGCGCGCGTTACCGGCGAGCGGGAAGCGCAAGCGAAGAGCTTTCCCGTGACGCTCGAAATTCCGCTCGAGCAATGGGTGAACGGCGCGATGAAGCGCTTCGTCGCCGAGTATGGCGGCGCGTTTCATGTCGCGAGCAACGGGCTGCTCCGTGTCATCGTCTGGCTTGAATTCCTGATCGCCGCCCTGCCCTGGTGGCTTCTCATTCTGGCGACGGGCGGCATCGCCTTCCATGCTTCGCGGCGGCCTCTGCTTCCGGCCGCGCTGATGGCGCTGCTGTTTCTCATCGGTGCGCTGGGGCTTTGGGATCTCGCGATACAGACACTCGCGCTGATGATCGTCTCCGTGGCTGTCGCCGTGCTCATCGGCCTGCCCTCCGGCATCGCCATGGCGTCGAGCGACCTTCTGAGGCGGATCATGCTGCCGTTGCTGGACGCCATGCAGACGCTGCCGAGCTTCGTCTATCTCATTCCGGCGTTGATGCTCTTCGGGCTCGGCAAGGTGCCCGCGCTTTTCGCGACGGTGATCTATGCGACGCCGCCGCTGATAAGGCTCGTCGACCTCGGCCTGCGCACCGTCGATCCACGGCTCGTGGAAGTGGCGGCCGACCTCGGCGCCGATCCCAAGAGACAACTCATCGACATCAAGCTGCCGCTCGCACTGCCCAGCATCATGGCGGGCGTCAACCAGACGACGATGATGGCGCTTTCGATGGTCGTCATCGCGTCGATGATCGGTGCACGCGGGCTCGGCGAAGAGGTGCTGCTCGGCATCCAGCGGCTCGATATCGGGCGCGGGCTCGTCGCCGGTGTTGCCATCGTCGCGCTCGCCATCGTGTTCGACAGGATCACGCAGGCCTATGGCGGGCGGCGGGACAGCGTTGCGCCGCGCTGATCAGCCGAAGCGCTTTTCCATTCGCCAAACCATGATCGGTTCGCGAGTCGTGAGAGTGCCGATATCGGCCTTCACCTCGCGGGCGACATACCAGCCATGCTTTTCGTAGAACGCTCGTGCCCGGTTGTTGCCGACGCGGCATTGCAGCCAGATGAGCGCATGGCCCTGCTCTTTCAAGACGTCTTCGGCTGCCTGAAGGAGCGGCGCTCCGACGTCCTGCCCGTGCCATGCTGGCAGGACGAATACCTGTCCTATGCCGTCACCTTCCCAGCCGGCGAATCCGACAACTTCCCCATCGATAATCGCGACGGCCATGCGGTCGATGCCCGAGCCGATGCGCGCCTCGAAGAAAGCGAAAGGGCGGCCCACGGCGATCTCCGGATCGAGATGGGCGTGGCCCGCGTGCCATGCATCATGCCAAACGCGAGCGAGCGCCGGAATGTCTCCGGCGCTCGCTCTTCTGATCACAATATTGGCGGCGGCGCTCAAAGGCCGAGCACGGCCTTAGCCATGATGTTGCGCTGAACCTCGTTCGATCCGGCATAGATCGACGCCTTGCGCAGCGAGAAGTAGTAAGGCGCTGCGGTGAAGGCCCCTTCCGGGCCCACTTCCGGCTCATTGGTCTCGATCATGCCGTTCTCGATGGTGGGCGCCGCATAGTCGCCGAGCACTTCCACCATGAGCTGCGAGATTTCCTGCTGGATCTCCGTGCCGCGGCACTTCAGGAGCGAGCTTTCGGGGCCCACGTTGCCGCCGATCGAGAGCGAGGAGAAAATGCGCAGTTCCGTGAATTCCATCGCCGTGATCTGGCTGCGGAGATCGGCATAGCGCGCCTTGAAGGACGGATCCTCGGCGAGCGGCCTGCCGTTCACCACGGTCTCCTTGGCCATCTCGCGCACTTCATCGAGAGAGCTGTAGAGACCCGGCGAATAGGGATTGCCGCGCTCGAACTCAAGCAGGTATTTGGCGTAGGTCCAGCCCTTGTTCACTTCGCCGATGAGATTTTCCTTCGGGACCTTCACATCCTGGAAGAAGACCTGATTGACTTCCTGGTTCGGCGCCGAGGTGCTGTCGAGGCAGATGATCGGGTCGACCTTGATGCCCGGCGTCTTCATGTCGATGAGAAGGAAGGAAATGCCCTCCTGCGGCTTGCCCTCGTTGGAGGTGCGCACGAGGCAGAAAATCCAGTCGGCCCACTGGGCGACGGAAGTCCAGATCTTCGACCCATTGACGAGGAAATGGTCGCCCATGTCCTCGGCCTTCGTCTTCAGCGAGGCGAGGTCGGAGCCCGAGCCCGGCTCGGAGTAGCCCTGGCACCAGAGGACGTTCGTTTCGAGAATGTCGGGCAGGAAGCGCTTCTTCTGCTCCGGCGAGCCGAACTTCATGATGACGGGCGCCACCATGGTCGGGCCGAAGGGAATGGTGTGCGGCACGCCAGCGCGGCCCATCTCGACGTTGAAGATGTACTTCTGCGACTGGCTGAAGCCCGGTCCGCCATATTCCTCCGGCCAGTTCGGCGCGAGCCAGCCCTTCTTTGCCAGCGACTTCTGCCACTGGATGTGGGCTTCCTTGGTGATGTAGCCATGCTTCGAGCGCGCATGAAGCCTGCGCATCTCGGGCGTGTAACATTCTTCGATGAACTGACGAACTTCCTGGCGGAAGGTTTCGTCTTCCTTGCTGAATGCGAGATCCATATTCGTCTTTCCGTTTAGGCCTGTGGCGGATTACTCGACCTTGTCGAGGAACTGCAGCGTCGGCGCGCCGCCCAGCACGGCACCGAGCGAGGGACCAGCGGCGCGGAAATAATCGGTCTTGCCGTGCGCATCGAGATCCGCCTGGGAGGCGTATTGTTCCATGACGATGTAGGTGGAGGGCTCCGATTTCGACTTGAAGAAATCGTACTGGAGGCAGCCCTTCTCGTTCGCCTTCACCTTCGAGCGGAGATCGGCGAAAACCTTCTCGAATTCGGCTTCCTTGCCGGGCTGGACCGGAAGAGTGGCCACGATTCCGATGATGCTCATGTTTCGCTCCCGTTTTGGCTTGGGCAGACGGCCCGTTGTTTGTTGGCGGGGACTTTAGGGGCAAAGCCCCAGCGCTTCAATGCGCGGTGAGCCGCCCACTGTTCGGCAGCCACCGGCACTCTGTTCAGTTTCGAACGGCTCAGGAGCCCTTGTAGGAAGGCGGCCGCTTCTCGAAAAAGGCGTCGAGCGCCTCCTTGTGGTCCTGTGTGTGATGGGCCAGCGCCTGCATGGAGGCGGACAGTTCCATGATGGTGTCGAAGTTCGTGAGCATGCCCTGCCTCAAGAGCTGCTTCGTCATGCGTAATACGTCCGGCGCCTGATTGCAGATCTTTGCCGCAACGGCTTTTGCGCGGTCCATCAGCTCGGCTGCGGGAACGACCTCGGACACGAGGCCCCACTCCTTTGCCGTCGCCGCGTCGATCGTGTCGCCGGTGTAGAGAAGCTCGGAGGCGCGGGCCATGCCGATGATGCGCGGCAGGAGCCAGGCTCCGCCGTCGCCCGGAATGAGGCCGATCTTGAGGAAGGTGGCGCCGAAGACCGCCGTGTCGGCGGCAATGCGCGTATCGGCCAGGCAGGCAACGTCGTTGCCGAGGCCGATCGCCGGACCGTTCACGGCCGCGATGACCGGCACTTCGATGCCCCAGACCGATTTGACGATGCGGTGGATACCGTTGCGGTAGCGTTCGCGGATGTGAACGCCGGGACCGCCGAAGCCATCGCCGCCCTCACGCATCGCCTTCACGTTGCCGCCGGCGGAGAAGGCCTTGCCCGCGCCGGTCAGAATCACGCAGCGGACATCGCGATCCGCGTTGATGCGCGCGACGGCGGCCGGGAAATTCTCCGCATCCTCCGGCGCGCCTAGCGGATTGCGGCTCTCCGGCCTGTTGATGGTCAAGGTGACGACCGGGCCGTTCTTTTCGAAAATCAGGGGATCACTCATCGCCGGGCTGCCTCTCCTGTGTGCATTTTGTTCTGCTGTCTGTTGTCTCGGCGTCTCATACGCCAAAAATGCCGTGTATTCAGTCCGATTATGCTGCCTTAACCATTTCTCGGAAAACCTTATTAAGGATTTTCGCCGAGCCTCGCTATCACGGTGCCTGCATGTGCGGGTCTACCGCACGACAGGTGGCTTGGGCGGCCAAAAAGGGCACATCAATGACAGCCGGCGAAATGCGGCAGAACGAAACCGCGCTGCAAAACGCATGTCCGGGCGCGGAATCTCGCGGTGAGGCCGCTTCGGGGGGCAAAAGCGCAGGATGGCGGCAGTGGCTGTCGCTGTTCATGCCGCGCTCCGCGACCGGCGAACCGCTGCGCCCGGAAACCCGACTCGAGCAGATGCGCATGTTCGTCGAGAGCCAGAAGCTCCCGATGCCCTATGCCTTTCCGCTTCTGATGATCCCCTATGCGGCCTGTTTTGCCGGATCGGTTGCGTGGTACTGGCTTGCCGCTCCCGTTCTGCTCGTCTTCGCGACCGCATGGCTCAACCGGCAGAACATATTGGCCTTTGCAGCGGCGCATCCTGGACATGGGGACATAGCGGCGTGGGAACGCCGTATTACCGCCGTCGGGTTTCTGTTTTCGGCGAGCATCGCCTCCACGGCTTACTTCTTCTGGGTCCCCGAGAACCAGGTCCTGCAGGCTTACGTCCTTTCCGCGCTTCTTGTCGTCGTTGCCCCCGTCTCGCTGGTCACCGCCTGCTACACGCCGACCTTCTATGCCACGGTGATACCCATTACAGCGTCGATAACGTGGCGCCTTCTCTCCTATGGCGACATGCTTCATATTTCGCTTGCTGCGGTGCTAGCCGTCTTCGTCGTGCTGCTGACCCAGCTCACGGCGCGGCTGAACGGGATCATGCTCCACTCGATCACGCTCAGGGAGGACAAGTCGGATCTCATCGAGCAGTTGTTCAAGGCGAAGCGCGATTCCGACGCGGCGCGGGCGCGCGCCGAGGAAGCGAACCGCGCGAAATCGCATTTCCTCGCCAATATGAGCCACGAACTCCGCACGCCGCTCAATGCAATCATCGGTTTCTCGGAGGTGATGGAGTCGGAAATCTTCGGCAAGCATACGGTGCCCACCTACAAGGAATATGCGAACGACATCAACCGCTCGGGCCAGCACCTGCTGGGCCTCATCAACGATGTGCTCGACCTTTCGCGCATCGAGGCGGGACGCTTCCAGATATCCGAGGAGGACGTCGACATCGTTCAGCTTGCGGAAGATTGCCGCCGCATTGTCGAAATCAGGGCACAGGCACAGCGCGTGAGCATCGTCGCCGATTTCGAGCCCGAACTGCCGATCGTTTATGGCGACGCCCGCGCCCTTCGCCAGACCTGGATCAACCTGCTCACCAACGCCGTGAAATTCTCGCCGCCCGGCGCGGAGGTGCGCATGTTCGCGCGGATGGAAGCCGGCGGGGAAATGCGTTTCGGCATCCACGACAACGGACCGGGCATCGCCGAATCCGAGATCGAAAAGGTGCTGCACGCCTTTACGCAGGGCGCCTCCGGCCTCGCCCAGCCGGGCAAGGGCTCGGGCCTCGGCCTTTCCATCGTGAAGGGCCTGCTTGCGGTCCATGGCGGCCGTTTCGAACTGAAGAGCCAGCTCGGCCAGGGCACGCAGGCCGAATGCGTGCTGCCGCCGCAGCGGCTCCGCAAGCCACCGCCCGTCGCACGACGCGCCCGAAGCGCAACCCTCGAATGAAAAAGGCCGCTCCGGAGAGCGGCCTTTTGCGTTTGGGATCGAGGCTGCTTACGCGGCTTCGGAATAGCGCTTGAGCTGGTAGTCGATGTTGCCGAACTGCGTGTCAATCATCGTCAGGCGCTTGAAGTAGTGACCGACATTGAGTTCGTCGGTCATGCCCATGCCGCCGTGAAGCTGCACGGCCTGCTGGCCGACGAAACGGCCGGCCTTGCCGATCTGCACCTTGGCGCCGGCGGCGGCGCGGGTCCGCTCGGCTTCGCCTTCGGTGAGCTTCAGGTTGACCATGTAGGTCATGGAGACGGACTGCTCATAGGCCATGAACATGTCGACCATGCGGTGCTGGAGCACCTGGAACTTGCCGATCGGCACGCCGAACTGCTTGCGCGTCTTGCAGTATTCGACGGTGGCGGTGTTGAGTTCCTTCATGCAGCCGATGGCTTCGGCGGAGAGAGCGGCGATCGCCTGATCGGTGATCTTCTCGACGAGGGCCAAGCCCTTGCCTTCCGCGCCGATCAGCGCGTCGGCATCGACCTTCACGTTCTCGAAGGTGATTTCCGAGGCGCGGCGGCCATCGACCGTCGGGTAGTCGCGCGTCGAGACGCCCGCCGCCGACTTGTCGACGATGAAGACGGAGACGCCGTCACGGTCGCGCTGGCCGCCGGAGGTGCGGGCCGTCACGATGAGCTTCTGCGCCCAGGGCGCGCCGAGAACGACGGCCTTGTAGCCGTTGATCGTGTAGCCCGAGCCGTCCTTCTTCGCGGTCGTGGTGAGGTCCGCGAGGTTGTAGCGGCCCTGCGGTTCGGCATAGGCGAAGGCCCAGACCGTCTCGCCGCCGACGATGCCCGGAATGTGCGCTTCCTGCTGCGCGGGGCTACCGCCCTCGCGGAGGAAACCGCCCGCGATCACGACCGTCTCGACATAGGGTTCGATGACGAGGTGACGGCCGAACTCTTCCATGACGATCATGGTTTCGATGGCGCCGCCGCCAAGGCCGCCCATCTCTTCGGAGAAGGGAGCGGCAAGAAGGCCGAGCTCGGCGAACTGCGCCCAGATTTCCGGACGCCAGCCGTCAGCCGACTTCGCGACCTTGCGGCGCGTGTCGAAATCATATTTGTCCTGGAGCAGGCTCTGCACGGTGTTGCGGAGCAGGGTCTGCTCTTCGGTGAACGAAAAATCCATCTTCCGACCTTCCCTCGTTGCTGTTCTTTTTTGCGCCGACCTTAAAGGCCGAGCACCATTTTCGCGATGATGTTGTGCTGAATCTCGTTCGATCCGCCATAGATCGAGGTCTTGCGCATGTTGAAGTAATCCTGCGCCAGGCCCTGCGAGCCTTCCGGACCGGGCACGAACTCGTTGCCCGTCACTTCGAGACGCGGAGCTTCGACAAGCGCGTAGTTGCCGACGGCCTCGACGGCGAGTTCGGTGATGCGCTGCTGGATTTCCGTGCCCTTGATCTTGAGGATCGAGGCTTCCGGCCCCGGCCCGCGGCCCCGGCTTTCGGCTGCGAGCGTGCGGAGCTCCGTCACTTCGAGAGCGGAAAGGTCGATCTCGACTTCCGCCACCTTGCGCGAGAATTCATCCGTCTTCATGAGCGGCGTGCCGTCCACGAGCTCGGCATTGGCGAGCTTCTTCAGGCGTTCGATGGCCTTCTTGGAGCGGGCGACACCGGCGATGCCGGAACGCTCGTTGCCGAGCAGGAACTTCGCATAGGTCCAGCCCTTGTTCTCCTCGCCGATGAGGTTCTCGGCCGGAACCTTCACCTCCTCGAGGAAGACCTCGTTCACCTCGTGCGAGCCGTCCATGGTGATGATCGGACGCACCGTGATGCCGGGGGTCTTCATGTCGATGAGCAGGAAGGAGATGCCCTCCTGCTGCTTCGCGTTCGGATCGGTGCGGACGAGGCAGAACATCCAGTCGGCGTGCTGGGCGAGCGTCGTCCAGGTCTTCGAACCGTTGACGATGTAGTGGTCGCCTTCGCGAACGGCTTTGGTGCGGAGGCTCGCAAGGTCCGAACCCGAGCCCGGCTCCGAATAGCCCTGGCACCACCAGTCATCGCCCGAGAGAATGCCAGGCAGGAAGCGCTTCTTCTGCTCTTCATTGCCGAAAGTGTAGATCACCGGGCCGACCATGGAGAGGCCGAAGGGGAGAAGTGGCGTCGTTTCGGCGCGCGCATTCTCCTCGTTCCAGATGTAGCGCTGCGTGATGGTCCAGCCGGTGCCGCCATACTCCACGGGCCAGTGGGGAACCACCCAGCCCTTCTTGTAGAGAATGCGGTGCCACTTGAGGATATCTTCCTTCGACATCTCGCCACGGCGGGCGCCGCGAAGTTCCTGCGGGTAATTGTTGGCGATGAACTCGCGAACTTCATCGCGGAACGCGAGCTCTTCGGGGGAAAAGCGCATATCCATAGGTCAACCTCCATACGGCCGAGCGCGCGGGCAGAGCCTCCGCGCGAACATGCCGGATTATCGTTTGCACTGGCCCGGTACCGCGCCCCTGACGGACGAACCGCCGATCCCGCGTCCATAGCCTGTTATTTGGCGGTGATAATAGTGCCCAGCGCCCCCGTTGCAAGCGTGCCGACTCGTAAGGGACGAACGGGACGCTGTGCATTCATGAACGGAAGAGCGCCGTCTCAGAGCCGGTCCCGCGTGGCCGTGCCACGATGGATGGCGAGAGCCGATTTCACCATGCCGAGGGCGAGGGCCGCCCCTGCCCCTTCCTCCAGCGCGATGCCCGTTTCGAGAAGCGGCTTCTTGCCGATAGCCGCAAGAAGACGCGCATGGGCCGGGCCGCAGACATGCGCGGCAAGGCAGTGATCGAGAGCCGAGGGCTGCAGCTTGTAGAGGACGGCGGCGGCAGCGCAGGTGACGAAGCCGTCGAGCAGGACGGGAATGCGCTGGAAGCGCGCGGCAAGGATCGCGCCGGCGATGGCGGCAAGTTCGCGGGATCCGACGCGGCGCAGCGCCTCCAGCGGATCGGCGAGATGGCCTTCATGCGTGGCAAGGGCTGCGGCGGCGGCTTCGTTGGCCAAGGCGGAACCGTCGCTCCAGTCCTCCGGCGCGCCGCCGAAGAGGGCGGCCACGAGCGTGGCGGCGGCGATGCGCCCGCCCTCACCCGCCGCGCCGAGGCAGAGGAGATCGGTGCCACCCGCAATCGCCTCCATGCCGAAGGCCATGGTGGCGGCGCAGGCCGCCTCGGAGAGCGCGTCGTGCGCGCGGATGTCGGGGACGGGCATGTCGAGGGCGAGGTCGAAGACCTTGAGGCCAGCCTGCGTTTCGAGAGCAAGCTGGTTCACCGCGCCGCCGCCCGCCGCATAGAGCTCGACGAGACGATGTGTCGCGCCCGGTTCGGCGCCGGGCATGGCGGCGGCGAGACCATGCGTGCCCGCAAAAATCGCGATGAGAGGCCTGGTGATGGCGGGCTGCGTCATGCCGGCCCAGGAGGCGACCCATTCGGCGAGGCCGGCCATGCGGCCAAGCGAGCCTTCGGGCACGGCAAGCGAAGCGGTGTGCGCCGCCGCAGCGGCCCGCGCCTCCTCATCGGCGGGCGGCAGGCCCGACAGGAGGTTGCGGATATCGTCGAAGGGCAAGCCGGTAGCGGCGCGGGACATTGACGCCTCGGGTCTCACGTGAAAGGAAAGCAGCCCGCTCTATACTCTTTCGGATCGACAGAGGAAACCCGTGAGCTATTCGAAACCCATCAAGAGCCCCTGCCTTCGCGTCTGCGCCGTGGACGGGCGTGCCAATGTCTGCCGGGGCTGCGGGCGGACGCTGAAGGAAATCGCCGGATGGGGCGCGATGAGCGACGGCGAGCGGGATGCGGTGCTGCGCGCGTTGCCGGAGCGGATCGAAAGTCTCGGCGACAAGGCGAGCGACAGAGAAGAGGCGCTGGCGAAGATCAGGGACGCGCTGGGGAACTAGACGCGCCAATGGCCCCGCAAGGCAGATGCCTTCGGGGGTTTGCGCGAAAGAAGGAGCGCGGGGCATTGGAATTCGAACCGCACATGTATCTCGCATGTGACATGTGGCACATGTAAGGGCGGTTCTCCTTCCGCCCCGCGCGCTACGATTTCAGATCCGTAAGAGTCTTTTTCAAAGCCGGCCTCCGCTTTTATCGGCGAAGGCGACTCCGGGTCGTAGTGCCCGGCTCCCCGCCGGACCCCCCGGGGGCATGGTCTGGTTTCCATGGGCCGCGGGACGGCAGCTTTCCCTCTCCACGCATTCGGCCAGTCCGGACGCGCCCTTCGGTGGAGCGAGATCAGATCAATATGGGTACGGATGAATGGAGGGGGATAAGTTTATTTTGAAGGTGGCGCTACTGACAGGATGCTGACTTCAAGAGCACCGAGCCGCCCGAGTTTTGTGAAGATTGACGCCGCTTCGCGGCTTCTGGATTGCCGGGTCAAGCCCGGCAATGACGGTTTTTCTTCCCACTCTCACCTGCATCCGCACCGTCACCGCGCGTGTCGCGTTTCAGGCGCGTCTCAGACCTTCTTCAGGAACTCGGTCTTGAGGACGAGGCCCTTTACCTTTTCGGCGTTGCATTCGATGTGGCCGGCGTCGCCGGTGAGGCGGATGTTTTTCACGACGGTGCCGCGCTTCAGGGTGACGGAGGTGCCCTTCACCTTCAGGTCCTTGATGACCATCACGCTATCGCCATCGGCAAGCGCGTTGCCGTTGCTGTCCTTCACTACATCGCTCATGGGGTCCGCCTGGGATCGAGGGTCGATGGCCCTCTTTAAGCCTCGCGCATCGCTGCCGCAACGGAAAATGCCTAGATGGCATCCTTCCTGGCACGGAGGTTCAGCGGGTCGCGCTTGAGGATGCGGCCGTCGAGCGCGCCGAGCCAGTCGAGGCCTTGGCGGAGCTTCACGACATCGCCGATGACAATGATGGCGGGGGCCTTGAAGCCCTCGCGGGCGACATCCGCCGCCGCCGTGCCCAGCGTCGTTTCAAGCACCGCCTGATCCTTCAGCGTCGCATTGCGCACGAGGGCTACGGGCTCATCGGCGCGGCGGCCATTTTCGATCAACAAGGTCGAGATCGCGCCGAGATGCGAGAGCGCCATATAGAGGACGATGACGGGCGAGCCCTTGGCGATGGACGGCCAATCGAGATTTTCCGGCACGTCGCCGCCCGCCATGTGGCCGGTGATGAAGGTGACGGCGTGGTTCACGTCGCGATGCGTGACCGGGATGCCGGCATAGCCGAGGCCGCCGATACCGGCCGTGACGCCGGGCACGATGCGGAAGGGAATGCCCGCGTCGACAAGGGCGAGCGCTTCCTCGCCGCCACGGCCGAAGACGAAGGGGTCGCCACCCTTCAAGCGGAGCACGCGGTGTCCCTTGCGGGCGAGTTCGACAAGCCTTGCGGAAATGTCGCGCTGTTTCGGGCTCGGCTTGCCGCCGCGCTTGCCGGAATATTCGAGCTGCGCGCCGGGACGCACGAACTGGAGCACCGTTTCGTCGACCAGCGCGTCGTAGACGACGACGTCGGCCTGGCGAAGGGCATTCAAGGCGTGGAGGGTCAGAAGACCGGGATCGCCGGGACCGGCGCCGACGAGCCAGACCCAGCCCGGCTCGAAACCGGGCAGGCCGAGCGCCGACGCAGCCTCGCCCACACCTTCCGGCAGGGGTGCGGCCTTGCGGCTGCCTGTCAGCGATATGACCTTGCCTTTCGACATTTCACCCATCATGTAAGTGAATTGTGATCTAAATCAATCTTAGCATGTAAATAGGGGGCTGTCGCGCGCGTTCCAATATCGGAATGCAATAACCCAACTCATAAACCGTCATGACCCGGCCCTCCTTCAAACTTTTTTGGCGGGTCATCCACGTCTTT
>NZ_BTVP01000031.1:0-40087 GCF_045863935.1 Parvibaculum sp. | reverse complement strand
TCGCAAAATCAAAAGCTTGAACCAGCCCGGGAAAATTTAAACCGGACAGCAGTGGACTTGATCCGGCAATCCAGTAGCCGCGAAGCGGCGTCCCTCTTCGCAAGAACATTCTTGCCTCTTTTCAAACTCGCCATTCACCAAGAGTATCACTGGATGCCCCGGGTCAAGCCCGGGCATGACATTCTGTGTGAAGAGTAGAACAACCGCTATCCTCCGCGCAAAAAGGAACCCCCATGCGCATCGGCATAGACCTCGGCGGCACCAAGATCGAAGCCATCGCCCTCGACAGCACCGGCCATGAACGCGCCCGCAAGCGCATCCCCTCGCCGCGCAGCTACGACGCCACCATCGCCGCCATTCGCGATCTCGTCGCCGCCCTCGAAACCGAAACCGGAGAGCAGGGCACCGTCGGCATCGGCATGCCCGGCGCCGTCTCTCCCGCCACCGGCCTCGTGAAAAACGCCAACAGCACCTGGCTCATCGGCCATCCCTTCGGGCGCGATCTCGAAGCCGCCCTCGGTCGCGCGGTTCGCCTCGCCAACGACGCCGACTGCTTCGCCCTGTCCGAAGCAACCGATGGCGCGGCGGCAGGCGCCAAAACCGTCTTCGGCGTCATCCTCGGCACGGGCGTCGGCGGCGGCATCGTCGTCAACGGCGCGCTCTTGTCGGGGCCGAACGCCATTGCCGGCGAATGGGGCCACAATCCCCTCCCCTGGGCGCTCCCCGATGAATATCCGGGTACGGACTGTTACTGCGGCAAGAAAGGCTGCATCGAAACATGGGTATCCGGCCCCGCCTTCGCGCGCCTCTATGCGGAGGAAAACGCCGAAGCCCTCTCGCCCGAGGCGATCGTCGCCGCGGCGGAAGCAGGCAACCGCCCCGCGCGCCTCGCACTGCGCCGCTACGCCGACCGCCTCGCCCGCGCACTCGCCCACGTGATCGACATTCTGGACCCGCACGCCATCGTGCTGGGCGGCGGCATGTCGAACGTCGCCGCGCTCTACGACGAAGTGCCGTCCCGCTGGGGCTCTTACGTCTTTTCCGACACCGTCGCGACCCCCCTCCTCCGCCACAAACACGGCGACTCCAGCGGCGTCCGCGGCGCGGCCTGGTTGTGGCCGGAAAATTAAAACATGTCATTGCCGGGCTTGACCCGGCAATCCAGAAGCCGCCGCAGGCGGCGTCCATCTTCGCGAGAATCTTCGGCTGCTTGGAATCCCCCCGGACATACGATCCGGAAGCTATCCAGGAGCGGCAAGCACGGCAGGCACCACACGAACGTCCGTCGTCTCATCGTCGGAACTTGCCTCGCGCTTCACAGCCTCTTCTGCATTAAAAAATAGGGTTTGCCGTCCTTCAGAAAGAGACCTGTGATGTTAAGTCCACTCTTGAGATTCAGCTGAATCATGGCGTCGTTATCTTGCTCGACATGCGTTTCGAGCAACCGAAAGCGTGATCCGCGAAGCCAGATGTGTTGCTGGCTCATCAGTTCCTTCGCAACGCCCTGCTTGCGAAAATCCGGATCGACGCCCCCGAGCCAACTGTAGTAGCGATCCTGCGCTATCGCATACCCCGCCTTGAAGCCGGTCCATCGGCTATCTGCTTCTGCAACAAAAACCGAAACATCCGGCATTCGCTCCAGACGCCACTTGAGTGAATCGAGCCAACTCTCATCCGCCGCCGCCCCGAAGATACGTTTCGTCAGTTCCCTGAATTCGGAAACGAACGTCCCTGAAAACGGCGCCTCTGATCGTCTCGTCGACATCACTCGGCCGCCGGTGCCAGCCGGATCGTTTCAGCCTTCGCCTTCTTCCCCTTCTCCTGAATCACGATATCGACATCACAACCGAAGGCTGTCAGAAACCGCATCAGCCGCTCCACCGAGAAATCGCGAAACTGCCCGCGCAGCATCCGCGACACATCGGGCTGGCCGATCCCCATGACCTCGGCGGCTTGCGCCTGCGTCAGCCCACGTCCCTCGATCAGCGATTGCAGCCGGCTCACAAGCCTCGCCTTGAGGAGATGCGTCTCTGCATCCGCCATGCCGAGATCGGCAAAGATGTTGCCGGAACCGCGCCTTACAACTTCCTTGGCTTTTCCACTCATCCGGCACTTCCTTTCGACTGCTTGTAATCTTCCTCGGCCACCCTCAGCCGCCGCCGCACGATGTCCATTTCCGTATCGGGCGTCTTGCTGCCCTTTTTCGATTTCTTCTGAAATACATGAAGCACATAGACTGCGCCGCGAAACTTCACGGTATAGATGGCGCGATACGTATCCGTGTTATGATCTTCGACGATCTCGACCACACCGGCACCGCCGAAACCTTTTAGCGGCTTGGCGCTCTCATGTTTCTCGCCCTGTTGCGCACGAAACAGCGCATACCCCATTCCATCCTGCACCGCTTCCGGGAACGACCGGAAATCCCGGTAGCTCGACCCGATCCATGCAACCGGCTTGATGTCTTCTTCCCCCATGACCGTCAAAATATGGTAATTTCACCATATTTGTCAATGATACTGTGTGTGCCGGAACACTCACCATGACCGCCACGCAAGGCTTCTGCCGCGACTGCTTCTCTCCCGTGCCGGAAGGCGCGGAGCGTTGTCCTGCCTGCCGCCGGCCGCGGCTTCTCTTCCACCCCGAACTTCACGCGCTCTCCATCGCCCACATGGATTGCGACGCCTTCTATGCCGCCGTCGAGAAGCGCGACAATCCGGAGCTTCGCGACAAGCCCCTCATCGTCGGCGGGGGCACGCGCGGCGTCGTCTCCACCTGCTGCTACATCGCGCGCATACGCGGCGTGCGTTCCGCCATGCCCATGTTCAAGGCGCTCGCCGCCTGCCCGGAAGCCGTCGTCGTGAAACCCGACATGGCAAAATACACACGCGTCGCGCGCGACGTGCGCGCGCTGATGCGCGACCTGACGCCCCTCGTCGAACCGGTCTCCATCGACGAGGCCTTTCTCGATCTCTCCGGCACCGAGCGCCTGCATCACGCAAGCCCCGCCGTCAGCATGGGCCGCCTCGCAAAGCGCATCGAGGACGAAATCGGCATCACCGTTTCCGTCGGCCTCTCCCACAACAAGTTCCTCGCCAAGATCGCCTCCGATCTCGACAAGCCGCGCGGCTTCGCCGTCATCGGCCGCGAGGAAACCATGTCCTTCCTCGCCTCGAAGCCCGTCTCCATGATCTGGGGCGTCGGCAAGGCGCTCGAAACGAAACTCGCGCGCGACGGCATCACGCGCATCGCCCAGCTCCAGAAGATGGAGGAGAACGACCTCATGGCGCGCTTCGGTTCCATGGGAAGCCGTCTCTATCGCCTGTCGCGCGGGCTGGACAGCCGCCATGTCGAGCCCGCCCACGAAGCAAAGAGCATTTCCGCCGAAACGACCTTCATGCGCGACATAAGGGACAAGGACGAGCTCGATCGCATTCTCTGGCCGCTCTGCGAGAAGGTCGCTGCCCGCGCCAAGGCGGCGGGGCTTTCGGGTTCGACCGTCGTGCTGAAGCTCAAGACCGCCGATTTTAAACTCCGTACACGGAATCAAACGCTGCCCGACCCCACCCAGCTTGCCGAGGTGATCTACCGCACCGCCTCGCCTCTCCTCGCGCGCGAGGCCACGGGGACAAGTTTTCGTCTTCTGGGGGTGGGGATTTCCGGTCTCGCCGATGGCGATCTTGCCGACCCGCCGGACATGCTCGACCCCGCCGCGACGCGCCGTGCGGACGCCGAACGTGCGATGGACCGTCTCCGCGCGAAATTCGGGGACAAGTCCATCGTCAAGGGACGCGGCATGAAGAAGTGACGAGGCGGGGATAAGTCCGTCTACGGACGTTTGTGACAGTTCGATGACATTACGATGACAGTCGCAAGCTGCTCGCGAAAAACGGCGGAAAACCGCCACCCCGAATTGTGACGGTCAGCAGGCGTCCGGATCGAAATAAGTGACCTCGCTGAGCCTGCCCTTCACCTCGACATCGAGATAGTCGAGCGACAGCGTGGCCGATATCCCGTTGGGAAATAAGAGATATCCCATCTCGAAGGTAGGCACGCCCTCCTTCTCTTCCGGATCGAAATAGCTGATCCGCACCGGCCAGGGCTCCATCTCGCCAAGCGCCTTGCCCTTGCCCGCCACCTTGGCATCAAGCCCTTGAGCCGAAAGGGTTTTTCCGATGAAGGCCGTGGTCGGGTTTTCCAGTTCCTCCGTCCCGTCGAACAGCGGACGGCTGAAAACCCTTTGTCCCGCTTGCGCTTTTTCGATCAGCGCCAGGTTGAACGCCATCGGGAAAAGCGTCTCGGGCGGCATGGTCACGGCCTCCCCGCCCTCCCGTAACACCTTGATTTCACCAGACTTTTCGCGCGTCGCCGTGCCGTCCTGGCGGTCCGTCAGTTCGCCATTCGTATACTCCGTCCGCGTGAAACGGAACTCGCTGCCATCCGCCGCTTCCCAATAGCTCAGGCGCACGTCGTTGCTCACAAGTCCTTGATCCAGAACGCCAACTCGCGTCACGACACGCTGCAGCGAGGTATAGCCGCCGCAAGCGGGGCCGCCCCTCCACTCGACGACCATGCGTCCCTCGATGCCCGTCACGTCGCTCACGGGCTGCGTGTGGCCAAGCGAGAGATCGTAGACCGCGCGGTGCATCTGAAGCGCGGGCGACGCGGCGGCGGCGCCGCTACCGGCAGCAAAAAGAGCAGCAATTACAGGCACTAACCGTTCGAACCGCATGACTTGTCTTCCGCTGCCACTTCTCGTCTCGAAGCCCTTTTGCGAGCTTACACCATCGGGTAAACCGGAGAACCCGTTCCATCTCAAGGTCGTCCATGTCCCGCCCCCGCATTCTCGTCACACGAAAATTACCAGCCGATGTAGAGGCCCGCGCGCTAAGTCATTTCGCGGCAACGCTAAATCCGGACGACCGCGCCTCCGCGCGCGAGGACATTCTGGCCAACACACAAGGCAAGGACGGTCTCCTCGTCACCGTGACGGACAGGATCGACGCCGCGCTGATCGCCGCCCTGCCGGCAAGCATCCGGATTATCTCAACCTTTTCCGTTGGTTACGATCACATCGATGTCGCCGCCGCGCAGGCCCGCGGCATCGCCGTCACCAACACACCCGACGTCCTCACCGATGCCACGGCCGAGATCGCGCTCCTGCTTATCCTCGGTGCGGCCCGCAATGCGGCCTCCGGCATGGCCACGCTCCGTGAGGGCCGCTGGAAAAACTGGGCGCCCACGGGAATGCTGGGTACGGAGCTTTCCGGCAAGCGCCTGGGCATTCTTGGCCTCGGCCGCATCGGCCGCGCAACGGCCTCTCGAGCCCGCGCCTTCGGCATGGAGATCCACTATCACAACCGCCATCGCCTGGCGCCGGAGCTCGAAGCAGGCGCCCATTATCACACTGATATCGCTTCCCTTTTCAGCGCGTCGGACGTGCTCTCCATCCATTGCGCGTCAACACCGGAAACGCGCGGGCTGATCAACCGCGAAACCATCGCCCTCCTGCCTCACGGCGCCATCGTCGTGAATACGGCGCGCGGCGACATTGTGGACGACGAAGCCCTGATCGAGGCGCTCGCCTCCGGCCGTATCGGCGCGGCGGGACTCGACGTCTACAACAACGAGCCGAACCTCCACCCCGGATATCTCAATCTTCCCAATGCCTTCCTGCTTCCGCACCTCGGCAGCGCAACGCTCGAAACGCGCAACGCCATGGGCTTCCGCGCGCTCGAAAATCTCGAGGTCTTCTTCGCCGGCAAGACGCCCCGCGACCTCTTGCACCCCTGAGCAGCAGCCGAGCAGGCCTTGCCCTGCGGCAAACTGCGTCGGCATTTTTTGCCCGCTGCAGACGAGCCATGCCGACGCAAGCCGTTGTTTCCAAAGGAAAACGGGAATGGCAACGTCCTTGCATTGTGCAAGCCGGGACACACGCCTGAAGGGGATCGCGCCTGGGCCGCGATAAGGGAACATGGGGTACGCGAAGAGGATATTGGGGAATGGAGACGGCGCCGCCAGCGCCGTTGGGGATGGCATCATTCCATCCGATCCGCAGACGGAGCAATTCCGGCGCAACCTCGGATCAGAGGCCCGCGCGGCGGCGGCACGCCACATCGTCACGCAGGCACTCGCCTTCGCGGATGAAGCCGAAAGCCGCATCGTGGCGCTCAACGCGCGCATCCGGCAGCTCGAAGCCCTTGCGCTGACAGACGAACTTACCGGTTTGCTCAACAGGCGCGGCTTTCACGAAGTGCTTCACCGCAACCTTCTGAGCGCCGCCCGCTACGAAGAAACAGGCCTCCTTGCCTATATCGACCTCGACAACTTCAAGTCGGTCAATGACCGCTGCGGCCATGCGGCGGGCGACGAGGTGCTGCGCACTGTCGGCTCTTTCCTGAGCCGAAGCATACGCGCAACGGACTATGCC
Organism: Parvibaculum sp.; assembly: GCF_045863935.1. Classification (GTDB taxonomy): domain Bacteria; phylum Pseudomonadota; class Alphaproteobacteria; order Parvibaculales; family Parvibaculaceae; genus Parvibaculum. The sequence continues at coordinate 33,657 of NZ_BTVP01000031.1, read as the reverse complement.
GCGCGCCTCGGCGGCGACGAATTCGCCGTCCTGTTCGTCCGTGCGGACCATCGGCCCGCGCGCGACCGCGCCCGGGAAATGCTGCGCGACCTCGGCAAACTCAGAATTGCCTGCAAAACGCACCGGATTTCCGTTCGCGCAAGCCTCGGTCTTGCCGCCTATACCGGCGAAACGCAGATCGAACATCTGATCGACCGGGCCGACCGCGCCATGTATGCCGACAAGAAGAACGGCGGCCGCGCCGCGCGCTTGACGACGCTCGGCTGATCGCTCACGCGAGCGCCACGCCCTTCGGCTGCTGCTGCGTGATGCAGTGGATCGAACCGCCCCCGGCCGCAATTTCAAGCGCTGGCACCCTGACTATTTTCCGGTCCGGGAAAATCTCCCCCATTAGTCCGGCAGCAATGTCGTCATTCGGATCGTCATAGACCGGCATGATCACAGCGCCATTCGCAATGTAGGAATTCACGTAGGACGTGCAGAGCCGCCTGCCGTCCGGCCGTCGAAACTGCCGGCGCGGCTGCGGAATCTCGACCACTTCGAGCGAACGCCCCCTCGCGTCCCTCGCCTCCAGCAGCCTCTGCCTGTTGTCCTGCATGCGGACGTAATTCGGATCGCTCTTGTCCTGCGGCATGTGCAGGAGCACACGTCCCTCCGCCACGAAGGAAGCGATCATGTCGACATGGCCGCTCGTCTCGTCGTCCTCCAGCCCGCGATCGAGCCAGACAATGCGTGCCACGCCAAGCGTGAGCGCGAGCGCCTCCTCGATCTGCTGCCGCGTCATTTCCGGATTGCGATTGTCGTTCAGCAGGCATTCCTCTGTCGTGATGAGCGTTCCGTAGCCGTCGACGGAAATGGATCCGCCTTCCAGCACCATATTGTTCGAATAGTTGCGCATGCCGAGTCGGCCGAGGATAAGTCCGGCAACGGCGGCGTCGTCTTCATAGCCGTGATAGGCGTTACCCCACGCATTGAAGCGCCATTGCGCCCCCGCGACATGCCCCTTCCCGTCCACGAGAAAAATCGGTCCGGAGTCCCGGCACCAGCTGTCATCGATCGGCAAGGGCACGATCTCGACGTCGCGCCCGCAGGCGAGCCGAGCCTGCGCCTCGTCTTCCGGCCGGCAGACCATGCTCACGGGTTCGAACGCCGCGATGGCGCGCGCAACACCGGCGTATGCGGCATAGGCCTGCGGCAGGCGCTCGCCCCAAACTTCTGACCGGCTCGGCCACTGCATCCAGCAGCGCTCATGCGGCTCCCATTCGGCCGGCATGAACAGGCCATCGTCTGCCGGCATCCGCCGCTCGCTCATGATCGCTTCCCCGCTCTTTCGCCGTGCCGTATTAGGCGCTAGGTATAACCCGCCAGCACGAGGCGGCAACCGCGGGAAAGGGAGAAAACGTCATGGCCGGAAAAATCGAAGCACGCCTGAAGGAGATCGGCATCGAATTGCCCTCCCCCTCCCAGCCCGCAGGCACCTATGTGCCCTATGTCATCAGCGGCAATCTCGTTTTCATCTCCGGCCAGGGCCCTGTCGGTCCAAACGGGCTCGAATTCATCGGAAAAGTAGGCAAGGAGCAGGATGTCGAGGCCGGCAAGGCGGCGGCACGCCTGACGATGATCAATGTCCTCGCCCAGCTGAAGGCAGCCTGCGGCGGCGACCTGGATCGCGTCAAACGCTGCGTGAAACTTCTCGGCTTCGTGAACGCCACCCCCGACTTCGATCAACAGCCTGCCGTCATAAATGGCGGCTCCGATCTTCTGGTGGAGGTGTTCGGCGATGCGGGCCGTCACGCCCGTTCCGCCGTCGCAGCCGCGTCGCTCCCCTTCCAGATGACCGTCGAGATCGAGGCGATTTTCGAGATCGCCTAGGCCTCGCCGGTTCAATAGGATCGGGGCATGGGCGACAGCGAAGCAGCCATCATCCGGGTCGTGGACAGCCTCTCGAGCGTCGACAGCGCGAGTTGGGATACCTGCGCCAATCCGCCTGGCGAACCTGTAAATCCATTCGTCTCGCACAGGTTCCTGAGCGCGCTGGAGGAAAGCGGATCGGCGACACGCCGTACCGGATGGCTGCCGCAGCACATACTCCTTGAGGACGAGAGAGGACAGCTTGCGGGCTGCATGCCCATGTACCTCAAGAACCACAGTCGCGGTGAATACGTCTTCGACCATGGCTGGGCAAACGCGTTCGAGAACGCGGGCGGACGTTACTACCCGAAACTTCAGTGCTCAGTTCCGTTCACACCTGCAACAGGTCCGCGCCTCCTGACGCCAAACACCCCCGCTCGCGAAGCCGTCGAGGACACACTGATCGCCGGCGCGATCGAAGTCGGCAAGAGGACGGGTGTGTCGTCGCTTCACATCACCTTCTTGCCTGAACGGCAGTGGACGCGTCTCGGTTCTCTTGGTCTTCTGCAGCGCACGGATCAGCAATTTCATTGGCATAATCGAGGGTACAACACCTTCGAGGACTTTCTGTCGGACCTTTCGTCCCGAAAGCGCAAGATGATCCGCAAGGAACGCGAGCGGGCAAAGGAAAACGGCGTTTCGGTCGAATGGGTAACGGGCAGCGACCTCACGGAAGACCACTGGGACGCTTTCTTCGCCTTCTACATGGATACCGGCGCACGCAAATGGGGGTCGCCCTATCTGACACGCGAATTCTTCAGCCTCGTGGGCGAGCGCATGGCCGACGAAACGCTCCTGGTGATGGCGCGGCGCGATGGGCGGCTGATCGCCGGCGCGTTGAATTTCATTGGTGGCGATGCTCTCTACGGCCGGAACTGGGGCGCCGTTGAGCATCACCCCTTCCTGCATTTCGAATGCTGCTATTATCAGGCCATTGAGTTCGCCATCGACAGGGGGCTGGCGCGCGTCGAAGCCGGGGCCCAGGGCGAACACAAACTTGCGCGCGGCTACCTTCCGTCGCGCACTTACAGTGCGCACTGGATAGCCAATTCATCGTTCCGGGAGGCTGTGGCCGAATATCTTTCGCGCGAACGGCAATATGTCGACCGGGATATCGCCGCCCTTGGCGAATACGCGCCCTTCCGGCACGATGCGGCCGGGGAAGAACATCAGGAGGACGATTTCTGACCGTGGCCTACGATCAAAACAACATCTTTGCGAAAATACTCCGTGGCGAGGCGCCCTGCTTCAAGGTCTATGAAGACGACATGACACTCTCCTTCATGGATGTCATGCCGCAGGCGGAGGGTCATACGCTCGTCATTCCGAAATACCCGGCAGAGGACATTTTCGACCTCGATCCCGACTATGCGGCCGCCATGGCAAAGACGGTAAAGCGTATCGCGCCGGCCGTAAGAAAGGCGTTCGATGTTCCCGGCATTCTCGTCGCGCAGTTGAACGGGTCGGCCGCAGGGCAGACGGTCTTTCATATTCATACACACATCATTCCACGGACGAATGGCATCGACCTCAAACTCCATGCCCGTGAAATGGCCGATTTCAAGCAGCTCGAGAAGCACGCCGAGATGGTGAAAGCCGCACTCCGATAAAAACACCGATGGTCTTGCCGCCCGGGAGGAAATGAAGGTGGCAATTCCATCCAAGGGGAGGAAAGAATGAAAATCCTGAAGCGCGCGGCCGCCGTTGCGGTCATTCTGATGGGCGTTACCGCCTGCTCGGACAGTGACGAGTATGTTCAGGAGGCTGTCACCGGCCCCTCACCCTTTCACGGAATTCACGGCATCACCGTCACGAAGGATGGAAAAATCCTCGCGGGAAGCGTCGTCGGACGCGCCATTTATGAGGTCGATCCGGAGAGCGGTACGGCAAGCATTTATGAAGCTTCTCCGGCTGGCATGGCAGACGACCTCGAAGAAGGTCCCGATGGAACGCTGGCCTGGACGGCGTTCCTCGACGGGAAGGTTTATGCGCGCAGACCTGGCGGCGAGCTGCTCACTCTCGCCGAGGGGCTGCCCGGTCTTAATTCGCTTGCATGGACGGAGGACGGACGCCTGTTCGCGACCCAGGTCTTTCTGGGCGACGCGCTCTACGAACTTGATCCGTCAGGAGAAAAGCCGCCGCGCAAGATCATGGCCGGCATGGGCGGTCTCAATGGCTTCGACTTCGGTCCCGACGGAAAGCTCTACGGCCCGCTCTGGTTCAAGAAACAGATTGTCCGGGTTGATGTCGATTCAGGCACCCTCGATGTCGTAGCCGAAGGCTTCGCCACGCCTGCCGCGGTCAACTTCAATTCGAAGGGAGAGCTTTACGCCGTCGATACGGAAGCCGGGCACGTTTACCGCATCGACCTGGCCACCGGAGAGAAGGCGCTTATCGCCGAAGTCGCGCCGGCGATTGACAATCTTGCTTTCGACAATGACGACAACCTCCTCATCACCAACATGGCCGACAACGCGGTCATCGCAATAGATACCGAAAACGGTGAGGCCAGAACGATCATCTCGGGCCCGCTCGCTGTGGCCGGCGACATAGCGCTTGGCGACAACGGCGATATTTACGTTGCCGATCTCTTTGCGCTGCGCAGCGTGAATCCGTCGACTGGTTCTGTGAGCGAAATAGCCCGTGTCTGGTCGTCCAATATCGACTATCCGCTGAGCATCTCCATAACGAGCGGCCACATGGCCGTGGCAGCGCTGACGGCCGGCGCCGTCCAGATATTCGACGCCGCCTCGGGCGTGTCGTTCCAACCTCATCACGGCTTCACGACACCGGCGGACGCCATCGTGCTCGCGGACGGCAGCGTCGTCGTTTCCGAATATGCCCGCGGCGCTCTGGTTCGGATCGCCAACAACAACTGGGACAACCGCACGGATGTTGCGACGGGCCTCGACGGCCCCGCCATGCTGAAACTCGCGGCGGACGGAGCGCTCTATGTCAGCGAAAACACCGGTGGCCGGATTTCGCGTGTGGACATCGAAACGGGTGAGAGAAGCGTCGTCGCCGACAATCTCTCGGCTCCGGAAGGTTTCGACATCGGACCCGACGGACGCTTCGTGGTCGCCGAAGTCGGCGCGAAACGGATCGTTGCAATCGACACCGAAAGCGACGAAAGAGAGGTCATCAAGGAAGACCTGCCCATCGGCTTCGAAGCGCCGGAAAACGTGCCGCCGCTCTTCATTCCCACAGGCGTGGTCGCAGCCGCGAATGGCGACATCTACTATTCTTCAGACATAGACGTCCGCATCTACCGGCTAAGAAAGAACTGACCGGTTAGGAAAGACGGAAAGGCCGCCGGTAACGCGTACCGGCGGCCTTGTCCATTTCTACATGTGGAAGACGACGAGCTTGTTGCCGTCGAGATCGCGGAAATATCCGCCATAGAACGTGCCGCCGCGCAGCCCCGGTGCACCTTCGTCCGTGCCGCCCAGGCTAAGAGCCTTTGCATGCACCTTGTTCACCGTTTCCTGCGAGTCGGCAGCAAGAGCGACCATCGTGCCGTTGCCGAAAGTCGCCTTGTTGCCGTCATGAGGCTTGGTAACCGCAAGCATCGGGCCCTTACCGTTGCTCCAGCCAACGAACCGGCCAGGGTCGGTCATGGCCTGCTTTGCGCCGAGCAGGGAAAGAAGGTCTGCGTAGAATTTGGTCGCCCGGTCGAGATCGTTCGTGCCGAGCATGATATAGCCGATCATAGATCGCCTCCCTTTGTGTTTGTCTCTGTTAGCTAATCCAGAAAACGGCGGCCACGAAATCAAACTTTCGTGGCCGCCTGTCCATCTCTCAAAGCCGGTTAGTCGTTTTTGAACTACTCGACCAGCAGGGGCACTTTCGGCACCGTGCCGCCACCGGAGCCCCCGGATCCGTCACGCGGCTTGCGCGCCTTCGGCTTCTTTGGACCGCCACCGCTGGGACTGCGCGGTTGTGCGGGCTCTATATCGAAGGAGAGCGCATCCTCCGCCACGCCGACGCGCACATGCCCACCCTTCACAAGCTTGCCGAAGAGAACCTCATCCGCCAGCGGCTTCTTGATGTTCTCCTGTATGACACGCGCAAGCGGACGCGCGCCCATCTGTTCGTCGTACCCCCGCTCGGCAAGCCAATTATTGGCCTCGGGCGTGAGTTCGATTGTGACGTGGCGATCGGCCAGTTGAGCCTCGAGCTGGAGAACGAACTTCTCGACAACCTGCGCGATAACCCGTTCTGGCAGATGACCGAACGGGATCACCGCATCGAGACGATTGCGGAACTCCGGCGTGAAGAGCCGCTTGATCGCGTCCTCGTCGTCGCCCACCCGCTTCTTTTGCGAGAAGCCAATCGTCGGCTTGGCCATGTCGGCCGCACCGGCGTTGGTAGTCATGATGAGAACCACATTCCGGAAGTCGATCTTCTTGCCGTTGTGATCCGTCAACTTCCCGTGATCCATCACCTGCAGCAGGATATTGAAGAGATCCGGGTGCGCCTTCTCGATCTCGTCGAGCAGCAGAACGCAATGCGGATGCTGATCGACGCCGTCCGTCAGCAAACCGCCCTGATCGAACCCTACATAGCCAGGCGGTGCGCCAATGAGACGCGATACCGTGTGGCGCTCCATGTATTCGGACATGTCGAAGCGGAGCATCTCGACACCCAGAACCGCCGCGAGCTGACGCGCCACCTCGGTCTTGCCGACGCCAGTCGGGCCTGAGAAGAGATAGCAGCCAATCGGCTTCTCTGCTTCGCGAAGCCCCGCGCGGGCGAGCTTGATCGATGCGGCAAGCGCATCGATGGCAGCATCCTGCCCGAACACCACCCGCTTCAACTCGGTATCCAGATCCTTGAGCTTCTCGGTATCGCTTTTCGAAACCGATTTCGGCGGGATACGCGCCATGGTGGCAACCACCGCTTCGATCTCGGCAACGCCGATCGTCTTCTTGCGCCGGGATTCCGCAAGAAGCATCTGCGAAGCGCCAGCCTCGTCGATCACGTCGATCGCCTTGTCGGGCAGCTTCCGGTCATGCATGTACTTGGCGGACAGGTCCACCGCCGCCTTCACCGCATCATTGGTGTAGCGGACCTTGTGGAACTCCTCGAAATAGGGCTTCAGCCCCTTGAGTATTTTGATCGAGTCAGGGATCGACGGCTCGGCAACATCGATCTTCTGGAACCGCCGGACCAGCGCCCGGTCCTTTTCAAAGTGCTGCCGGTATTCCTTGTACGTTGTCGAACCGATGCAGCGCACCGATCCGCTTGCGAGCGCAGGCTTCAGAAGGTTCGAGGCATCCATCGCCCCACCACTCGTCGCACCGGCGCCGATCACCGTGTGGATTTCGTCGATGAACATGATCGCGCCGGGATAGGCTTCGATCTCTTTGATGACAGCCTTGATGCGCTCTTCAAAGTCGCCGCGATAACGCGTGCCCGCGAGCAGCGTTCCCATGTCCAGCGAGAAGATCGTTGCGTTCCTGAGGACTTCCGGCACCTCGCCCTTCACGATACGGCGGGCAAGCCCTTCAGCGATGGCAGTCTTGCCAACGCCCGGATCGCCTACGAAGAGAGGATTGTTCTTGGACCGGCGGCACAGAATCTGGATCGTGCGTTCCACTTCGCGCTCGCGACCGATCAGCGGGTCGATTTTCCCCTGCTTCGCCTTTTCGTTGAGGTTTACGCAGTAATTGTCGAGCGCTTCGGTTGTGCGCTCCTTGCGCGCGCCCCGCTCTCCGGTCTCCGCCTCTTCCTGCGCACCGCGCACTGGTCGGGTCTCGCTCATGTCGCCGCGCTTCGCGATACCGTGACTGATGTAATTTACAGCGTCATACCGCGTCATATCCTGCTCCTGCAGGAAATAGGCGGCGTGGCTCTCCCGCTCGGCAAACATCGCAACAAGCACGTTTGCGCCTGTCACTTCCTCTCGGCCGGAAGACTGTACATGAATGACGGCACGCTGAATGACGCGCTGGAACCCCGCCGTTGGCTTCGAGTCCTCGCCATTCTCGACGACGAGGCTCGAAAGTTCGTTGTCGACGTAGTTCGTCAGCTGCTGCCGCAACAGGTCCATGTCGACATTGCACGCGCGCATCACCGCGGCGGCATCGGAATCGTCCATCAGGGAAAGCAGAAGGTGTTCCAGGGTCGCGTATTCGTGGTTGCGCTCATTGGCAAGCGCCAACGCACGATGAAGCCCCTCCTCCAGATTTCGTGAAAACGTCGGCACTCCGAACCTTCCCTTCTGCTGAACTTGGGTACAGCCTGAACGCGCTACTACGAACGGTTACTCTCTCTCCATCGTACATTGCAGCGGATGCTGGTGCTGGCGCGCAAAATCCATCACCTGCGTCACCTTCGTCTCCGCCACTTCATACGTATACAAGCCGCAAACACCCACGCCATGTTGATGAACATGGAGCATGATCAATGTGGCCTCTTCACGCCCCTTGTTGAAGAAGTGTTCCAGCACATGAACGACGAATTCCATCGGTGTGTAATCGTCGTTGAGCAGCAACACCTTGTAGAGCGAGGGCTTTTTGGTCTTCGGCTTCGTCTTCGTGATGACCCCGGTACCTGCGCCTCCGTCATCATCACCGCGCCGCCTGTCGTCAGACATACCCCATTCCTGCCGAAATCCTTCCTGCCGCAGACCCTGGCCTGCCGGCAGTCACTCTAAATCTTCCAACTCTTTGATAGATAGTCGACCATAGCGAAAATCAAAGATCGATCCCAATCGTAGACGGATTCGGCAGCGCCGCGACGTGTCTCGTGCGCCCTCCCCTTGGTTAGACGATCGAGAACACCAATTCCGGCTGGCCCTCCCAAGCCCCCACGCGCCTTGGAACCTTGCGCCGGCCGGCGCGGCAAGGGCTCGACCGGTTAACAAAATATTAACCCTGTTAATAAATTGGTAACACACGCTGCCTATCCTCGTCCCAGAACCCTAACAGCACGAGATACTTGAGATTTTTGGCGATTTTTCGTGTGGAGGGTCTTCGCAAACTGTGGTTCTGCCACTACAGTTTCTGGGGATAAGTTCATGGCACACACAGGCAGGGTGTGCCGTAAGAGGGGTTAAAGTGACATGCAGGGGCCTGCGCTCACGAGTACTGCGCGCAAATCCTCAAACCTGACGGGCATGGCTGCTCGCCTGTTGGTGGCTAGCATGCTGGCCGCTTTTGTTTGGGCTTTGGCACTTCCAGTCCATGCGGCGACGCCCAAATCGGCGGCGCTTGTGATGGATGCCTATACAGGCACCGTCCTTTATTCCCGTAATGCCGACGAATATCGCTATCCCGCCTCCCTCACCAAGGTGATGACCCTCTATCTCCTCTTCGAGGGATTGGACTCCAATAAATTCACGTTGAAATCGCGCATCACGATGACGCCACGCGGCGCGGGCATGCCACCGTCGAAGCTTGGACTCCGTCCTGGCCAGACCATCAGCGTTGAAGACGCGATCCTCTCACTGGTCACGCGCTCGGCCAATGACGTCGCCTCCGCGACAGGCGCCTTCCTTGCCGGCACGGAAGACGACTTCGCGGTCATGATGACAAAAAAGGCGCGGGAAATCGGCATGTCCCGCACGACCTACAAGAATGCGTCCGGCCTCCCCAACGACGCCCAGAAGACAACCGCGCGCGACCAGGCGACGCTTGCGAAGCGTATCCGCGAGGACTTCCCGCAGTATTACCACTACTTCGGAACGGAATACTTCGTTTGGGGGAAGTCCCGCATTCGGAACCACAATCACCTGCTCGGCAAATACGAAGGCACCACGGGTCTCAAGACCGGCTACACCAATGCCTCCGGCTTCAACCTTACGGCCACCGTGGAACGCGATAACAAGTTCCTGATCGGCGTCGTTATGGGAGGCGAGAAGGCGAAGATTCGCGATGCCCATATGATTGACATCCTCGACCGCGCCTTCCCCAAAGCGGTGGCGATGAAGGATGGCAACACCCGCTTTGCGGCGCTCGCGCCGGCTCCGAAACCGATCGTCCGGCCTGCAGGCCTGGTGGCGGACGAGGATCGCTCCGAGCTGTTCCAGCTCGCATCCGCGATCGAGGACGAACGCGACCCGGATGAAGAAACCTATGCAGAAGGTGGCATAGGCACCGAATTGCCGGCACCCGTCGAAATGGCCGCATTGCCAGCCACGAAGCCCGAGCTGTCCGTGGAACCGGGTACAGCCGCCAACACGGCGCCAGTGGACAGCGTGACAGCCTATGCCGTAGCGGCGTTCCACAAGGCCGAAGGTCCAGTACGCATGGCCGGCCGCGAGATAGGCAATTTCCTTGTCGCTCCCGCGAACGCGGCAATCAATCCGGATGCTGCCGCAAGTCCCCTGCTCCGTACTGCCGCCAACGATCCGGCACGTCGTGAACCTTTGGCGGCACAGTCGTGGCACGAGGGAGATCCGCTCATCCCTGAAGGAACATGGATTATTCAGATCGGCGCCTATGCTGAGCAATCCGACGCCGTGGATAGCATCCGCAAGGCCATGCGCGCGGCCCCATCGGAACTCGGCGACGCCGTGCCCGTCACGGTGCCCGTCAAGACGGCTGACAACCGCACGCTCTATCGTTCGCGCTTTGGCGGATTCGATGGCGAAAAGGCGGCGCGCAACGCTTGTGGGCGCCTCGCCCGCGAAGCGATCCAGTGCATCCCGATCCCGCCTTCGAACTGGACCATGCCCCAGTCGGACGAGAGCAAGGAAAAGCGGCGCGGTTAACGCCTGAAGTCAGGCCTCTTCCCGGGACAAGTCTGGCAGATCGAGCGCCTCCGTGAGCGCGCGGACTTCTGCACGCGCGGCAACATGGGACATCGACATTTGTGCGTCGACCCCCTCCTCCCTGAGATCGAGAAGCGTTAGTCCGGATGGAAACATCTCGCGGAAAATGACCCGCTCGCCGAAGCCCGGCCCGCAACGGAAGCCAATCCGTTGGGCAAGTGCATCGAGCACGGCCTCGACCCGTCTCTTGTTCTTCGCATCGACATGGGAAAGTCGGTTGCGAATGACAATCCAGTCGATCTCACCCCCGTCGGAGACGGCTCTTCGTTTGCGGCACTCCCACACCATCTCGCTGTAAACGCTCGGTCCCTTGACCCTGTAGGTCTGCGGATCGACCCGTCCCAGCAAGTCGAAATCCACGAAACTGTCGTTCATCGGCGTGATGAGAGTGTCGGCCAGCGCATGCCCGAGCCGCGACAGATTGTTGTCGCTGCCGGGGCAGTCGATCACCAGGAAGTCGTTGCCCTCTGAAAGCCGGGCCACCGTCTCGGAAAGCTCCGCCTCCTCGGCCGCATTTGCCTCCGCCACGGTCTCAAGTGCCGAACGCATGATGACAACATGCTCCGGCATGACCAGATTGACGTTGGCGGCATCCGCCCATATCCGCCGGTTTTCGACATAGCGTGTCAGGGACCTCTGGCGTCCGTCGAGGTCAATCGATCCGACGCGATATCCCGCATGCAGGAGATGCGCAATGACATGCATGGCGGTCGTCGTTTTTCCCGAACCGCCCTTTTCGTTGCCGAGTACAATTACATGAGCGGGCCGTTTCGCCCGCAACTCGCCTGTCATTAGCCCGCCCGCTCCCGAAATCTTCGACACCCGGTCGAATCGTGCGGAGTCTGGGTGCTCCGGAAGAGGGCGTCAACAGCCCCCCTTGCGGCCTCCCCCGTCTCTGCGGCTACACTTGGCAGAAGACCGTGGGCGGGGGCCGCCCTTCATCTCCTTGGCGACAACTTCCAGGATTCTTTCGAATGAATGGCATGCTCACTCTCGACCAGCTTTCCGACCTTGTTTCATCCGGCGACATCGACACCGTCGTCATGGCCATGCCGGATATGCAGGGGCGACTGGTCGGAAAGAGGATGACAGCCCCCTTCTTCCTCGACACGGGCGTTCACGAAACCCACGCCTGCAACTACCTCCTCACGGTCGATACCGACATGGAACCGGTCCCGGGCTACAAGGCCGCGAGCTGGGCTCAGGGATATGGCGACTTTGCGCTGAAACCCGACCTGTCCACCCTCCGCCGCGTTCCCTGGCTACCCGGAACGGCCATCGTTATCTGCGATACCGTCGACCATCACGGGGAGGATATTCCTCACGCACCGCGCTCCATTCTCAAGAAGCAGTTGAAGCGCCTCGCCGCCATGAAAATGAAAGCCTTCATGGCGTCCGAGCTTGAGTTCTATCTCTTCGACGAGACTTATGAAGGCGCGCACGAGAAGCGATACAGAGGCCTCAAGACGCCGAATTGGTACATCGAGGACTATCACGTCTTTGCCACCACCAAGGAAGAAGGCATCATGCGGGCGATCCGCACAGGCCTCGAAGGCGCCGGCATTCCCGTTGAGAATTCCAAAGGCGAGTGGGGTCCCGGGCAGGAAGAAATCAACGTTCGTTATGCAGAAGCGCTGGAGATGGCTGACCGTCACACGCTCCTCAAGAACGGCATCAAGGAAATCGCATGGCTGCACGGCAAGGCCGTGACTTTCATGGCGAAGTGGAACTACGAGCAGGCCGGGTCGTCCTGTCACATTCACATGTCGCTCTGGGATGAGAAGGCCAAGGACGCGCACTTCTTTGACGAAAAGGCGAAGCCTTACGGCATGTCCGACCTCTGTCAGAACTTCCTGGCGGGGCAGCTGCGCCACGCGCATGAGATGACCTACTTCCTTGCGCCCGTCGTGAACTCCTACAAGCGCTTCGTGAGCGGCTCGTTCGCGCCTACCAATGTCGTATGGTCGAACGACAATCGCACGGCGGGCTTCCGGATGTGCGGCCATGGTAAGAGCCTGCGCATCGAATGCCGCGTCGGTGGCGCCGACCTGAACCCTTATCTGGCTTATGCCGCCCTGCTCGCCACTGGCCTTCAGGGCGTGGAACAGAAGCTGAGCCTCGAGCCCGAGTTTACGGGCGATGCTTATGGCGGCGCAGGCATCCCCTCCCTGCCAAAGAGCCTACGTGACGCACTTACGGCGCTTGAAAAATCGGATACGCTCCGCGCCGCCCTCGGCGATGACGTTGTCGAGCACTACCTCCACACGGGACGCTGGGAGCAGATGGAATATGAACGCCGTGTCACCGACTGGGAATTGATGAGAGGCTTCGAACGAGGATGAGCGACACCCTGAAAGTCATATCCCCGGTCGACGGGAGCATTTACGCGGAACGCCCCCTGGCGACATGGGCCGAGGTCGACGGCGCCTTGTCCGCTGCGAAAGCGGCTCAGGCCGCCTGGAAATATGTACCCGTCGCGGAGCGCGCCGCGCTCTGTCTGCGCTTCGTGGAGACCTTCCTTGCCATGAAGGACGAGATCGTGCCGGAGCTCGCCTGGCAGATGGGAAGGCCCATCGCTTTCGGCGCCGGTGAGATGAGGGGTTTCGAGGAACGCGCACGCTACATGATCGCGATCGCAGGCGACGCGCTCGCCGACGTCGATGCAGGTCCCAAGGAGGGCTTCCGCCGCTGGGTCCGGCGCGAACCGGTTGGCGCGGTGCTCGTGGTCGCGGCCTGGAACTACCCCTATCTGATCGCCGTCAACTCGGTGGTGCCCGCAATCATGGCTGGCAATACGGTGATCCTGAAGCATTCGGGCCAGACCCCGCTTTGCGCCGAACGCTTTGCAACCGCCTTCGCCAAGGCGGGCGCGCCGGACGGACTCTTCCAGGTCGTGCATATGAGCCACGAGATGACGGAACGAACGATCGCCGACCCACGCACGGACCAGGTGATGTTCACCGGCTCTGTCGCTGGCGGGCACGCGGTCGTCAAGGCAGCCTCCGGCAGGTTCATCAATGTTGGCCTTGAACTCGGCGGCAAGGATCCCGCCTATGTGCGCGCCGACGCCAATCTTCCCTTCGCCGTCGAAAACCTCGTGGACGGCGCCTATTTCAACTCCGGCCAATCGTGCTGCGGCAAGGAACGGCTCTACGTTCATGCCGACGTCTACGACGATTTCGTAGAGGGCTTCGTTGAACTAACGAAGAAATACAAGCTCGGCAGCCCGCTCGATCCCGAAACCACGATCGGTCCTATGGTGCGCGCCTCTGCCGCAACGTTCGTTCGCGGCCAGATCGAACAGGCAAAACGCGCCGGCGCACGGGCGCTGATCGGAGAGGCGCAGTTTCCCGCCTCCAAGGCAGGTACGCCCTATCTGGGTCCGGAAGTCCTTGTCGATGTGAACCACCAGATGGATGTGATGCGTGAGGAGACTTTCGGCCCCGTCATCGGCATCATGAAAGTCACCTCCGACGAGGAAGCGATCCAGCTGATGAATGACAGTCCCTACGGACTGACTGCCTCCGTCTGGACGGAAGACGAGGAGGCCGGGGAAAAGATCGGTGAGCAGATCGACACCGGCACCTTCTTCCTCAACCGCTGCGACTATCTCGACCCTGCCCTCGCCTGGACCGGCGTGAAAGACACCGGACGAGGCGCCACCCTTTCGCGCGTCGGCTACGAATTCGTCACCCGGCCGAAGAGCTATCACCTGAGAACGAAAACAAAATGATCGACACCTATCCGAGCTTGAACGGCAACTGGAACTTCCCGACGAAAATGCGCTTCGGACCGGGGCGCATCCAGGAACTTGCGGAGGCCTGTTCAGTGGCGGGGATAAACCGCCCGCTCCTCGTAACCGATCCCGGCCTGAAGCCGCTCCCGATGATCGCCGAGGCGCTTGCCCTTCTGGAAAAGAACGGCATTCCGCCTGCGCTCTTCACGGACGTGCATCCGAACCCGGTCGGCTCGGACGTGGAAGCCGGCCTCAAGGTCTTCCGGAACGGAAAGCACGACGGCGTCATCGTCATAGGTGGCGGCAGCGCGATGGATGCCGGCAAGGCCATCGCTTTTATGTCGGGGCAGACACGGCCCATGTGGGATTATGAAGACCGCGAGGACTGGTGGACGCGGGCAGATCCGAAGGGCATCGCGCCGGTGATCGCCGTGCCGACGACAGCCGGAACCGGCTCCGAGGTCGGCCGCGCCGCCGTCATCACGGATGAAAGCGACCACACGAAGAAGATCATCTTCCATCCGAAGATGATGCCTGTCGATGTCATCTGCGATCCCGAACTGACCACCGGCCTCCCGCCACACATCACGGCAGCGACGGGCATGGACGCCCTCTCTCACAATCTCGAAGCCTGGTGCTCGCCTTTCTGGCATCCGCTGGCGCAGGGCGTCGCTCTCGAAGGGATGCGGCTGGTGAAGGATTGGCTGCCGGAAGCGACGAGGCGCGGCAGCAACGTCGAGGCGCGCGCCTTCATGTTGGCGGCCTCCTCCATGGGCGCAACGGCCTTCCAGAAGGGACTCGGCTCGATGCACGCGATGAGCCACCCCTGCTCCTCGCTGCGCGGCACGCATCACGGTCTCACCAACGCGGTGGTGATGCCCTATGTGCTGGTTCACAACAAGACAGTGGTCGAGGAGAAGCTGACGGCGGCAGCACGCTATCTCGATCTCCGGAAGCAGAGCTTTTCAGGCTTCGTGGACTGGGTTCTGGCGTTGCGCGAGGAAGTCGGCATTCCGCACACGCTGAAGGAAATCGGCGTCGATCTAGACGTCATCCCGGAAGCGGCTCCCATGGCGCTGGAAGACCCGTGCACCGGTGGCAACCCGCTCCCCATGAGCGTCGCCGATTACGAGACGCTCTACAGCAAGGCGATCGAAGGCCGCCTGGCCTGATTTCTATCTCGGTTGGCCAGGCACCCAGCGGCCTTCGCTGTCGTAGTGGCCGGGGACATATCCTTTGGATTCCTCCGTGGGTGACACGGGCGGAATGGGTGGGCCTTCGCGCATTTGCGGCCGAACCCAGCCGCCATACTCGCTTTTATGGCCGGGAACGAAGCTCTTGCGTGGTTCAGCCTTCGGCGCCGGATTTTCGATCGTCTGAAGCTGCGGGGCTTCCGGCGCAACCGGACCGCGCGCGAAGGCGGGCGACGCGGCAAGAAAAGCGAGAAACGCTGCTGCTATCATCCTGTACATGACAGAGATATAGGGCTCGCGGCGGCGTTTACGACTGGAATTGATGTCCTGTCTCTTCGCCGCTATCTTCCGCGCGGTTTTTCCGGAGGACTTGCCCCATGCCGCTCGATACCGCGAGCTACAAGATTCCCGTCGCACGCAGCGCCGCCGACCTCCGCGAGGCTGTCGCCGCCTGGCGCAAGGAGGGCCTGAGCGTTGCGCTCGTGCCGACCATGGGAGCACTCCATGAAGGACACCTGTCGCTCATCGACCTCGCCCGAACGAAAGCCGACCGCGTCGTCGTTTCCATTTTCGTGAACCCGACCCAGTTCGCGCCGAACGAGGATTTCTCAGCTTATCCCCGTACCGAAGCAGCCGATGCCGCAAAGTTGGAAGGCCAGGCCGACCTCATTTTTGCGCCTGACGCGGCCGACATGTATCCCGAAGGCTTCTCGACCACGATCTCGCTCACCGGCGTTACGGAGCCTCTGGAAGGCACGTTTCGACCAACGCATTTTGCGGGCGTCGCTACGGTCGTCGCCAAGCTGATCCTCCGCGCGATGCCCGAAATCGCGATCTTCGGTGAGAAGGATTGGCAGCAGCTCATGGTGATCCGCCGCATGGTTGCCGACCTCGACATTCCCGTCGAAATTCTGGGCGGGCCTATCATGCGGGAAGCGGACGGCCTCGCCATGTCGTCGCGCAACGTCTATCTCTCGCCGGAGGAGCGGAAGGCCGCCGGCCAACTGAACGTCATCCTGCGCGAGACGGCAGCGAACGTCGCCAAAGGAAAGCCGATCTCCGAAGCGGTGAGCGAAGGGTCGAAGCGTATCCTCGTGCTCGGCTTCGATAAACTCGACTACCTTGAGATCCGCGACGCCGCTTCCCTTGCCGCTTTCCCGGAGGACAAGCCCTCCGGTCCCGCCCGCATACTCGTTGCGGCGAAGATTGGCCGGACACGTCTTATAGACAACATGCCGGTCTGAACGCGCGCTCAGAGATGCGCCTTGAACCAGTCGCGTTGCACCGGCGCGGACATCTTGAACATGTCCCCTGTATAGGCCTGAAAATGCCCGCAAGGCAGCGTGAGGAACCTCTTCGGCTCCAGCGCTGCCTCATAGGCCGCCGCCGTCATGTCGTAGGGTGTCAGATGATCCTCAAGCGCCGCGACGAGAAGAAGCGGTGTCGGCGCTATGCGCGATACATATATCCCTGGCTCGTACTCGGTGAAAAGCTCGACGGACTCGAGCGTCACCTCGTTCTCCCACTTCGTCGAGTTGGATCGCGTGAACTCGGTGAAGAATTCGTAGGTATCCGCCGTTGGCAAAGCGCAAAGCTCACCCTCCGGTGCCGTCACAGGAACGCGTACGCCGGGTTCACCCCGCATCCGGGCGGCGCGATCCGCCTCAAATCCCGCCCGCATTGCCTTCCAGTGATCGCCGCGTATGAGCCGCCGCGCCGACTCGAGACCGGCAACCAGCGGCACTTGCGAAACGACGCATTTGACGCGCCGGTCGATTGCGCCGACGACCAGCACATGTCCTCCCGAATAACTCGAGCCCCAGATGCCGATACGGTCCGGATCGACTTCGTCCATCGCTTGCGCATGAGTAATCGCATCGCGATAGCCGTCGATCTGCTGTCGCGGATCGAGATGACCGCGAGGGGCGCCATCGCTGTCGCCGCAATTACGATGATCGTAAACCAGCGAGGATATTCCTGCCTCCGCGAAGAATTCCGCGAAGTCGTCGAGGTACATTTCCTTCACGGCGGAAAAGCCGTGCGCCATGACCACCGTAGGTGCTGGCCCCTTTGCACCCTTGCCCGGGTAGAACCAGCCACGAAGGGCAACGCCATCTTCCGTCTTGAACTCGATGTCGCGGCGCATGGTCCCTCCCTCACGTTTTTCCAACACCAGCACGGGAGCTGCCGCCTGTCACCCGCTCTTTCGGGCGGGTCAGAGAAGCCCGAGTTCTTCGAGCTCCCGGCGCATTTCCTCGGGCATGTCGTCCCCCGCCTCGCCCTTTTTCACATCCGCAGGCGCATCCTTGGCCTCCAGATACCGCCAGCCCTGAAAGGGTCGCCGCTCCTGCCGCCGCGTCGGCACAATTTCATTGTCGAGCACAAGGCGGCAGCGGCCGATGCCTTCATTGTCGGTAAAGGGTTCGATCCCGATGAGCTTCTGGCGGCACCGGATGACGCCCTTCATGACCCAGTAGAGCGATCCTCCGGAGAGAAGTTCCTCGGCGCGCTTCGGCGCCATGCGGGTCACATGTGCGAGAACCTGCGGCTGCTTGAGCTTCTTCTTTTCGGCAAGCCGCTCGGCCTGCCATTCAGCAAGGTCTGAAATATCGTCCGCACCGACGCAGAGTTTGACGAGATGAACCGTCAATCCTTGCTCTCCTCGAAGGTAACGAGCACGGCCCCCGCCTCAATCTGGTCGCCCACACCGGCATGCACCGCGGCAACCACGGAATCGACACCTGCCACCAAGGTCTGCTCCATCTTCATCGCTTCCATGACCACGAGCGCCGCGCCCTTCTTGACGCTTGCCCCGGCTTCGGTCAGCACCTGAACAATCTTCCCGGGCATTGGCGCCTTGAGCGCACCCGTATCTGCGTCGGACGCAACATCGACATCCATCGGATCGGCGATTTCGAACTCTGTCGCCGTTCCTTCGTGGATGAGGATAAATCCCGCGCCCCTGGAGACACAAGCTGCGCTCAGACGAACGCCATCGACCGTCGCCGTCAGCGCGTTGTCGTCGCTCATGGCGGCGGAAGCGAGCATATCGTCGCCCTCCTCGCGCGCGCCCACAATACGCCAGCCCTCTCCGTCCGGAACGACGGTGAGCATGACTTCCTCGCCCGCCACGAGAAATTTCATCTGCTCGCTGCGGTGCCCGCCGGGAACCCAGCTATCGCTCGCCGACCAGGGCGAGAAGGGTTCATCGCCCAGCCGCTGCGAAGCTTCCAACTGCGCCTTCCGGCGGAGAAGATGCGCAGCGACGCCAAGCGCAAGGACGCGCGGCTCTGCCCCGCCCTTCGGGACGAGCTGATCGAGATGCCGGTCGATGAAGCCCGTATCGATATCCCCGGCCATGAAGGCCTCGTGGCCCATCGTCGCGGCGAGAAAAGCGAGATTTGTCTTTGGGCCCGCGACCTCCATGCGAGACAAAAATCCCCGGAGCGTACGAAGCGTGATCAGCCGTGTCTCGCCATGCGCGATGATCTTTCCGATCATCGGATCGTAGAACATGCTCACCTCATCGTCCTCGCGCACGCCCATGTCGGTACGGACATGTGACATGTTTGACGGGAGACGAAGACGCAGCAGCTTGCCGGTCGAGGGAAAGAACTTCTTCGCCGGGTCTTCCGCATAGAGGCGCACTTCGACCGCGTGGCCTTTCAGCGGTACCTTGTCCTGCGTGAGCGGCAGGTGCTCGCCCGCCGCAACACGAAGCTGCCACTCGACAAGATCGAGCCCCGTGATCGCCTCCGTCACCGGATGCTCGACCTGAAGGCGCGTGTTCATTTCCATGAACCAGAACCCGTCCGGCTTGAGCCCGTCGGACGCATCCGCAATGAACTCGACCGTGCCCGCGCCGCGATAGCCGATGGCCTTCGCCGCGGCCACCGCCGCCTCGCCCATAGCCTTCCGCATTTCAGGCGGCATACCGGGTGCCGGCGCCTCCTCGATCACTTTCTGGTGGCGGCGCTGCAGCGAGCAATCGCGCTCGTAGAGCGAAACGGCTTGCCCATGACCATCCGCGAAGACTTGAATCTCGATATGGCGCGGTCGTGCGACATATTTTTCGACAAGCACACGCTCATCGCCAAAGGCGGACTCCGCCTCGCGCTGCGCGCTCTTGAGTTCCCTGGCGAAGTCGGCGGGGTCGTCGACGCGACGCATGCCCTTGCCGCCGCCGCCCGCGACCGCCTTGATGAGTACGGGGTAGCCGATCTTCACTGCCTGCTCGCCGAGAAAGTCCGCGTCCTGGTTATTCCCATGATAGCCAGGGACCACCGGCACATTGGCCTTCTCCATGAGCGCCTTGGCGGCGTCCTTGAGACCCATGGCGCGGATGGCGCTCGCAGGCGGCCCGACGAAAATGAGCCCGGCCTTCTCGCATGCCTCCGCAAAGCCCGCATTCTCCGACAGGAATCCATAACCGGGATGCACCGCCTCCGCGCCCGAGCGCGCGCAGGCATCGAGAATGGCGTCGATGCGGAGATAGCTTTCGGCAGCCGGCGCCGGTCCGATCCGGTATGCCTCGTCCGCCTCCGCGACGTGATAGGCATTTGCGTCAGCATCGGAATAGACGGCAATGGTCTTGAGGCCCATGCGCCGCGCGGTGCGGATGATACGGACGGTGATCTCGCCGCGATTGGCGATGAGAAGAGTCTTGAACATTTATCCCCTCCTCACATCCGGAAGACGCCAAAGGGCGTCTCCGGTATCGGCGCATTGAGAGTAGCCGAGAATGCGAGCGCAAGAACGCGCCGCGTCTCCGAAGGAGCGACGATTCCATCGTCCCAAAGCCGCGCGGTTGCGAAATAGGGGTGCCCTTCCTCGTCATATTTTGCGCGGATCGGTGCCTTGAAGGCGTCTGCTTCTTCCGGCGTCCACTTCTCCGCGTCGCGATGCACCGTCGCGAGCACGCTGGCCGCCTGCTCTCCGCCCATGACGGATATCCGCGCATTGGGCCAGGTGAAGAGAAAACGGGGCGAATAGGCGCGTCCGCACATGCCGTAATTGCCCGCGCCGTAGGAGCCGCCGATGATCAGCGTGACCTTCGGCACATTGGCCGACGCCACCGCCGTCACCAGCTTTGCGCCGTCCTTGGCGATGCCGCCCGTCTCATATTCACGGCCCACCATGAAACCTGCAATGTTCTGGAGAAAGAGAATCGGCACCTTGCGCTGACAGCAGAGTTCGATGAAATGGGCCCCCTTCAGGGCCGACTCCGAAAAGAGGATGCCGTTATTTGCGATAATGCCGACCGGCAGCCCGTGGATATGCGCGAAACCGCAGACCAGCGTGGTGCCGTAGAGCTTCTTGAACTCGTCGAAATCGGAGCCGTCCACCAGCCGCGCGATCACCTCGCGCACATCGTACTGGATCGAGAGCGAATACGGCACAACGCCGTCGAGCTCGGCCATGTCGTAGAGCGGCTCTCGCGGTTCGGCGAGCGGAATGGCGATGGACTTCTTCCGGTTGAGCGTGCCCGCAATCTGGCGCGCAATGGCAAGCGCATGGGCATCGTCCACAGCATAGTGGTCGGTCACGCCGGACTTGCGGGAATGGACATCCGCGCCGCCGAGGTCTTCCGCCGTCACCACCTCGCCCGTCGCCGCCTTCACCAGCGGCGGACCGCCAAGGAAAATCGTGCCCTGCTTGCGGACGATCACCGTTTCGTCGGACATGGCTGGAACATAGGCGCCGCCCGCCGTGCAGGACCCCATGACGACGGCAACCTGCGGGATACCTTTCGCCGACATGCGCGCCTGATTGTAGAAGATGCGGCCGAAATGCTCGCGGTCGGGGAAGATGTCCGCCTGGTTCGGCAGGTTCGCACCACCCGAATCCACCAGATAGAAGCAGGGCAGATTGTTTTCGAGCGCCACTTCCTGCGCGCGGAGATGCTTCTTCACCGTAACCGGATAATAGGTACCGCCCTTGATCGTCGCATCGTTGCAGACGATGACGCATTCCTGGCCAGCGATGCGCCCTATGCCCGTAATGATGCCGGCAGCGTTGATCGCCTCGCCATACATGTCATGCGCGGCCATCGGGGATAATTCGAGGAAGGGCGTACCCGGATCGATGAGCCCGTAGACGCGTTCGCGCGGCAGCATCTTGCCGCGCGAAACATGCCGCTCACGGGAGCGTTCGTCGCCACCAAGCGCCGCCCTCCCCCTCTCCTCGTTGAGCGCGGCGGTGAGCCGCCCCATCGCCTCCGCATTCTGCTTGAAGCGGGCATCCCGCGTGTTGACGCTTGTTTTCAGAATCGCCACGGCATTCCATCCCGGACTGGATTTTTTATAAAAACGATCATACGTTCGTATCCTGGATCAGGCAAGGCCCGGATCGGCCTTCAATCGAAGGATCGTCTATTGAGCAGAACGGCAGGTTCCTCGGGCAAAAAGACGCTCGCCGCCATCCGCGAGGCAGGGCTCGACCTTATTCACGAGCGCGGCTTCGAAGCGGTGAGCCTGCGACAGCTCGCGGCCCGGGTCGGCCTGCAGCCCGGCTCCCTCTACAACCATATCGAGACCAAGCAGGACCTTCTTTTCGATCTCATCCACAATCACATGGTGACGCTGCTTCAGAGCGTCGACGCCGAACTCGATGGCATCGAGGACCCGCTTGCGCGGCTCAAGGCCTTCATCGCCTTTCACCTCACCTATCATATCGAACGCAAGCGCGAGGTCTTCATCGGCTCGTCCGAATTGCGCAGCCTCGACCCCAAAAACCGCAAGAAGATCGTCGCCTTGCGCCGCGCCTATGAAGAACGGCTCTGCGACATCCTCGAACGCGGGACAGAAAAACGCCTGTTCAAAATTGACGACATACCTGTCAGCGCATACGCCATCCTCGCAATGCTGACAGGCATTTGCACATGGTACGATGCGAAAGGCCGGATCGACCGGAAGACGCTCATCGACATTCACACGCGCCTCGTGCTGCAGGGCGTGCTGAAGTAATCCTCGGGAGGACGCCATGTCCAACGAAGCGAGAACTTTCCTCAACCGCTGGTACGAGTTTGTCGAGACTCACGACGCCGCGCGCCTCGATGCGCTGGTCGCAGAGGGCGCGATGATTTCCTCACCCGCCTTCTTCACGCCAAAGGCGTCGAAGCCCTATGTGATAGCGATCCTGACGGCGGTGATGCAGGGTTTCGAGGATTTCACCTACACCAAGGAATGGGTCGACGGTCAGGACATCATTCTCGAGTTCACCGCGCGCATCGGCGACAAGAAACTCAAGGGCATCGACCGCATCACGGTGAACGAGGCCGGTGAGATCGCGCATATCGAAGTGCTGATCCGCCCGCTGAACGGCCTTATTGCCCTCGCCGAACATGTCAGGGCAACGCTCGGCCAGGCTGCCGCCTGAGCTAGTTCAGCCTCTCTATCGCGACCGCCGTCGCCTCGCCGCCCCCGATGCAGAGCGAGGCGACGCCGCGCTTCGTATCGGTTTGCTTCAGGGCGTTGAGCAGCGTCACAAGGATGCGCGCGCCGGATGCACCGATTGGATGGCCGAGCGCGCAGGCGCCGCCATAGATATTCATGTTCTCGTGGCTGAGGCCAAGATCGCGGATGGCCGCCATCGCAACCACGGCAAACGCCTCGTTGACTTCCCAGAGGTCGATGTCGCTTGCCGACCAGCCGGTCTTTTCCATGAGCTTCGAGATGGCCCCGACCGGCGCGGTCGAAAACCAGGCTGGCGCCTGCGCATGCATGGTCTGGCCGCGAATGGCAGCGAGCGGCGCCAGGCCACGGCGCTCCGCTTCCGAAAGGCGCATGAGGACAAGTGCCGCGGCGCCGTCGGAAATGGAACTCGAATTCGCCGCCGTTACGGAACCGCCTGCCGCAAAGGCGGGCTTCAGCGTCGGTATCTTTGCGGGATCGGCTGTCAGCGGCTGCTCGTCATTCACAACCTCGATAGCACCCTTCTTCGTCGTCACCTCGACCGGCACGATTTCATGGGAGAAGGTGCCGTCTTCCACCGCCTTCTTCGCGCGGGCAAGCGATGTGAGCGCATAGGCATCCTGCTGCTCGCGGGTGAACTGATAGTGCTTCGCCGTCTCCTCGGCATAGAAGCCCATCAAGCGGCCCTCGTAAGCGTCTTCCAGCCCGTCGAGGAACATGTGGTCCTTCACCTCGCCGTGGCCGAGCCGCATGCCGCCACGCGCCTTTGGCAGCAGATAGGGTGCGTTCGTCATGCTTTCGAGACCGCCCGCGATCACGACGTCGCCGCGCCCAGCCGCCAACGCGTCCTGCGCCATCATCACGGCCTTCATGCCCGACCCGCACATCTTGTTGACGGTCGTGCTGGGCGTGCCCTCGTCGAGCCCGGCCCCGAGCGCCGCCTGCCGCGCGGGCGCTTGCCCGAGACCGGCGGAAAGAACGCAGCCCATCAGCACCTCGTCCACGGCCGTCGCCGCAAGCCCTGCCCGCTCAACCGCCCCCTGAATGGCGATGGCGCCCAGTTCAGGCCCGGTTTTGCCCGCAAGCACGCCCTGAAACCCGCCCATGGGGGTGCGCGCCGCACTGACGATGACGACGGGGTCCTTTTCGCTGCCTTGTGCCATGTGTTCGTTTCCACGCTAGAGTTAGCCAACCGGCCGGGATTCGTGGGGAAACCTAGCCTAGAAATATGTCGGGCCAAACAGGCCAGACCAAAGAAGGGGGAAAATCGGTGGAGAACTTCCTGCACGACCTGAGCTGGGTCCTGCCCTTACGCAGCGACGCGGCCACCGTCATCTTCAACGGCTTCACCTTCCTCGGATACACGCCGTTCTTCCTGATCTTCATGCCCATCGGATACTGGCTCTGGGACAGGACCCTTTTTTCCCGCCTCGCCGTCCTGATCGCGCTGACTGCTGTGGTCAATGCATGGCTGAAGGACTTCTGGCAGGACGCCCGCCCCGACCCCGCCTTTCAACTCGACGCCGACCGCGTTGCGGATTCCTACGGCCTTCCCTCCGGTCACGCGCAAGTCGCTGTCGCCATGTGGCTCTGGCTGGCCTACGAGATAAAACGCCCATGGGCGTGGGCGGTAGCCCTCGTCATTGCCGCCGGCGTCTGCTTCAGCCGCCTCTATCTCGGTGTGCATGACGTCGAGGACGTGCTCGCCGGCATCCTGCTCGGCTTCTTCACGCTCGCCATCTTCGCCGTGCTCGTACATGAGCGCGTCATCGCGCGCTGGCGCAAGCTGCCGGCCTGGATGGATTTCGTGGTCATCATCGTCGCGATCCCGGCACTCTGGCTGATCTGGCCGAAAGGCGAGGAACCGACCGGCATCGCGGGCGTCCTGTTTCTGCTGCTCGGCTGGTTCGCAGGCGCCGCGCTCGACCGCAAGGCAGCACCCGAGAAGCCCCTCCTCCCCGCCTGGTGGCTGCAGGTGCTCATGGCCGTCGGCGGCATCGCCGGTCTCTTCGCGCTCCGGAAAGTCCTGATGATGGGCGGAACCGCGGTGGGGCTGCCGGACGCGATCACCGGGTATATCGCGATCACGGGCATCGGCATCTACGCCACATGGATCGCACCGGCAATCTTCCGCAGGCTGAAGCTGATAAAGTAGGGCTCACGCCGTCTCGTTGAAAAGTTCGCGACCGATCAGCATGCGGCGGATCTCGCTTGTCCCCGCTCCGATCTCGTAGAGCTTGGCGTCGCGCAGCAGGCGGCCCGTCGAATAGTCGTTAATGTACCCGTTGCCGCCGAGCGCCTGGATCGCCTCCAGAGCCATCCATGTCGCTTTTTCCGCGGCGTAGAGGATCGCGCCGGCCGCATCCTTGCGCGTCGTCTGCCCCCGGTCGCAGGCTTTCGCAACGGCATAGACATAGGCCCGGCAGGCATTCATCGTCGAATACATGTCGGCGAGCTTGCCCTGCATGAGCTGGAATGTGCCGATCGGTTCGCCGAACTGCTTGCGCTCATGGACATACGGCACGACCGCGTCCATGCAGGCCTGCATGATGCCGAGCGGACCGGCGGCGAGCACCGCCCGCTCATAGTCGAGGCCGGACATCAGCACGCGTACGCCCTCATTCACCTTGCCGAGAACATTATCCTCGGGGACCTCGCAATCCTGGAAGACGAGTTCGGCGGTGTTTGAGCCGCGCATACCGAGCTTGTCGAGTTTCTGGGCGGCGCTGAAACCCTTCATGCCCTTCTCGATCAGGAAAGGCGTGATCCCCTTCGGGCCCGCATTGGCATCGGTCCTCGCATAGACGATCAGCGTTTCTGCATCGGGACCGTTGGTAATCCACATCTTGTTGCCGTTGAGCACATAGCGGTCGCCCTTTTTCTCCGCCTTGAGCCGCATCGACACGACATCCGAACCGGAACCGGGCTCGGACATGGCAAGCGCGCCGACATGCTCACCCGACATGAGCTTGGGCAGGTATTTCCGCTTCTGCGCATCCGTGCCCCAGCGGCGAAGCTGGTTCACGCAGAGGTTGGAATGCGCGCCGTAGGAAAGGCCGACGCTCGCCGAACCGCGACTGATCTCTTCCATCGCAACGACGTGCTCGAGATAGCCAAGCCCAGTGCCGCCAAACTCTTCCTCGACCGTTATCCCCAGGAGACCGAGCTCACCGAGCTGCGGCCAGAGATCGCGCGGAAACTCGTTGCTGCGGTCGATCTCGGCGGCACGCGGCGTGATTTTATCCGCGGTGAATGCGCGCACCGTGTCGCGGATCATGTCGGCGGTTTCACCTAGATCGAAATCGAGCGAAGGATAGTCGTTCGGAAGCATGGGCTTTTTCCTTTTATTGCCGGGCGTTTATGCCACGCCCTTGACGCCGTCGTCACCGCCCCGATCGGGTGGGCCGCACATTCATTCGGCGGAGTAGATATCCACGACGTCGGATTCCGTGAAGACTGTATAAACGCCCGCCCCCGGGCTCCCACCCACCACGACGAACTTTCCGTCCGCCGCCGCGGCAACGGAGCCGTGGCGCGGCGTCGGCATCGGCTTCGCCTGCTCCCACCGATTGTTCGCAAGGTCGAGGACGAAATGGTCGCCATAGGTGCGTGGCGGCACCCGCTGCTCTCCGCCCGTAACGTGGACCTTGCCGTCGAGCAGGGCTGCGACATGGCCCGAACGCGGCGCTGGCAAGGCCGGGCCGCTGGCCCACCTGCCCGTGGACGGATCGAAAATATCGACGCGCGACGTAGCCGCACCATCCGACAGGCCGCCGATCGCATAGATGCGGCCGTCGACGGCAACGTAAGCCGCGGCGACGCGCGGTGCGGGCATGGCGTCGCCGACTGCCTCCCAGCTATCGGCGCCAGGATCGTAGGCCCAGACGCGCGAGGCGCCATCGCCGCGCCCGCCAAGCGCGTAAATCCGTCCGCCGACAGAGACGAGACCGTGCCCTGCTCTTCTGGCGGGCATGTCGGCGGTGCCGAGCCACGTACCGACACGCGGATCGTAGACCCAGCTATTGGCGGTATCCCCGGCTTCTGCCACATCGGCCAAACTGGATGTGCCGCCGGAGGTAACGAAATCCTGCCGCTGCGGCGCAGGCGCTTCATATCCGCCCGAAACGAAAAGCTTGCCGCCATGCGCGGCCATGCCGAACTGCTGAAGGCCGACCGGCAGCGCCGGAGCGGCGCGCCAGATATTCCCGCGCATGTCGTAAATTTCGGCGACCGTGCGCGGACCGGAGGTGCTGTCGCCACCGATCACATAGAAGTCGCTGCCAAGCAATGCGCCACCCGCGAAGGCCCGGCCCGTGGACATCGGCGCACCTTCGCTCCAGCCGGATGCGGAGGCCGTCATGGGGGCCGCGACAAGCAGAAAGGCCAGCGAGAAAACACCCCGCCATTTCAACGTCTTGAACATGAAACCTCCCTCTGCTCCGTCGCTCAGTAGAACAAGACCAGCGCCGCAAGGCCCAGAAACGAGAAAAAACCGACAACGTCCGTCATCGTGGTAACGAAAACGGCCGAAGATACGGCGGGGTCGGCACCAACCTTGTCGAGCCCCAAGGGTACGAGAATACCCGTAAGGCTCGCCACCACCAGGTTGATCATCATGGCCGATGCGAAGACCAAACCGAGCCACTCATTGCCGAAAATCAACGCAACCAGAACTCCGAGCAACAGAGCGAAGACGCAGCCATTGACGATGCCGACCCAGAACTCGCGAAGGATTGTGCGGCTGGCATTGAAGGGTACAAGATCGCGCGTCGCCAGCGCGCGGACGGTAACGGTCATCGTCTGCGTGCCCGCATTGCCCCCCATCGACGCCACGATCGGCATGAGCACGGCGAGCGCCACCATCTGCTCGATCGTGCCATCGAAAAGCGCGATGACTGAAGCGGCGATGACCGCCGTCACCAGATTCACGAGAAGCCAGGGAACGCGGCTCCGGCTCGTCTGAAAGACGGTGTCCGAGATCGCTTCCTCGCCAACGCCTGCGAGAAGGCGGATATCCTCGGCCGCTTCCTCGCTGATAACTTCCACGATGTCGTCCACCGTGATGACGCCGACGAGGCGGCCCGCCTCGTCCACCACGGCGGCGGAAATGAGGTCGTACTTGCTGAACTGAAGCGCCACTTCTTCCTGGTCCATGCCGACGGGAATGAGCGTCTGCTCGGCCTCCATGATGTCCGAGATCTTCACAGGACGCTTGGTCCGCATGAGGCGGGAAAGCGGCACGGTACCGCATGGCTTGTAGGCGGCATCGACGACGAAGATTTCGTAGAACTCGTCCGGAAGCTCCTTCGCCTCGCGCAGATAGTCGATGGTCTGACCGATATCCCAATAAGGCGGCACAGCGACGAGCTCGCGCTGCATGAGACGGCCGGCGCTGTAGTCGGGATAGTCGAGAGATTGTTCGAGGGCGGCGCGTTCGCTCGCCGGCAACTGGTCGAGGATGAGCCGCTGCTCCGCCTCATCCATGTCTTCGAGGAGGTAGACGGCGTCGTCGGAATCCATTTCCGTCAGCGCCGCCGCAATATCCTTCGGATCGAGAAGCTCGATCACATGGTCGCGCACGCTTTCGTCGAGCTCGCTCAGGACCTCCGGGTTGAGGTCGCTGCCGAGCATGCCGACGAGCACCTCGCGCTCTTCATTGCGCAGGAGCTCGAAAAGTTCGGCAAGGTCGGCTGGCCGCAACGGCAGAACGAGTTCGCGCGCCTGCGCGGCATCGGCACGGTCCACCGCGTCAACCACCGAACGCACGAATCCCGGCGACAGGGCGTCCTCCGCCGTTTCCTCCGGTACATGTGTGTGAGCCGGGTCGGCCAAGCGCGCACTCCCGTGTGAATCGCGGTCCCGAATTGCGGCGAGTGTGCGCTATTTGCCCCCGGCCTGCCAGCCGGGGAGGCACGAAAAGCCGGAGCAAACCGCGAAAAAATGGCGATTCAAAAAGGGAGAGGAAAACCCTTTAACGAGCCTCAGGGCTCTGATGGTGCGGTCGAGAAGACTCGAACTTCCACGGGAGTTACCCCACAGCGACCTCAACGCTGCGCGTCTACCAATTCCGCCACGACCGCATGCCTCGTGGGCCGGGCGGATGTAACAAATCCCTGACGCTTGCTCAAGCGGCAAATGGCAGGAAAGAAGGCTTAAATGCCGTCGCCATCAAGATTGTTGGGGAGATGGATGCCGCACTCGTCCTTATCCTTGCCGACCCAGCGGCCATCGCGATAGGAGCCGCCCTCCGGCACGCGCTCGGTGCAGGGCATGCAGCCGATGGAAAGGTAGTTGTCCTTCACCAGCGGATGGCGCGGCAGCTTGTACTCATCGAGATAGGCTTCAAGGTCTTCCTGCGTCCAGTGGGCCAGCGGATTGACCTTGAAACGGGTGCCCGTGGCCGTGCCCGGCTCGCCGGTAGCGCGCACCCTCTCCTCCTCGATCGGCTCCATGACCGCGCGCGCATTCGTCTGGAAGCGCTTGCGGCCGGTGATCGAAGCATCGAACCCCTTCAGCGCCCGCTCGAGCGGCAGGACCTTGCGGATGAAGCAGCAGGCATCGGCATCGGCGTTCCACAGGCCTCCATTCGGGTCCTGCGCCAAGAGATCGGCAGGGTGCGGCCCGACGGCGCGAATGTCGGTAAGGCCGAGCTTTTCCTGCAGCCGGTCGCGGTAGCGCAGCGTCTCACCAAAGAGCTTACCGGTATTGAGGAAGATCACAGGCGTCGACGGATCGACCTGCGCCACCATGTGAAGGAGCACGGCGGATTCAGCCCCGAAGGAAGAAACCACCGCGATCTTGCCCGGAAATGCCTTCTTGATCGTAGCTTCGAGCAGGTCCATGCCCGAAAGGCCCGAATATGCGTCGCGGAGGCGCTGCAGCACGGGCGAGCCAACGGTCGCCGCGTCCATGATGGCCGCGCGGTCCTCGCCCATGGCTGCCTTGCCCGGACGCTTTCTGAGATCGATAGCTGTCATTCGAGCCAGCCTTTCTCTTCGATATAGGCATCGGTCTTGCGGCCGATTTCCGCGAGTTCATGACCTTCCGCACGCCAGGCCCTGCGCTGGCGTCCAAGCTCGTCGAGCCGTCCCGCCCATTCGGGCCCGAAAAGCCCTTCGAGATACCGTCGAAGCCGCCGCGCAAGGCCCGGAGACTTGCCGCCTGTCGAGACCGAGATCACCAGATCGCCGCGGCGGACGATGGAGGGAATGTGAAAGTCGCAAAGCGGCTTCACGTCCTCCGTATTCACCAGGCGCCCGGCGGCGCGAGCCTTGCCCGCAAGGGCCACGCTTTCCCGGTCGCCAAGCCCCGCCAGAAACACGAGATGCGCCGATGTCAGCGCTTCGTCGCCGGGCCTCGCCCCCTTGAGCCGCTTGCCGGCCTCCTTCGTGAAGGCCGCGGACGGCGCCTCGCAATAGATTTCCAGGTCCTGGGCGCCGGCATGGTCGAGAGCGGCAAGCCGCTTCCCGGCGGCTTCGCCCTCGCCCACCAGAATCACCTTGAGGGAACCGAGATCGACCAGGATCGGAAGCACGTGCACCTCCCGGTGCCATTCAATTTCCCGCTAGACATAACAACTATGCCTTATAATTCAACTCTCGTCCGTATAATTATATTTTTTACACATGTATTCCGCAGAATAACAAAAAAGGCCCGTAAAGGGCCCTTCTTCAGTGCTTCCGGGATATCGCAGCCGTCAGGAATGCTGGGCGCTCGATTCCGATGCGGTGAGGACGGAGGTGATGGAAACCGCTACCCGCTCGCCCTGCACGACGATCTGCCCGCGCGCGATGGGCACGTTATTGGCCAGGATCCATATCTCCTCGTCCTGCTTCGTGCCGAGTTCAATCACCGCGCCGCGACCCATCTTCAAAAGCTGATGGATCGGCAGCGTGGTCTTGCCAAGCACGACCGAGAGTTCGACAAAGACGTTGTTGACGGAATTCACGAGCGACCCCACTTGCCCCAAAGCACTGATACGGCACCTAAAATCGCATGCTAGAGTTACCCCATGGTTAAGCCGCTCCCCCTCGCCGGCGAGATGACGGAAACGCCGGAATGGCGGATTTCCGACCTTCCCGTGCCCTATGGCGAGGCAGTGGCCGAAATGGAGGCAAGGGTCACGGCAATCGCCGAAGGCCGGGCGCGCGAGCTGGTCTGGCTGCTGGAACACCCCCCGCTCTATACGGCCGGCACAAGCGCCGACGTCCGAGATCTCATTGATCCCAAACGCTTTCCCGTCTTCAAGACAGGCCGTGGCGGGCAATACACCTATCACGGGCCCGGGCAGCGGGTGGCCTATGTGATGCTCGACCTGAAGCGCCGCAAGCCCGACGTCCGCGCCTTCGTGGAGGACCTGGAGCGCTGGCTGATCGCGGCCCTGGCCGAGTTCAACGTGACGGGCGAGCTGCGCGAGGGCCGCGTCGGCGTGTGGGTCAGGCGGCCGGAAAAGGGGCTGACGGCAGAAGACAAGATCGCGGCCATCGGCGTGCGCATCCGGAAATGGGTGACGTTTCATGGGGTTAGCCTGAACGTCGATCCGGACCTCGACCACTTCGCCGGCATCGTGCCCTGCGGCATCAGCCAGTTCGGCGTGACGAGCCTCGCCGATCTCGGGCTCACCGCGACGATGGCCGATGCCGACATCGCGCTGAAGCGGACCTTTGCCGGCATCTTCGGCGGCGAGCCCGCATAATTAATCCGTAGACGGACGTTACCCGGGCATAAGCCGAATCCGGCTTGCAATACCGGCGCTTGGGAAGAAATCCGCACAAGGCGGATGAACGGCCGTCATACGAATGTCATAGAACCGTTACATTTGACCGACTTATCCTCCCCATACGGAGGATTGCGATTTATCCCCGCCGGACAAAAAGTGCCGTTGCGCGAGAGCGGGGACAAGAAAAGACGCAGGGACTCCGCTCCCATCGAGCGCAAAAACCTTTCCCCGCTTTTTACTGCCCTCGCGCCCCTCAGACCGGCTCGCTGCGGAAGCCGATATAGAGGAGGCCGATGCCGCCTGCGACGGCGGCGAGCCAGATGAGCGCGCCGAGGATGGGGATGGAAATGCCGATCCAGACGATGGCCGTCGCGAGAACGATGCCGACGATGCGCCCGAGCGTGCCCTGCCCGAACTCGCCGATGCGGCTCGATATGTAGTCGCCAAAGGCGACGAGTGTCGCGACGAGGCCGAAGAGCATGCCGAGCGGCCAGAGCAGAAGCAGCAGGAAGGCGATCGGCAGGCCGACAATGGTGATGGCGACGGCGAAGATCATCACCGGCAGGCCGACGAGCCAGGCAAGCCCGAGCCCGAAGGCGATCGCCCATTCGCCCGCGAGCCCTTCGCGCATGCGCATGGTCGCGGCGGGCGCGAGAAGCGCGAACGCAATGGCGAGTGCGCCGAAGAAGACGGCGCCCGGCGCCGTCATGTGATATCCCGGCGCGGCGAGACCCGAGCGGTCGTCCCAGCGTTCGTGCATGTGCTCCTGCCGCCAGGCCTCGCGCGTGCTGCCACGGGGGCGCGGCTCCGCCTCGTCAACGCCCCGGCCGGGCACGAAATCCTCGCCATTGATCTCGCCCGCGACCTTCGCGCCCTTGTCGATCTGCGCGGCGGAGGGAGAGTAATAGGTGACGTTGCCCGCGATTTCGGCGTCCGGCCCGAGCGAAAGGTCGAGGCCGTAGAAGGTGACGTTGCCCTTCACCTCGCCATTGATGAGCGCTTCCTGCGCGCGGATCGAAAGATCGCCGTCAAGCTCGCCCTCGACCGCGACGCGGCGGCCCGCGATCCATGTATCGCCGCCGACCTCCGCATCGCGCGTGAGAATGACGATCTGTCCGGCGGCGGTGAGCGCGCCCTTCACCTTGCGGTCGAAGGTGAGTTCTTCGGCGGCAGCGAAGACATCGTCGCCGGTCTGCCACTCGACGGCGCGGCCCGTCGCGGCTTCCGAGGCGCCTTGCGCGAAGGCGGGCGCAAGGCCCGCGCCGATCAGCGCCATGAGGGTGAGGACCGCAATCTTGATGCCGCGCATGTCTCGTCTCCTTCCGTCCGTTCCCCCGAGGAGGACTATAGCGCGGGAGAAGGGGTTGAGACAGGGTTGGGGGGTGTTTCCGCGTCCCCCCGCCCCAAACGGCCCTCCGTTGGTTTGCTTTTGCCGACAGGCCGCAAAAGGGCCGTTTGACCCTCCCCGAGGGGAGGGTGGGTGGTTAGCGTTCTACGCGATTGAGATGACTCCAGATCGTTTCCACCACATCATCGGTGCGCGCAAGCACATCATTGTTCCAGAAACGAAGCACCGTGTAGCCATCGCGGTTCAGGAATGCCGTCCGGCGACCGTCACGCACCAGTCCCTGCGGCTCGTTGTGCTGCCCTCCATCGACTTCAACGATGAGCTTTTTTCGAGGCACGCAAAATCGACGATGTACGCACCAACACGATGCTGGCGCCGAAAGTGGCAGCCAAGCCTGTTGCCACGCAGGCGGCTCCAGAGCCGCTTCTCCGCCTCCGTCATATCGCGTCTTAACTGGCGTACACGGAAATCCGTCATACACCGAGCTTACCGCCCCACCCTCCCCTCGGGGATTCCTCTGCGAAACCCATCGCGTTCGGGTTTGCCGGGTATCCGGTGTGGT
>NZ_BTVP01000030.1:0-40903 GCF_045863935.1 Parvibaculum sp. | reverse complement strand
GCCATTGTGGTTTGGGGGGGCGCCGTCTTGGGGTGGCGGGCTTTCGCGTGACCCACCAATGACGGGGTTGGGGTGGTGACAGGGTGCGGCCACTGACGCTGTCCCCCTCACCCTTCCCACCTACGCGGCTTGCGCCGCTTCGGCGGGCCCCTTCCCTCTCCCCCTGCGGGGAGAGGGTTGCCAAAGCGAGCCGTTGTGAAGCGAGACGGCGCGCGATCCCCCTACGCTGCTTCGCAGCTTCGGAGGACAGGTGCGCGCCTTCTGGATTGACGGATCAGGTCCGGCAATGACGTGTTGGGGGTGGGGACGCACCGCCCCGTTGACTACGGCAATGCCGTAGTCTAGATTTTGTCCGTGAAGCAGGCGGTTTCGAGTTACAGGAGGCCGATGTGAGCAAGGTTGGACGCGACATCAAGCAGGGCTTGAAGGAAGCCATCGCCTTTTCGCGCGGCAAGGGGGCGGCGGCGCGGGTGCATATTCCGGCCGAGATCGACGTGAAGGCGATGCGGGCGCGGCTCGGCATGACGCAGAAGGAATTTTCGGACACGTTCAAGATTCCCGTCGGCACGCTGCGCGACTGGGAGCAAGGGCGGCGCGCGCCGGACCAGCCGAGCCGGATGCTGCTGCGCGTGATCGAGCGCGAACCGCAGGCGGCGCGGCGCGCGCTCAAGGGCGCTTGAGGCGTGGGCGCGTGGGCGCGCACGCAATTTTGCCCCATTAACCCTTTAATCCGGCAACAACTTTCCCTTCAGCCGCGATCCGCTATGATCCGCGGGAACCGCAATACAATCGGCCCGGAGGGCCTGGCGCCCTGCCCGATACGTCACATCCCATGAACAGCAGCGATAGATCCGGCGAGGCGGCGGCGGGCGCGGTGCTTACCGTCGATCTCGACGCGGTGGCGGCGAATTACGCGATGCTCGGCCGCGAGGCGGCGGGGGCGGAGGTGGCGGCCGTGGTGAAGGCGGACGCCTATGGGCTGGGGCTCGGGCCGGTGGCGCGGCGGCTGGCCGAAGAAGGCTGCCGCAGCTTCTTCGTGGCGGATGCCAATGAGGGCGCGGAACTGAGGACGGTGCTGCCGGGGGCCGCGATTTATGTGCTGAACGGGCTCTTTCCCGGCACGGCGGCGCTTTACGGGCGGCATGGGCTCAGGCCCGTCATCGCCTCGCTCGCCGAACTTGCCGAATGGCGCGCGGCGGGCGTCGGGCTTCCCGTGGCGCTGCATTTCGACACCGGCATGAACCGGCTCGGCATGAGCGCCGCCGATGCGGCCCTGCTGGCGCAAGACGAGGCGCTCACGGCGGGCGTCGAGGTTTCGCTCGTGATGAGCCATCTCGCCTGTTCGGACGACCGGGAGCACCCGCAGAATGCGCGCCAGCTCGCCCGCTTCCGCGAGATATGGGCGCGGCTCGCCCCGCGCTTTCGCGGCGCCACGGCGAGCCTCGCCAATTCGGGCGGCATCTATCTCGGCCCGGACTACCGCTTCGGCATGGTGCGGCCGGGGGTGAGCCTTTATGGCGGCAGCCCCTTCACGGGCCGCGCCAACCCCTTCCGGCCCACGATCCGCGCGGAGGCCCGCGTGATCGCGCTGCGGGACCTCGCGCCCGGCGAGACGGTCGGCTATGGCGCGACATGGGAGGCGGCGGCGCCGGCGCGCATCGCGGTGCTGGCGGCGGGCTATGCGGATGGCTATTTCCGGGCACTGTCCTCGCGCGGGAGCCCCGAATCGGGCGGCATGGTGCATATTGGAGGCCATGCCTGCCCCATCGCGGGGCGGGTCTCGATGGACATGGCGATGGCGGATGTGAGCCACCTGCCCGCGGGCGCTGTGAAGCGCGGCGACATGGCGGAACTCATCGGTCCGCATATCGGCGTGGACGAGGTGGGGCTTCGGGCCGGCACGCTCGGCTACGAGATACTGACGGCACTGGGCAGGCGGTACATGCGGCGATACATTCCCGTGCCCGAAACGGGCAGCGGCACGAACAAGGAAGGCAGGGGGCAGGCGTGAAGGTCTTCGCGATCATCGGGCGGGTGGTGCTGGCCACGCTCGCCGAAATCGGCGCGCTGGCGCGCTTCATCTGGCTCTCTGTGAGCCATATTTTCCGGCCGCCCTTCTTCTGGCGGCTGGTGGCGCAACAGATGCTCCGCATCGGCTATTTCTCGCTGCCGGTGGTGGCGCTGACGGCCTTCTTCACGGGCGGCGCGCTGGCGCTGCAAATTTATTACGGCGGCAACTCCCTCAACTCGGAATCGATCGTCGCGACCATCGTCGCGCTCGGCATCACGCGCGAACTCGGGCCGGTGCTCGGCGGGCTGATGGTGGCGGGGCGCGTGTCGGCGGCGATCGCGGCGGAGCTCGGCACGATGCGCGTCACCGAACAGATCGACGCGCTGACGACGCTGTCGACCAATCCGCATAAATATCTCGTGGTGCCGCGCGTCGTCGCCGCCGTCATCACGCTGCCGCTGCTCGTGTTCATTGCCGACATCATCGGCATCATGGGCGGCTTCGTGGTGTCGACCGGATCGCTCGACTTCAATGCCGGCGTCTACATCAAGAACACGGCGGACTTCCTGAAGCTCGACGACGTGACTTCCGGCCTCATCAAGGCGGCGGTGTTCGGCTTCATCATCGCCACCATGGGCTGCTTCCACGGCTTCAACTCGAAGGGCGGCGCGCAGGGCGTGGGCCGGGCGACGACGAACGCGGTGGTGACGGCCTCCATCCTGATCCTCGCGGCGAACTACGTGATGACGTCGCTGCTGTTTGCGAATTGAGGCGGGCCATGAGCGAAGCAAAGATCGAACTCAGGAACGTCTGCAAGCGCTTCGGCAAGAAGGTGGTGCTGGACGGCATCAACCTGACCGTGCCGAAGGGAGAGTCGCTCGTCGTGATCGGCGGCTCGGGCACCGGCAAGTCGGTGATGATCAAATGCGTGCTCGGCATCATCCGGCCGGACAGCGGCGAGATCTTCGTCGACGGCAAGAACGTGCTGAAGATGGATACAAGCGACCGCGAGAAGGTCTTGCGCAAGTTCGGCATGCTGTTCCAGGGCGCGGCGCTGTTCGACAGCCTGCCCGTCTGGGAGAATGTCGCCTTCGGCCTCATCCAGGGCCGCAAGATGAAGCGCCGCCAGGCCAAGGACATCGCCATCGAGAAGCTCGCGAAGGTGGGGCTCGCGGCGGAAGTGGGCGAGCTTTATCCCGCCGAGCTTTCGGGCGGCATGCAGAAGCGCGTCGGCCTTGCGCGCGCGATCGCGACGGAGCCGGAGATCATCTTCTTCGACGAGCCGACGACGGGCCTCGACCCGATCATGGCGGATGTCATCAACGACCTGATCGTCGACAGCGTGAAGGATCTCGGCGCGACGACGCTGTCGATCACGCATGACATGGCGAGCGTGCGCAAGATCGCCGACAAGGTGGCGATGATCCACAAGGGCAAGATCATCTGGGCGGGCTCGCGCGCGGAAGTGGACGACAGCGGCAACGAATATGTCGACCAGTTCATTCATGGCCGCGCGGAAGGGCCGATCCAGATGGAAGTGCTGAAGCCGTAAGGGGCACGATGCCCGCATAAAATTAAGGTGTCATCCCGGCACTCGTTGCCGGGACCCAATCCACGCTTCCACAAGGTGCGAGGCCAATGGGTCCCGGGAATAAATCCCGGGATGACATCGTTTGTTTGGCAAGTTCAGAGAACAACCGCAAAGAAGCAAGATGGCCCGCCCTTCCCGCACCTTCGTCTGCCAGTCCTGCGGCGCGGTGACACCGCGCTGGGCGGGGCGCTGCGAGAGTTGCGGCGAGTGGAACACCATTGTCGAGGAAGCAGGCGCGGCGGGCGGCGTGGGCGCGGGGCCGGCGGCGAAGGCGCTGCAGGGCAAGGGCCGCCGGATCGAACTCGTGGAGATGAGCGGCGAGAGCGCGGAGCCGCCGCGCTATGTGACGGGCGTGGGCGAGTTCGACCGGGTGACGGGCGGCGGACTGGTGCCCGGCTCGGCCGTTCTCGTGGGCGGCGATCCGGGCATCGGCAAGTCGACGCTGCTGCTGCAGGCGATGGCGGCGCTGGCGCAGAAAGGCCATTCGGTCGTCTATATTTCCGGCGAAGAGGCGATCGCGCAGGTCAGGATGCGGGCGCGCAGGCTCGGCCTCGCGGAGGCGCCGGTGCAGCTCGGCGCGGAGACGAACCTGAAGGACATCATCGGGACGCTGGAAGGGCAAAAGGCGCCGGACGCGGTGGTGATCGACTCGATCCAGACCATGTGGGCGGACAATCTCGACAGCGCGCCCGGCACCGTTTCCCAGGTGCGGGCCTCCGCGCAGGAACTGGTGCGCTTCGCCAAGAAGAACAACACGGCGATCATTCTCGTCGGCCATGTGACAAAGGAAGGCCAGATCGCGGGGCCGCGCGTGGTCGAGCACATGGTGGATGCGGTCATCTATTTCGAGGGCGAACGCGGGCACCAGTTCCGGATCCTGCGCGCGGTGAAAAACCGCTTCGGCCCGGCGAACGAGATCGGCGTCTTCGAGATGGGCGAGCTGGG
Organism: Parvibaculum sp.; assembly: GCF_045863935.1. Lineage (GTDB taxonomy): Bacteria > Pseudomonadota > Alphaproteobacteria > Parvibaculales > Parvibaculaceae > Parvibaculum. The sequence goes on along the minus strand of NZ_BTVP01000030.1, from coordinate 36,356 downwards.
GCTTGCGGAAGTGCCGAACCCCTCGGCGCTCTTTCTGGGCGAGCGCGACGGAGGCACGAGCGGCTCGGCGGTCTTTGCAGGCATCGAGGGAACGCGGCCCGTGCTCGTCGAAATCCAGGCGCTGACCGCGCAGAGCCCGCTCGGCACGCCGCGACGCGCGGTGGTCGGCTGGGACAGCGGGCGGCTCTCCATGGTGCTGGCGGTGCTGGAAGCGCGCTGCGGGCTCTCGCTCGCGGGACAGGACGTTTACCTGAATGTGGCGGGGGGCCTGCGAATCAACGAGCCGGCTGCCGACCTCGCGGTGGCCGCCGCGCTCATTTCCTCGATCACCGGGGCGCCGCTGCCGAGCGACTGCGTGATCTTCGGCGAAATCAGCCTTTCAGGCGCGGTGCGGCCGGTCAGCCAGATGGATGCGCGGCTGAAAGAAGCCGAAAAACTGGGATTTACACGCGCGATCCTGCCTGCGGGGGGGGCCAAGGGCCGCAGCGGCGCGGGCCTCGCGTTCACGGAAATTTCGGACCTTGCGGGTCTCATTGCCTATCTGGCGACCGAGGGGCAGAAGGCACCCGGCGGACGCCGCGCCCGCGATATGTGATAGAATCCGGCTGGACCGTTTTCTTCGGAAAACGGTCCAGACTATAAGCGACGAGCAGATTTTCACGATGAAACAGGATCGCAATGCAATTCCGTTTCATCGTGATCTGCTCTCGGCTTTCGGGAGAGTGATTTGACGCTTTTCGACCTCATCGTCATTGGCGTATTGCTGGTATCCAGCGTGCTGGCGCTGCTGCGCGGCTTCACCAACGAAATATTGTCGATCGTCGCCTGGGTCGTGGGGGCCGTTGCGGCGCTATGGCTCTTTCCCTATCTGACGCCCGTGCTGCGAGGCGCGATTTCGCCGCCCTGGCTTGCCGCCGTCATCGCGGCTGTCGGCATTTTCATCGTCGCCTATGCGGTCTGCGCGGCGTTTACCTCGCGCTGGTCGGGCGGGCTGATGGACCTGCATGAGCGCGCGGAACTCCTGGACCGGACGCTCGGCTTCATTTTCGGGCTGGCGCGCGGACTGCTGATCGTGACCGTCGCCTATCTCTTCTTCGCCTGGCTGGTGCCGAACCCGGACGACCAGCCGGACTGGATACGCACCGCCAGGACGAAACCGACGATTGAAAGCACGGCGGCCCTGCTCTTCTCGCTGGCACCGCAGCCCGGCAGCGGAACCTCGACGCAGGAGACGGCGGCGCCCCGAGCCAGCGCGCCCGCGCCGCGTCAAGAGGCCGCGCCCGCCCCCGCGCAACAGCGCCAGACGGCCCCGGATTCGGGCGCTGACAGGGAGAATGGGCCGGGGTATAACCCGTCCGAACGGAGGGGGCTCGATCGTCTGTTCGAGAACACGACCGGGGAGTAGATGCCTGATTTCTTAGAACAGTCTCGCTTGTTTTCGGAAAGCTCCACTGTTCTAAGTCGTTGTTTTGTCGCGTTTCCGGACGGCGAACCGCCACCTTCCGTTCAAAGGAGGCACTTCGCCTGGAAACGCTCCAGGAGTCCCAGCGATGTCCGACCAGATGCAGCTCGACCTCTCCCCGTCCCTCCCGGACCGAAAACCGGCGGGCGATCTGTCCTTGAGCGACAATGAGTTGCTGGGGGAATTTCACGACGACAAGCTGCGCGAGGAATGCGGCGTGTTCGGCCTGCTCGGCCATTCGGACGCCGCGGCGCTGACGGCGCTCGGCCTGCACGCCCTCCAGCATCGCGGACAGGAAGCGGCGGGCATCGTCGCCTATGATGGCGAGCACTTCCATTCGGAGCGCAGGCTGGGGCTGGTTGGCGACCACTTCTCGTCGGCCAAGGTGATCGACCGGCTGAAAGGCGAAATGGCGATCGGCCATGTGCGCTATTCGACGACGGGCGAAACGATCCTCCGGAACGTGCAGCCGCTTTTCGCCGATCTCTGGGGCGGCGGCTTCGCCGTTGCCCATAATGGCAATCTCACCAACGCCATCACGCTGCGCAACGAACTCGTGCGCGACGGCGCGATCTTCCAGTCGACCTCGGATACGGAAACGATCCTGCAGCTTGTCGCGCGGAGCCGGAAGCCGCGCGTGATGGAGCGCTTCGTGGATGCGCTGGGGCAGATCCAGGGCGCCTATGCGCTGGTGGCGCTGACCAACAAGAAACTCATCGGCGCGCGCGACCCGCTCGGCATCCGCCCGCTGGTGCTGGGCCAGTTTCAGGGAGCGCCGGTCCTCGCCTCGGAGACGGTCGCCTTCGACATCATCGGCGCGGAGTTCGTGCGCGAGGTCGATCCCGGCGAAGTCGTCATCTGCACGCGCGAGGACGGGAAGATCAAGGTGGAGTCGATGCACCCCTTCCCGCCGCAGAATGTGCGGCCTTGCGTGTTCGAATACATCTACTTCGCGCGGCCGGACAGCGTGGTCGGCGGCAAGAGCGTCTACAATGTCCGCAAGCGGCTGGGCCAGGAACTCGCGCGCGAGTCCGCCGTGGAGGCCGACGTGGTGATCCCGGTGCCGGATTCGGGCGTGCCCGCCGCGATCGGCTATGCCGCGGAGAGCGGCATTCCCTTCGAACTCGGCATCATCCGCAACCATTATGTCGGCCGGACCTTCATCGAGCCGACGCAGCACATCCGCCAACTCGGCGTGAAGCTCAAACACAATGCGAACCGCGCCATCGTGAACGGCAAGCGCATCGTTCTCGTGGACGACAGCGTGGTGCGGGGGACGACCTCCATCAAGATCGTGAAGATGATGTATGAAGCGGGCGCGAAGGAAGTGCATATGCGCGTCGCAAGCCCGCCGATCACGCATCCCGATTTTTACGGCATCGACACGCCGGAGCGCGACCAGCTTCTCGCCTCCAACTACGACCTTGAGGGCATGCGCGCCTATATCGGCGTCGACAGCCTTGCGTTCATTTCCGTGGACGGGCTCTATCGTGCGATGGGCTTCACCCATCGCGACCAGGAGCATCCGCAACTCACGGATCATTGTTTCACCGGCGACTATCCGACGCCGCTTATCGATCTCGATGGCGAGCAGCGGACAAGGCAGCTATCGCTTCTCGCCGAAATCGCCTGACGGGATTTCCTGAATGACCGGACGTTTGCAGGACCGCATTGCGGTCATTACCGGCGCATCGCGCGGCATCGGGCGCGCCGTGGCGCTTGGCATGGCGGCGGAGGGGGCGCATGTGATCCTCGTTGCGCGCACCGTCGGCGGACTTGAAGAAGTCGACGACGAAATCCGGAAGGTGGGCGGCAAGGCGACGCTGGTGCCGTTCGATCTGACCGATCTGCCCGCCATCGACCGGCTGGGCGCGACGATTTTCGAGCGCTGGGGGAAGCTCGATATTCTCGTCGGCAATGCGGGGTCGCTCGGCACGCTGACGCCGCTTTCCCATCTGGAGCCGAAGGACTGGGACAAGACGCTCGCCATCAATGTGACCGCCAATTACCGGATGATCCGCTCCTTCGAGCCGCTGCTGAAGCGCTCCGATGCGGGGCGCGCGATCTTCGTGACCTCCGGCGCGGCGCAGAAGTGCAAGCCCTATTGGGGCTCCTATTCGATCACCAAGGCGGCGCTCGACGCGATGGTCAAGACCTGGGCGGCGGAAGTCGAAAAGTCGCCGATCCGCGTCAATTCCGTGAGCCCCGGCCCGACGCGCACCGCGATGCGCAAGAAGGCCATGCCGGGCGAAGACCCGACGACACTGACGAAGCCGGCCGACCTCGTTCCGCTGTTCATCGAACTCGCGATGCCGGACTGCACGCGACATGGCGAGATCGTCGAATACGCGAAAATGAAGGCCTGAGGTCCGTCAGCGCCTCTTCCTGCCTTCGTAGGGGTTCTTGCCCTTGCGCATGAAAAGGCGGATGGGCACGCCCGGCAGGTTGAACGTTTCGCGCAGCGCGTTCACGAGGTAGCGGCGGTAGGAGGTCGGCACTTCGTCGGCGCGGCTCGAGAAGACCGCGAAGGTCGGCGGGCGCGATTTCACCTGCGACATGTATTTGAGGTTTACCGGGCGGCCCTTGGCGGCGGGCGGCTGGTGGCGCGAGACGGCCTCGCTGAGCCAGCGGTTGAGCCGCGCGGTCGGCACGCGCGCGTTCCAGAGCACATGCACACGCTCGATGGCCGGCATGAGCTTTTCGGTGCCCTTGCCCGTCAAGGCGGAGAAGGTGACGATCGGCACGCCGCGCACCTGCGGCAGGAGCCGCTCCAGCTCCTCCTTCAGCATACGGAGCACTTCCTGCGGCTCATCGACCTTGTCCCATTTGTTGACCGCGATGATGAGGCCGCGCCCTTCTTGCTCCACGAGATCGGCGATGTGCAGGTCCTGGCGTTCGAAGGGTTGCGTGGCGTCGAGCAGGACGACGGCGACCTCGGCGAAGCGGACGGCGCGGAGCGTGTCGGCGACGGAGAGCTTTTCGAGCTTTTCGGTCACGCGGGCGCGGCGGCGCATGCCGGCCGTGTCCCAGAGCTTCACGCGGCGGCCGCGCCAGGCCCATTCGATGCCGATGCTGTCGCGCGTGATGCCGGCCTCGGGGCCGGTGAGCATGCGGTCCTCGCCGAGGAGCTGGTTCACGAGGGTCGACTTGCCGACATTCGGACGGCCGACAATGGCGATGCGGAGCGGCGCTTCGAGGTCCGGCTCGTAGGGCGCATCGGGATCGAAGCCTTCGGCGACTTCCTGCTCTTCGGCGAGCGCGTCGTCGAGCGCCTGCTCGGCTTCGCTCTCCTCGAGACCCTTCACGAATTCGGCGAGCGCGTCGTAGAGATCGGCGAGACCTTCGCCATGTTCGGCGGAAAGCGGAAGCGGCGCGCCGAGGCCGAGTTCGAAGGCTTCCATGCGGCCCGCCTGCCCCGCGCCCCCCTCGCATTTGTTGGCGGCGAGAATGACGGGTGTCGGCGACTTGCGGAGTATCTGGGAAAAGCGCTTGTCGAGCGGCGTCACGCCGGCGCGCGCGTCGATGAGAAAGAGGCAGACATCGGCCTCCTCCACGGCGAGTTCCGTCTGCCGGCGCATGCGCGCTTCGAGACTGTCACCGGTTCCCTCTTCGAGGCCGGCCGTGTCTATGACGGTGAAGGAGAGGTCGCCGAGATGCGCATCGCCCTCGCGCCGGTCGCGCGTGACGCCCGGCGTGTCGTCCACCAATGCGAGCTTTCGTCCCACCAGCCTGTTGAACAGGGTGGACTTGCCGACATTGGGCCGTCCGACAATGGCGACCTTGAATGACACTTTATGCGGCCCTTCTTATGCCGTTCGCGGGGGCGCGGTGGCCGCCCGTCACTTCAGCGCGAGCAGCGCGGCGTCGTCCGTCAGGACATAGAGCGTTTCGTCGGCGACCACAGGAGCGATGAGTGCACCATCCGGCAGATCGATGCGGCCGAGGACCTCGCCCGTGTAAGGCGAGACGGAGGCGGCATCGCCGGTCGACGAGACGAGAACAAGCCGGTCGCTGACGAGCACGGGACCCGACCAGACGATCGGACCATCCTTGTCTTCGGGGTCTTCCCAGCGCGGCATCTGCGTGATCCAGCGGATGCGTCCGTCGCGGCGCGAGAGCGCGAGCAGTTCCTGCGAGTTCGTGATGAGGAAGAGATAGTCGCCCGCGACCCAGGGCGTCTGCACGCCGCCGATGTCGCGCGTCCAGGCACGCTCGCCCGTGCGCAGGTCGATGGAAACCATGCGGCCGGAATGGCTGATGGCGAAGACGCGGTCGCGGTCGATGACCGGGCGGCCCGCGATGTCGTTCAATTCGCTCAGCGAGGTGAGATTGCCGGTGCGGGTGAGCGAGTCCGACCATACCGGCGTGCCGTTGGCCACGCGCAGCGCGACGAGCTCGCCCGAAGAATAGGGAACGACGACGACCGAGCCAGCGACGGCCGGGCTCGTCGAGCTGAGGACACCGGCGCTTTCGACGATGCCGCGATGGCGCCAGAGCACTTCACCCGTTTCCTGTGCGAAGGCGATCGTCTGATTGTCGGAGGTGATGGCGAAGACGCGGCCGCCATTCGCAGTCGGCGAGGCGCGGAAGGGCTCGCCGATGGTCTGGGTCCATGTCACGGCACCGCTGCCCGCGTCGAGCGCATGCGCCGTGCCGAAACCTGTCACCACGAAGACCCGGCCGTTGTCGAAAGCGACGCCGCCGCCGCGGCCTTCATCGTCATCCTCGTCTTCGGGCACGAGCTTCGTACTCCAGAGAGCCTTGCCGCTCTTTTGATCGAAGGCACGCGCCGTCGATTCGGCATCGAGGACGAAAATCTTGCCGCCGGCGATGATGGGCGAAGCGGTGAGCTGCGCGACACGCGCGGAGCCGGCGCCGGCGTTCACGGACCAGAGGCGATCGAGCGCACCAGGGGCGGCGAGATGGTAGTTCGCGTTGTCGGGCGTGCCGCCGGGCTGCGGCCAGCTATCGTTAGCATAAGGTTTCGGCAGGATGACGAGTTCTTCCGCAATGCCGGGATCGGCCTCCAGCGCGGTGCCGAGCTCCATGACGGAGAGGCGCTTGCCGGGCAGCACCGTCTTGTCGTCGGAGGAGAACATGTTGCTCACGGTATCGCAGCCCGCGACCGAGCCAAGGGCAAGAGCGACCGCCGCCACACGAAGAAGAGTTCCGCTTTTCCGCATCGCAGCCGACATGAAATCCGTCGTCATCGCCATTACTCCGTCGCCGCCGGGGATGCCGGAGCGTCCTGTGTTTCCGATTGGGTTTCTTCCGCGGACGCGGGCTCTCCGGACGCGGGAGCCGCCTCGCCCTCCGCCGCCGCGCGCGGCAGATGCGGCGCGATGAGCGCCTGCATGACATGGGCGCGGTCGCGAAGACCGGCGGGCGTCGCCGGATCGGCGATGACTTCCTTGACGCGGATATCGGCTTCCTGCCATTCGCCCGCCCGCATGGCGGTGAGCGCGACAAGCTCCAGCGCATTCTGACGCCAGGGCGATTGGCCGGAGGTGAGCTGTGCCATTCGCGCCTTCATGTCTTCGTAGCTTGCGGTATCGACCACGAGAAGCCCGGCCTTGATCGCGGCGAGGCCGCGCATGATGCCCGGCACGCCGTCATCGTTTGCAACCTTCTCGTAGATCGCGCGGGCCGCATCCGCCTCGCCCGCGGCAAGACGGCGGTCGGCCTCCTGCAGCAAGGCGAGCGTCTCGTAGCCGCCGCCCATTTCCGCCGCGAGGGCGGCAAAGGCCTCGGCGGCTTCCGCCGGCGCGGCATCGGCCGTTTCCTTCACCGCAGCGTCGTAGGCCACCGAATCCGCGACCTGCGCCGAGTGGACCCAGGCGCGCCAACCGACGACCGCCGCCGTGACAAGCACGATGGCGACGGCGAGGCCTATGACCCAGGTGCCGTATTTTTCCCAAAGTTTGGAGAATTGTTCGCGGCGAAGGTCTTCTTCGACTTCGCGAAAGAGATCGGTCACAAGGCTACTCCGCGGAGAAAAGCTGAAGGGCGCAGAGGAAGCGCCCGGCGCCCGCCCCCTGCAGGCCGCGTAAAATAGCCCGGCGAAGGGCCATTGGCAAACAGCGTTACGGGGCCCGAGGGCCCCGCAAGAGATTGAGCTATTTCGCCTTTTTCATGGCATAGGTGTGTTCCACCGCCGGGAAGCTGCGCTCGCGCACGGCACAGGCATAGGCCTCGGCAGCCCCCGCGATCTGGGCGCCAAGCGTGGCGAACTCGCGGACGAATTTCGCCGGCCTGGGCGAGAGGCCCAGCATGTCTTCCAGGACGAGAATCTGACCGTCGCACTCCGCCGAAGCGCCGATGCCGATGGTCGGAATTTCGATCTGGCGGGTGATGCGCGCGGCAAGCGGCTCGGCCACGCCCTCGACGACGACGGCGAAGGCACCGGACTCGGCGACGGCGCGGGCATCGGCCTCGATGGCGGCCCATTCGCTCTCGTCGCGGCCCTGCGCCTTGAAGCCGCCCATGACCTGCACGCTTTGCGGCGTGAGGCCGATATGGGCCATGACGGGGATGCCGCGGTCGACGAGATAGCGGATCGTCGGCGCGAGGCGCGCGCCGCCTTCCATCTTCACCGCCGTGCAGCCCGTTTCCTTGATGACGCGGACGGCATTGCGGAAGGCGACTTCGGGGCTCTCTTCATAGGAGCCGAAGGGCATGTCGACCACGACAAGGGCGCGCTCGGTGCCGCGCACCACGGCGGCGCCATGGGCAATCATCATGTCGAGGGTGACGCCGAGCGTCGTCTCCATGCCGTACATGACCATGCCGAGGCTGTCGCCCACGAGCAGGAAGTCGACATAAGGATCGACATAGCGCGCGGTGTGGGCGTGGTAGGCGGTCAGCGAGACGATGGGCTCGGCCCCCTTGCGGGCGCGGAGCTCGGGCACGGTGATGCGCTTGATCTTGGCGTGTACGGACATTCGGATCATCCCTGTCAGGAACCGCACGAAACTGCCCCATATAGATGGGCATCCGCGCGGGACTTTGCGATGGCGGCCGGATGCCGCGGCGAAAAGGGCAACCAAAACAAGCCCTTAAGGCACGTCCCCGCGCCTTTCCCGATCCTTGTGAGCGGACCCTATCTAAATCGGTCCAAAAGCGCAATCAGAGGCCGGGAGAGGGTTCTGCGACGGTCGCCTCACCCTCGTGTCCGCCCGGAAGACCGACGATCTCGCGGTAGGCGACGGAGAGCATGGTGATCTGGAGCATGAGGAAATAGAAGTAGGCGGCAAGGCCGACGGCACCGAGCAGAAGCACGGCAATGGCGCCCCCGCCGAGTACTGCGCCGAGAAGGCCCATGATCAGCACCAGTCCGAACAGGATCACCGTGTAGATGAGGCCGATCAGAATGCCGTAGCCGGCCATGCGCCAGGTATTGCCCTGCGAGGCCGAGAAAATCCCGATGACCTTGCCGGGCTGGCCGATGGCGGCGTCCGGCAGAGCAAGCATGAGCCGCAGCAGAAAGCCGAGAACCAGCAGATAGCCGACCAGAATGCCAATGCCGAAGATCAGCATGAGGATGCTCGCCACGCCGGTGTTGCCTGCATCGGACGATGAGCCAGCGATGCCTGCAATTCCGACGAAAACGAGTACGAGCGCAACCACTGCGACGAAGTAGAGCAACATGACCTTGATGAAGGTCCAGATGTAGCGTCCGTCCTCGGCGCGGATCAGGCCACCATTGCCCTCGCCCATCAGAACGAAGCGGTGCCAGCGCACGGCGGCGACGGCGCTTGCGAGGAACATGATAAGGAAGCCCGCAAAATAGGCGGGCCCGAGGGCGCCCCGATCGGCGGCCTCCATTGCGGCCGCGATCTCCTCCATGGATTGCCCCTTCTGGATCATCGCGAAGACTTCGAAGGCGCCGGACTCGTAATAGGCCCAACCGTAGAGCCCAAGCCCGATGGCGACGAAGACGAGCGCCGGCCAGGCGGCGCCGACAAGCTGGAAATAATGTCGCGTGACGCCCGAGAATACTTCGCTCACGGAGCGAATGACCGGCAGCTTCCTCATGTGTGATCCCCCCAAAGAACCGGCCGCGCCCCATTCCCGGAACGGTGCTTTTACTTTAACGGGCGAGAGCCCGGGGGCAACCTTGAATAAAGATCAGTAATCGCCGGTATCGGGGGCCTGGGTGCCGGGCGGGCCGATCAATTCGCGGTAGGCCACCGAAAGAACCGCAATATTCACGACGGCAAAGAAGATGAGCACGAGGCTCAGAATGCCGACCGCGACGATGCTCATGACCGGGCCGCCCTCGAGAAGCGTGCCGACGACAACCGCCACCAGCACCATGGGCAGAACCACGGAGGCAAAGACGAACACGAGACGCCAGAAGTTTCCTCTCGTGCGCTCAAGGATGAGGCGCGGGTTCACCGGATCGCCGACCGACACGGCGGGAAGGAGAAGCGACAGCCGCACCATGAAATAGATGGCGACCATGACGAGCAGCGCGCCGAAGAAGCTGAGCAGAGAGGCCGTCATGTTGGCCGGCATGAAGGCGGGCGTCGCGCCGAGAACGAAACCCGGCACGAAAAGCAGCGTGAGGAAGACGGAAACAACGAGATAACGCGCCTCGCGGCGGCCGAAGGCGAAGTGAAACCGGCCGGGCGGCGCGTCGCCCATCAGGATGAAGCGATGCCAGGCGACAGCGATGATCGGCCAGAGAAAGAGCGATGCCAAATTGAGCGCCACCGCGAGCGCGCGCTGCTCCTCGACATCGACGAAGACACCGGCGATGGACAGTGCAAGGTAAAGCGAGCCCGGAAGCCAGATGAGACGCACCATCTCGTTCAAATGGTTCCAGGCGCCGCTATAGGCTTCGCGGATCGTTGCCGCGACATCGAGTTGCGTTGTCATCGGCTGCCGTTCCCCAAAATCTTTTCGCGATAGACCTTGTTCTGCGGATCGAGGCTGAGCGCGGTCATATAGTATTTGCGGGCATTGCCGGCGTTGCTGCGGGCCTCGGCGATGGCGCCGCGCACATACCAGGCGCCGGCGCTTTTCGGATCGAGGTCGATCGATTTCTGGATGTCTTCAAGGGCAGCGTCGTCGTCGCCCATCTCGTGGAGCGCATTGGCGCGGTTCTGGTAGAGAAGCGCGTCGTTCGGCGCGATGCGCAGCGCGCGCGTATAATCCGCGATGGCGCTTTCATAATCGCCGATCGATTTGTGGGCGACCCCGCGATTGATCAGCGCGGCGATGAGGTCCGGGTCCTGCAGCTCGCCGGAATCGATGGCGCTTGTGCAGTAGCGGATCGCGCCCTTGTAGTCGGCGGTGGCGAACTTCTCGTAGCAGATGTTGCCGTCGCCTATCGCGTCGGGGCGTGCCGGCAACGCCACCAGCAGGCTCACGAGAACGACGGCCAATCCCGCTTTCTTCCGCATCTTTCCATCCCGATCATTACGCCGACGGGCAGCGTACCCCGTCCGGCGCATCCGAGAAAGCGGCCAAAAGGGACACAAGGCAGCCCCTTGCCGGAGCCCCGCGCCGCTGTTATAGGCACGGCGCAATAAGCGGGCTCTCCGTTGATGGATCATGAGCCCGGTCCGGAGTACCGAAAATGAATGCCAATCCCGTCGTCGCCATTGCGGGCGCGACCGGCGCCGTGGGCGTCGAGATGATCCGCTGCCTCGAGGAACGCAACTTCCCGGTGAAGGCGCTGAAGCTGCTGGCCAGCGCGCGCTCGGCCGGCAAGACCATGAAATTCCGGGGTAAGGACATTCTTGTCGAAGAACTGACCGGGGACAGCTTCAAGGGCGTCGATATCGCCTTCTTTTCGGCGGGCGGCGGCATTTCGCGGAAATTCGCGGCAGCCGTGAAAGCGGCGGGCGCGGTGATGATCGACAATTCGTCGGCCTTCCGCATGGACCCCGACGTGCCGCTGGTGATCCCCGAAATCAATCCCGAGGCCGCGTTCGGCCACAAGGGCATCATTGCCAATCCGAACTGCTCGACGATCATCGCGATCACGCCGCTATGGCCGATCCACAAGGTGAACCCCGTGAAGCGGCTGGTGGCGGCGACTTATCAGGCGGCGTCGGGCGCGGGCGCGGCGGCGATGGAGGAACTGGAACAGGCGACGCGTGCCTTCCTTTCCGGCGAGCCCTTCGAGCAGAAGATCATTCCGCATCCCTACCCCTTCAACGTGTTCAGCCACAATTCGAATGTGGACCCGGAAACGGGCTACAACGAAGAAGAGCTGAAGATGGTGAACGAGACGAAGAAGATCTTTGCCGATCCGGATATTCGCGTGACGGCGACCTGCGTGCGCGTGCCCGTGTTGCGCGCGCATTCCGAAGCGCTCGACTTCGAATGCGAGCGGCCGATCACGCCGCGCGAAGTGCGCGAGATCTTGTCCGGCGCGCCGGGCATCAAGATCGTCGACGATCGCGCGGAAAACTACTTTCCGATGCCGAAGGACGCGTCGGGGCAGGACGACATTCTCGTCGGCCGCATCCGCCAGGACATTTCCGATCCTTCCGGACGGTCGATCGCGATGTTCGTCGCGGGCGACCAGCTTCTGAAAGGTGCCGCGCTCAACGCCGTTCAGATCGGCGAAGTGCTGGTGAAGTGAGGGAGATTATTCCCACTCAATCATCGGCCGCATGCTCTATCTGATTGAAAAACAAAGCGAAAAAATATTTTTGATAAGCAAGATACCGTCGCGCCTACCGTCAAAAACCTACTGCTTATTAAAACATTGGGTTTTTTCGGCCAATGAGCCGGACGAAGATTTCGCCATCTATCGTCGGTGACGGCGATCGCGCCGTTTGAAGGCTCGGGCAGCGAAAGTGCTCGCAACGTCCATATCATACCGATGCACTGCCTGATTTGCCATCCTTATCGAACGATTCCCTCTGCGATACCGTTATGCTCCCGTAGCAGCTCGGCAGACCGGCACGCCGCGCCGTCGTGGGTGAAGGAGCGCGATCTGGTCGCTTGGAGCGCGGCGTCAAGTTTGGGGCCGCGCTACCATAGAGATCGTGCTCTCTCGCGATGGCGGGCAAGCCGTCCGCGATGCTTGTCCGTCAGCGGAACGCAGGCGCTCCAGCGTAATTCGGCGCGCGCGTGCTCGCTGAGTGATGGGGAGAATTCAGGCTTGCCTTCGCCGTCGAAGGTCACAAGCGCGCGATCGAAGGCGGCATCCCACAACGCTGACAGCAGCAAGCCATTATGCACGTCGAGCCGTTCGGCGTCGCTTTCGCAGTCAGCCCAAGGGATGATGTGCGATGCGCGTAGCAGGGCCGGATCGGAGATCCCAGTCAGAGGGCAACGCCCCTGCCAGTAGTCCATCAGACGATCGCGAAAGATGTCTTGTCCGATCCGCTGCACCACCAAGCGCTCGACCTCGGTGGTTCGAGGCAGGCCCGCTACGCGCCGCTCGAACTCCCGGAGGGGCGCGTCGGGAAGGCTGATCGCCAAGGCATAGACGCGATTCAGCGCCGCGTAGAGTTCGCCCAGTGCATTGAAGGCGTAGCGTCGCGTGCCGGGGCCGGGCATAGCGGCGGCTGGCCAATCCAGCTCCGCGACGACACCGGCATGGTCGGTGGCGAGAAACCACGGCCCATGACTGCTTTCAGCAGCCAGATAGATTGCGCCGTGCGCCGTCGTGGACGCAAAGGCCCGCCATCCGACTTCTTCGCCCAGAACACGGCGAAAGCCGTTTTGCGCGGCGGCTTTCTCACATTCTTCCCGGACGATGAAGGATTGGGGAGCTTCAGGCATTGGCGGCCTACAAATCGCGCGCCACCAGGCGTTCCGAACCTGGCGCCCCTTTCAGGGTCAGCCTTAGCCAAGGATCGCAACGGAGATCATCGGGAGGGCGTGTCGTGGTCGTCACGATATACTGAAAGGCCGCTGCCTCGGTCATTGTCTCCACCTCACGCATCAGGCGGAACAACTCGTCGTAGATGCTGAGGCCAAGATCAGCCTCGCGGGGGCTGTCGTGAACCAGGAACGCCGGGAGGCGTGTTGCGCCTTCGATGCTCAGGCACAGACAGGCAAGATCAAACGCCAACACTTTCAGGGACTCGATAGCGGCTGTGCGGCGATCTCCATCGACATCTACGACGATTTCAAGTCCGTTGCCGCTCAGAGTAACTGCCCCCTTCGCACTGTCGTTGACCAGACGACGAATGATGGCAGAGAATTTCTGCGTTATCTTGCCGAAGGTCAGCCCCTGCTTATCACGGAAGGCGGCGAGCCTTTCGCGCTCTTTGACCAGCTTGTCCTCAAAGCCTCGCAGCCGCTTTCGTAGATCGTCTCGCTCGGCCGATAGTTCGCCAAATCGCTCGACGCCTTCCTTGAGACGGGTCGCCGCCTGCCATGCGGATGTGCGCGCATCACGGACGTCCTCAATGGCTTGGGCGCGTTTCTCTGCCTGCTCAACTTTCTGTTTGGCCAAGGCGATGACGGGTTGGAGAGCTTTCGATCGCGTTTCCAGATCGCCGATTTTCTTCTGCTGCTCGCCGATTTCCTGGCGCTTCGTCTCAAGCCGGGCTCGGCATTCCGCCTCGTTGTGCAGCCTGTGGGAAAGGCCGCACCCCTCCGCCAAGACTCTATCGATCGGCACTTCGCAGATCGGGCATACCTGACTTGCCGCGTTTGCCGCCGCCGCTGAAAGGCCAGGGATTTCGCTGGAAAGCAGAGTGAGAACCTGCTTCTCGGCCGGTAACTGCGCATCTAAGCGAACAAGTTCTTCGTTTGCGTGGTTCAGCTCCGCGTTTGCCTCCTGCAATGCCTTCCGAGCGGCCGCTAACTCAGCGGTGTTGCCGCTCGGAAGCTGAGCTGCGGCGGCAAGTCGGTCGTCGGTCGCCTTCCGAAACACTTCCAGGAGCAGAGGCATTTCCGGCAGCGTCTGTTCACCGAGGCCGAGTTGGTCGATCAACCGGGTGTGGCGGCGACCGAGATCCCAAGCAATGTGAGATATTTCTCGCTCCGCATTGGCGACATCACCGCGCAGCGTTTCCTCGTTGCGCCGGGCCTCCTGCTCCTCTTCCGTGATCGCCATGAGGAACGCGCGAAGCGCCTCGCGCCGAGGCCCGGTTTCGCGCCCACTCGCCGGTATCGGCGCATCGGAACCGGAGGCGGGAGAGCGCCAATCCAGAACATCGTCGAAACGGCACTCCTGATCGCGCGTCAGCCAGGCGAGCGCGATCGGCCACGCCTTCTGCCCAGGCTGAAGACGAGCCAAACTCGCGGTAGAGGGTGTGACGATGGCCTGCTCGATGGCTTCGATCAGCGGGTCGATGCTTGTCGTTGCGCCATCGCCTCCGGCAATCTCGTCGAGGTTGCCATCCGCGATGGCGACATGGCGACGCCGGATGCCCAATGGCCGGACAACAGCCCAGCATACACCGTCGAGCATCACCTCGGCGCCGACAATGCCGTTGGGGAAAGCGATCGCGATCCGTTCCCGCTGGGTCTCGTCGGCGAAGCGCTGTTCTCCGAGACAGTAGCGCAACAGACGGCAGAATAGCGATTTGCCGGCTCCATGACCGATGGTGCGCCCACCACTGGTATTGTCTTCATCGGAGCCGTCGGGCGACCAGATAATGTTGAGTCCAGGCCGAAGTAGGATGTCCTCACGGATTTTCGGACCACCGGGTGCTTCCCAGAGCGCTATGCGACGCACCCAAAGGCGCGGCTCCTTCAGACCCTCCGGAGCGGTCAGGCTGAGTTTTGGAGGGGCGAACATCTCATGCTGCTGCGACATAGGCGATCCAGTCCCGGACCTCATCCGGCAGCGAGGAAACTGTCGAATCGAGATCGAGCGTGCGCAGTGCCTCCAGCGCGAAGCTCGCCCGCCCGTCCGGCCAACCGGCGGTGTCGAACACGTTGAGGCCCGGCCCCCGCGCCCATGTTCCGGCTGCCGAGTCTTCGATCAAGCGACCGTTGCCACGGTGATTGGACACGGAAGTGCCCCAGCCTTGATTGGTGCGAGCCGCGAAGCCGACCACGTTGCCCGTCCGCGGTTCCGCTTCCTGCCCGACCAGCCGCCGCCATTCTTGTGCTTGGGCCGCTGGGAGCAGCGCCGTCAGAAGGTGCGGCTCCAGGACCAGCGCCGCAGCAAAACGAATGGTTTGCCTTGGTGTTGGCCCGTTGATGGCCTTCAGGATCGCGGTCAGGGCAGCGCCTGCGTCATGCGGCTGCTGTGTAGCCCGAGCCCACGCGCCATCTGGAAGATCGGCGGGAGACGGTGGCGTGGTAGAGGCGGGAAGCGAGACAGGCGCCGCGGCGGCTTCCGTCTGTTTCCAGGCGTCGAGTACCAGGCGCTCGGTGCGGTATTCGCCACAGAGGCGGATTTCCTTTTCCTTCAGAACACGGAAGGTCTCGGAAGGATATTCGGTGCCCTTAGCCTTGGTCGGGTCGAGCACGTACCGCAGTTCATCATTGGTGAGGCCGTACTTTCTAGCGAAGAACACATCCAGCTCGGCGCGCAAACGAGCGCGGCGGTCTTCATTCCAACCGAACGGATTACCGGAATAGCCGAGATCCTCCGCCCAAGGCTTCATTGCGCGGCTCGTATAGGTCAACTCGAGCACGTGCGACGCGATGAACGCGAGATCATCGACTGTGAAGGCAGAAGGAGGAAGAACGGGAAGCTGCTGGGCAATAAAGAAATTGAGGTGAGTTCCTCCCACTTTATGGCGTGCTGCAAAGTCAAACGTGAGACTTGAAAGCATGCCGACGAAAGCCGCAGCATATCTTCTCTCCACATTCTGCCCGACATACCAGATCGGTAGGTTGTTACCGACACCAACCTTCGGAAACGCACCGCCAACCACGGTCCGCTCTGCGGAGTTGTTCGTTATATCCCGCCATCCCATGAGATAGCGTGGTTGCTTGGCGGCAATCAGGACTTCTGCGACCGCGAGCGCATCTTTTGGCCCTTCGCCGATGCGCGCAAGGTCGTCTGTTGTTAGCGGTGTTTCGCTCTGCATCTCGGCTCCCGAGGCGAGCGTTTTAGGATCGAGGAGGAAGCGTTCGGGCGACGTCTTCAGGGTGCCACGCCAATCCTGTGCGCGGCCCAGAAGGCGGAAGATGTCGCCTTCTCGGGCAGGGCGCCCTTCCAGCGCGCCGATGGCCCCGGCGATCCAAGTGACAAGCGTTTTGAGTACCGCGGTGCGCGCGCTTTCCTGCGCATCGGCATCTGTCTTGCGCCGCCCTTTGCTGCTCCCGTTCGACGCAAGACGCAGAGCGCTTTTCAATGCAGTTGGTACACGTGCCGCACGTAGGACAACCTCATCCTCGGGTACCCAGTACCAAGGATCAGGCTCGAAGTTTGCATCCAGCTTCTTAAATGGCGGCACCTCTGGTAGCGCCCCATCTGCAGGTCTTTCAGACAAACCGAAGAAAGAGCCAAAGCGATGATCGAAGTGGTGAATCATCTTTGCTTCGTAGAGCGGTACACGGCGCTCGATCCCCGCCGCCGTTTCCCGCGCCCAATCTGCTCCGTCACGCCGCCAACCATCAGGTTCCATTTGAGCCGGCGTACGGAAGAAGCTGGAGTCGTTGGACATATGGAACATCG
This sequence comes from Parvibaculum sp., assembly GCF_045863935.1. Classification (GTDB taxonomy): domain Bacteria; phylum Pseudomonadota; class Alphaproteobacteria; order Parvibaculales; family Parvibaculaceae; genus Parvibaculum. The sequence continues at coordinate 19,338 of NZ_BTVP01000030.1, read as the reverse complement.
TCTGGAAGGTGATGCCCCACGGATTGATATTGCCGCCTTCCACCTCCGGCCGCACCTGAATCAGAACAGGCGCACGCGTGTAGAGCTTCGCTGCTAACGTCGCGTCAGCGCGCGATCGAAAGACAGGAGCGGTTTTCGTATTTGGATTAATACGAGCAATTTCTTCCTCGTTTAGCTCGAACCGCCGTTCTTGATGATCAATCTCAGCAATGTCTTTTATGTCAAAACAGAATTGTGCCGCTTTTGAAGCACCTCCCAAGCCAAGGATACAGAACGATTTTCTGTCGTCGGTTCCTTTGAACCATCCTCTGATTTCATAAAAACTAAACAATGATTGAAGCTTGTTTGTTGTGATAAGATATCCAAAGAACTCGGATGTTGATGCGTCGGTCGATATACCGGTCGGTACGATCACGCCTGCCCGGCCGATGGGTTTGGCAAGACGAGCGAACAACTCGGCAAAGAGGGCGTAGGTGTTGACGTCGCCCCGTCCGGTGAGCGGATAGCGGCCCGAAGACCGAACAAATTCGCTCGCTGCCTCCGCGCTACGCTTGGCGAAGACGAAGTCTTGCCAAAGACGTCCGTCCGCGCTTTCCGAGTCGGCCCTCTCCAGATCATCGATCAGCTTCTGGCGCTCCGCCTTGTTCGGTGCGGCAGCGATCACCGGTGAACGCGCAGCGAAAAACTCCTGTTCCGAGAGCTTGATGCGCTCCCATGGTGGGTTGCCAACGACGACATCGAAGCCACCATCGCGTTCCATGATCTCGGGAAATTCGATGAACCAGTGAAAAGCGCTCACCTTTGCGGAGGTGAGTGTCGCCCCCTGACGTAAATGCTCCGCAGGTGCCCAGCCACCTGCCGCCTGCCACACATGTTCCGTGAGCGGCATCGCATCCGTGCCTGCCGCGCCGCCTGCTTTTGCGGTGAAGAACGCCGCCATGTAGAAATTGGCGGAGACGTAAAGGTCGCTGGCTGTCTTCAGGTTTTGCCAAGCGTCAGAAGCGCGTATCGCCCGGAAATCGCTCGCTTTGGCCTCGACGCTTACCAGATCATCCTGGGTCATCGCCTTAAGCTTGTGATCCTGCTCTGCCAGGATTTCGGGTGGCGACCAGTTCTTAAACAATTGCGGGTGCCCCTTGGCCCGCTCGCGCTGTTCCTTGTTGAGACGAGCGTAGCGGCGGGACAGTTCCTTGTCGTCGCCGGTAAGCGGCTTGTAGGCTTCATCTGGCAATCCTTCGCGCAACATGGCGCGGTCGAACACGCCGATCAGGCTGTCGCCGCAACGGATTTGCGCGTCGAAGAACGCGAGCGGGCGCCCCGGTTCCAAGGCTTCAATCCACAGCGCGACCTTGGTCAGTTCGACCGCCATTGGATTGCGGTCCACTCCATAGAGGCAGCGGCAGGCGACGTCGCGCAGCGCATGACGGCGATCCTCCTCCGACGGAAGACCGTCACACCGTGCTCGAGCGACTCGCTCGGCGATTCTGTGCGCGGCTGCGAGGAGAAAGTGTCCCGATCCGCAGGCCGGGTCGATGACAGTAAGTTCAAGAAGCCCTTCGGCCGGATCGGCGGCCTGTGCCTCCCGTTCGTCGAGCACCGGGTTTAGCGTGGTGTCGAGCAGGAGTTTAACCAGGCTATCGGGGGTATAGTAAGAGCCGGTGGTCTTGCGTTGATTACCCTTTTGCTCGGCAGCCTCCGACGCGAAGATCAAGGTCTTGCCGTCATCACCGAGCTGCGGCTGCAATCCGAGCAGCGATTCATAAACTGAACCCAGTTCCTCGGTCTTCATAAGACGCCAGTTTACTGGCGTCATGCCGGCTTTGTCGGAAAGCCACGACAATCGATAAAGCGCTTCCATCAAGGCGCGATTGCGCAGGCGCGCCGTTTCGAGATGTGGCAGCTTGTCGTCGCTGAAAAGGCCACCGAGTGCCGGCAGGCCAAGCGCGTCCTGTCCATGCGCCAGCGCGCGGAAGACGATCTTGATGCCCTCGTAGCGGTCGTGGTGTTTGTCCCATGTGGCCGCGCGGGCGCATGAGGCGCGCAGCGCCGCGAGGCTGTAGCCTTCGCGATAGAGCCTGCGGGCATCCTGTGTCGCCATCTCGGGATGGAGCAGGTTTCGGTCCTCGGCCACCATCAGGAAGATCAGCCGATAGACGAGGCGCAAAAGCTCGTTGAACCACTCGGTTAGGTCGATTTCGCCCGATTTCAGGCGCGTGGCGAGATCGGGATTGGCTTCGAGGAAGCCCGAGCCAAGCACCCGGAGCGCGATTTCCACCTGCGCCGCCAGCCGGTCACGCGCGGCCTCGCCCTCGCGGGAGCCAGCATCACGCCAACGCTCCAACGCGCAATCCGTGGCCAGTGCTCCTACGGCACCAAACCGGGTGCGATGTATCAGAGACCAAAGAACTGCGAACGAGGCGGCATCCTCGTTGGTGAAAATCTGGGCGAGATCGGCTTCGATGTATGCCGGCCGCGTCAGCGAAGCGTTGTCTCGCATGAGGCGTAGGACGGTCCCGTTCGTCACTAGCCCCCAAAGCGCATCGTCATGATCGTTGAGATAATCCTGAAGCGCGAAGGCCGGAGAGCGCGAGCGGTCGGTCGAGAGCGTCGGGCTGCGGCGATCGAGCTTTTCCTCGGATGGCGGCACAACAATAATCGGGACACGGCCGCCGGCGAAGAATGAGAGCGTACCAGCGGCCGGGACGAGATCGTAGAAACCGAAGGTCTCTGCGAGGAAGGCCCGGACGAAGCGGCGGGTCGCCTCAACCGAAGGATTTTGAAGTTTTGCGAAGGCATCGAAATGGGACTGGCCGACGCGGAAGGACGTTGAAATCTCCTCGCGGATCGTCAGCCCCTTGCGGATGTGATAATCCTCTTCCGCCTGATCGGATGCTTGCCGGCGGTCGATGCTGGCGACCATGGCCGGGGCGATGAGGTTGCCTTCCAGCGTGAGGGAAGGCCATGCCGACATATCGGTGATAGGTTTGCGCGCCATGGTTTATGCCTCCCCCGGCATCAGCGTGAACAGGCCGATGACGTCCGGCGGCAATACGGCCTCCACCGTGACGCGGGAAGCAGACCCGGATGCGGCGCGAAGGCGGGCGTGGTCCTGCATCAGCTCCTGCGCGCGCGACCGGACGAAGTCGGCGATCGGCCCTTCGAGCAGGCCTGGCAGTTCCTCCCTGGTCTTGGCGATGAATCTGTCCCGTGCGACGGGCGCAAGATCGGCCGTCGCGGGCGCGTTCAGCAGTTCGCGCGCTTCTTCGCCGATAGCCACGATCCGCGCGCCCTGCACCGCGACGAGCGCCGCTTCCTCTGCCAGCAACAGCCGTTCCTTGCGGGCATGGACAGTCAGCTTGAAGCGGATGCGCAGGAGCGCAAGGCGGGTGACTTGCTGGACGGTGGTGGTCGGCCATGCGCCGACACGACCGATGCCCAGTCCGGACAAGGATTCCGGATCGAGCGAGGCTTCGACCAGCGCCTCGGCGAGTGTCGCCGTCAGCGGATGTGTTCTGGTGAGTAGCGCCGTGCCCGATGGCGCAGGCTCCATTGTCGCCAGGCGCACCGATCCTTTCAGATCGTGCTCGGCCAGACGCTCGCGCAGGCTGGCGTCAAGGGCATCGACATGGGCCAGAAGCACGGCTTTGCGGGTTTCCAACCGCGCGCCAAAGCGCGACATGGCGCGCTCGACGAACAGGCGCGCATCGGCTGGGGAGCCGAGCAGCGCGCGGACCTTTTCCCATTCCGGCGCGACTTCCTGCGGTTTCATGGCGTTCTGCGCGAAGCGCGCCCGCGATTTCCGCTCGCTCTCTAAAGCGTCCCGCCAGCGCGCTTCCACGGCCTTCACGCTGTCCTCAAAGCGAAGGTCGAGCGTGAGCTGAGGACTTCCTCGGCGGCGCAGCATCATCGAGGCCATCAGGGCATCCGTCACCGGCCCGCGTTCCTCGGGGAGCGGCACCGTCACGCCTGTCGCTTTGCGGATTTCCTCGGCCTTCCGAAGGATGACCTCAAGCACGGCGCCGTCGATGGCGCTATCCGGCGAGAACATCATGATCGACCGGACCCGGTCTGCTGGCTGGCCGAAACGATCGACGCGCCCTTCGCGCTGCTGATGCCGGGTCGGATTCCATGACAGGTCGTAGTGGACGACCGTATCGAAGAGTTGCTGGAGGTTGATCCCTTCGGAGAGGCAATCGGTGGCGACAAGGATACGCTGGACCGGCTTTTCCTCGTCCGCCGGTGCCATGTCGGCGACACGATCACGGCGCTCGTCCGGCGTGAGAACGCCCGTTACGGATTCTATGGTGAGCTTCGGAAAGGCTTTGCGCAGACTATCGCGCACATGCTCGGCCGTTGCCAGATAACGGCAGAAGACAACGGGATTTGCGCCCTTCTTGATGAGCGGCGTCAGCGTCTCGATCAAAGCCGCCAGCTTCGGATCGGGTTTCCCGGCCAATTCCTCGGCATGCCTCACCAGCGCGAGAAGCGCCGGATCGACGTCGAATGCTGTGCCCGGTTCGAGATCGACCGCGTCCTCGTCGTCTCCGTCGTCATCGTAGATTTGAGGTTCGAGGCGATCGCTTTCGTTCGACATGCGGTTCCGCAACGCGCTCAGGGCTGCGGCTGGCGAAGAGCCGACGCAGCGCATCAGGGCCAGCGTGCCCCAGAAGGCGAGGCGCTGCTCCCGTTGCCCCGATCCCGCCTGGGAGACGACGCCGAAGCAGTAATCGAGGACCGCCTCCTGAAAGTCGCGATGGGCACCGGACAGGTGATAGGCGAACTCGGTGGTTTCGTGCTGCGGGAAGGCGCGATCCTCATCCCAATCGCCGGTGACAAGATCGATCCTGCGCCGTTGCACGAAATGCCGCGCAAGGCGCTCGCGATACCGCGTGTCCTCGAAATCCATCGCGGCGAATGACGGATCGATCAGGGAAAGGAGCCGAGCGAAAGCTTCCTCGTCCCCGGAATGCGGCGTCGCGGTCAGAAGGATCATCCGGCGATCTGGATTCCGCGCCAGACCCTGCAAGAGATCGAAGCGCTGCTGCCGACCCTTGTGCGTTCCGACGCAAGCGTGGGCCTCATCGACGATGACGAAATCCGGGCAGGCGCGCGCGAAGCCTTCGCGGCGTTTTTCTGCCTTGATGTAGTCGAGGCTGACGACCGTGAACGGATAAGCCTCGAACAGGGTCTGGGCGAGCGGCAGCCCGCGTTCTAGCCGGCTTGCGGTGCTGGACGTGACCGGAACGGCATCGATGCCGAAGCGAGCCTTCAGTTCTCCAAGCCATTGTTCAACGAGGTGCGGTGGGCACAGTACCGAGAACGCATCCACCTCGCCTCGGTCCATCAGCTCGCGCAGAATGAGACCAGCTTCGATCGTTTTGCCGATGCCGACATCATCCGCAATCAGCAGGCGTGGCGCCGCCATGCGAAGCGCCATCAACAGGGGGACAAGCTGATAGGTCCGCGGCTCAAAGGCGAGTTGGGCAGCCGACCTGAAAGGGCCTGCGCCACGGCGAAGCGTCAGGCGCATCGCGTCCGCCAACAATGCCGCCTTAGCCTGAACGGTCGTGGCCGCATCAGCGGGAAGATCGAAACGGGCCGGCTCGACCGGCAGAAGTTCGAGAGCCGGGTCGAGGACAACTGCATCGCTGCCGCCCCCTGAAAGGGGGCGGAGCGTGAGGACGCCGTGCTGCGATGACGGAAGTGCAACCCACTCACGGCCACGCGCTCGAACCAAGTCTCCCGGAGCAAAATTCACTGTCATCACTTTATTCCCCGAACATCGAACGCATCGCGTCGGGCACGCCCGCAGTGACGGCTTCCGGCAACTCGAACAGCGTCCAGCCCTTGGTTTCCGCGTCCTGCTGTGCTGCCGCCGTTAAGGGAGAGATACAAGCGGCGACGAAATGGCTGCGCCATGCGAAACTCATTTCCTGATCGGAAAACTTTATGGCGGAGCCATCCGGGGCAGGAAGCCCTGCCTCCTTGAAGGCGGTCGCCCATTCCCCGCCTCCCATCGGTCGATCCGCCATTGCAAGTACGACCTGGCCACGCGCGAGATCGACCAGCATCTGTTTGGCTTCCTCGTGCGTCCGGTTGATCAACTCGTGATCGGGTTGGTTGAAATAGGAAAGCAGGCATCGATAGCAGCCTCGGACGCACGACTCTTTATCGTGATCGACGAGCAGCTTGGCATCGCCTGCGGCGATGGCCTCATCGACCCTATCAAAGTGCATCAGGATCAATGCTTCCCGAGCGACTTTCCCCAGCGCATGGGAGTCTTCGATCAGACGGCTTAACACGCCTGCACCGCCTTCCGTGGCTTCGTAGGCAAGGACAGCGCGGCGATTGTCGCGGGCGGGGAGCGGCTCACCGAGAATCTCGCCCTCCTCCAACTGGAAGACGATCTCGATGCCTCTCATGAGAGCATGTTGGACCGTCGCAATGGTCTCGGGCGCATAGTTGGCGGGATTGTTGAAACGGAAAAGCAGCGCGTTCTTACGGTCGCGCACGATGGGGACGATGCGAACCGGCCTCACCACATCGGGCGGTACATCGACATCGGGATCTTCGCCATCCGCCTTTGCCCAATAGCCGTTGCGCGGATCGATATAAAACCCAAAGGCGGTTTGCTTGGCGCGTCGTTTCAACCCCTTGTTGATACGACTGATCTCGGCGCTGTTCGCATATTGCAGATTGAGGATCGAGACATCCTCACAACGAAAGTCGGCTTCGGTAATTTGCGCGCGGCCGTCCCGTTTCGGCCAGGAAAAAACAGTCTGAATGTCAAAGCCCTGCCGGACCCGCTCTTCATCGTTTGCCGTGATACGCTCGGCGGGCGCGGCTTCAACATTGTCAATCCGCAGCGTTTTCTGCACAGCGTCCTTGTCCGTTATCGGGGTATTGCAGGCGTGGCACCGTTCAACCTCGCCGTCATGGCAAGCACCGCAGTTCGAGCAGATGAAGATGTCTTTCGTGGCCAATTCAGCCCCATCTCCTGTCCGGACTTCCGGCGGCAGCTTCGCCTTCATGACGCGGTAGGCGCGTCCTTCGTGGTAAATCAGGCTGCGCGGCCCAAATTCCGAAATGGCCAGGAAACGGGCACGCTGGAGGAATGAACCCGCTTTGCCTTCGCCAGGGATAAAGGCATAGAGAGGCAGGCGCGGGAAATTGTAGCCCGGCAAGAAGCCTTCGGTCGCAAGATAGCGATAGGAATAGAAGTCCGATCCGTTCGAGGCCTTGCCTTGTTCCAGGATGGTGATCTGGTCGCTTGCCTGCATCTGCGCCGCTTTGATGCGGCGGCGATCCGCGCCGGAAAGCCCGGTGATCTCGGAACGGGCATTGGCTTCCATCAATTGCGTTCGGGCGGAATTGTAGAGTTCGCGCCAGCGGTCGAAGGCACGATCCAAATCCTCGGGCGCACGGTGAGCGACGGCAGACACGAAATCGTCGGGATCATTCATCCAAGCTGGCTTTCGGCCATCCACGGATGCAAGAATCTGATCGAGCACGCGCTTCATCGGGGCGTGTGCCGCCACAGCGAGTGCGGGCTGATCGATGATGTCCTGAACTTCCTGCTTCAACGGATAGCCGGTCCCCTTCAGATCGAGGATTTCGGGGATGTCCGGCGAGAGGGCGAGTTTCGCTTCAGCGAGCCAGATTGCGTGTAAGTGTGAACGCACAAGCTCTTCATTTGTGATGTCGAGTGCAGGCGGACGAACGACCCCGGCCACCATCTCATCGCGTCGTTCGAAGAAATACTGGTCGTGCGGCGATTGAGCAGCGCAATAGCTCACGATGACGGCGGCCTGTCCGGAACGGCCGGCCCGACCAGCACGCTGCGCATAGTTCGCCGGCGTCGGCGGCACGTTGCGCAGATAGACGGCATTCAGCGCCGAAATATCGACGCCAAGCTCCATGGTCGGAGAACAGAAGAGAGCCGGCAGGAATTGGTCGGACTCCCCCACCGCGTTGAGTTCGGCGGCGTTCTGGACGAGGTTTTCCCGGTCTTCCTTCTCATACCTGAAGCGCCATTCGCGCCATTCGCGCTGCCTTTGGGAGACCTGCGCCGTATGCTCACGACCCTCAAGCCCCCAAAAGCTGCTTCCGCCGGCTTTCAGATCAGCAGCAATCTGATGATAGAGATCGTGGAAGTAGCGATTTCCCTTGGCCGTGCCAGACCGGACGGCTTCACCAGGAACGATCCGAACGGTCGATGGTGACAGGCGCCATCCTTGCAGGTCCGCCTCTATGTCAACCCGCGACACCAGACCCTCGCGGGCCAACAGTTCCATCAGGCCCGTCAAGACGGTCAGGTAGTCGTCTCTACCAAGCTTTGTTCCGAAAAAGTCCCTGCGATTAATCAGGCGGCCGATACGGGAATTATGCCCGGCGCGAACGATCGTTTGCTCTTCCCGGAGTCCCACCCGGTCCTTGCCCGGAGCCTGAAGAAACAAGGTCGTGCGGCTCCTTGGAGTTTCCTTCGCGTCGATGGACCAGGGTGTGCGCAAGAGATTTCGGGATTTCTGGGCAACGGTGTCGAGGACGGTCAGATCAAGCGCCTCGGTTCCGACTGCCAGGCCATCGAGCATGGCGCCGAGAAGGACTTTCAGCATTTCTTTGCGCTGCGAAACGCTCAGCATGGCAAGCGCGGGCGAGATGGTCCTGAGGCGCTCGGAATCCTCCGCAACCTCATCGAGGCCGATGAACGCAACATCGATGAGCTTGAGGACAGAGAGGCTCGGGTTCGTGTAACGCCATCCCCGCCGCAAGTCCGTCCAGAGTCTGTGAGCAAGGACTTTTGCAAGGGATCGCTGCGCGTCTTCGCGAACCACGGCTCCGGCTTCGGCATCCAACATCCAATGGATCCGGGCTTCCCGATTACCTGCGGTAAAGCCGAGCGCCTTGACCACTCTCAGGCCGAATTCGTCTTCCGTTATCCCATCGTCACCAGCGTCTAAGACGGCGCGTAGTATTGCGCCGCGCAACAGGCTGACGAACAGGAAGTCGTTGAAATGGCCTGCCTGGAGCGCGGCGTCCTGCCGGTTATCTGTAAAACCAAGGAGCTTTCGCTTCTCCTTGGGAACGCCGCTATTGTGGCTGTTCATCCATTCCAGAGCTGTCGAAACCAGCAGAGTCGTGGCAGAGCTACGTCCCTCGCCCGACAGGCCAGCAAGCTTGCTGCGTTCTCTCATGCTAGGATGCGGCTGGTCGAGGCAGCACGGGCAGAAGCCGAACTTGCCGGGGATGAACCAGAAGGCTTTGCCCGTTGACGCGGGGCGGCCATCGGGGGCGACCGAGATTGACTGCGGTATTCGCCCCTTCCTGTTCGCCCTCAGTCGTTCAACACCCTGTCGCTCTTCGCGCCACTCTTCGGGATAGGTCTCGACATCCCCGGTGAAGATGTAGTCGGGGTCGCCGTCCCCTGTAGGGATAAGATAGCCGGCGGTGTCAGCTTCCTGATCGTCTAGGGGGGCGTCATCGATGTTTCTGGGAATGAATAGAACACCCGAGACGTCGTCGGTTCTGGTGACGACGTGAGCCTCATGTCCACATGTTCGGCAGAAGCGCGTAGGATACAGGCGATGTCCCGGCGCGTCAGGGTCTTCAAGTTGCCCCTCGAAGAGTACCCTTCTGGGCTTATTGGTCAGGGTGGTGAAGACCTCCCCAGCGCCCGAAATGAACTGATGAAGCTTGAATGCCAGGAATGCGCCGGTTCCCTGACCACCACGATCAGTTTCCGGCAGGCTGATACGGGTCAGGAATGCTTCAAAGTAGCTCCGGCAGGTCTCGGCCTCCTTGCCGCTTTCCTTCGACAGGAGCGCCACCGCTTCCTCAAACGGGATTGGCTTCTTGCGTTTCAGCTCCTGTCCATCATCCAAGCCGATCGCCAATTCGGTCCAAACCGCCAGAGGGTGCTCCTTCAGCACCTCGTCGTTCAGCGCATCCGGCAGAGGAGATGCGAGCACGGAAGCCAATTTTGAACGCACATCATCCAGCTTCAGCCGGTCATCCGTCGCCCGCTCCAAAGACTCGTCGATGACAGAATCCAGCCCGATGGGGACTCCGAAAAGGCGGGATGCAACATCGGCCACGGCCTGTGCTCGATTGGCGTCTGAGCCCTCGCTGGCCATGGTAGCTGATGTACCGATGCAGATCGGCGCCTTGTCTGGCGTGCAACGATTGCGAAGGCGACGGACGAGAATGGCCACGTCGGCGCCCTGACGGCCCCGATAGGTGTGGAGTTCATCGAGAACGATGAACTCCAGGCCACTCGCGTTCTCAATGACCTTCGTGTCGAGACTATCCTGTCGCGTCAGGAGCAGCTCAGCCATCATAAAGTTGGTGAGCAGAATATCCGGCGGATTGTCGGCAATCTGCTGCCGTTCCTCTTGGCTTTCTTGCCCGGTGTAGCGCCGCACCACCGGCTTGAATTCGTTCGGTAGCCCCGATTGGGAGATGAACTTCTCGATCTCGTTCATCTGACTGTTGGCCAGCGCGTTCATCGGATAAACAATGATCGCACTGGTTTTGCGAGCCTTCCCTGCTTTGCGCGCGCGAATGATCGCGTCGACCACCGGTACAAAGAAGCAGAGCGACTTTCCCGATCCCGTTCCGGTGGTAACTACATAGCTTTGACCTGCCCGAGCTTTTGCGATTGCTTGGGCCTGGTGGCGGTGAAAACGCAGCGGCGTTGGTCCAAACCTGAATATTCTGCCCGTCGCTTCGTCGAGATCGCCAGAGGCGACCAGCTCTTCGGCGGTCGGCCCCTGAAGAAACCGAGGGTTGATGGACAACAAGGCGTCCGGCCAGAATCGGCCTTCATCATATTGTTGGTTGATTTGGAACCTTAGATCGTCAGCCCGAACGGCGCTGAATGACCGCGAAAAGCGGGCATAAGACTCGATAAGACGATGATCGAATTCAAATGCTTTCATTGCCGCCCCCCGCCGCCGTTATTTTTGTTCTTGAAAATGATAATGCTGCCCCAGACGCAGCGTAGTCTTGAGAAATTGAAGAAATATTTCTTTGATAAATTCGCACAATGCCCCCAGATATTATTCTATCTGCCTGCCTGGTTCACACGCTCGGCAATCTGCGCGCACCGCTCAATGAGGCTGTCGAACGGTTCGGCATCGTCGAATAGCAGCCCGTCCTCGATCATGCGGGCATAGTCGTCCCCCAACGCCTTCACGCCATCGCCGATGGGCACGAGTAGCAAGCCGCCGTTGACGGCCGCCCCGTAGTCGATCGGAGTGCGGTCGGCGGCCTTTTCTGCGAAGAACATCGACTTGTGGCGCGCGACTGCGTTCGCAAGTTTGCGATCTGCAAACGCCGCCTCCGCCAAGCCGGCTTCATCCAGCCGCGCGACATCGTGCCAATGTCGCGCGAAGCGGTCTCCACGCAACCGCCCCTGTAAGCAGAAGACATGGATGGCTGTCGCTTTCTCCCAGAATGTCCGCTCGGCGTGCATGACGCGCGGACGTGCTGTTGGAAATATCAGTCCGTCGATTAGGCCGGACGCATCGCAGGCGACTTCGCGCAGGCTGGCCGGTTCGCCCGTCGAGCGAGCGCCGAACTCCAGCATGACGCTTGGCGCGACATAGCCGGAGCCGGTTGTGGTCGGCTCATAGTCGATAAAGAGCTTGTGGCCCTCGACACGGATTGCTGCCGCCAAACCATCGGCGGCCAAGGCGTTCGCGATTACGGGCTGCACGGTATTGCCCACCCATTCCGGCAATCGCTTGCGAACCTCGCTGGACCAGCGTTTTTCCTCGCTGCGCGTCGTCGGCAAGGCTTCGCCGTTTTCGCCGACCAGATCAGGCGCGATTGCCCGAATGTCATAGGTCAGATCGACATCCTCGGAAAACCGGCGGATGACCTGATAGACTTTCGACAGCGATGTGCCACCCTTGAACACAAGATGCTCGCCAAGCGGCGCCGCGTAGAGGGTCGCCAACGCCCAAACCACCCACACATCCTTTTCGAGAAGATGCGTGGGGCGGCCAGAACGGTCGGCCGCGACGCCCAGCGCCTCGCGGCGGTCCTGAGCCGAAAGCTGGAGAAAAGCGTCAGCCATAAGCGGCCTTTCCGACGCTCTGCGCAAGCCATGTCGGAAGCTGCGGCGCGGCGGCGACCAGCTCACCGAACGCGACAGGTGGCATCTTCCGTTTCAGCGTCCTGAGCGCGGTTTCCGCCTTCTCCGGGCCAAGCCAGGCCAGCGCCCGGACAGCTTCTCCCGCTGGTCGGTTCGCTAATGCCAATTGCCAGCGTGGCGCGTGCCGCAATTCCACGACCTGCTTGCCGAGGTGCACCTTTCGGCTGCGTCCCGACGTCAGATAGACCGACCGCACGGGCACCTGCGTCGTTAGGCCAAGAGCGTTTGCCGCAGCAGCCCCGTTCGAGACGATAATCTCTCCCTTTTGGGTTGCCAGCGCCTCCACGGCCTGCTCGACCGAAGGCGCTCGGGTGCCAAATCGACCCGTGACGGGACGAAGATAGACGCCGCGACCGGCACGAATGAGCTGGCCGCGCTCGGCCAAACGCGACAAAGCCTGATCCACAGCGGCGCGATTTCCGAGGTGGAGCAAGCCCTTGGCAGATATGGGAGCGCCTTCGGGCAATCCCGTCGCATACGCCTGAATCTGTTCGGTCAGCCGAGTCATCATCGTTCTCCTGTCAGAAATATACGCAGTTTTCTGACAGCTTTCAAGGAACCCTCTTGCAGAAGGCGGTTCGATGAAGGGGAAAGCCTTCCCCTGCGGCCGAGCCACGGTCTCGGCCGACCCCTTCTGCGGGGAGACCCCGCAACGCCCCCTGAGAGTTAGAGTGCGGATCGGGTTTGCCGTGACGGGTAGATAGCCGGAGGAGAGGCTTCCGGCGCCCGTCGCGGAGAACCGCGATGTCCAGATATGATCGCCGCGCGCGCACCGGCTCCGACCGGGCGAACCTCTATGACGAAATCACCGACAAGATCATCGCCGAGCTGGAAGCCGGCCGCGTGCCATGGGTCCAGCCCTGGGGCACCTCGGCCGCCAAGGCCCCGCTCGGCCTGCCCAGGAACGCCGCGACCTCGCGAAGCTACAGCGGCATCAATGTCCTCATCCTCTGGGGCGCCGTCATCGAGCACGGCTTTCCGGGGCAAGGCTGGCTCACCTTCCGGCAGGCCCTCTCGCTCGGCGGCAATGTCCGCAAGGGCGAGCGGGGCACCACCGTCGTCTATGCCGATCGCTTCACGCCGGAGGACGAGAAGCGCCGTGCCTTCGAGGCCGGCGAGGAAGCGCAGGCGATCCCCTTCCTGAAACGCTTCACGGTGTTCAACACGGCGCAATGCGACGGCCTGCCCGACGACATCGAGGCGGCCGTGCCTCCGCCGCCGCCCGGCATGATCGAGCCCCAGGTCGAAGCGCTCATCAAGGCGACCGGCATCGACTTCCGCATCGGCGGCGACAGGGCGTTCTACGTTCCGGCCCTCGACTATGTGCAGGTGCCCCCGCCCGCTGCCTATTTCGAGCCGATTAACTGGCACCGGACGGCGCTGCACGAACTCGGTCACGCCAGTGGCCATCACAGCCGTCTCGCACGCGACCTGTCCGGATCGTTCGGATCACGCAAATATTTCGTCGAGGAATGCTTGGCGGAGCTGGCGAGCGCCTTCTGCTGCGCGGCGCTTGGGATCACGCCCACCGTCCGGCACAGCGATTATATCGGCGCGTGGATCGAGACGATGCGCGAGGACAATCGCGCCATCGTCCGCGCAGCCTCGCAGGCCAGCAAGGCGGCCGACTGGCTCCTGTCCTTCCTGCCGGACGCGGGCGGGCTCGACGTGGATGGCGACATGCGGGAGGCGGCGTGATCGACCGTCTGCCGGCCTGGTGCGTGGCGCTGCCCCTTCAGAGGAAGAGGGCGGCGCTTCGCTTCGTGACGGATTGAGATCCGAGAGAGAGCCTCCCGGAGTCCGTTATGGAGTGAAGACCATGGCCAAGGCCGCACGCAAGAAGACCCCCGTCGCCCCGATGATCGAATTTTCCCGGTCGCGCGACATTCCCTTCAACCGGATCAGGCTGTCCGACAGCAACGTCCGCGAAATCGACGTCGAAGACGGGCTCGACGAGCTGACCCATGACATCGACCGCCGTGAGGACATCGTGCAGGGCCTCAATGTCCGCGCGGTGCTGGACGCCGACGGCGCCGAGACTGGCGATTTCGAGACCCCGGCCGGTGGTCGGCGCTACCGCGCCATCGCGCGCCTGGTCGCGGCAGGCCGCTTCCCCGCCGACGGCCTCGTTCCCTGCCTCGTCAAGAAGGCCAATGCGAAGACCTCGGCGGTCGACGACTCCTACGCCGAGAACGTCATCCGCATGGCGCTGCATCCGCTCGACCAGTTCAAGGCGTTCAAGCGCATGGTCGACGATGGCATGTCGAAGGAGGAAGTCGCCGATGCCTATCGCACCACGCCGCGCTACATCGCCCAGCGGCTGCGTCTCGCCCGTGTCGCTCCGTCTCTGCTGGACGCCTATGCGCGCAGCGAGATGACGCTTGCCATGCTGGAAGCGTTCACCGTCAATCCCCACCACGCCCGCCAGGAGCAGGTCTGGGAGGCGATCCAGCGTTCGCACAATCGCCAGGCCTGGCACATCCGCGACCTCCTCACCGAGACGACGGTTCCGACCGACGACAAGCGCGCGCTGTTCGTCGGCGTCGATGCCTATGAGCAGGCTGGCGGCGTCATGCTGCGCGACCTCTTCTCCGACGAGGAAGAGGGCTGGCTGGAAAACCTCGAGCTGCTCGACCGGCTGGTCTCCGACAAGCTGAAGGCCATCGCCGACGAGGTGGCGGCCGAAGGCTGGAAGTGGGTCTCGGTCGATACCGATCTGCCCTACGGCCACGATCGCGGCCTGCGCGTTCTCGCCGGCACCTTCCTCGACCTCACCGACGCCGAGCGCGCGACCCGCGAGGCGCTGCGCGAGGAATATGAGCGTCTGGAAGCCGAGAACGCCGATTGCGACGAGTTGCCCGATGATGTCGATGCGCGTCTCGGCGAGATCGAGGCGGCGCTGGCCGCCTTCGAGAAGCGCCCGACGATCTACGACGAGGCCGAGATCGCCCGCGCCGGCGTCTTCATCAGCATCGGCCGGGCCGGCGAACTCGTCGTCGCGCGCGGCTATGTCCGCCCGGAGGACGAGGCGCCCGTCGAAGTCGAGGACCAGGACAACGCCACCGATGGCGAACCGGGCGCCCAGACCGGCGCGGTTGCCGCTCATGCCGGCGTGCAGCGCGCCGTCATCACCATCGGCGGCGAGCCGGTCGATGCGGAGGACGAAGAGGATGACACCATCAAGCCGCTCCCCGAACGGCTGGTGATCGAACTCACCGCCCATCGCACGCTCGCACTCCACGACGCGCTGGCGAACAATCCGCATGTCGCGATGACGGCGCTCCTGCACCGCATGGTGATGGAGCGTTATCACTACTCGGCCCCGACCGGCTGCCTGGAGATCACCGTGCGTCAGCAGCGTTTCGGAGTGCAGGGCGCCGATCTTAGCGACACGCCCTCGGCCAAGGCCATCGACGAACGCTTCGCCGCCTGGAAGGCCGACGTTCCTTCCGACGAAGGCGCGCTCTGGGACTGGATCGCCGCGCTCGACGAGGCGAGCCGGATGGCGCTGCTGGCCCATTGCGTCAGCTATGGCGTCAATGCGCTTTACGAGCGGCCGAACCCCCACAGCGGTTCCGGCGTCTCGCAATTCGGCCTTGATCGCCGCCTGTCGGGTGCCGATCGCATCGCCCGCGCCACCGGCTTCGACATGGTGGCCGATGGCGGCTGGAGGCCCACGGTCGATAACTATCTCGGCCGCGTGACCAAGCCCCGCATCCTCGAAGCGGTTCGCGAAGGCGCGGGCGAGCGTGCCGCCCAGCTCATCGGCCATCTCAAGAAGGGCGACATGGCGAAGGAAGCCGAGCGCCTGCTGGCCGAGACCGGCTGGCTCCCCGAGCCGCTGCGCCTTGCCGATCTCGACGACGATGGTGCCGGGGCCAGCGACGACGGTGACGGCGAGGCCCTGCCGGACTTCCTGGCAGGCGGCGGTGAGGATGACGAATCCGTCGACGCCGAAGACGAGCAAGTCGTTCTCGTCGCGGCCGAATGACCGGAACGGCGGGAAGTGGCAACGGCCGCTTCCCGCCTCATTCGAAGCCTTACTGGCTCTTGAAGCGTTACCGTCGGCTTCCTACATTCCGTGGAAGGCCGTCTCGCCTGACCTGCCGCCGGGTCAAAGCTGACAATATCTCCTTGTGATCGACCATTCGTATTCGGTCGGTGTGTAATCGGCGGACATCGGCCCAGATACGAAGGATCGATCCATTGACTTCCATCTCTCTGACTGACTCCGGCCTTCGCGCCGTAAAGCGTGCGCTCGTAGCCCGCTTCCCTAACGAAAAGTCTTCTCATCTCAGCGAAGCGCTGGCCGCCGCGTGCGGTTTTCGCACTCATGCTTCGCTGATTGCGGCTGTTCGCGAGGGCGACGCGAGCGACCCCGACTTTGTGCTGCTCGACGAATCCTCTTTTCTGTCGCGTCGGGAGGAACTGACTGGAAATCAAACGTCAGCCGGTGATCGGCACATGATGTTTGACCACCTGCCTATCGAACCCAGCGCCGATGTGCTCAAGACCATCTCTGCTCGGTTCCATTCGGTCGATTACTCAAAATCGCCCCGGCGTCGCGCTTGGCGTAACGCTATGGTCGCCGGCATCAACGCCGCGCTTTCTCGCCGCTTGTTCTCCCTGCGCCCAGGAGACAATCGCTGGCCTGGCTCCCCTCGCGAACTCCATGAGCAGCAGTCCGCGCATGTATTCCACTTCGAGATTGAAGGTATTCCCGCCATCGCATCCCTTTGGGATGCAGGCTGGGATGAAATCTCCGTTCACGTCGCCTTTTGGCCGACTAAGGATGGGGAGCGCTGGGTTCCTGCGGCTAATGCTGGCTTCCTCGCGGGAGACCTGTTTGCCTCGGGATGGCTGGAGCGTCGCAATGGCGCTTGGCTCCAAGTGGGATCGGATAGCGGGAAGAACTGGAGCTTCCGCTGCCGCAAATCCCGCTTGGCGGAAGTTGCTGCGCTGCAAGTCCGGTCTGCTGGATATGCGGATCGCGGAAGCTTCGCGCTCTAAACATCAAAGTTCACAGGCCGTTCTCCTTTGAGAGAGGTCGGCTAGCGCAGGA
Source organism: Parvibaculum sp. (assembly GCF_045863935.1). Taxonomy (GTDB): domain Bacteria; phylum Pseudomonadota; class Alphaproteobacteria; order Parvibaculales; family Parvibaculaceae; genus Parvibaculum. The sequence continues at coordinate 2,119 of NZ_BTVP01000030.1, read as the reverse complement.
AAACAAGCGCTCCGCTACACAGCCGGGCGCTTTTTTCATGTCGGCTATCGCCACGACTTCAGAGGGAGAGAGTGGCCGGGACGGGTTCGAGCCCGTCCGGTCCGAGAGAGAGCGCCGGGGGCTTTCCCGTTTTTCGCTCTCCCGAGGACAGTCCCGTGAACGCACCTTTCCCCGCCACCGATGCGCTGTCGGCAACGCCCCTTGCTGCCCCCGTCGATCCTGCCGTCGCCGTCCATGCGGCCGCATTGCTGATCTTGCCTCATCTCGAACGCGGCGCGCGCGTCGATGCCGCCACGCTGCGCGGCGCCATGGAAACCGCGTTCGGCGCGTCCGACGCCACCGGCCTCTGGGACTGGAAAACCGCCTATGAGGCTTGCGAGGCGGCGACCGTCCTCTTCCTGCGCAAATATGGCAGGGCGCTGCTGCGCAAGTCCGGCTCCGCGGCCTCGGCGCTGCCCCTGCTCGGCAAGATCGCGCAGCTCTTCCCGACCCATACGCGCCGCTCCGAAGAGAGTCAGACCCTCCAGCAATTCTCGACGCCGATCCCGCTCGGCCTCGTCGCCGTCGCCGCTGCCGCGATCACGCCTTCGGATCGCGTGCTCGAACCATCGGCCGGCACCGGCCTGCTCGCCATCCTAGCCGAGATCGCCGGCGGCACGCTCGTTCTCAACGAGCTGGCCGAAATGCGCGCCGCGCTGCTCTCCGCCCTTTTTCCGGCCATCGCCGTCACCCGCTTCGACGCGTCGCAGATCGACGATCATCTCGACGCCGCCATCGTCCCATCCGTCGTGCTGATGAACCCGCCATTTTCGGCCCTGGCGCATGTCGATGGCCGCGTGGCCGATGCGGCGTTCCGCCATGTCGCCTCGGCGCTCGCGCGCCTGGCGCCCGGCGGGCGGCTCGTCGCTATTACCGGCGCGAACTTCGGCCCCGAGGCGTCGGCCTGGACCTCGGCCTTCGCCCGTCTGCAGGAACGCGGCCGCGTCGTCTTCTCGGCCGCGATCGACGGTTCGGTCTATGCCAAGCATGGCACCACCGTCGCCACGCGCCTGACCGTCATCGACAAGTTGCCGGCCGAGGATACCACCGTCTTCCCGGCCTCTCCCGGCATCGCGCCCGACACGGCGACGCTCATGGGCTGGATCGAGACGCTGGTGCCCGCGCGCGCTCCCGTCGATCCGGCCATGGTGGTTCTGGCCGCAGCGCCTTCAGCCCCGCGCAGCGTGCGCGGCTATCTGAACCGCACCGCCAGGACTGCTCCCGCCGCCGCGTCGGCCGACCCGGATGGCGTCCCGCTCGACTATGAAATCATCGACGCGCAGGCCGAGGACGGCGGCCGCCTCTCCGACGCTATCTATGAAGAATATGGATTGCAGGCGATCCGCATCCCCGGCGCCCAGCCCCATCCGACCAAGCTGGTCCAGTCGGCCGCCATGTCGAGCGTCGCGCCGCCGAAGCCGAGCTATCGCCCGCAGCTCCCCGCCAACATCCGCGATCTCCTGTCCGACGCCCAGCTCGAAACCCTGATCTACGCGGGCGAGGCTCACTCCGACTATCTCGCCGGCTCGTGGATGGTCGATGAGACTTTCGATCTCGTCACCGCCGCGCGCGACGGTGCGGAAAACGCCGTGCGCTTCCGGCGCGGCTTCATGATCGGCGACGGCACCGGCGTCGGCAAGGGCCGCCAGTCGGCCGCGATCATCCTCGACAACTGGCTGCAAGGTCGCCGCAAGGCGGTGTGGATCTCGAAGTCCGACAAGCTCCTCGAGGACGCGCAACGCGACTGGTCCGCGCTCGGCATGGAGCGCCTGCTGGTCACGCCTCTGTCACGCTTCCCGCAAGGGCGCCCGATCACGCTCAGCGAAGGCGTCCTATTCACCACCTATTCCACGCTACGCTCCGATGATCGCGGCGAGAAGGTTTCCCGCGTCAAGCAGATCGTCGAATGGGTGGGCTCCGATTTCGAGGGAGCGATCATCTTCGACGAGGCGCACGCCATGCAGAATGCCGCGGGCGGCAAGGGTGAACGGGGCGACGTCGCCGCGTCCCAACAGGGACGCGCGGGGCTGCGCCTCCAGCACGCGCTCCCTAACGCGCGCATCACCTATGTCTCGGCGAC
>NZ_BTVP01000029.1:0-46289 GCF_045863935.1 Parvibaculum sp. | reverse complement strand
CTGATAGACGAAGGAGCGGACGCGCGGATTGTTCCAGCCGAGCGGCGTCACCGCGCTTCCACCTCTTTTATGCCCCTGCCCCCGGCTCATGCGTCTACCGGACCGGCGGCGCATATTGCACGCCACCATCCGACCACAATGCGTTGAGGCCGCGCTTGATGCCGAGCGGCGTTTCCGTGCCGACATTGCGCTCGAACATCTGCCCGTAATTGCCCACGGCGCGGATCACGTGAACCGCCCAGTCCGCCCTGAGGCCGACCGCCTCTCCATATGCGCCTTCACGCCCGAGGAGCCGCCTCACGCGCGGATTGCCGCTTTCGAGCATCTCGTCGACATTGTCGGAGGTGATGCCAAGCTCCTCAGCATTGAGCAAGGCGTTGAGTGTCCAGCGCGCAATATCTTCCCACTGAGGATCGCCCTGCCGAACGGCCGGGCCGAGCGGCTCCTTGGAGATCACATCGTCGAGCACCATGTTGGCGTCGGCGTCTGTCAGCTTCAGCCTCTGCGCATAAAGGCCGGACGCATCGGTCGTATAGGCATCGCAACGTCCCCGGTCGTAGGCAACGAGCGCTTCCTCGTTCTTTTCGAACGAGAGAACCTTGTAGCTGAGGCCGCGGCTGCGAAAATAGTCGGCGAGGTTGAGCTCGGTCGTCGTGCCCGTCTCGGTGCAGATCGTTCCGCCTGCAAGGCCCCTGGCGCTCTTGATGCCTGCCGCCTTGCGAACCATGAAGGACTGGCCGTCGTAATAGGTCACGCCGATGAAATCGAAACCGAGCTGCGTGTCGCGCGACATCGTCCATGTCGTGTTACGCGAGAGAATGTCGATTTCGCCAGACTGAAGCGCGGTGAAGCGGTCTTTCGCGGAGAGCGGACGGAAGCGCACCTTTTCCGGATCACCGAAGATCGCCGCTGCAAGCGCGCGGCAGAAATCGACGTCGATGCCGGACCAGTTGCCGCGTTCGTCTGGGCTGGAGAAGCCGGGCAACCCCTGGCTGACGCCGCACTGGACAAAGCCACGATTGCGGACCCGCCTCAGCGTCTCGCCGGCGGAGGCACGTTCGGCGCCATCGCCCGCCCCGGCAGACGAAACCTGCGCCGTCCCGCCGCCAAGGGTGAGCGGATCGTAGGGCAGGAAAAAATAAAGTCCGCCGACGCCGATCAGGATACCGACGATCAGGGCGACCAGAGGATTCTTCATTCTTCTCCTTTCGGGAGCCGATGCCTGCCTGTTTGCGATTCGATGAGACTACCCGCCACACCCTTTGGAGCAAACCCCCGGGACCGCACGGCGCCCTCCTTTTGCCTCGCCCCCGGTTTTACCCTTAAATGCGCAGAACGCGACCCAGATATCGAGCACGGCGGAACGAATGGCGAAGAAAAAGCAGGATACGGTGATCGTAACGGCAGGCCGCGACCCGGAGGCGAATTTCGGCATCGTCAACCCGCCGGTTTATCATGCCTCGACTGTGCTTTATCCGACGATCGAGGCGGTGAAGGCCCGCGCACAGCCCGTCACCTACGGCCGCCGGGGCACGCCGACGACTTTTGCGCTGCAGGATGCGATTGCCGAACTCGAAGGTGGTTACAAGACCGCCCTTACCTCCTCCGGCCTCTCGGCCGTGACGACCGCGCTGCTCGCTTTCCTGAAGACCGGCGACCACCTGCTGATGGTCGACAGCGTCTATCAGCCCTCGCGCCACTTCTGCGACACAGTGCTCGTTCGCTACGGCGTGAACGTCGAATACTACGATCCGCTCATCGGCGGCGGCATCGAGCGCCTGATCCGTCCCGAGACGAAAGTTATCTTCGCGGAGTCGCCCGGCTCCGTGACTTTCGAGGTGCAGGACATTCCGGCCATTGCCGAGGCTGCGCATCGCTCGGGCATCACGGTCATGCTGGACAACACCTGGGCCTCGCCCCTCTACTTCAAATCTTTCGAACACGGCGTCGATGTTTCGATACAGGCCGTCACCAAGTATCTGTGCGGCCACTCGGACGTGATGATGGGCTCGATCACGACCACCGAAGCCGCGTGGAAGAATTTGCTCGATACGCATGGCGCCATCGGCCAATGCGTCGCGCCTGACGACGTCTATCTGGTGCTGCGCGGCATCCGGACCCTCTCCACGCGCCTCGAACGGCACATGAAATCCGGCATCGCGCTTGCGCAATGGCTTGCGAAACGGCCGGAGGTGAAGCGCGTGCTGCACCCCGCACTTCCGGACGATCCGGGACATAAAATCTGGGAACGGGATTTCACCGGCGCTTGCGGGCTTTTTTCGGTAGAGCTCGAACCTTACTCGGAGAAGGCTCTGGCCGCATTTCTCGACGGCCTTGAACTTTTCGGCATGGGCTATTCCTGGGGCGGCTTCGAAAGCCTTGTCATTCCGCAATATCCAAAGAAGATGAGAACGGCGACGGAGTGGAACGCGGAAGGCCAGATCCTGCGTTTTCATGTCGGACTTGAGGATATCGGCGATCTTGTCGCCGATCTCGAAGCCGGCTTTGCGCGACTGCAGGCAGCCGAGAGCTGAAGACGAAGGAGAAGGCTGTGCCCCGGAAAGAAGTGAAAAGCGAAATCACCGGCAAGGTCTGGAAGATCGAAACGAAACCGGGAGACCGGCTTGAGGAAGACGATCCAATCCTGATCCTCGAATCCATGAAGATGGAAATCCCCGTTTCGGCGCCTGCGGATTGCAGCCTCGTGGAAATCCTCGTCGCAGAGGAAGACGCCGTTTCGGAAGGACAGGTTGTCGCGATCGTCGACCTCGACTAGCTCACCCCGAATATCCGCTTCAGATGGGCATTGAGGAACTTGCCTGTGGGATCGAGACGCTGCCGCACATTCTGGAAGTCGCCCCATCGCGGATAGAGCGTTTCGAAGTCGGCGGCGCCAAGCGTGTGAAGCTTTCCCCAGTGTGGACGCCCTTCATAGCGGCGGAAGATGTCTTCCACGCCCGCGAAGAGCTCCTTGTAGGGCTGCTTGTGATACTGGTGCACGGAGATCGTGACGCTGTCGCGATTGTAGAAGGGGCTGAGCCAGGCATCGTCCGCCGCGACATAACGAAACTCCAGCGGGAACAGAAAATTGATCCCGCACTTGCGCATATGCTCGCCGACTTCGCGGATACATTCCGGCCCTTTCTCGGCCGGCACCGCATATTCCATCTCGTTGAAGCGCACATTGCGATCGCTCGGGAACGCGTCGTGCGACCAGCGCACCTTGCTCTTCTCCCGATCCTCGTCCTCCGCCGCGCCACCGGAATAACGCGAACCGCTCGCCGAGGTAAGGAACTTCTGAAGCGGCGCGCGCAGGAACGGCAGATAGCGCGATGCCTCGCAGGCCCACACCATCGTCTTGTCGCTTTGCGCCATTTCACCGTCGGGACGGCGGCGCCTTGGCCGCGGCTCCTTGTCCGTCTCCTTCAGGAATTTCACCAGCGCCTGATCCGCGAAAGGAAACCAGAAGAATTCGAAATGCCGCTCGCTGTCGCGAAGTTCAGGCGCGCGCGCAAGCGCCTCTTCGATTGGCATACGCCCGCCCGTTTCTTCCAGCGCGTAGACCCGGCGGCACTTCATGGTAATCTCGGTCATCACGCCCAGGCTCCCGAAGCTCACCCGCCCGGCGTCGAACACGTCCGCGTTTTCATTTCGGTTGCAGGTGAGAATTTCGCCACTCGCCGTTGCCAGACGAAAGCCTTCCACTGCCGCGGAGACCGAGCCGAGTGCGCCGCCGGTTCCATGCGTGCCGGTGCCGACAGCGCCCGCTAGTGCCTGACGGTCGATGTCTCCCTGATTGACGAGAGCAAGTCCCCGCTCGAAAAGCTCAGGCCCCAGATCGCGGATCGTCGTTCCCGCCTTGACGCGCGCGGTCTGCGTGGTCTCGTCGTGGTCCACGACCCCGCGCAGCGCCCACATTGTCATGATGGTGCCGTCGGTCTCGACAAGCGGTGTGAAGGAATGTCCTCGCCCGGCAACGCGAACCGGAGCCGCGGCCGTCTTCAGGACCTCGGCAACTTCCTCCTCCGTCGAGGGCGCCGCCAGTTCCTTCGGCCAGGCTTTCACCCAACCCGACCAGTTCGACCAGACGTCCGTCATGCTGCCTCCGCTCGTTGATCCCGTGGATGATAGCGAATGAGGAGACATCATGTGCGGGAAAACAAAAACCCCGGCGCGACGGCCGGGGTTTTCTGCATCCGCACCATGCTTCGCGGATTATTCCACGCTGATCTCGTCAGTCACCGCCTTCGCCGTCACGCTCACTTCAGCGGCGCTCTCTTCACGGGTCAGTGGCTTGAAGGCACGCGCCATCTTGGTTGCCTCCTTGATTTCGCCCGGCTTCATCGTCGCCGAGAGATTCTCGAGAGACTCGGTCGCAAACTTCGGGAACCCGCCCTCGATCGCGAGTTGATAGTACATATAGGCCTTCACCTTATCGGCCTCGACGCCCGCTCCTTCTTCGTACATGACGCCGATATTGTATTGCGCGCTCGGATGTCCCTGCCGGGCCGATGCTTCGTACCATTTGGCCGCCTTGGCGAGATCCTGGGGAACGCCCCATCCCTTGTCGAATAGCGTGCCGAGATCGGCTTGCGCGCGCGCATCGCCCCACTCCGCACCGATCACGTAGTACTTGATGGCCTCTTCCATGTTCCGTTCGACGACGGCGGCATCGAAATAGGCTTCGGCGAGCTGGAACGCTGCGCCGGCATCCTGCTTCTCCTCCACGGCCCGCTTCCATTCGGCCATCGCCTCCGGATAGAAACCGCGCTGGTAGAGATCCTCTCCGGACGCCTCGTTCGGCGCCCCTTCGATGGCCGGATCGGGCTTGCTGGGATCGGCAAGCCCCTCGGCTCCGGAAGCGCCCACACTTATCGAGAAGACGAGGCCGGCCAGAACGACGAGCCACGCGATGACACCCGGCCGCAGCCGCGCATTCCCGCTCCGGACGGCGACCGCCCGCTTTGCGTTGTAGTCCATAGCTTTCCTCCCTCCGCGCTCCCGGGCGATCTTCGGCCCGTTGGCGCATTCTCATTCTTGTCGATGATCCGGGAGCCGTCGGCCTGCCTCAAGTTACAGCTTGGTCAGATTCCCGCCCAATCAACAATATGGAAAAATAAGGCGGCATCTAGGCAGTGCGGAGGTTGTTCTGACAATCGGACACACCCGGCGTGTTGCAGGCAATATCCTCCACGAGGACCCGCTCCTCCTCGGTCTTCACGACGCCCTCCACCGTCACCTCGCCGCAGGAGACCCGAACGTCGATTTCGCTGACATCCACCCCTTCCACGGCCGCGAGCTTCCGGTCGATCTCCTCGGCAATCGTCCCATCGTCACGTTCTTGCCCTTCGAAGAAGGCGCCCGGGAATGTATGGCGGTGAGCTGCGTCATAGGTGGGATGCGAAATCCCATAACCCGGTCGCTCCTTGTCGGGGTTGTAGCGATCATCTTTGCCCATTTGCGCCTCCTTGAGGGAGGGTGTCGACTTCCGTGAGATAGCGCGGGCCGCCTCCTTTCCAACCCGGAACCGCAGCAACCTTCCCCGCGTTCCCTTTGTTCAGTTCACGACCGAACGAGCACCTCCCCGATGGCAAAACGCAGCACGGCCCGAAAAGGCGCATCAAAAAAGACGGCTCCGAAGAAGACCTCGCGGAAATCCTCCGCGAGTGCGCTTTCCTCTGCCCGAGCAGCATGGAGCGGCAATTTGAGGCTGGCGCTCGTCTCCATTCCCGTGAAGATTTTTCCCGCGACGAAAAGCGGCGCGCGCATCCAGTTCCACCAAGTGCACGAACCATCGGGAAAACGCGTTCGATACCAAAAGGTGGTCCCGGGCATCGGTCCCATCGATACCGATGAAATCGTGAAAGGCTTCGAGTTGCAGAAGGGACAGTATGTCCTCATCGATCCCGACGAAATTGAGAGCCTGAAGCTCGAAACGAAAAAGACGCTCGATCTCGTACAATTCGTCAAACAGGGCGAGATCGACCCGCTGTGGTTTGACAGACCCTACTACGTCGTCGCCGATGATGAACTTGCCGAGGAGGGATACCGCGTGCTTCGCGATGCATTGCGCGAGAGCAGCAAGGTCGGCATCGGTCAGTTCGTGATGCGGGGCCGCGAACATATTGCGACGCTGAAGCCGTGTGGCGACGGGCTCCTTCTGGAAACGCTGCGCTTTGCCGACGAGGTCCGCAGCGCTTCACCTTACTTCACCCAGATCAACGACGGAGAACCGGACGAAGAATTGCTTTCGCTTGCCGCGGAACTCATCGAGCGCAAGTCTGCGCCTTTCGATCCCAAGGAATTCAAGGATCGCTACACAGAGGAAGTGCGCAACCTCATCGATGCGAAGGCGAAGCGCCGGAAACCTGTCGAGGTCGAAGAGGCGGACGCTTCGGGTGGTGCGCAGGTCATCGACCTGGTCGAAGCGCTGAAACGCTCGGTCCGGGGCGACAAGAAAACATCCGGCAACACGTCCGCAGAAAGCAAGCGTTCCACGCAGGAGCGCTCGTCACCCAGTCGCCGCAGCTCTCCCAAACGCAAGGCTGGTTGACCCATGGCACATCGGAAATCGAAATCGAGCCTCGACACCTATCATGCGAAGCGGCGCTTCGACGAGACGCCCGAGCCGAAAGGCCGGATGGTTCGCCGCAAGGGCAATGGCTATGCGATCCAGATGCACGATGCGCGGCGGCTCCACTACGATCTCCGGCTTGAGCTGGACGGCGTTCTGAAAAGTTGGGCCATTACGAAGGGACCCAGCCTCGATCCTTCCGACAAGCGCCTCGCCGTGAGGACTGAAGATCATCCCATCGACTACATCGCATTCGAAGGCATCATTCCCGAGGGCCATTATGGCGCTGGCACCGTTCTTCTCTGGGATCGCGGCGAATGGGAGCCGATCGGCGATCCTCACAAGGGGCTGGAGAAGGGAAAGCTCGAGTTTGATCTGCACGGAGAGCGGCTGAAGGGCAGATGGGCTCTCGTACGTTTCAAGGGAAAACGCGGCCCGAAGCGCGAGAACTGGCTGCTTATCAAGGAACGGGACGAGGAAGCGAGCGAAGACGAAGATCCGGTAGACGAATATGAAACGAGCGTCGTCACTGGAAAAGATGCTGAGGAAGTCGCCCGGCATCCCCGGCGGCAATGGCAGTCCGGCAAGAAAGACGACGGCAAGACGGTGCGCACGACGCGCGGCAAATCCTCCGCGAAGCGCCCGCGATTCATGAAGCCCGCGCTCGCCACGCTTGTCGATAGCCTCCCCGCCGGTAGCGACTGGCTCTTCGAGATGAAGTTCGATGGCTACCGCGCTCTCGCGGCGGCAAGCGGGGACGATGTGCGCATCTATACGCGCGGCGGTCTCGACTGGACGGACCGTTTTGCCCCTATTCCCGATGCGATCGCGGCACTCGATCTGGACGGCGTTCTGCTCGATGGAGAGATGGTCGTCGTGGACAACGCCGGCCGGTCGGACTTCAGCGCGCTGCAAGCCGCGCTCAAGGGAAAGGGAGGCGCCCTTTCCTACTTCGCCTTCGATCTCCTCACCGCGAAAGGCCGGGACCTGCGCAAGGCACCCCTGAGCGAACGAAAGGCGAAGCTGAAAGAGCTCCTTGGCCCGGCCGGAAAAAAAGGCCCTATCTTCTATACCGACCATATAGAGAGCGACGGCGGCAGAATGTTCGACGCGCTCTGTGACCGCGGATTTGAAGGCGTTATTGCAAAGCGTGCGAGCCACCCTTACCGCTCCGGGCGCGGTAAATCATGGCTCAAGATCAAATGCCACCGCGAGCAGGAATTCGTGATCGCCGGCTGGTCGCCATCGGAACGGAAACGGCCTTTCTCCTCGCTTCTCCTTGCGGTGCGGGAAGGCGGGGAGCTTCGCTATGCCGGCCGTGTCGGCACCGGCTTCTCGGACGACGAACTCGACCGCCTTTCACAAAAGTTCAAGGCCCTCGCCCGCAAGACGCCACCCGTGAAGGGCGAAGTACCCGCCGCCATACGGCGCAAAGCCCAATGGCTGAAACCGGAACTGGTCGCTCAGGTCGCTTTCGCCGAGTTTACGAGAGATGGCTCTGTCCGCCATGCGCGCTATCTTGGGCTGCGGGAGGACAAGAAAGCGGAGACGGTTGTCCGCGAGAAAGCCACACCCATCGAAGAGGTGGAAGACATGCCCGCAGAAACGGAATCCGGCGAAGTTCATGGTGTCCGTATTTCCCACCCCGGCCGCATTCTTTTCCCCGAACAGGGCATCACGAAGATCGAGCTCGCCCGCTACCTGGAAACAGCCGCCGATTGGATGCTGCCCTATCTTGAGAACCGGCTCGTCAGTCTCGTCCGTTGTCCGGAGGGACGCCAGAAGCAATGCTTTTTCCAGCGTCACGCGGGCGCGGGCCTTGGCGAGGGATTCCACGAACTCGACGTGAAAGGCACGAAGGAACGGGAGAAATATCTCTACATAACCGGCACGAAGGGGCTCGTGTCGGCCGCGCAAATGGGCGTTCTCGAGTTTCACATCTGGGGGTCGCGTATCGACGATATCGAGCGCCCGGATCGCCTGGTCTTCGATCTCGATCCCGGTCCGGACGTCCCGTTCACGGAAGTGAAAAACGCGGCAGGCGAGATACGGGATGTCCTCGACGCGCTCGGCCTCCGGAGTTTCCCGATGCTGACGGGCGGCAAAGGCATCCACGTCGTCGCACCGCTCGTCCGGCGCCACGAGTGGCCTGTCGTGAAAGCTTTCGCGGCCGCCGTCGCGAAGCGCATGGCCGATGAGATGCCGGAGCGCTACGTGGCGAAAATGACCAAGTCCATCCGCAAGGGCCGCATCTTCATCGACTATTTCCGGAACGATCGCGCCTCGACGGCCATCGCGCCTTACTCGCCGCGCGCTCGCGCGGGTGCACCGGTCGCCTGGCCGTTGTCGTGGAACGACCTCGGCAGAACGAAGGCTGCAAATGAAATGACGGTGAAGAATGCCTTCGCAAAGGAGCGCCCGGACCCTTGGGAAGAGTACCGCAAGCTCCGCCAGACCCTGAAGGCTTCGGCCTTGCGCGCGCTCGACGTGGAGAGTTGACGCCTGTGATGGCGATCCCGGCAGGACTCGAACCTGCAACCGACAGATTAGAAATCTGTTGCTCTATCCGGTTGAGCTACGGGACCGGGAACCGGCCTCAATGCGTCCAGAGGCTCTGGCGGCCGAATTTGAAATTGTCGGCATAGGCCTTGATCGAGCGGCGCTGCATTCTGGGTTCGGAAAGCTGGTACTCGATACCGTGCTTCACGGCATAGGCAACCGCCTCTTCCTTCGTGTCGAAGCGAAGCGTTACCTGCGCATTGGTGTCGCCCGAACTGGTCCAGCCCATCAGGGGCTCGACCTTGCGCGCGCTGCCCGGCTCGAAATCCAGGACCCATTTCCGGGTCTTGGCCCGTCCTGATTGCATGGCTGTCTTGGCGGGTCTGTAGATGCGTGCGCGTGCCAAATCGGATCCCTTGAAACTCTGGCCCCGCCTGCCGGGGACCGTCGCGAAACATTATTCTTATCGCCCCAAAAGCGACGAATTTGCAAGCGATAATAAGGTCATCGCCTCGGTACGGCGACTTCGGCAAATGAGTACCGCAGCACTTCTGCGACGAAGGAGTACCCCTATGAGCATTCCGTCCCGCTACCTCGACCGCGACACCGCCATCTCCCTGCTTGCTGCGCGGGGGTTCAATCATCTCGACATCGAATGCGTTCTCGATCTGACCGGGCCGGTGCACCGCCAGGGGGCTCCCGTCTGGCCGGCCTCGGCAGTCGAGCGCCTCGCCGCGCGGGCCTGGTGGCTCCACAAGGATGAAATCGGCCTCGCCATGGCGCAGGCGGCCTGAATCCGGCGCCCCGGAGAGCGTGTCCCTTCAGGCGATCCCGTCCGGGGTCGCCTGTTTTGTTTTCGGATTCGATCTCGGAGTGGAATGGTCGGGGCGGGGTGATTCGAACACCCGACCCTCTGCTCCCAAAGCAGATGCGCTACCAGGCTGCGCTACGCCCCGACATGCCTTGCAAATACACCCGTTGAAGCGCCCGCCGCAACTCCGCAGCGTAAATCGAACGATCAGTCGCCGGCTTTGTGCCGGGCCATCAGCTTGAAGACGCCGCTCGCCTTCAGAACAACCCGGCCGCCGACATAGAGGTCCGCCTCGCAGAAGGCGACCGATTTCGTCGCCCGCGTCACCCGAGCCGTACCCTCGAGCCACTCGCCCGGCCGGGCGGAGGACAGGAAGTCCGAATTCATCCGGACGGTCAGCGCGACGGTTTGCGTCTCCCGCCAGACGGCGGTCCCGAGCAGCCCGTCGGCGAAGGCCATGAGCATTCCGCCATGCGTGATGCCTCGCGAATTGCAGTGGCGCTTCTTCACGCGCACGCCATGCACGAAACCATCCGGCGTCACCTTGTGATAGAAGGGCCCGTTATGGGTCGTGTAAGGCCCTCGGCTCGTCGAAAGGACGAAGCCGTCCGGCGGGTTATCGTCTTCTGTTTCGCTCATTCGGCCGAATTCAATGGGGTGTTGCACATGCAGCCGCCAGACGGCGGACGCCGTCCTGATAGCATGCACTGCCGATGGGATGAAACGCGATCAGTTGCCCGGAGGCGTGTCCAGCATCATTTCGGCGACCATGAGTCCCTTGGGGCCTTCGCCGAAACGCACCTGCACCTGTTCACCCGGCACAAGGTCGCGGACCCCGAATCGCCGCAGCGTTTCCATGTGAACGAAAATGTCCGGCGTTCCCTCGCCACGGGTGACAAACCCATAGCCGCGCGCCCGGTTGAACCATTTGACCGTTACCGTTTCGAAGTCGCCGATCGGGACGACCTGCGCCACACCGGAACGGCCGGCCGCGCGCGCGCCTTCCGCCGTCGGCTTGACGGCAGTGGTGTCGTCGATCTCGAGAACCTTGATGGCCTGATTTCCCTTGGGGCGGCGCACCGCCTCGCAAGTCACGGTGGTGCCTTCGTCGAGCCCGTCCCGTCCCGCCTGCTTCAGGCACGACAAGTGAACCAGAACATCGTCCCGCCCGTCATCGGGAATGATGAAACCGTAGCCCTTGACCGCATCAAACCATTTGACGACGCCCGTGACCTCGAAAGACACGTCGACGGAATCCGCCACACTTTCCAAACGCTCTTCCATCCCCACCACGATCGTCATCCGGACAGTCAACGAAAGGTTTGGCCTCAATATTGGCCGCACCGGAATTTCTTGATGGCCCGTGGTTCCTCCCCCAAGGCCCCCTCTTTATTATGACAACTATAACAGCGTTGGTTAAACATTGAAAGCGTGCAGGGCCGCCGGAAATTGGCGCAGAAACTCCGGTCTTTCTTGCCCTGCCCGCGGGCGCATTGCATATTGGCACCAATCAACAGGGGTTCCGGCGCTTCGGGCGATTGGAGGTTCTCGTCAGCCGCGCGCTTGTGCGGTCCCGGCATCATCTCCGGGCAACCGGCGCCCCGCCATGGCCATTCGTGCCACTTGCCAGCAGGGAGATCATGACAAAGGCCGTCGGGTTATTGATCGCATTGTTTGCGCTCTGGCTGGCTCTGTCCGGCTATTTCAAGCCGTTTCTGCTGACGCTCGGCGTCCTCTCCTGCCTTTTCACCGTCTTCCTGGCGGCGCGCATGAAGCTTCTCGACGACGAAGCCGTACCGCTGCAGCTTCGCCTGTCCCTGCTCCTTTACTGGGGTTGGCTCGGGCGCGAAATCTTCAAGTCCGCCGTCGCCGTTTCAAGGGTCATCCTTGCCCGGGAAATGCCGATCAGCCAGCAACTGGTTGCCATTCCATGCACGCAGAAGACCGAGATGGGGCATGTCATCTTCGCCAACTCGATAACGCTCACGCCAGGCACAGTGACCGTGGAGGCGGGCGGCGGGCGCTTTCTTGTTCATGCCCTGACCGAAGACTTCGCCGCACCCGAGGGATTCGCGGAGATGGACAAGCGCGTAACCGCCGTCGAGGTTCGCTGAAATGACCATACTTCTTGCGGCCACCGCGGCGATTTTCGTTGCCATCCTGCTCGTCTTGATCCGGCTTTTTGCGGGGCCGACGCTTTACGATCGCGTACTTGCAGTCAACACTTTCGGCACGGTGACCGTGCTGCTGCTGAGCATCCTTGGGTTCATTACCGGCAGGCCCGACTTCCTCGATATTGCGATGCTTTACGCGCTCATCAACTTCGTGAGCACGATCGCCATCCTGAAATTCTTCCGCTATCGCGCACTCGGCCGCGCGACCCTAGACGTGGAGGACCGCTGATGGACATTCCCGGCATTGACCTTTTGCGCGACATCGCAAGCGGGATCGCCTTCACCATCGGCGCCGTCTTTTTGCTGATCGGTACATTCGGCATGCTCCGCCTGCCCGACGTCTGGTCCCGACTGCACGCCGCGGGCATTGTGGACACGGTGGGCGCCGAACTCATGCTTGTCGGCATGATGATCCAGGCCGGTTTCACGCAAGCGACGGTGAAGCTTCTTCTGATCAGCCTCTTCCTCTTCGTGACCAGCCCGACCGCCACCCACGCGGTCGCAAACGCGGCTTTCATTGCCGGCATCAGACCCGTGCGCCTGCGCCGCAACGAAGCCGCCGAAGTCATCGGCGAAACGGCAAACAAGGCAGCGAAATCATGAGTGCTGATCTTCTCGGTATCGCCACCATCGACATTCTGCTTTTCACCTTCCTGGTGGTAACGGCAATTGCCATCATGCACCTGCGGAACCTTTTCGCGGTGGTGATGCTCGCAGGTGTCTTCAGCCTGCTCTCGGCCGGCCTCTTCGTGACGCTCGACGCCGTCGACGTGGCATTCACCGAAGCGGCGGTGGGCGCAGGCATATCGACCGTGCTGATGCTCGGCACCCTCGCACTCACGGTGCGCGAGGAGAAGAAGCCGGCACATTCGGTTTTCCTGCCGGTCCTGGTCTGTCTCGTGGCAGGTGCCGCTCTCATCTACGGCACGCTCGACATGCCGGCCTTCGGATCCGCGGACGCACCGATCCACCTGCATGTCGCGCCCGCCTATATCGAACGCACACCGATCGACACCGGCGTTCCCAACATCGTGACGGCGGTGCTCGCAAGCTATCGCGGATACGACACGCTCGGCGAGACGGCGGTCATTTTCACGGCAGCCATCGCCGTATTGCTCCTTCTGGGTGCAGGTATCCGGCAATCCGGCAAAGACGGCGGCAAGGAGTAATCGCCTGTGAAACATCACTCCATTCTTCGCGTCGTCTCGAAACTTCTCATTCCGCCGATCATCCTCTATGCGCTCTATGTGCAGTGGCATGGCGACTACGGACCCGGCGGCGGTTTTCAGGCCGGCGTCGTTTTCGCGGTGGCTTTCATCCTCTATGCCCTCGTGTATGGCGTGGATGAGATGATGCGCATTCTTCCGCCGCGTCTGTTGCATGCACTTGCAGGGGTCGGCGTCCTGATCTATGCGGGCACCGGCGTCGTGACGATGCTGCTCGGCGAAAATTTCCTGGGCTACAACGTGCTCTCGCACGATCCGAAGCACGGGCAGGAATGGGGCATCATCGTCGTCGAAATCGGCGTCGGCCTGACCGTTGCGTCCGTGATGATGTCCATCTTCATTGCCTTCGCCTGCCACAATCCGCCTATCAAGGACGAGGAATGGTGATGCCTGAAATCGTCCTCGACCTCGATTTCGTTCTCGGCCACTACAATTACTGGATGTTCGTCATCCTGATGATGACGGGCCTCTACGTGACGGTGAGCCGCGGAAACCTCATCAAGAAGATTGTCGGCCTGAACCTGTTCCAGACCTCGGTCTTCATGCTTTATATCTCGATGGGCAAGATCATCGGCGGCACGGCGCCCATTCTCACGGGCGACCCGGACACCGTCTATTCGAACCCGCTGCCTCACGTCCTCATCCTCACGGCCATCGTTGTCGGCATCGCCACGACGGCGCTCGCGCTCGCACTTGTCATACGCATTCGCGAGACCTACGGCACGGTCGAGGAAGACGACATTCTGAAGATGGAGCTTGAGATGGACTTCGGCGTGCGCAAGCCGGATGGAGGCAGCCGCTGATGCTCGACATCATCAAGGCAAATCTGCCCGCGCTGCAGGTGGTGGTGCCGCTCGTCGCGGCCCCCGTCTGCGCGATGCTCGGCCGAGGCAACCGGGCCTGGGCATTCGCCACGCTTGTATCGTTCCTGACCTTCGCGATCTCCGTTTCGCTCTTCGCCACTGCCTATGGCGGCTCGCCGGTCTCCTACGAAATGGGCAGCTGGGCGCCGCCGATCGGCATCGAGTATCGCATCGACGTCCTGAACGCTTTCGTGCTGATGATCGTGTCGGGCATCGCCGCGCTCGTAATGCCCTATGCCCGCCGCAGCGTCGCTTCGGAAATTCCGGCAGAACGTCAGGCCTTCTTCTACACGGCCTTTCTTCTCTGTCTCACGGGCCTGCTTGGCGTGACGATCACCGGAGACGCATTCAACGTCTTCGTCTTCCTCGAAATTTCGTCGCTGTCGACTTACGCGCTGGTAGCGTCTGGCGCGTGGCGCAACAAGCGCGCCCTGACGGCGGCCTACAATTACCTGATCATGGGTACGGTCGGCGCCACCTTCTTCGTCATCGGCATCGGCATGCTCTACATGATAACGGGCACGCTCAACATGGCGGACCTCGCCGCGCGGATTGCCGAGCATGGCGATAGCCGGACGCTGCGCATGGGCTTCGTCTTCATCTTCGTCGGCGTTGGTCTGAAACTGGCCATGTTCCCGCTGCACCTCTGGCTGCCCAATGCCTACAGCTACGCTCCGTCTGCCGTCACGTCCTTCATCGCGGCTACAGCAACGAAGGTGGCAGTCTACGTTCTTCTCCGCTTCATGTTCACCGTCTTCGGCTTCGACTATGCCTTCCAGGCGTCGACGCTCGAAAACGTGCTTCTTCCCGTCGCCATAGTTGCGATGTTCGCGGCATCGCTCGTCGCCATCTTCCAGGACGACCTCAAGCGCATGCTTGCCTATTCCAGCATCGCACAGATCGGCTACATGCTTCTCGGCCTCGCCTTCCTGACGCATACGGGGCTCGTCGCAACCATCGTGCATCTCTTCAATCACGCCGTAACGAAGGGTGCTCTTTTCATGGTCGCCGGCTGCTTCGTTCTGTCTGCCGGCACGAGTTCGATATCGAGCCTTCGCGGCATCGGGCGGGACATGCCATGGACGACCGCCGCCTTCGTTGCCGGCGGCCTCAGCCTGATTGGTCTTCCGCTCACGGTCGGCTTCATCAGCAAATGGTATCTGGTGCAGGCATCGCTCGAACTCGGCTGGTGGCCCGTGGCGCTCCTCATCATGGGCTCCTCGCTCCTCGCGGTCATCTATGTCTGGCGCGTCGTCGAGGCGGCCTATCTTCAGCCCGCACCCGAGGGCGTTGCACGTCGGGAGGCGCCGCTCTCGATGCTTGTACCGGCGTGGATACTGGTTGGTTTTTCGATCTGGTTCGGCATCGATGCGTCGCTCACGACGACCGCAGCCAGCCGCGCCGCCGATACGCTTATCGGTTCATCTCAAATTCTCTGGCAGGAGTAAGTCGCAATGACCGATGCGAACGCCCTCCTCCTCGCTCTTGCGATCCCGACCGTTACCATGTTCCTGATCGCGGCTTCCGGCAGCCGCCCGAACATCCGCGACGGCATAAGCGTGACGGCTTCCATTGCCACCTTCGCCGTCGTCCTGCGCCTCCTCGAATCCGTCATGGCCGGCGCGCGCCCGTCGGTGACCCTGGTCGAGGTAATGCCCGGCCTCGTGATCAACTTCTCGATCGAGCCGCTCGGCATGCTCTTCGCCACGGTCGCTTCGGGGTTGTGGATCGTGACCGCGATCTACTCGATCGGCTATATGCGCGGCGCACACGAGAAGAAACAGACGCGCTTCTATATCTGTTTTGCACTGGCCATCGCCGCCGCACTCGCCATCGCTTTTTCCGGAAATCTCTTCACGCTCTTCATCTTCTATGAAGTGCTGACGCTCTCGACCTATCCTCTCGTCGCGCACAAGGAAACGCCGGAGGCCCGCGCAGGCGCGCGCGTCTATCTAGGCATCCTGATGACGACGTCGATCCTGTTTCTGCTGGTTGCCGTCATCTGGACATGGAACCTCACCGGCACGATGGAGTTCCGCGCGGGCGGTATTCTCGAGGGGAACATCGACCCGGTCTACGTTCCGTTCCTGCTGGCGCTCTTCGCCTTTGGCATCGGCAAGGCGGCGCTCATGCCTTTCCATCGCTGGCTGCCGGCCGCGATGGTCGCGCCGACACCCGTCAGCGCGCTGCTTCATGCGGTTGCCGTGGTGAAGGCCGGCGTTTTCACCATGCTCAAGGTCGGCACCTATATTTTCGGCGTCGGCTTCCTCGGCAGGACCGGCGCCTCCGAATGGCTCGTCTGGCTCGCGGCCGCAACCATCCTGATCGCTTCCATCGTCGCCCTCACCAAGGACGACCTGAAGGCACGGCTCGCCTATTCGACGGTCAGCCAGCTTTCCTACATCACCCTCGGCATGGCTCTCGCAAACCAGATGGGCATCATTGGCGGTTCGATGCACATCGTCATGCACGCCATGGGCAAGATCACGCTCTTCATGTGCGCGGGCGCGATCTACGTCGCCGCGCACAAAACGAAAGTGAGCGAGCTCGACGGCCTCGGCCGCAAGATGCCCCTCACCTTCATCGCCTTTACCATCGCCTCGCTCAGCATCATCGGCCTGCCACCCTTTGGCGGCGCGTGGAGCAAGTGGTATCTCCTGCTCTCCGCGGCGGATGCCGGACAACTTGTCATCATCGGTGTGCTGATGCTGAGTTCGCTGCTCAACGTCGCCTATCTTCTCTCCATTCCGGCGCGCGCCTTCTTCGCGCCGCCGAGAGGACAGATGGCGCATTCGCTTGGCGCCGCGGCTTCGCCCTCGAAAGGGTGGGAGGAAGCGCCCCTCTTCTGCCTCGTGCCGATCTGCCTCACCGCATTGGGCTGCATCGTGCTCTTCTTTGCCATCGGCGGCATTTACGAATACCTGCTCAGCATCCCGATTTTGCCGGAGACCGCTCCATGACCGATCACCCGAACGGCAAGACCGAGGGCATGCCGCCGCTTGCGCGCCTCCTCTCGGGCATCGACAAACAGCGAAATGTCACGCGTTTGTTCTATCTGCTGCTCGCCGTCTGCATCGCGCTTGGCCTCGCCGATTTCTTCTATCACAAGCACGGTTATTTCGCGGTCGAGGAGATTCCGGCGATCTATGGTCTCTTCGGCTTCGTCACCTATGCGGCTGTCATCTTTCTCGCCAAAGGCCTTCGCCTCATCATCAGGCGTCCGGAGGACTACTACGAGCCCTTTGCCATAGACACGGAAGACGAGCGCGCTGCCGGAAGCGACCCGGAAGCGACGGGAGGCAAACCGCATGCCTGAGATCGGAACTCCCGCTCTTGTCTACATGGTTGCGGCACTGATCGTACCATTCGTGCGTCCGGCGACGCTTCGTCAGATACTATTGCTTGCGGTTCCGGTGCTGGGGCTGCTCACATTCTGGCAATTGCCCTACGGGACCTATGGCACCTTCAACCTGATGAACATGCACATCGGCCTCATGCGGCTCGACGCGCTATCTTATGTCTTCGGGCTGATCTTCTCTCTCGCCGCTTTCCTCGCCCTGCTTTACGCCTGGCATGTGCGCGACACCGTTCAACAGGTCGCAACGCTGCTCTATGCGGGCGCCGGGCTCGGCGCTGTCTTTGCGGCGGACCTTGTCACGCTCTTCGTCTTCTGGGAAGGCACGGCCATTGCCTCGGTCTTCCTGATATGGGCGCGCAGGACAGAGGGCGCCTATGCAACAGGCATGCGCTATCTCATCGTGCAGGTCGGCTCGGGTGTGATCCTGCTCGCAGGCATCGTCCTGTTCTATCGGGAAACCGGCTCGATCTCCTTTTCAAGGATGGACCTCGAAAGTCCGGCCACATGGGCCATCTTCCTGGCCTTCGGCATCAAATGCGCTTTCCCTCTCCTTCACAACTGGCTGCAGGATGCCTATCCGGCAGCCACTATAACCGGGACAGTGACGCTTTCAGCTTTCACAACCAAGCTTGCGGTCTATGCGCTCGCACGTGGTTTTCCCGGCACCGAGCTTCTCATCTATATCGGCGCCACGATGACGCTCTTTCCCGTCTTCTTCGCTGCCGTCGAAAACAACTTGCGCCGCGTGCTTGCCTATAGCCTGAACAACCAGCTTGGCTTCATGGTCGTTGGCGTCGGCATCGGCACGCCGCTCGCGCTCAACGGCACGGTCGCGCATGCGTTCTGCCACATCCTCTACAAGGCCCTGCTTTTCATGAGCGTGGGCGCCGTGATGTACCGCACCGGAACCAGCAAGGCGTCCGAACTCGGCGGTCTCTACAAGTCCATGCCGCTCACGATGATCTTCTGCGTCGTCGGCGCCATGTCGATCTCCGCCTTTCCGCTCTTTTCGGGTTTCATTTCAAAAAGCCTGATCCTCTCGGCGAGCGCCGATACGGGGCATTTCTTCGTCTGGCTCGCGCTTGTCGTCGCCTCGGTCGGCGTGCTCGAACATTCGGGCATCAAAATTCCATACTTCACTTTTTTCGCGCATGACGCAGGCCATCGCGTGAAGGAAGCGCCGTTCCACATGCTGCTTGCCATGGGCATCACAGCCGCCCTCTGCATCGGCCTCGGTGTCTTCCCGTCGCTTCTCTACGGCATCCTGCCCTACGCGGTGGACTACACGCCCTACACGGTCACGCACGTCGTCACCCAGCTCCAGTTGCTGCTCTTCGCCGGCCTCGCCTTTGCCGTACTCATTCGCACGGGGCTCTACCCGGCGGAAATCCGTTCAGTGAACCTCGACTTCGACTGGACCTATCGCCGCTTGCTGCCGGCGGCCCTCTCCGGTGTCGCCTATCTCGTCCAGGGCACATGGCGGTTCGCCTCGCGTATCGTCATGGGACGCGTGGACAGTCTGATCGCAGGCGTCTACCGGGCGCATGGACCGCAAGGCCCGCTCGCGCGCACATGGCCAACGGGCTCCATGGTGCTGTGGATCGCGGTGCTTCTGGGTATGACGCTGGTGCTTGCCTACATATAATGTTCGGATGAAGCGCCACCGCGCGCGCCGGAAGCCAAACCAGGAAGGAGACGCCCCATGGAAATGTCAGGCGAATACAGGATTCCGGCCCCGCGCGAGGAAGTCTGGGCGGCGCTCAACGATCCTGACGTTCTGCAGAGGTCGATCCCCGGCGCCGAATCCGTCACCAAGGTCGCCGACGACGAGTTCGAAGCTGTCGCCAAGGCGAAGGTCGGTCCGGTGAGCGCCCGCTTCAAGGGCAAGGTAAAGCTCACCGACATCGACCCGCCAAACGGCTACACGATTTCCGGCGAGGGCAATGGCGGCGCGGCTGGCTTCGCGAAGGGCTCAGCGAAAGTCTCTCTCACCGAGGCCGACGGAGGCACGCTCCTCTCCTACACCGTCAGCGCACAGGTCGGCGGCAAGCTCGCCCAGATCGGCCAGCGCTTCATCGACTCCACGGCTTCGCGCATGTCGCAGGAATTTTTCGACAATTTCTCGCAGCTCGCAGGCGGTAGCCGCGTCGAACCGGCTACATCCGGGACGCCCGAACTCATCGACGAAATGGAGCACGGCATCCCCACCAAGTCGCCGGATTACGATGCCATTTCGCCAACCGGCGTGCCGCTCGTGCCGGATGAGGAGGCTGGCATGAGTTTCTCGCCCTGGCTCTGGGCGCCCCTGCTGATAATTGCCCTCATTTTGCTGGTTTGGTTCATCGGGATTTGAGGGGCCGACCTGCTTGCGCTTGACGGCGGCAGGCCGACAGTCGAGACTCTTGAAAACGCAGCGGAAGCCTAATTCCGCCAGAGACCCAGCCAATTCAGGGAGGTAGTCGCATGCCCGTTGTGTCCATGACGGTCAACGGCAAGCCCGCAAGCGCCGATGTCGAGGCGCGCACGCTGCTTGTCCAGTTCATCCGCGAACAGCTCGGGCTTACCGGCACGCATGTGGGCTGCGACACCAGCCAGTGCGGCGCCTGCGTCGTGCATGTGGACGGCCGCGCCGTGAAATCCTGCACCATGCTCGCCGCGCAGGCGGAAGGCGCGGAAATCGTCACCATCGAAGGCCTGGCGAAGAACGGCGAGCTGCACCCCGTGCAGGCCGCCTTCCGGGAGCATCACGGGCTTCAGTGCGGTTTCTGCACGCCGGGCATGATCATGACCGCGGTGGACATGATCCGCCGCAAGCCGGATATCGACGAAGAGACGGTGCGTGACGAACTCGAAGGCAATATCTGCCGCTGCACCGGCTACCACAACATCGTGAAGGCGATCCTCGCCGCATCTCGGGAGATGCGCTGACGGCGGGAACGGGAGGTTTCGCGGCCGAAAAAATCACATGAGGAGGAAATCCAATGTCGGACGCAGCATCTGGAGAAGGCATAGGCCAGCCGGTTCGCCGCAAGGAAGACTTCCGCTTCATCACGGGTAACGGCCACTATACCGACGACATCAGCCGCCCGCGTCAGACCTGGGCTTATTTTCTTCGTTCGCCGCATGCCCACGCCCGCATCAAGTCGATAGATACCTCGGCGGCAGAGGCCGCGCCCGGTGTCGTCGCCATATTCACCGGCCGTCATGTTGCCGATGACGGGCTGGGCGGCCTCATCTGCGGCTGGACCGTCACCTCGAAGGACGGCACGCCGATGAAGGTCGGCCGGCACCCGATCCTCGCCCTCGATACCGTCCGCTATGTCGGCGATCACGTTGCCATGGTCGTTGCAGAAACGCTTGCCGATGCCCGCGCCGCGGCGGAGCTGATCGACGTCGACTACGAAGCGCTTCCCGCCGCCGTTTCTCTCTCCGCGTGCCAGAGCGCCGGCGCGCCCCAGGTTCATCCCGAAGCGCCGCGCAACACCTGCTTCGAATGGGAACTCGGCAATAAGGCAGAAACCGACGCAGCCTTTGCGAAAGCCGGTCGTGTCGTGAAGCTCGACCTCAAGAACAACCGGCTGATCCCGAATGCCATGGAGCCTCGCGCCGCCCTCGGCGAGTTCGACAAGGGCACGGGCATCTACACGCTCCACACAACGAGCCAGAACCCGCATGTGGCGCGCCTCGTTCTCTCCGCTTTCGTCGGCGTCGCGCCGGAACACAAGCTTCGCGTCATCGCGCCCGATGTCGGCGGCGGCTTCGGCTCCAAGATATTCATCTACGCCGAAGAGACAGCCTGCGTCTGGGCCGCCGCAAAAGTCGGCCGCCCGATCAAATGGACAGCCGACCGCTCGGAAGCCTTCCTGTCCGATGCTCACGGCCGCGATCATTTGAGCCACGCCGAACTCGCGCTTGACAAGGACGGCAAGTTCCTCGCCCTGCGCGTGAAGACCGTCGCCAACCTCGGCGCCTATCTCTCGACATTCTCCGCCTCCGTGCCGACCTACCTCTATGGCACGCTGCTCTCCGGCCAATACGACATTCCCGCGATCCATGTTGAGGTCGATGGCGTCTACACGCATACGGCGCCCGTCGATGCCTATCGCGGTGCGGGCCGGCCCGAAGCGACCTATCTCGTCGAGCGCATCGTCGAGACGGCGGCGCGCGAAACCGGCATCGATCCCGCCGAACTCCGTCGCCGCAACTACATCCGCACCTTCCCCCACCAGACGCCCGTCATCATGAACTATGACACGGGCGACTACGAAGCATCGCTCACCGCCGCCATGGAGGCGAGCGACTACAAGGGCTTCCCCGCCCGCAAGGCGGAAGCGGCAAAGCGTGGCAAGCTGCGCGGCATCGGCTTCTCCTCCTACATCGAGGCCTGCGGCATCGCCCCGTCCGCCGCCGTCGGTTCGCTCGGTGCCGGTGTCGGCCTCTGGGAGAGCGCAGAAGTCCGCGTGAACCCGACCGGCAATGTCGAAGTCCTTACCGGCTCGCACAGCCACGGCCAGGGCCACGAGACGACCTTCGCCCAGCTCGTCGCCTCCCGCCTCGGCGTTCCCCTCACCAATGTCGAAATCGTCCATGGCGACACGGACAAGGTGCAGTTCGGCATGGGCACCTACGGCTCGCGCTCCGGCGCCGTCGGCATGAGCGCCATCGTGAAGGCACTCGACAAGATCGAGGCAAAGGCGAAAAAGATCGCCGCACACCTGATGGAAGCCGCCGTTGAAGACATCGTCTTCGAGAACGGAACCTTCGCCGTGCAGGGCACGGACAAGTCGCTCGCCTGGGCGGAACTTTCGCTCGCCGCCTACACGGCGCATGGATTTCCCTCGGGCGAGATCGAGCCCGGCCTCAAGGAAGGCGCCTTCTACGACCCGGTGAACTTCACCTTCCCCGCCGGTTGCCACATCTGCGAAGTCGAGATCGATCCCGATACCGGCATCGTGAAGATCGCGAAGTTCGTCGCCGTCGACGATTTCGGCACCGTCATCAACCCGATGATCGTCGAAGGCCAGGTCCACGGTGGCATCGCGCAGGGCATCGGGCAGGCGCTGCTGGAGCACGGCATTTACGATGTGGACTCCGGCCAGCTCATCACCGGCTCCTACATGGACTACTGCATGCCGCGCGCAGACGACCTGCCGAGCTTCGACCTCGGCTTCACGACCACCGTCTGCCCGTCCAACCCGCTCGGCATGAAAGGCTGCGGCGAGGCCGGCGCCATCGCTTCGCCTCCCGCCATCATCAATGCCGTAACGGATGCCCTCGGCATCCGCGACATCGAAATGCCCGCAACGCCCGCGCGCGTCTGGGCGGCGCTCCAGTCCGCCACCCCGCGCGCAGCCGCCGAATAGGAGATCGCATATGTACCAGTTCAACTATGAGCGCCCGAAGACGCTGGCCGATGCCGAGGCTCTTCTCGGCAAGGCAGACGACCCGAAAATCCTTGCGGGCGGCCAGACGCTGATACCGACATTGAAGCAGCGCCTCGCCATGCCGAGCGACGTGATCGATATTGGCGGCATCAAGGAGCTCGATTTCGTCCGCGCCGAGGGCGATGCCGTGATGATCGGCGCCGCAACCCGCCACGCGACGGTCGCGCAGTCCACGGATGTGAAGAAGAACAACCCGGCGCTCGCCGCGCTTGCGGGCGGCATCGGTGATCCTGCCGTCCGCCACATGGGAACGCTGGGCGGTTCCATCGCCAACAACGACCCGGCTGCCGACTACCCCGCCGCTTGCCTCGGCCTCGACGCGAAGATCCACACGACGCGGCGCCTCATCGAAGCCGACGAATTCTTCAAGGGCATGTTCGAAACGGCGCTGCAGGACGGCGAAATCATCAAGGAAGTGACATTTCCGCATCCGGAAAAAGCGGCCTACATGAAGTTCCGCAACCCCGCCTCACGCTATGCGATGGTCGGCGTCTTCGTTTCGAGAGGCCCATGGGGCGTTCGCGTCGCGGTCACAGGCGCTGGCCAGAACGGCGTCTTCCGCATCGCCGAAATGGAAGAGGCGCTCGCGAAGAACTGGTCGCCGGATGCCGTGGCAAACATCAAGGTGTCGGCCTCGGGCCTCAACAGCGATCTCCACGGCACCGCCGAATACCGGGCGCATCTCGTCACCGTCATGGCGAAGCGCGCCGTTGCGGCTGCTGGATAACCTGACAAAGAGGCCCGCCGGCCCGGATTGAGCCCATGACGCTACCCGCCAATATCGACGAAACGGTCGAGCTTCTCGCGCGCGGCAATTATGCCGCCGGCCGCTCGCTCGCGACCGTCATCTTCCTCGCGCTCAAGATGGGCCGTCCCCTTCTGCTCGAAGGCGAGGCAGGCGTCGGCAAGACCGAGATCGCGAAGGTACTGGCCGATGCGCTCGGCCGCCGCCTCATTCGCCTGCAATGTTATGAGGGCCTCGACACCGGCGCCGCCGTCTATGAATGGAACTATCAGGCGCAGATGATCGAAATCCGCCTCGCGGAAGCCGAAGGCGTCGGCGACCGCACGGAACTCGGCAAGGATGTCTTCTCCGAGCGCTTCCTCATCCGCCGCCCGATCCTGCAGGCGCTCGAACCCGCCGTCGAAGGCCCGCCCGTCCTCCTGATCGACGAGCTTGACCGCACCGACGAACCTTTCGAGGCCTATCTTCTCGAAGTCCTTTCCGACTTCCAGGTGAGCGTCCCCGAAATCGGCACCATCAAGGCGGAGCATCCGCCCATCGTCATCGTCACGTCGAACCGTACGCGCGAAATCCACGATGCCTTGAAGCGCCGCTGCCTCTATCACTGGGTCGATTATCCGGATGCGGAACGCGAGCTCGCGATCCTGAAGTTGAAGGCGCCCGGCACACCGGAAAAACTCTCCCGCGAGATCGTCTCCTTCGTGCAGAAGCTGCGCGGCCTCGATCTCTACAAGAACCCGGGCATCGCCGAGACGATCGACTGGGCGGAAGCCTTGACGGCGCTCGATGCCGTTTCCCTCGACAGGCAGTCCGTCAACGACACGCTGGGGGCGCTCCTGAAATATCAGGACGACATTGCCCGTGTCGCGGGCAGCGAGGCCGCGCGCATTCTGGAGGAAATCCGGATGGCCGCGGCGGCGGAATGACATGGAAGCCTCTGCGGGCCGCCTCTCCGAAAACATCCTTCATTTCGCGCGCGTCCTGCGCCGCGCCGGTCTTCGCGTCGGCCCTCGTCAGGTACTCGACGCTGTTGAAGCCGTCGAAACGGCGGGCATCGGCACGCGCGAGGATTTCTACTGGACGCTCCACGCAACGCTGGTGAAGCGTCACGAGGAGCAGGAGCTTTTCGCCCAGGCGTTCCACGTCTTCTGGCGCAACCCGAAGCTCCTCGACAAGATGATGTCCCTGATGCTGCCGGAGATCGAAATGCCACCCGGTGCCACCGAGGAAGAAAAAAGCCGCCGCCTCGCGGAAGCGCTCTTCGGCGAAGGCCACGAACGCATCGAGGATGAACCCGATATCGAGATCGACCGGAGCGAAACCTTCTCGAAGGAAGAACTGCTTCGCACCCGGGACTTCGAAAAGATGTCTGTGGCGGAACTCGCGGAAGCAAAGGCCGCCATCGCCCGTCTCCGCCTGACGCTGGACGAGACCCGCACGCGCCGCACGAGGCCGGCCGCGCGCGGTCATCTGGTCGACATGCGGGCCACGCTCCGCGCGACGCTCCGCTCAGGTGGCGTCATCCCGCTGAGGCGCCGCGATTACTGCCGCCGCCGTCCGCCGCTCGTCGTCCTTTGCGACATATCGGGTTCGATGTCGGCCTATGCCCGCGTCTTCCTTCACTTCCTCCACGCCCTCACCAATGACCGCGACCGGGTGCATGTCTTCCTCTTCGGCACCCGGCTGACGCATGTCACCCGCGAGATGAAGCACCGCGATGCCGACGAGGCGCTCGCCCGCGTCGCCGCCCGTGTCGAGGACTGGGACGGCGGTACCCGCATCGGCGAGACGCTGCACCGCTTCAACGTGGATTGGGCGCGCCGGGTGCTGGGGCAAGGCGCCACCGTCCTCCTCGTCACCGACGGGCTCGACCGCGACGCGGGCGAAGGCGTGGAGCCCGAGATCGCCCGGCTTCACCGCAGTGCCCGCCGCCTCATCTGGCTGAACCCGCTGCTCCGCTATGAGCGCTTCGAGCCGAAGGCGCTGGGGGTGAAGGCAATCCTCCCCCATGTGGACGAGTTCCGCCCGGTCCACAACATCGCCTCTCTTGCCTCTCTGGTCGAAGCGCTGTCCGATGCCCATATCGGCAGGAAGCCCGAAAGGTCCGGCAGGAGGCAAGCTGCATGAGCGAAACCCTGAACCATGATCGCGTCCTTGAAGAGGCTGCCCGCTGGATCGGAGAAGGCCGCAAGGTGGCGCTCGCCACCGTCATCGAAACCTGGGGTTCGGCCCCTCGTCCGGTCGGCAGCCAGCTTGCGATCCGCGACGACGCGATCTTCGTCGGTTCCGTCTCCGGCGGCTGCATCGAGGGCGATGTCGTGACCCGCGCCCTCGACGCGCTCCAAACCGGCAAACCGGAAATCATCGAATATGGCGTCTCGGATGCCATGGCCTGGGAGGTTGGGCTCGCCTGCGGCGGCCGCATCCGCGTCATGGTCGAGCCGGTGACGGGCTGACATGGAAGCGTCGATCCTCCAACAGCTTGTCCGAGACCGCGCCGAAAAGCGCGCTGTGGTGCTCGCCACAAGGTTAATGAATGGAATCCAGAAACTAGTTTATCCTACTGATAAACAAGAAGAAAACTGGTTAATTAAAGCTGTATCTCAAGTGCTCGCCAGCGACCGTGGCGCGGTCGTCCAAGGCCCGGATGGCGACTGGTTCCTCAATCCCTTCAACCCGCCGCTCCGCCTGATCCTTGTCGGCGCGGTCCATATCGCGCAGCCGCTCGCCCTCATCGGCTCGCTCGCCGGTTACGACGTAACGGTCATCGACCCGCGCACTTCCTTTGCCTCCGCCGAGCGTTTCCCGGATGTGGCGCTCGTCACGGATTGGCCGGACGAGGCCATGGCCGCCCTCGCCCCCGATGCCCGCACCGCCATCGTCACCCTCACCCACGATCCGAAGCTCGACGACCCGGCTCTCCACGCGGCGCTCAGGAGCCCCGCCTTCTATATCGGCTCGCTCGGCTCGAAGAAGACCCATGCCGCCCGCGCCGCCCGCCTCGCGGAGGCCGGCTTCGCGGAAGACGATATCGCCCGCATCCACGGCCCCGTCGGCCTTTCCATCGGCGCGAAGAGCCCGGCGGAAATCGCCATTTCCATCATGGCCGAGATCACGGAGACGCTTCGCAGATGATCTTCGGCGACATGACACCGGACGAGGCCGAGGGCGCCATCCTTGCTCATTCGCAGAGGACAGGCGGCGGCACCTTCAAGAAGGGCCGCGTCCTGACGCGCGCCGACATCGCGGCGCTCAAGGAAGCGGGCATCGGCCATATCGTCGCCGCGCGGCTCGAGCCCGATGACGTCCCGGAGGACGAAGCCGCCGGCACGCTTGCCGCCGCCCTTGCGGGCTTCTCCGTGCGCGCCTCCGCGCCATTCACGGGCCGCGCCAACCTCCACGCCGAAACGGCAGGTGTCATCGAGATCGACCCGGAGCGCATCGGCGCCATCAACGCCATCGGCGAGGCGCTGACCGTCGCCACCCTCATGCCCTTCGAGACCGTCGCCGAGCGCCAGATGCTCGCAACCGTGAAGGTGATCCCCTTCGCCGTCCCTCGCGCCGATCTCGACAAGGCGCTCGCCATCGCCCGCGACGGCCCCGCTCCCGTCACGCTCCGCCGCTTCGAGCCGCGCCAGGCCGGTCTCGTCGCGACGCAGCTTCCGGGCACAAAGGAAAGCATCCTCGACAAGAGCCGCGCCATTCTCGATGCCCGGCTCGACGCCATGGGAAGCCGCATCGCCCGCGAAATCCGCGTGCCGCATGACATCCGCGCCGTCGCCGACGCGGTAAAGGAACTCGCCGGGGACGGCCTTTCCCCCATCCTCGTTTTTGGCGCCTCGGCGACGGTCGACCGGCGCGACGTGGTCCCGGCGGGCATCGTGCTCGCAGGCGGCGACGTGCTGCATTTCGGCATGCCGGTCGACCCCGGCAACCTGCTGCTCCTCGCGCGCCTGGGCGAGACGCCGGTCATCGGCCTTCCCGGCTGCGCCCGTTCGCCCAAGCTCAACGGCTTCGACTGGGTGCTCGCCCGCCTCGTCGCGGGGCTGGAAGTCTCGCCCGCGGACATAATGGGAATGGGATTGGGCGGGCTCCTGAAGGAAATCCCGACGCGGCCCCAGCCCCGCGAAGGTGCCGCCGCGCCCGGCGCCCGCGCACGCATCGCAGCCCTCGTCCTCGCGGCCGGCCGCTCCACCCGCATGAAGAGCGAAGAAGCAGGCGTCCCGAGCAAGCTACTGATGCCGCTCGACGGGAAGCCGATGGTCGCGCATGTCGTCGATGCCGCGCTCGCAAGCGGCGGCGCGCCCGTTATCGTCGTCACCGGCAATGCGGACGCGCAAGTCCGCGCCGCCCTCGCGGGAAAAAACGTCACCTTCGTCCACAATCCGGATTACGCCGAAGGCCTCTCCACATCGCTGCGCGCCGGCCTCGCCGCCCTGCCCGAAGAGACGGACGGCGCCCTTGTCTGTCTCGGCGACATGCCGGACATCCGCAGTATCCATCTGGAGAAACTGATCGCCGCCTTCGATCCGGAAGAAGGCCGCACCATCTGCGTGCCGACCGTTTCGGGCAAACGCGGCAACCCCGTCCTCTGGGGCCGCGACTGGTTCGAAGCCATGATGGAAGTGAAAGGCGACACCGGCGCCAAACACCTGATCGGCGAAAACGCCGACGCCGTCTGCGAAGTCCCCATGCCCGACGACGCCGCACTCACCGACATCGACACGCAGGCGGAGTTCGAGGCGCGGGCAGACAAAAAATAAGGTGTCACCCCGGCGAACGCCGGGGCCCACTCGCGGAACCTCTTGCCGCAAGGGCAGAAGTGATCGAGGCGCTACAGCTTGAAAATTGCCCCGCTCCTTGCTCCCAGCGACAACGCACCACTTTCCCGCATCACCTCCCCAACCTCAAACACCGCCTCACCCGCACCCTCCGGCAAACCGAAGCTCGCCGCCTCCGTGCCGAGATTGAATATGCAAAGCAGCCTCTCACCCTCCACCTCGCGTGTGAAGGCGAGCACCTTGCCCTCCGTATCCACAAACCGGATGTCGCCGAGCTTCAGCGCCGGATGCGCCTTGCGGAGCGCCACGACTTGCCTCGCATGCGCCAGCACCGAGTTCCGGTCCCCCGCCTGCACATCCGCCGCCCGCACCTTGTGATAGTCCGGGATCGGCAGCCAGGGCGTGCCGCTCGTGAAGCCCGCGCCTGCAGCCCCGCTCTCCCACGGCATCGGCGTGCGGCAACCGTCGCGCCCCTTCACCCACGGAAAATAGAGATCGCCCACCGGGTCCTTGATGTCCTTCCGGTCGAGGTCCGTTTCCGGCAGCCCCAGCTCCTCGCCCTGATACATCAGCACCGTGCCCTTGAGCGCGACGAGGATCGTGAGCGCGAGCTTCGCGAGCCGATCGTCGCCCTGCCCCCCGCCCCAACGCGTCACCGGCCGCACGATGTCGTGATTGGAGAAAGTCACGCAGGGAAAGAGATCGGCGAGCGGCGCGAGCAGTTCCTCGTAATATTCGCGGAAGACCGGCGGCTCGAAGCTCCAGTCCTCCAGAAAATGAAATGTGTAGCCCGTGTGCAGCCGTTCCAGACCGCCTGCGTATAGCCCGAGCATTTCCTGCCGCTCGGAGAACTCGCCAAAGGCCAGCCGCTCGTCATATTCCTCCATCACGGCGCGCACGCGCTTCATCGCCCATTCGTTTTCTTCGCGGTTCGCATCGTGAATGTGCTGCTGCAGACGCGGCGCATGCGCCCAGTCCATGAATGTCCGCTTCTCCATCGGCAGCGGCGGATTATCCGTCAGCGCCGCATCGTGCAGATAGGCATTCGCGACATCGAGCCGGAACCCGTCCACACCGCGGTCGAGCCAGAAGCGCAGCACGTTCATGCAGGCCTCCACCACTTCCTCGTTGTGGAAGTTGACCTTCGGCTGGCTCTTCAGAAACTTGTGGTGATAATACTGCCGCCTCACCGGGTTCCACGACCAGGCCGGCCCGCCGAAAGCCGAGAGCCAGTTGTTCGGCACCGTCCCGTCTTCCTTCGCGTCGGCCCAGACATACCAGTCCGATTTCGCGTTGTTCGCCGAAAGCTGGCTCTCCTGAAACCATGAATGCTGCTCCGACGTATGCGCGAGCACCTGGTCCACGATGAGCTTCATCCCGCGCTTGTGCGTCGCCGCGACCAGCCGGTCGAAATCGGCAAGCGTCCCCATCTCGGGCGCGACGTCGCAATAATCCGACACGTCGTAGCCGAAATCCTTGTTGGGCGAGGGATAGAACGGCGACAGCCAGATCGCGTCGGCGCCGAGCCCCACCACATGGTCGAGCTTTTCCTCGATGCCCTTCAGGTCGCCGATCCCGTCCCCGTTCGTGTCGAGGAAACTGCGCGGATAGATCTGATAGACGACCGCGCCCTTCCACCACTCAGCCTTGTTCCCCACGCCGCATCCCCTGCTTGTTCTTGACCTTCTTCCCGAGGCAACACAGTCTCACGGCCAGACAAGAACTGACAATCCTGATTTGGCGGGGACATATGACACGCAGCATTCTGATCACCGACATCGCCCATTTCGTCGGCGGCCCCTCCGCCCGTGCCCTCCTCGCCGAGGGCGCCACGGTCTATGGCGTCGATGCGAACTTCTCGGATGCCTCCGCCCGCGCCGCCTTCGAGGAGAAGGTGCCCGGCGTGAAGGCCCTCTCCATGACCGATCCGAAGGAAGCCGTCGCCGCCGTCATTGAGGCCGAGGGCCGCCTCGATGTCCTCATCAACAACGACGCCTGGCCTGCCGTGCGCGGCCCTGTCGACGAGGCCACCGACAAGGACATGCACGAGACCTTCGAGGCGCTGGTCTTCAAATCTTTCGCGATGACGCGCGCCGCCGTGCCGCAGATGAAGGCGCAGCAGGCAGGCAAGATATTGTTTCTCTCCTCCGCCGCGCCGCTGAACGGCATCCCGAACTACAGCCTTTATGCGGCCGCACGCGGCGCCGCGAACTCGCTCGCGCTCACGCTTGCCAAGGAGCTTGCCTCGTTCAACATCCAGGTGAATGCGCTCGCCTTCAACTTCATCGAAAGCCCGGACTACTTCCCGGCCTCCCTTCTCGACAACCCGAAATCGCGCGAGAAAATCCTCTCGAACATCCCGCTCCGCCGCCTCGGCAAGCCGGAAGAGGCCGCCGCCATCGTCGCCTTCCTGGCGGGCCCCAACGCCGATTTCATCACCGGCCAGTTGATCCCCGTCGCCGGCGGCTGGGCGACCGCACGCTAGTTGAGCATCGCGATCGGCGCGAGCGTCGGTCCGATCTCGTCATGGATCACGAGATCGGCAATCTGGTCGAGCTCCGTCGGCTCGCGGTTGAGGATAATGAGCGTCGCCCCGTTCCGCTTTGCGAGGATGGGAAAGCCCGCCGCCGGATAGACCTGCAGCGACGACCCGATGGCCAGAAACAGGTCACAGCCGAGCGTCGCCTCATGCGCGCGGTTCATCTCTTCCTCCGGCATCGCCTGCCCGAACGAGATCGTGGCCGACTTCACGATACCGCCGCAGGACGTGCAGTCCGGCGCCGCGCCGGATGCCTCATACTGCGCGCGCACCCAGTCGAGTTCGTAGCGCGTGCTGCAATCGAGGCACTTCGCATAAGTGCCGTTGCCATGCAGTTCGATGATTTTTCCGGACGGGATACCGGACGCCTGATGCAGATTGTCGATGTTCTGGGTGATGACATGGGCCGCCTTCCCCTCGTCCACCAGCTTCGCAATCGCCATGTGTCCCTTGTTGGGCTCCGCCTTCACGATGGTCTTGTCGATCTCGAACTTCCGCCGCCACGCTTCGGCGCGTATCTCGGCGGAGCGCAGATAGTCCTGGAAGTCGATGGGCGCCATCTTCGTCCATAGCCCGCCCGGACTCCTGAAATCGGGAATACCCGATTCCGTGCTGATCCCGGCACCGGTGAAAATCACCACGCGGTAAGCTTCCTCGATGGCACGCTTCAAATCGCGCTGCATTCCCGCTCCATCCCTTTGACCTCCCCTCCGTCATGGGGAATCATGCGTCAATTGCCGAACACATCAAGGATCATCGATGAAATATCTGCACACCATGGTGCGCGTCAGCGACCTCGACAAATCGCTGGACTTCTATTGCAACAAGCTTGGTCTCGAAAACCTCGGCCGCTTCGACATCGAGGAAGGCCGCTTCAGCCTCGTCTTCCTTGCCGCTCCCGGCCAGAAGGACGCGCAGGTCGAACTCACCTGGAACTGGGACGCCGAAGAACTCGGCGAAGGCCGCAATTTCGGCCACCTCGCCTATCAGGTCGACGATATCTACGAGACCTGCGACCGGCTGATGCAGGCCGGCGTCACCATCAACCGTCCGCCCCGCGACGGGCGCATGGCCTTCGTCCGCTCGCCCGACAATGTCTCGATAGAGCTCCTTCAGGCGGGCAAACCACTCGCCCCCCGCGAGCCCTGGACCTCCATGCCGAACACGGGACACTGGTGATCTTCCGTGCTATACTTACATTTATGATGCGAATACTGGCTCACACATTGATTGCCGGTTTTCTTGCCCTCTCCGCCTCCGTCGCGGCGGCGGATGAGGTCGACGCCATGCACCCCGGCCTCAATGGATTTCGCCCCGGCACCGGCAACGAGCTCGACTCCCGCTGGGAGCCTTATGTCCAGCTCCGCAATCAGGATGCCTACTACAACAGGCTTTCTCCCGAGTGGGGCCACTACGACCAGCGAGACCCAGGCCTCGATCCCGCTGAATGCCGCGAGAAGCTGACCGGCGATCCGGACAGCGAAGTCCGCTTCGGCTACGCCGAATGCTACGACCGCGAGGGCAAGAGTTACGTCGTGCCAGGCGGCACGACAGACAGCTTTGGCGCCTACTGAGAATTCCCTGAGGCCGGGCTGTGTGATCCGGTCCGGCTGGTTTCATCCGATAGCGCAGCCCCGGCCGCAAATCGCGACCGTGACGGAAATCGAGCAGCAGACGGAAGAGAAGAAGAAAGTGGTACGCCCTAGGGGAGTCGAACCCCTCTTTCCAGAATGAAAATCTGGCGTCCTAACCGATAGACGAAGGGCGCGCACGGCCTCGAAAGGCCAACCGGATACACCGGCCACGAGCGCGCCTTATAAGGGGCGAAACCGCCTCTGGCAACCCCCGATTTCATCTCCGAAGGCGCGCAAATCCTGCGATTTTCAAGGCTGTGCATCGCGCGTCGGCACGGCGTCCTCGATCGTGAACTGCACGCCCCGCCGCCCCTGCCAGTCGTCGGCGCCGAGCCGCCCGGCGACATGCAGAAGCCCCGCCCCTTTATCGAGCAACAGCGCGCCGAGAGGCGACTCCGCCGCCCGGAAGGCGATCCCCTTGATCCGTCCCCCATCCTCGCCCGCAAGAACGCAGCGCACATGCGCCTTGCCCACGATGTCCGCTTTCACCACGCGCACCGAAGGAACCGCGAAGCGCGGCTCGGCATTTCCCGCGCCGTAAGGCCCCGCCTGCTGCAGCAGCTCATAGAGCTCCCGCGTGGCGCCCCGCGCCGCTATGGCGCCGTCTAGCTTCAGCGCCTTCGCCTCCGAGGCCAGCATCACATCGCCTTCGAGCCGCTTCGAGAGGAACGCCTCCAGCGCCTCGAGCTTGTCCTCGCGGAGCGTCAGGCCCGCCGCCATCGCGTGTCCGCCACCATTGACGAGAAGCCCCGCTTCGAGCGCCGCCGTCACCGCCCGGCCGAGATCGACGCCGG
This sequence comes from Parvibaculum sp., assembly GCF_045863935.1. Lineage (GTDB taxonomy): Bacteria > Pseudomonadota > Alphaproteobacteria > Parvibaculales > Parvibaculaceae > Parvibaculum. The sequence continues at coordinate 12,847 of NZ_BTVP01000029.1, read as the reverse complement.
CAAGCGAGCGTCCCGAGCCCTTGCCCTCGCCGTTCCGGTCGAAGGCGATGACGAGGCTTGGCCGCTCATACCGGTCCTTGAGGCGGCTCGCCACGATGCCGATGACGCCGGGATGCCAGCCCTTGCCAGCGGCAACGATCACCGGCGGCAGGGCATTTGCCCGCGCGGATGAGAGCCGTTCGTCCACTTGCAGGATCGCCTCTTCGAGCACCTGCGCCTCAATCGCCTGCCGCTCTGCATTCATCACATTGAGTTCTTCGGCGATTGCGCGCGCTTCGATCGCATCCTCCGTCGTCAGCAGTCTTGCGCCGAGATCGGCCCTGCCGACGCGTCCGCCCGCATTCACCCTGGGGCCGAGCAGGAAGCCGCAATGATAGGGGGCTGGCGTGCCGTTCATGCGCGCGGTGTCGGCAAGCGCCGCAAGCCCTGTGTTCAGCCGGCGCTGCATGACGCGAAGGCCTTGCGCGACAAAGGCCCGGTTGAGTCCTGTAAGCGGCACCACATCGCAAACCGTGCCCAGCGCCACAAGGTCGAGCCATTGCATGAGGTCGGGCTCGTCGCGCCCGGCATACCAGCCCGCCTCGCGGAGCGCCCTGTTGAGAGCGACGATGAAAAGAAAGCTCACCCCCACAGCCGCCAGCTGCCCGAGGCCGCTCTTGTCGTCCAGCCGGTTCGGATTGACGAGCGCGAAGGCCGGCGGCAAGGCCGGCTCGGCCTGATGGTGATCGACGACGATGGAGGGAAGGCCGTAATCCGCCGCGAGCCCCAGCGCCTTGTGCGCCATCGTTCCGCAATCGACGGTGATGACGAGATCCACCCCCTCGTCCTTCAGCCGTTTGAGCGCCGGTGCATTCGGCCCATAGCCTTCCCGGATGCGGTCGGGAATATAGATGCGCAAATCGCTCCCCACCGCCTTGAAGAAGCGATAGAGAAGCGCGCTCGACGTTGCTCCGTCCACGTCGTAATCGCCGAAGACTGCCACCTTCTCACCCGCGACGATGGCTTCGGCAACGCGCGTTGCCGCCTTCTCCATGTCGGTGAGTTCGCGCGGGTCCGGCATCAGCGAGCGCAGCGACGGTGCCAGATAGGCTGCACAATCCTCCGGCGCAATGCCCCGCCCCGCCAGCACGCGCGCAACGATCTCAGGCAGTCCCTCGCGTTGCGCGATGGCCAGCGCCAGCCGCTCGTCGGCAAGACGGCTCGCCCAGGCGCGCCCCGTCGCCGAACGATCGACGCCGAGAAAAGGCCTGCCTGCCGTGGTTGAATCCGAATCCATTTTCCTCACCGGGAATCGTCTCGGATCGCAAGCTTAGCGCGGGAACGCCCCACCCGCCCAGACTGGCTTCACAGCGGGCGGATCACGGCGCCGCGAGAACTCTAGTGAAACTTGTCGAGGAAAGCGTGGAAGGACTTAAGGTGCCGCACCGTGCCCGTCGCCGAGCGCATGACGAGGGTATGGGTCGTCACACCGCCGCGTTCGTGATGAATGCCGTCCAGCAGCCAGCCATCGGTCACGCCCGTCGCCGCGAAAATGACGTCGCCCGACGCCATTTCCGTGTGGTCGAATTTCTTGTTGAAGTCCGTCACGCCCATCTTCGCCGCGCGCGCCTTCTGCTCCTCGCTCGAGGTCACGAGGCGGCCCTGCATCTGGCCCCCGATGCAGCGCAGCGCCGCCGCCGCGAGCACGCCCTCGGGCGCACCGCCGACACCCATATAGATGTCGACGCCCGCCGCCGGATCGGTCGTCGCGATTACGCCGGCAATATCGCCATCCGTGATGAGCGTCACCTTCGCGCCCGCCTCGCGCACCGCGCGGATGAGATCGGCATGGCGCGGCCGGTCAAGAATGCACGCCGTAATGTCGCACACGTCGACCTTCTTCGCTTTGGCGAGCGCCTTGATGTTGTCGGCCGGGCTCGCATCGAGATCGATGAGCCCTTGCGGATAGCCGCCGCCGATGGCGATCTTGTCCATATAGGTGTCCGGCGCGTTCAGCAGCGTGCCGCCGGCCGCCGCAGCCAGCACGGCCATCGCGTTCGGCATCGCCTTCGCGGTGAGCGTCGTGCCCTCCAGCGGATCGAGCGCGATGTCGACCTTCGGGCCTTTACCCGTGCCCACCTTCTCGCCGATATAGAGCATCGGTGCCTCGTCGCGCTCGCCCTCGCCGATCACCACCGTGCCGTCGATGTCGAGCACGTTAAGCTCCTTGCGCATGGCGTCGACCGCCGCCTGGTCGGCCGACTTTTCGTCGCCCCGCCCCACCCACAGCGCCGAGCAGACGGCCGCGCGTTCCGTCACGCGCCCCATCTCCAGCGCCAGCATCCGGTTCAGGCCAGGCTTCTTCGCAACCATCTCAAGTCCCCGTTTCTTCGGCCCGTTTTGCGGGCGTTCTGTATCGCAGGCGGCTCAGCGGAGCTCGCCATCCTCTATTCTGATCACAAGCGGTGTGCCCGCCACATCTTCGTGTTTTGCAAGTAAGGCCCGCGCGCGGGCCATCGTGCCTTCGTCGGTTTCATGCGTGATGAAAACAACCGGCATCCGCCCGCTCTCGTCGCTCTTGCCGCCGCGCTGCACGATCCGCTCGATGGAGATCGACGCTTCGGCAAGCGCGCGTGTGATTTCGGCCATGCTGCCCGCGCGGTCCACCGCCCTGAGGCGCAGGTAGAACGAGCTCTTATGCGTATCCATGAGCGGCTTCGCCGGCGCCTTGAGCTTCGTCGCCGGCACGATGAAGGGTGGCACGATGAGCCCGCGGGCAACGTCCACGATGTCGGAGAGAACGGCCGATGCCGTCGGCCCCTCGCCCGCGCCGCGCCCTTCGAGCACCAGATGACCCACCCGGTCGCCATCGACCGCAACCGCGTTGTAGACGCCCGACACCGCCGCGAGCGGCGTTCCCTCCGGCACCAGCGCCGGATGCACGCGCTGCACGATCCCAGCCTCGCTCTTCTCGGCGATGGCGAGCAGCTTCACCTTGAAGCCGAACTCCTTCGCGAAGGCGATGTCGGTCGCGCTGATCTTCTCGATGCCCTCGATATGGACATTGGCGAAATCGACCTCCGTCCCGAAGGCGAGGCTCGCCAGGATCGCAAGCTTGTGCGCCGCGTCGATCCCGCCCACGTCGAAGGTCGGATCGGCCTCGGCATAGCCGAGATCCTGCGCGTCCTTCAGCACATCGGCGAAGTCGCGCCCCGTCGTCTCCATCTCGGTCAGGATGTAGTTGCAGGTGCCGTTGAGGATACCGTGAATGCTGCGGATCTCGTTACCCGCCAGACTCTCGCGCATCGTCTTGACGATCGGAATGCCGCCCGCCACCGCCGCTTCGTAGTTGAGCGCGACGCCCTTCTCTTCGGCAAGCCGCGCAAGCGCCGTGCCGTGATGTGCGATCAGCGCCTTGTTCGCCGTGGCGACATGCTTGCCCGCCTTGAGCGATGCTTCCACGAGGTCGCGGGCGACGCCTTCGGAGCCGCCGATCAATTCCACCACGAGGTCGATATCGTCCGCCGCCGCGAGCGCCATCGGATTGTCTTCCCAGCGCACGCCCGTGAGGTCGATGCCGCGGTCTTTCGTCTTGTCGCGCGCCGACACCGCGACAAGCTCAAGCGCGCGCCCCGACGCAGCCGCAAGGTGCTCGCCGCGCGCGGCCAAAATCTTGACGACGCCCGCCCCAACCGTGCCGAGGCCGGCAATGCCTATACGTAGAGGTTTGGTCACGTCCGCCCCGCCCTCGTTGAACTGGGGTGAGGCACGATGCTCGCGGTAATGCCGACACGTTCTTCGTATTCCGCGATGATCTGGTCGGCGTTCTGCATCATGCGCTTCACATTGCGCGCCGCCTGCCGGATGCGCTGCTCGTTTTCCACGAGGCCGATACGCACATGCCCGTCGCCATACTCGCCGAAGCCGATGCCCGGCGCGACCGCCACATCCGCCTGTTCCAGCAGCAGCGTCGCAAAGCCCATGGAGCCGAGATGCCGGAACTTCTCCGGGATCGGCGACCAGGCAAACATGCTGGCCGGCGGCGAGGGAATGTCCCAGCCGGAACGGGCCATGCTGTCCACCAGCACATCGCGGCGATGCTTGTAGGTGGCGCGGATTTCCGCCACGCAGTCCTGCGGCCCGTTCAGCGCCGCCGTCGCCGCCACCTGGATCGGCGTGAAGGCGCCATAGTCGAGATAGGATTTCACGCGGCCAAGCGCATTGATGAGCCGCTCATTGCCGACCGCAAAGCCCATCCGCCAGCCCGGCATCGAAAACGTCTTCGACAGCGAGGTGAATTCCACCGTGCGCTCCTTCGCGCCCGGCACCTGCAGGATCGAGGGCGGCGGATTGCCGTCGAAATAGATTTCCGAATAGGCGAGGTCCGAAATCACATAAAGGTCGTGCTTCGCCGCGAAGGCGATCACCTCGCGGTAAAAGTCGAGATCGGCCACCTGCGCCGTCGGGTTCGACGGATAGGAAACGACAAGCGCCGTCGGCTTCGGCACGCTGTGGCGGATGCCCCGCTCCAGCATGTCGAAAAAGCCCGTCTCGCTCTCGAAGGGCACGGAGCGGATGACGGCGCCGGAAATGATGAAACCGAAGGCATGGATCGGATAGCTCGGGTTCGGGCACAGGATGACGTCGCCCGGCGCGGTGATGGCCTGGGCGAGGTTCGCGAGCCCTTCCTTGGAGCCCAGCGTCGCGATCACTTCCGTCTCGGGATTGAGCGTCACGCCGAAGCGCCGCTCATAATAGGCGGCCTGCGCGCGCCGGAGGCCCGGAATGCCGCGCGACGAGGAATAGCGGTGCGTCTTCGGGTCGCGAACGGCCTCGATCAGCTTCTCCACGATATGCGGCGGCGTCGGCATGTCGGGATTGCCCATGCCGAAATCGATGATGTCCTTGCCCTCTGCCCGCGCCTTGGCCTTGAGCTTGTTCACGCTCTCGAAAACGTAAGGGGGCAACCGCTTTATGCGATGAAACTCTTCGCTCATGGCTCAATCCTGGAGACGCAATACACCGTCCGCGGCCCCCGATTCGGACCCGCGGCGGTTCACGGCGTCTTATAACGCCAAAGGGGAAATCGGGCCATGCGAAAACGGCCCGTCGCCGTCGAATAGGACGGCAGTCATATGGCTGATTTATGGCGGAAAGCCCGGGTTTATCCCGTCCTTGGGCCGCCCTCCGCTCAGGGCTCGCCGACGGAGGGTTTCACGGTCACGCGCTTGGTCGGCGCCGCCGTCACCTCGGGTCCGGTATCCACGGCAGGCTCGGAAGCCGCCGCCCCGCCATCCTCGGTCACGACCTCGGGCTCGCCTTCGGGCTCCTTGGCAGCGGTCTGGACTTCCTTCTGCGGCAGCACCTTGGAGTAATCGCTATGCCCGCCCCGCGCCCCCGGCATGGGAATGACCGGCGCGCTTTCATAGAGCGACTGCTTGTCCTTCGTCGCCGGCGCATCGTCGTCGAGCGCGGGCACGGGCGTCGGCTGCGCCACCACGGGCGCGGGCGCCGGAGCTTCCGTGCCGCCGCGCAGCACCTGGTCGCTGTGAAGCGCATTCTGCCGGTCTGCCGCAAGTCCCTTCGCGACGTCCTTGCGCTCATCGAGCGGCGTCGCGGCAGGCTGCGTCTGCGGCACGTCGCGCAGATCGGGGAACGCAGCGTCTTCGGGCGCCGCCGAGGGCGTGCCCCCATAGGCCGCGTCGGGCTTGCTGTCGTCCGAAAGTGCCGAACAGCCGGCCAGGGCACCGGCCATGATCAGCACCGCCGCAAATCCGCGTCCGCGGGCCGCTGCGGCAACCCTGTTCACACCCCGGCCATTCGCCAGTACCGACATTTCCGCACTCCTGCTGCTGACGCGTTGCGCGCCGGTTTTCCGTTCCCATATCCGCGTCATCTGGCGGACACGATCAAGCGTATAGTATACGCTGCGCCGGTGAAACCTTTAGAGCGTTTCAAGGCAAAAACGCTCGGCAGAGGGGCCCTTACCCCGCCCCGGACGAGATTCGCGACAAGACCCACGACAAGCCCAGGGAAGCGCTTTTTATGAGCCTCAAGGACACGACCGGCGACAAGGAAGCCGTGCCCGCGAAGGAAGAGACCCGTAAGCCGAAAAAGCCGCGCCGCAGGAAATCCGCGGCGCGCCCCGAATCCAGCGGGCCTTCGGCGAAGCCCGGACCCGGCCCCGCCCCCGAAAAACCGGCCGCGGCGCCCGAAGCGCCGTCGCGCGATTTTGTGATGCCGGATGTCGCCCGCCTCGCGATCAACCTCGTTCACGCGGCGAACCTGGGTCAAAAGGCCGCGCGCCTTCTGATGCAGAACGACGATTCGAAATCCGACGCGAGCCATGCCTTTCACGATCTCCAGCGCGTCGGCAAAACGCTGATGGATGTCGCGGCAAGCTACATGCGCAACCCGGCGAAGATAGTCGAGGCGCAGACTGCCCTCTTCGAAGGCTATCTCGGCCTCGCCTCCAACATGACGCGCCGCCTTCTCGGCGAGGATGTGCCGCCCGTTGCCGCGCCGAGCCGCAGCGACAAGCGGTTCCGCGATCCCGACTGGCAGGAAAACATCGTCTTCGACCTGATGAAGCAGTCCTATCTGCTCACCAGCAAGTGGCTCACCGATCGCATTCGCACCGCCGAGGACGTCGATCAGCACACGCGCGAAAAGGCCGACTTCTATGTCCGCCAGATGGCGAATGCCGTCTCGCCCTCGAACTTCCTCTTCACAAATCCGGAAATCCTTCGCACCACGCTCACCACCAATGGCGAGAACCTCGTCTCCGGCATGGAACATTTGCTGGAGGATATCGAGCGCGGCCACGGCCACATCCAGATCCAGCAGACGGACATGTCCGCCTTCCGCCTCGGCGAGAACGTCGCGACGACGCCCGGCAAGGTCGTCTACCAGAACGACCTGATGCAGTTGATTCAGTACGAGCCCATGACAGAGAAGGTCCACAAGCGCCCGCTCGTCATCTTCCCGCCCTGGATCAACAAATATTACATCCTCGATCTCACGCCCGATAAGTCGCTGGTGAAGTGGTGTCTCGACAAGGGCTACACCGTCTTCGTCGCAAGCTGGGTGAACCCGGACGCGCGGCTCGCCCTCAAGACCTTCGAGGACTACATGTTCGAAGGTGTCTATGCCGCCCTCGACGCGGTGGAAAAAGCCACCGGCGAAAAGGAAGTGAACGCGGTTGGTTATTGCATCGGCGGCACGTTGCTCGCCTCGTCGCTCGCGCATATGGCTGCCCGCAAGGATACCCGCATCAAGTCGGCGACCTTCCTCGTCACGCAGGTGGATTTCACCGAAGCGGGCGAGTTGAAAGTCTTCATCGACGAGGAACAGATTTCCGACATCGAACGCCAGATGCACGAAAAGGGCGGCTATCTGAAGGGGTCCACCATGGCCTCGACCTTCAACATGCTGCGCTCCAACGACCTCATCTGGAACTACGTCGTCAACAACTACATGCTCGGCCGCGAGCCGATGCCCTTCGACATCCTGTTCTGGAATTCGGACGCGACGCGGCTTCCCTCCGCCATGCACGTCTTCTACCTGCGCGAATGCTATCTCGAGAACAAGCTCGCCGAAGGCCGCATGGAGCTTGGCGGCGAGGAGCTGCATCTCGGCGACGTCAAGGTCCCCGTCTACCTCCAGTCGAGCCGCGAGGACCACATCTCGCCCTATAACTCCGTGTACAAGGCAACCCGGCTCTTCGGCGGCCCGGTCCGCTTCATCTGCGCGGGCTCCGGCCACATCGCCGGCGTCATCAACCCGCCCTCCAGCGGCAAATACAATTACTGGACAAACGAAAACCTCCCCGCCACCCCCGACGAATGGTTGACCGGCGCCACCGACCACAAGGGCTCCTGGTGGCCCGACTGGGAAGCCTGGCTCGCGGAAAAATCCGGCCCCATGGTCGAAGCGCGCAAACCCGGCAGCGGCAAACTCAAGGTGCTGGAGGATGCGCCCGGTTCATATGTGCTGGTGAAGTCGGAAGACTGAGGCCTCCCCTTCTACGTCATGGCCGGGCTTGACCCGGCCATCCAGAAGCCGCGAAGCGGCGTCTTTCTTCGGAAGACTCTTTAACGCTTCCAACCTAGCCAGACCAACGAGTGTCGTCCCGGCGAAAGCCGAGTTCCACGGACGTGGCGACTTTCACTCGGCTACTCTTTCGTCTTCTTCTCTGTGTTCGTCAGGAATCGTTTTTAAAAGCTCAATCTTGTAGTTGAGATTCAATTTTCCGCGAAACAGCTCCTGCAATTGGGCGAGCGCATCAGAAGCGGTTCTCGCGTCCCGCACACACCACTCGTGCGCTGTGCGAACCAAATAATTAATTAGCTCCATCTGAGGCCGCAATGCCAAAACTTGCTCGCGATTAAGAGCAACTTGGACATTTGCACCTCCAAGAGACCTGTGCGGCATTTGTGAAAAGAGACGATCCCGTTCCACCTGAAGGTTCTTAAGAACTTCGACCAGCGCCCCGTGAACAACATCCAGGGAAAACAGGGAATTGAATAAACCGTCATCTTTCAACTCGAGCAACAATCCCATTTCTTCGGACGAGAATGCAATTTTCTCAGGCGGATTGGCCAAAGGACGGACGGAAGTCCACGGTTCATTGTTTTGACCCTCTGGCACCTCGCGCTTTAGCCCCTCATCAATATGCGTATAGATACTTTGAAAGTCCGAATACAACTTCGAAAGTTTGAATAGCAAACTGCGTGCCAGCGCCTGTTTCACTCTCAAATGTTCTTCTTCCCGCTGTTTTCTATTTTCTCTCAGCGCATACATTTGAACGGCAAAAGCTATACCTCCGCCAACAATCGCTCCTGCAATTGCCGATAAAAACTGATCCATGCCGTCTCCTAAGTGTGAGTCAAAACGGCCCTCGATCCTAAGCCGCTCTCGGCTCGATGCTTTTCAACTCGCGCTCGATCTCCCGCCGCCGTTCCATCAGTTCGTAGTCGGACTGCAAGCCGAGAAAAAACCCCTCCGACATCCCAAAATAGCGCGCGAGACGAAGGTCCGTGTCCGCCGTCAGCGCCCGTTTGCCGAGCACGATCTCGTTGATCCGGCGCGGCGGCACATGCACCGCCCGCGCCAGCGCATTCTGGCTGAGCCCCATCGGCTTCAGGAAATCCTCAAGCAGAATTTCGCCTGGATGCGGGTTGGGCAGAAGCCTATTTGTGGTAGTCGACGATTTCGACATCGCTCGGTCCTCCTTCCTGCCAGACAAAGCAGATCCGCCATTGATCGTTGATACGTATGCTGTGCTGTCCGGCACGATGCCCCTTCAAGGGCTCCAGTCTATTGCCGGGTGGAACACGCAAATCCTGAAGCACACGGGCCTGATTAATCAGACGCAGTTTGCGCAAAGCCACCGCCTGAATATCGGACGGCAGTTTCCGGCTTTGCTGGCCGGTCCAAATCAGTTCGGTTTCAGAATCGGCAAAGCTCCGGATCATGTCGAAACATAACGCATCACGTTATATAACGCAATACGTTATATTTAAGCAATTCCTTTGGCAGAAAAGGTCTCTCGGCAGACTCGCCCCAACCGGCTAGCTTGCGTCCCGCCGCTATCCTGCGGCCCCTGCCGGATGCCGCATCTTGAGCCTCACCGTCACCCTCGCCGTCCTCGCCTCCGCCCTGCTCCACGCAAGCTGGAACGCGCTCGTCAAAACCGGCGCCGACCGTCTCATGATGATGGGCTGGATCGCGGCGGCGACGGGCCTCGTCGCGCTGCCCTTCCTCTATGTCATGCCGGTGCCGCCCGCCGACGTCTGGAAGATCCTCGTCCTCTCCTTCGCGCTTCACGCCGGCTACAAGCTCTTCCTCGTGCAGGGCTATCACTATGGCGATTTCGGCCAGGTCTATCCGCTGTCGCGCGGCCTCGCCCCCGCCATCGTCACCATCGTCGGCGCGCTCTGGCTCGGTGAAATCCTCCCGACCCTCGCCTTCGCCGGCGTCGGCCTCATCGCGCTCGGCATTGTCAGCCTCGCCTTCCGCCGCACCAATGGCGCAGGCCTTCCGAACGATCCGCGCGCGCTCGCCTACGCCTTCGGCACCTCGCTCTTCATCGCCGCCTACACGCTGAACGACGGCCTCGGCGGCCGCATAGCGACAAGCCCGCACATCTATGTCATCTGGCTCTTCGCGGGCGACGGGCTGATCTTCTTCCTGATCGTGCTGGCCAGGCGCGGCCGCGCCTTCCTCAAGCCCCAGCGCGCGATGGCCTATGGCTTCGCGGGCGGCGTCATGTCCGTCATCGCCTACTGGCTCGTCATCTGGGCGATGACCTTCGCGCCGCTCGGCCCCGTCGCGGCGCTGCGCGAAACGAGCGTCGTCTTCGCCGCGCTCATCTCCGGCCTGCTGATGAAGGAAGGCCTCGGCTGGCGCGCGGTCGCCGCCGCCTGCGTCGTCGCCGCCGGCGTCATCCTCTTGAAAGTTTAGAGGTCGACGCCCAGCCCCTCGTCCGCGCCGGTCATGATGTTGAGGCACTGCACCGCCTGCCCCGACGCGCCCTTGCCCAGATTGTCGAGCAGCGCCGCAAGCCGCACCTGTTTCGTCGTCTCGTTGCCGAAGACGAAAAGCTTCATCGCATTCGTGCCGTTCAATTGCTCCGGATCGAGCTTCGTCATCGCGGCACTCTCCGCCAGCGGCGCGACGCTCACAAAGCGTTGCCCCTCGAAATATTCCGCCAGCGTCTCGTGAACCCGCGCCACGGAAACCTCACCCGGCAACGCCCAGAGCTGCAGCGGCACTTCCACGATCATGCCCTGCGCATAGCGCCCGACATTCGGCGCGAAGAGCGGCGGGTGCGCGAGCCCCATGTTCTTCTGCATCTCTGGCACATGCTTGTGCGCGAGGCCGAGCGCATAGGCCCGGAACGCCTCCAGCGTGTAGTTCGGCGCCGCCTCGTCCTCGAATTCGGCGATCATCTGCTTGCCGCCGCCCGAATAGCCCGACACCGCGTTCACCGTGAGCGGCCAGGTCTCCGGCACGATGCCCGCCGCGACAAGCGGCCGCGTCAGCGCGATCGCGCCGGTCGGATAGCAGCCCGGATTGGTGACGCGCGTAGCGCCCGAAATCGCCTGCCGCTGCCCCGGCGACATTTCCGGAAAGCCATAGACCCAGCCATCCGCCACCCGGTGCGCCGTCGAGGCGTCGATGACGCGCGTCGTCGCATTGCCGATCAGCGACACCGCTTCCTTCGCCGCCTCGTCCGGCAGGCAGAGGATCACGATGTCGGCTTCGTTCAGCGCCTCTTTCCGCGCGCCCGCATCCTTGCGCTTGTCCTCGCCCAGCGAAATGAAGTCGAGATCGTCGCGCCCCTCGAGCCGCGCCCGGATCTGCAACCCCGTCGTCCCCACTTCGCCGTCGATGAAAACCTTCGTGGTCATCTCATCATCTCCAACCACCAACTCGTCATGGCCCGCTTTATGCGGGCCATCCACGCCTGCCCCGGCGAAAGCCGGGGTCTTTCTTTTCTCTTCTTGCCAAAGACGTGGATGACCCGGACAAGCCGGGTCATGACGGCAATGGGAAAGCATACAAAACAAAAAGGGCGCTCCGGTAATCCCGAAGCGCCCCTGATCGTCGCCGTAAACGCTGATCAGCGCTTCGAGAACTGGAAGCTGCGGCGGGCCTTCGCCTTGCCGTACTTCTTGCGTTCGACCACGCGGCTGTCGCGCGTGAGGAAGCCTTCCTTCTTGAGCGCGGCGCGCAGGCCGGGCTCGAAATAGGTCAGCGCCTTCGAAAGGCCGTGACGGATCGCGCCGGCCTGACCGGAGAGGCCGCCGCCCACCACCGTCGCGGTGATGTCGTACTGCTTCTCGCGCGCGGTCACGACGAGCGGCTGGTTCAGGATCATGCGCAGCACCGGACGCGCGAAATAGACTTCGAGCTCGCGGCCGTTGATCTTGATGCGGCCGGAGCCCGGCTTGATCCAGACGCGGGCAACGGCGTTCTTGCGCTTGCCGGTCGCATAGGCGCGGCCGAACTTGTCGAGCTTCGGTTCGGCGGGAGCGGCGCTCGCCGCCGGCGCCGCGGCCGTGCCTTCCATTGCGCCCTTCAGGTCTTCGAGCGTGGTTGTTTCGGACATGACTATGCGATCCTGACGTTCTTGCGGTTCTGGGCGGCGAAGTCGAGCTTCACCGGCTGCTGCGCCTCGTGCGGATGCTCCGCGCCGCCATAGATGTGCAGATGCGTCATCTGCTGGCGGCCCAGCGGTCCGCGCGGGATCATGCGCTTCACGGCGAGTTCGAGCACGCGCTCGGGGAAACGGCCTTCGAGAATGCGCTTCGGGCTCGTTTCCTTGATGCCGCCGGGATGACCCGTGTGGCGGTAGTAGCGCTTGTCGTCATACTTCTTGCCGGTGAGCGCGACTTTGCCCGCGTTCACGACGATGACATGATCTCCGCAATCCATGTGGGGCGTGTAGGTCACCTTGTGCTTGCCGCGCAGGATATTGGCGACATGCGACGCAAGGCGGCCGAGCACGACGCCTTCGGCGTCGATCACGATCCACTTCTTCTCGATTTCGGAGGCTTTCGCGGAGTAGGTCTTCATGGCGAAAATCCCGGGCATCATGAAAAGGCTGAGGGCCGCGTCTCGCGGCCCCGGTTCGGCGCTGCTTCTAGGGCGTCGCGTGCGCCCTGTCAACAGCATTGAACCGGGCCATGGCCCGAAAAACGCTTTATTCGCAGGCTTTTATCGATGCGGTAACAGGATACCCCAATTTCTAGCGCGGCGGGATCGAATAGGTGCAGCTCGCATGAGCGACCGGCCCGCTCAAGCCCTCCTGCGGATTTCTCTGCAAAAGAGGGTGGCGGCTGGTGTTGATTGATGATTCCCT
>NZ_BTVP01000028.1:0-50315 GCF_045863935.1 Parvibaculum sp. | reverse complement strand
CGCAATGACGCCTCCCCCAGAACCGTCATGGCCCGCTTCATGCGGGCCATCCACGCCTTTCTTCTCCGCGCCTCCGTGTCTCCGTGTGAGATTTCCCTCTCTCTCTCTCTCTCTCTCTCTCTCTCTCTGCGTCCTCTGCGGCTCTGCGTGCCGACATCTTTTCTCACGCAGAGGCGCAGAGACGCAGAGCGCAAGAGAAACCCGCCACCGCCGCCACACCCAAAGGTGTCATCCCGGCGAAGGCCGGGACCCACTCGCTGTTCGTCTTGCCGCAGCATTGGCGGTTGTCCGCCATTCTCACCCCAACCCCGTCATTGCGAGCGAAGCGAAGCAATCCAGGAGCCGCGCGCGCCGAATCCGCTGCTCCTGGATTGCTTCGTCGGTCCTGCGGACTTCCTCGCAATGACGCCTCCCCCAGAACCGTCATGGCCCGCTTCATGCGGGCCATCCACGACTTTCTTCTCTGCGTCCTCTGCGGCTCTGCGTGCCGACATCTTTTCTCACGCAGAGGCGCAGAGACGCAGAGCGCAAGAGAAACCCGCCACCGCCGCCACACCCAAAGGTGTCATCCCGGCACTCGTTGCCGGAAGCCATTGGTTCCCTCAGCCAGCGCGATAACACGTGGCGCACACGCCACCCGCTTCATCCAATGCTGCGGCAAGAGGCCCCGCGAGTAGGCCCCGGCCTTCGCCGGGGTGACACTGAGGGTGAGGTGAAGCCAAACACCTCCCGAACCCACAACCCCACCACTTCATTGCGAGCCTCGCTTCGCGCGACACGGCAATCCATCGAGCGCAATCCAAAAACAAAATTGTCACCCCGGCGAAAGCCGGGGTCCATGGACAGCGAGGCACCCGGAGGCGAATGCGAAGGGAAGGGCCCGTGCACTCCGCGCCCACCACACCCAAAGGTGTCATCCCGGCGAAAGCCGGGATCCATTCGCAGTCCTTTGCGGCCCGTCACGTTTACCCGGACAATCAATGCTGGGCTATCGAAGCATCGCAGCACAGGTTTGTTCAGTCTCAGGACGATACTTTCTGTAAACTTCGTTAATGTGCAACGACCGCCGGGCTGAAACGCGAAATTAAGGGGGGAAAAGGATGGGAAAACTCTCCCAGATTGATTGGAACATCATCGATACAAGAGTACGCAATACTCAAAGGGCGCGGAATCTCCCAACCTTGTCAACAGCCATGCTGTGGCTTGTGCTAGATCAGTTCTTCCCTGATCTGGGAGACGATCTGATTGAGACGATCACAGATGGTCCGGACGATCGTGGTGTCGATGCGATTCATGTGGTTGAAGGCGACGGTCACGCCGAAATTTACTTATTCCAGGCGAAATACCGTGAGACCGCGTCGGCGACGGACAAAACGATCAACGATGCTGAAGCGATGAAGCTGTCTTTATTCATCGAGGAGCTATTCGAACGATCGGAACATCTTCAACAGAGCGGCAATCTCTTGCTCAAACAAGCAATAGCTCGCATATGGGAGATTCACGAGCGGGGAGATTTCTGCAGATATCGCATTGTATTTTGTTCTAACGACCGAGGACTGTCAGCATCTGCCGCTGAAATTCTCGGGAGCATTTGCACAAAGCACCAGCAAGTTGCATTCGAGTATTATGGGTCAAGTGATCTCATTCGAGATTTTGCGTCGCAAGGAAAGCTCAGGGAAACAGGCTCTCTTCAGGTAATTGGAAAAGAAGCTTTTGAACGGGCCGATGGCGATGTCCGTGGTGTAATAGCTTCGGTCGATGCGAAATCATTCGTAGACTTGATAAGAACGCCCGATGGGCAATCAGTTAAGCGGTATTTATTCGATGACAATCTGCGTGTCTTTTTAGGGGCTAACGGTGGTTACAATCCTGCGATCATCTCCACGGCCACTTCAGAAGACAGCTATCTATTCTGGTATCTCAACAACGGGATAACCATCACGTGTCGCAACTACTCCTACAACAAAGGTCACGTGAATCCGAAGATTACTCTTGAGCAGTTTCAGATCGTCAATGGCGCGCAGACATCTCACTCGCTGATTGAAGCGAGCCGGATCAATCCGGAAGCGCTTGAAAATGTAGTCTTGATGGTTCGAATTTACGCAACAGATCGCGAAGATGTCGCGGCGCGCGTGGCGGTTGCAACAAACAGTCAGGCCCGAATCCAAAGCCGCGACCTGAGAGCTAATCATCCAATTTTGAAGAAACTAGAGCTGGCTTTCGCTGAACGTGGGTACTTCTTTGAACGAAAACGAAATATGCACGGGGAGCGCGAACCGGCAAAAAGGATAGACGCACTTAAACTCGGTCAAATAATTATGGCGTTTTACCTTCGTGAGCCAGATCGTGCAAAAGGTGAATCTGACTCAATTTTCGATCACAGGTTCTCAGCTATTTTTCATGACGGGTACGACATTGCAGAGCTTTGTCGTTTGTTCGAGCTGTACCGCGTTATTGAGGATATGCGAGAAGATTACATTCTAAGAAGCGAGGGACGAATTGAAGGTGGCGGCGAGCTGCAGTACCTAGTTTATGGCCACTGGTTCGTTTTGTTTGCGGCTCGCCTATTATTAGTGCAGTCAGGCAAAAGTACTCCAGTTGGCAGCGACGCAGTGGATCTGGTGATGGACGCAGTCGGTCTGGTGGCGCGAGCGTGTAGTCAGCAAAAATCAGTGGCGCACTATCAAATGTTTCGCAGTCCACGGACAAAAGACAAAATCACCGCGGAGTTGCTTGGTAAGCAAGCGAACTTCTTTGAACTTTTAGCTGAGCCAAGGACTACGGGAGACTAACCTCCTCTACTCAAACCCCTCCGTATGCACCTGATCGAGGTCCGAGAACCTTGTTACCTCCGCCTGGAACTGCAGCTTCACCGTCCCCGTGGGTCCGTGGCGCTGCTTGCCGATGATGCATTCGGCGAGCCCGTGCACGCGCTCCATTTCCTCCTGCCACTGAAGATGTTCGGGCGTGCCCTCCGTCGGCTCGCGCCGCGAGACGTAATACTCCTCGCGGAACACGAACATGACGACGTCGGCGTCCTGTTCGATCGAGCCCGACTCGCGCAAATCCGATAGCTGCGGCCGCTTGTCGTCGCGGCTTTCCACCTGGCGCGAAAGCTGCGACAGCGCCATGATCGGCACGTTGAGTTCCTTCGCCAGCGCCTTGAGGCCGGTCGTGATCTGCGTCACTTCCTGCACGCGGTTGTCGCCGCTCTTGCCCGAGCCCGCCAGCAATTGCAGATAGTCGATGACGAGAAGCCCGAGGCCCCGCTGCCGCTTCAGCCGCCGCGCGCGCGCCGCCAGCGTCGCGATGGTGAGGCCGCCCGTATCGTCGATATAGAGCGGAATGCTCTGCAGCTCGCGCGCCGCGTCGACAAGCCGGTGGAACTCGTCCTCATGAATGTTGCCGCGCCGGATCTTTTCCGACGGCACGCCGGATTGTTCCGCGAGCAGTCGTGTCGCAAGCTGCTCGGCCGACATTTCGAGCGAGAAGAACCCCACAATTGCGCCGTCCTTCGCCGTCACCGTGCCGTCCGCGTGGTGCTCGGCCTTGTAGGCCTTGGCCGCGTTGAAGGCGATGTTGGTGGCGAGCGCCGTCTTGCCCATGGAAGGGCGGCCCGCCATGATCAGCAGGTCGGAAGGCTGCAGGCCGCCGAGCCTGTGGTCGAGGTCGCGCAGTCCCGTCGAGATGCCGGAGAGCCCGCCGTCGCGCTTGTAGGCTTCGGCCGCCATGTCGATGGCGGTTTTGAGCGACTCGTGGAAGCTCTGGAAGCCGCCCTCGTATTTGCCGCGCTCGGCAAGCTGGTAGAGCATCTGCTCCGCGTCGAGGATCTGCGCGCTCGGCGTGTCGTCCACCGGCGCGTCATAGGCGCGGTTGTGGATGTCGGTGCCCACCGTGATGAGTTCGCGGCGGATGGCGAGGTCGTAGATCGTGCGCCCGTATTCTTCCGCGTTGATGATCGTCGTCGCCGCGCCGGCGAGGCGGGCGAGATATTGCGGTCCGCCGATTTCGGCCAGCGCCGCGTCGCGCTCGAAGAAATTCTTCAGCGTCACGGGTGAGGCGAGGTGGCCCTGCGTGATGAGCTTCGCCGCCGCCTCGTAAATTCGTCCGTGTACGGCATCGAAGAAATGCGTCGGCTCGAGGAACCCCGCCACGCGGTCGTAGCTCTCGTTGTTGACGAGCATGGCGCCGAGCAGCGCCTGCTCCGCATCGATGTTATGCGGCGGCACGCGGTAGTCGGCGGGGGAGCCCTCGTCATGCGAGTCGGGCGATCGGGAATAGGCGGCGGTGGTGTTGTCCATGGGCACAAGTTCTAAACGAAGCGGCCGTTCGCGTGGCCGGCAAATGCAGGGATTTCTCCGCTCGTCCCCAGCTTTCTTCTCCAGACCCTGTGGATAAGCGGGCGGAATTCCGGCAAGTCCTTGAAATCAATGGGCTTTGTCCGGTGGGAGGCTGTGGATGGCTTCGATTTTAGCCTGAGTCGCGGTTCCGCGAGGACTTATCCCGCAGACCGGGGACAACTGGCCGGCGAGGGCATGCGGGAGACGGCGAGGGGGCGGGCGAGGGGTGCCGCGGGCGGGTGGCAGGGGCGGCGTTATCCCCGCTTTCGCCTTATGTGACGTTTCGATGACATTTCGATGACAGTGGGCCGTTTCCAGGGCCCATTTGTCCCCGGTCCCGGCTCTGCCTCGTGGGCGGTTTCAATCCCCCGCGAGGAGGCGCTGCTGCTGCGGCGCTCCGGCGCTGTTGAGCCGGCGTTCCTCTTCCACCATGTAGTCGCGCGTCAGCGGCAGCACGTCGATCTGCTTTGCAAGCTGCATCTGGAAAACGACCATCCCTTCGTTGCGGAAGGATGTTTCCGATCCCGCGAGATAGAACTCCCACATGCGGCAGAAGCGTTCGTCATAGATGCGCGCCGCCGTCTCGCGCCGCTCCATGAAGCGCCGCCGCCACTCGCGCAGCGTTTCGGCATAGTGCAGCCGCAGGATTTCGACATCCGTCATGAAGAGCCCCGTGCGCTCCACGACGCCGGCCATCTCGCTCAGCGCGGGAATGTAGCCGCCAGGGAAAATGTATTTTGCGATCCACGGGTTGGTGGATCCCGGCCCGTCCAGCCTTCCGATCGTGTGGATCAGCGCCGCGCCGTCATGCGTGAGCAGGTTCGTCACCCGGTCGAAATATTCGCGGTAGTGGCCCACGCCCACATGCTCGAACATGCCGACGGAAACGATGCGGTCGAAATTCTCCTTGATCTGACGATAGTCCTGCAGGCGAAATTCCACCTGTGCCCCAAGGCCTTTTTCTTCCGCGCGGCGTTGCGCCACCTTCAATTGCTCGCGCGACAGCGTCACGCCGACGACCTCCGCGCCCGTCTCCTCCGCCAGCGTCAGCGCCATGCCGCCCCAGCCGCAGCCGATGTCGAGCACGCGCATGCCGGGCTCGATGCCGAGCTTCGCGGCGATGTGGCGCTTCTTCGCAAGCTGAGCGTCTTCCAGCGTCATGTCGGGCCGCTGGAAGTAGGCGCAGGAATATTGCTTGTCGCGGTCGAGGAAGAGATCGTAGATGCCGCCGTCCAAGTCGTAGTGATGGGCGACGTTCTTCTCCGCCTTGCCGACGGGGTTGTGCTGGTCGATCCGCCGCTTCATGCGCCTGAGCGCGCCATAGAGCTCGAAGGCCGGTCCGGCGAAACTGCGGCCGAGATTGCCGGTCAGCAGGTCGAGCAGCTCGTAGATCGTCGACGGCTTCTCGACGGTCATCCGCCCGTCCATGAAGGCTTCGCCGAGCTTGAGATAGGGGTTGAGCGCGATCTCGGTCGAGACCGTCCTGTCATGGAGTCGGATGACGACCGGCTCGCCGGTGCCGTCGCCGAACTCCGTCTGTCTGCCGTCTTGCCGTATGACCGTCAGAGAGCCGCGTTTGACGATCGTCTTCAGAAGCGCACTGAAAAGCATCTAACCCTCCCGTACCGAGGATCGAACTTCAGGTGCCTCATCCAGTCCCGGCGCGCGGGGGGATGCGGCGCGGACAAGCTTTGTGAAATTTATCTAAGGTTAATCCTCAAGCCGTTGCAAGAAGAACGCGATCCATCGCCGCGGGTTCCGAAACAAAAAGGGCGCCCTCGAGGGACGCCCTTTCATTTTCTTGTGCTACTGAAGGGATTTAGGCCTTGTCGGCCTCTTCCTCGCCAGCTGCAGCCTCGTCTTCGTCCGGCGCGAGTTCTTCGGACTCGAAGAACTCGGCGGCTTCCTGAACGTCCTCATCGGCTTCGTCGCGGCGCTGCGTCAGGTCTTCGCCTGCCGCCTGCCGCTGGGCCTCTTCCTCGGTGCGCGCCACGTTGATCGAGATCGTGGCGGAAACCTCGGGGTGCAGCACGATACGGATATCGTGAAGGCCGATGTTCTTGATCGGCTTGTCGAGAACGACCTGGTTGCGGGCCGTCGAGAAACCGCCATTCGTCATGGCGTCCGAGATGTCGCGCGTGCTGACCGATCCGTAGAGGATGCCGGTTTCGCCGGCCTGGCGCAGCACGATGAAAGCCTGGCCGTTCACCTTGGCGTGAACCTGTTCGGCTTCCTTCTTGAGTTCGAGGTTGCGGGCTTCAAGCTGCGCGCGCTGGCTTTCGAACTGCTCGATATTCGCTTTCGTGGCGCGCAGCGCCTTCTTGCGGGGCAGCAGGAAATTCCGCGCGAAGCCGTCTTTCACTTTGACGACATCGCCCATTTGGCCGAGCTTTTCGACCCGCTCCAGAAGTACGACTTGCATCGTTTATTCTCCTTTTCCGGGCCTTAGCTGATCACATAGGGAAGAAGCGAGAGGAAACGCGCGCGCTTGATGGCACGGGCGAGTTCACGCTGCTTCTTGGCCGACACGGCCGTGATGCGCGAAGGAACGATCTTGCCGCGCTCGGAAACGTAGCGCTGCAGAAGTTTCACATCCTTGTAATCGATCTTCGGAGCGCCAGCGCCGGAGAACGGGCACGTCTTGCGGCGGCGGAAGAAGGGCCGGCGCGCAGGCTGCGATGTGGTGCTCATTATTCGTTGCCTCCATCCGAATTTTCGTCACGGTCGCGGCGCGGACCACGGTCACGGTCGCCGAAACGGCTGCCGCGATCGCCACGGTCGCCCCGGTCTCCGCGATCGCCGAAACGGCTGCCACGATCACCGCGATCGCCGCGATCACCACGGTCGCCGCGGCTCTGCATCATGGCGGACGGTTCGGCCTCATGTTCCTCGACGCGAACCGTGAGGAAGCGGATGACATCGTCGCTGATGCCCATCTGGCGTTCCATCTCGGCAACCGCGGCGTGCGGTGCATCGATGTTCATCAGCGTATAGTGACCCTTGCGGTTCTTCTTCACCTTGAACGCAAGGTTGCGAAGACCCCAATACTCGGTCTTGCTGACGCTGCCGCCCTGTTCCTTGAGGATATTCGAGTACTGCTCGGTGAGCGCCTCGACCTGCTGCTGCGACACGTCCTGTCGCGCAATAAAGACATGCTCGTATAGAGCCATTGAGCCTTTTCCTTTTTTACCGGCCTCGGCGCAAAGCCCCCTTTGAGCCCTCAAAAGGCTCGAAAGGACCACCAAAGAAGCGGAGACACCGGAACCCGGACTTGTCCATCCTGCCATGCCTTGCAGGCACGACGTTCCGTTCAGCCTCCAACCAAGGCCTTCAGAAGGGGCGGAATATACGGAAAAGCCGAGGTGAAGCAAGGGGTATCTGGCTCCTTGGGCGGCTTGACTCGGGGTCCGCAGAGGGTATCACTTGGCGCCTCTGGGGACCCGAGCCCCGGATCGGCGCAAAAGCCCGGAAATCGGCCCTTTATGGGCGGCGGCGGGACCAGAGGGAGCGAGAATGACGAGGGCTTTGATCTTCCCCGGCCAGGGATCGCAGGCAGTCGGCATGGGGCGTGAACTTGCAGAGGCTTTTGCCTCCGCGCGGGAGGTCTTCGACGAGGTGAACGACGCCCTCGGCCAGAAACTCTCGAAGCTCATGTGGGAAGGTCCGCAGGAAGACCTGACGCTCACGGAAAACGCCCAACCCGCCATCATGGCCGTGAGCCTCGCCGTCATCCGCACCCTCGAACGCGAGGGCGGCTTTCGTCTCGCCGACAAGGCGGCATTCGTGGCGGGCCACTCGCTCGGCGAATATTCGGCGCTCGCCGCAGCGGATGCGCTCAGCGTTTCGGATACGGCCCGGCTGCTGAAACGTCGTGGCCAGGCCATGCAGCGCGCCGTTCCCGTGGGCGAGGGCGCCATGGCCGCTCTCCTCGGCCTTGATTTCGAGCAGGCCGCCGAAGTCGCCGCCGAAGCGGCGCAGGGCGAGGTCTGCACGGCGGCAAACGATAATGGCGGCGGACAGGTTGTCGTGTCCGGTGCGAAGGCGGCCGTCGAGCGCGCCATCGAAATTGCGAAAACCAGGGGTGCCAAGCGGAGCATGCTGCTTCCCGTGAGCGCCCCCTTCCATTGCCCGCTGATGCAGCCCGCCGCCGATGAAATGGCCGAGGCGCTCGCCGAGGTTGAACTCAAGGCGCCGTCCGTTCCGCTCGTCGCCAATGTGACGGCCTCAAGGGTCGCCGATCCTGCGACGATCCGCGATCTGCTCGTAAGGCAGGTGACGGGTATGGTGCGCTGGCGCGAAAGCGTACTCTACATGGAAGGTGAGGGCGTTTCGGCCTTTGTCGAGGTCGGCGCAGGCAAGGCGCTCTCCGGCATGGTGAAGCGCATCGCAAAAGAACCTGAACTTCTCGCTGTCGGCACCCCGGCCGATGTCGAGACCTTTCTCAAGACCGTCTGACGCATAAAGGAGTCGGCATGTTCGATCTCACAGGCAAAGGCGCGCTGGTAACGGGCGCATCGGGCGGCATCGGCTCCGACATCGCGCGGGCGCTGCACGGTCAGGGTGCGACGGTGGCGCTGTCGGGCACCCGCAAGGAAGCGCTCGATGCGCTGGCGTCCGAGCTTGGTGAGCGCACGCATGTGCTTCCCTGCAACCTGTCCGATGCGGCTGCGGTCGATGCTCTCCCCAAGCAGGCTGAGGAAGCGTTGGGCAATCTCGACATTCTCGTCAACAACGCCGGCCTCACGCGCGACAACCTGTTCATGCGGATGAAGGATGAGGAGTGGGACGAGGTGATCCGCGTAAATCTCACTGCGGCCTTCCGTCTCTCTCGCGGTGTCCTGCGCGGCATGATGAAGCGCCGCTGGGGCCGCATCATTGGCATCACCTCCGTCGTCGGTGTGACGGGAAACCCGGGGCAGGGTAATTATGCGGCCTCGAAGGCGGGCATGATTGGCATGACCAAATCGCTGGCGCAGGAAGTCGCAAGCCGCAACATCACCGCGAACTGTATCGCTCCCGGTTTTATTCGTAGCGCCATGACGGACGCGCTGAACGAGGAACAGCAGTCGCGGATCATGTCGACGATTCCCGCAGGCCGCCTCGGTGAGGCGACCGAAATCGCTGCCGCTGCCGTCTATCTGGCGAGCGAGGAGGCGGCCTATGTCACGGGCCAGACCTTGCACGTCAATGGCGGCATGGCGATGATCTAGCTGAGAGACGCTTGCAAGGCGCCGGAAACACGAGCAAATTCAGTTATATAGGGAGTAGCGTCGCCCGCGCGCGTTTGCTGGTACAGGGCAAAAAAGTGTGTTACCTAAGCCCTCGATTTGGCTTGCGGTTCTGCCTTGAAATAGGCCAGAAGAGGGGCATTCTTTCCACCGAATTCGATTACATCCAGTCCTCGATGCCTTACAGCGAGCAGCGGGATGTGCGAGGCCGGTTAAAACCAAAAGATCTGAGGACTTAAAATGAGTGATATCGCTGAACGCTTGAAGAAGATCGTGGTCGAGCACCTGGGCGTCGACGCGGACAAGGTCACCGAGAACGCGAGCTTCATCGACGACCTGGGCGCCGACAGTCTCGACAACGTCGAGCTGGTGATGGCGTTCGAAGAAGAATTCGGTGTGGAAATCCCGGACGATGCCGCCGAGAAGATCCTGACCGTCAAGGACGCGATCGAGTTCGTCAAGGCGAACGCCAAGTCCTGATACCGGTTTGATTGGCAGGGCCGGGCGCGCGAGCTCCCGGCCCTCCGGCATCTTATCGATTTCTTTCCGGCCGTCGGACCGGTGTGGGAGTGTTCATCGGCATGAGGCGAGTTGTCGTTACAGGGGTGGGTATGGTCTCTCCGCTTGGCTGCGGAGTTGAGACGACCTGGAAGCGTATTCTCAATGGCGAATCCGGCGCCCGGAAGATCGAGAAATTCGATGTTTCGGATCTGCCCTGCAAGATTGCCATGCCGGTCCCGCGCGAAGGCGAGGGCGCCTTCAATCCCGACGATTGGATGAACCCCAAGGAATCCAAACGCGTCGACGATTTCATCGTCTATGCGATGTCCGCCGCAACACAGGCGCTGAACGACGCCGGCTGGAAGCCCGAATCCGAGGAAGACAAGTGCCGCACCGGCACCATGATCGGTTCCGGAATCGGCGGCCTCGAAGGTATTGCCGAGGAAGCCTACACACTGCGCGACAAGGGTCCGCGCCGCGTCAGCCCCTTCTTTATCACTGGCCGCCTCATCAATCTTGCTTCGGGCTATGTCTCGATTGCGCATGGCCTCAAGGGGCCGAACCACTCCGTCGTGACGGCCTGTTCGACTGGCGCCCACGCAATCGGTGACGCCGCGCGGCTCATCGCGCTGGACGATGCCGACGTCATGGTCGCGGGTGGCGCAGAATCAGCCATCTGCCGCATCGGCATTGCAGGCTTTGCCGCCTGCCGGGCGCTTTCAACGGGCTTCAATGACACGCCCGAAAAAGCGTCCCGTCCTTATGACAATGATCGCGACGGTTTTGTCATGGGCGAGGGGGCCGGTGTCGTCGTCCTCGAGGAATACGAACACGCCAAGGCGCGTGGCGCAAAAATTTATGGCGAGATCGCGGGCTACGGCCTTTCCGGCGACGCCTACCATGTAACCGCGCCGCCGGAAGACGGCAATGGCGGCTTCCGTGCCATGCAGGCAGCTCTCAAACGTGCTGGGATTTCTCCTTCGGACCTCGATTATGTGAACGCGCATGGCACGTCGACCATGGCCGACACGATCGAACTTGGCGCTGTAACGAGGCTTCTCGGCAATGCGGTCGAGACTGTCTCGATGTCCTCCACGAAGTCGTCCATCGGCCATCTGCTCGGCGCGGCGGGCGCTGTGGAGGCGATCTTCTGCCTCCTGGCGATGCGGGACAGCATTCTGCCGCCCACGATCAACCTCGACAATCCGGCGACCGACACGCTGATCGACCTGGTGCCGAATGAAGCGCGCAAGAAGGAAGTGAACTACGCGCTCAGCAATTCCTTCGGCTTTGGCGGCACCAATGCGTCGCTGGTGATGAAAAAGGTCGATGGTTGACGGGCGACGGCAACACCCCGGCTGCGTCTGAGAACGGGAGCGGGACGTCTCGACCGGAAAATGCAACCGATCCCCAGGCGGGAAAGCTGCGCAACCGGCTTTTCCGCACTCTCCTCGTCGTGGCGATCTGCCTCCCCCTGTTCGGCGCCCTGCTGGCGGGCGCGGTATTTCAATACGGGAAATACCGTTTCGAGGCAGCCGGTCCTCACGGCGAAGCGCGTATCGTCATGCTCGAGCCCGGTCTCGGCGTACGCGCCATTGCCGCGCGGCTCGACAAGGCGGGTGTCATTTCCGATCCCATGATTTTCCTTGCGGGCGTTCGCCTGAACCGCGCTGAAAGCGGCCTCAAGGCAGGTGAGTACGAAATACCCGCCCACGCCAGCATGGCGGCTATCCTGCGCATCCTGCGCGAGGGGCGATCCATCCTCCATCGGCTTACCATCCCGGAGGGCCTTACCAGCGAGCAGATCATGCTGCTGGTCGAAGCGAACCCGGTGCTCGTGGGTGACATGCCTGCTGTGCCGCCCGAGGGCTCGCTCCTCCCTGAGACCTACAGCTTCACCCGCGGTGCGACGCGCAAGGAAATCGTCTCCCAGATGAGGGCAGCTGCGGACGCGCTGCTGGCGGTGCTGTGGGAGAAGCGTGCGGAGAATCTGCCTCTTGATACGCCTGAAGAAGCCATCATCCTGGCCTCCATCATCGAGAAGGAAACAGGCGTCGCCTCCGAGAGACCGCGTGTGGCTGCCGTTTTCGTCAACCGCCTCAACAAGTCGATGCGGCTTCAGTCCGATCCGACGATCATCTACGGGCTCGTCGGCGGCAAAGGCGCGCTCGGCCGTCCGATCCGGCGCAGCGAACTCGACCGCCAGACCCCTTACAACACCTATCTCGTCGACGGACTGCCGCCGGGGCCGATCTGCAATCCGGGCCGTGCCTCGCTTGAGGCGGTCCTTAACCCCCCGGAGACGGACGAGCTCTACTTTGTGGCCGATGGTACGGGTGGCCACGCCTTTTCCAAAACGCTGAAAGAGCATCAGCAGCGGGTCCGCGAATGGCGGCAAATCGAGCGGCAGAAGGCTAGATAGCGCCGGGCAGGCGCCAGATAGGCGAGAGAAAAGCCGGTTTGCGGCTGATATAGTCCTGACCAGATTGAAAGTGATTCCGGGAAAACGCGATGCCGCTCAATAGCATGACAGGCTTTGCCCGCGTGGAGGGTGCACATGGTGCCGTCCGCTGGCACTGGGAGCTGCGAAGCGTGAACGGGAAAGGCCTCGACGCGCGGCTTCGCTTGCCCCCCGGTATGGACGGCATCGAGACGACGCTCCGCACGGAGCTTGCCCGCCACCTGAAGCGCGGCAATTGCCAGATCAATCTCGTGCTCGACCGCGCGGGCGAGGCGGCGCCGCTCCGCGTCAATCGGGCAGCACTGCAGGTGGTGCTGGATGCGATCGAGGACCTCCAGAATAAAATGGAAGTCATGCCACCGCAGCCGGAAAGCATTCTCGCACTGAAGGGCGTGCTCGAGAATGCCGAGGAGGTCGAGGAAAGCGAGGAGGCAAAGGCGGAGTTGGGAGAGGCCCTGGTCGCTTCCTTCGGCGAGGGAGCGCGGGCGCTCGCCGCTGCGCGCGCGCAGGAGGGCGCGAAACTGGAAGCGATCCTGAGAGACCATGTGGCCGAGATAGAACGGCTGACGCGCGACGCGGCCGCCTGTCCGGCAACGGCTCCCGGCGCCCTGCAGGCACGGCTCAGGGACCAACTGCGGGAGCTGCTGGGCGATACCACCACGATCACCGATGACCGCGTGGCCCAAGAGGCGGCGTTGCTCGCGACAAGAGCGGACATTCGCGAGGAAATCGACCGATTGATTGCGCATGTCGAGCAGGCGCGCGAACTTCTCGCAAGCAAGGATGCTGTCGGCCGCCGCCTCGACTTTCTGACGCAGGAATTCAATCGCGAGGCGAATACGCTCTGCTCCAAGGCAGCCGATGTCAGCCTCACGCGGATCGGTCTCGATCTCAAGGCGGTGATCGATCAGTTTCGCGAGCAGATACAGAATGTGGAGTGACGACGAAAGATGACCGGAATCGCCATTCATCGACGGGGGTTGATGCTCGTTCTGTCTTCACCTTCGGGGGCAGGCAAGACGACGCTTTCGCGCCGCCTTCTCGAGAGCGATCCGGAAATCGAAATGTCCGTTTCCGCGACCACGAGGAAACCCCGTCCCGGCGAACAGGAGGGCAGGGACTATTATTTTCTTAGTACGGAAGATTTCGGCATCATGCGAAACCGGGGTGAGTTTCTGGAACACGCCAAGGTCTTCGGCAACTATTACGGCACGCCGCGCAAGCCGGTCGAGGACGCATTGGCGCGAGGGCGCGACGTGCTCTTCGACATCGACTGGCAGGGTACGCAGCAGCTCGACGAGACGGCAACCGAAGACCTCGTGAAGGTGTTCATTCTGCCACCCTCCGTTCAGGAACTCGAAAAGCGGCTGACGGCGCGCGCGCAGGACCCGGCGGATGTCGTGGCCGCGCGCATGGCGAAAGCATCCGACGAGATCAGCCACTATCAGGAATACGACTACATCATCATCAACGAAAACATGGACAGGGCCTTTACGGAGCTGCAGGCGATCCTGCGGGCCGAGCGCCTGCGCCGCCGCAGATTGACGGGGCTATCCAACTTCGTGAAACAATTGCGGGAAGCGCTTTAGCCGGGGGACGAAATGACCAAGGTGGTGATACTGGCCGGGGGGCTCGGTACGCGCATATCCGAGGAAAGCCAGCTTCGGCCGAAGCCGATGATCGAGATCGGCGGCCGGCCGATCCTCTGGCACATCATGAAAATCTATACGCATTTCGGCTTCACCGATTTCGTGATCTGCGTCGGCTATCGCGGCTACATGATCAAGGAATACTTCGCGAACTACGTGCTTCACTCGTCGGATGTGACAGTGGATATGGCGAACCATCAGATCGTCTATCATCAGAAGGCGAGCGAACCCTGGCGCGTCACCATGGTGGACACGGGACAGGATACGTTGACGGGTGGACGCATCAAGCGTGTCCGCGACTATCTTGATCCGGATGAGACCTTCTTCATGACCTATGGCGACGGTGTTGCGAATGTCGATATCCGGTCGCTTCTCGCCTTCCACAAGTCACATGGACGAAAGGCAACGCTCACCAGCGTTATTCCGCCGGGGCGTTATGGCGCACTGGAGCTCGATGGGGGCCATGTTCGCCGTTTCATCGAGAAGCCGCCAGGAGACAACGCATGGATCAATGGCGGCTTTTTTGCGCTTGAGCCATCGGTTCTTGATCGCATCGACAACGACATGACGGCATTCGAGGGCGATCCGCTGACCGGTCTCGCTGCCGACGGTGAACTCATGAGCTTCAAGCATTCGGGTTTCTGGCAGCCGATGGATACGTTGCGCGAGAAAAACTATCTCGAAGAGCTCTGGTCGGGTGGCAAGGCTCCCTGGAAAATCTGGAGGGACTGACTTGGCGATCGATGGCCTCGACAAGGCGTTCTGGAACGGAAAGCGCGTTCTGCTGACCGGTCACAGCGGCTTCAAGGGGTCGTGGGCGGCGCTTTGGCTTGCCTCCATGGGAGCGGAGGTGACGGGGTTCTCTCTCGCCCCTGAAACGGACCCAAACCTGTTCGGACTAGCCGGTATAGCCGGTACCGTTCGCTCGCATTTCGGTGATCTACGCGACGCTGAAGCCGTGCGGCGAGCGGTGGACGAGGCCGAGCCTGAGATCGTTCTTCATATGGCCGCGCAGCCGCTCGTTCGTCGCTCCTATGTCGACCCGGTCGGCACATTCGAGACCAATGTGATGGGGACGGTGAACCTCCTCGAAGCCCTGCGCGGCATTGAGACACTCAGGACCGTTCTCGTTGTCACGACCGACAAGGTCTACGAAAACACGGAAGCGGGTATTTCGTTCCGCGAAGAGGATACGCTCGGCGGCCATGATCCCTACGCGGCATCGAAGGCTGCGGCGGAAATCGTGACCTCATCCTATGCGAGGTCGTTCCTCGACGAGCGGGGCGTACGCGTCGCGACGGCGCGCGGCGGCAATGTGATTGGCGGTGGCGACTTTTCGGAAGACCGGCTTGTACCGGACATCTGGCGCGCGCTGAAGGCCGGTCAGCCGCTCGTGTTGCGCAATCCGGCGGCGGCCCGGCCCTGGCAGCACGTGCTCGACTGCCTTTGCGGCTACTTCACTTATGCGAGGGGGCTGACCGACAGGGTCGACCTGCCTCCCGCGCTCAACTTCGGGCCGCCACACGACGCACCGCCGTTGACGGTTTCGGAACTTGCGGATGCGGTGCAATCGGCACTTGGTGCGATCCCTGTCTGGGAGCCGGCGAACGACGCCGGCCCGCGCGAAATGATGATGCTCGAAATCGACAGCCGGAAGGCACGGGCCGTTCTTGGCTGGAAGGATCAGCTTGCCGGAACGCCTTGCGTGTCATGGCTCGCGGACTGGTATCGCGCGCTGAATACCGGGAACGATATGCGTGCCTGCACGCTTGCCCAGATTGCCGCCTACGAAGAACTTCATCGAGGCGGGACTTCATGAGCGCGCGCTTCGATATTCAGCACACGCCACTCGATGGCGTTGTCTCCCTCCGCCGCAAACGCATGGGCGATGAGCGAGGCTGGCTTGAGCGGCTCTTCTGCGCGAATGAGTTGAGGGAAGCGGGCTGGTGCTGGCCGGTGGCGCAGGTAAACCGTACGCTCACCGTGAAGGCGGGAACCGTGCGCGGGATGCATTTCCAGCTTCCGCCGCACGAGGAAGCAAAGCTTGTTACTTGTCTTTCGGGCGAAGTCTTCGACGTTGCGGTGGACATGCGTCCGGGCTCTGCGACCTATTTGCGCTGGCATGGCGAACGGCTTACGAACGAAAATGCGACGAGCCTCCTTATCCCGCCGGGTTTCGCTCACGGATTTCAGACGCTGACCGACAATGTCGAAATGTTCTATGTCCACTCGGCCGCCTTCATGCCTGGCGCCGAGGGCGGGGTAAGGGCAGACGACCCCGCGCTTGGCATCGATTGGCCGCTCGAAATCGGCGAACGCTCGGAGCGCGACCGGAGCCATCCCCTCCTCGGCGACCGGAAAGAATGAGGTAACCAGGTGAAATGCCGTCATTGCGGTGCGCCGCTCGAAAAGACCTTTGTGGACCTTGGTGCCTCGCCGCCCTCCAATGCCTATCTGACGAAAGAGGCGCTCGGCAGCCCCGAGGTCTGGTATCCGCTTCGCGTTCTCGTCTGCACCGGTTGCTGGCTCGTCCAGACAGAGGACCATGCGGGCCGCGAGGAGTTGTTCGCGAGCGACTACGCCTATTTCAGTTCAACCTCGGCGGGATGGCTCGCGCATTCGAAGGCCTATGTCGAGGCGATGACCGAACGCTTCGGCCTCGGGTCCGGCAGCATGGTGGTCGAGGTCGCTGCGAATGACGGCTATCTCCTCCAATATGTGAAGGCGGCCGGCATTCCCTGCTACGGCGTCGAGCCGACAGCGAGCACGGCTGCCGCCGCCCGCGAGAAGGGCATCGATATCGTCGGGCGATTTTTCGGCGTCGAGCTTGCCTCGGAACTCGCCGCGTCGGGACGGCAGGCGGACCTCACCGCCGCCAACAACGTCCTTGCGCATGTGCCGGACATCAACGATTTCGTCTCGGGATTTGCTCGTCTGCTCAAGCCGAAAGGCGTTTCGACCTTCGAGTTTCCGCATCTTCTCAATCTCGTCCGCCAGAACCAGTTCGACACCATCTATCACGAGCACTACTCCTATCTGTCGCTCGCCTCCGTCGCGCGTATCTTCGCCGCTAACGGCCTTGCCGTGTTCGACGTGGAGGAATTGCCGACCCATGGCGGCAGCCTGCGCGTCTATGCGCAACGGAGCGGCACCGGCGTCCATACGCGCACGGAACGGCTTTCGGCGCTCGAAAAGCTGGAAGCGGATGCCGGTATCGAGAGCCTCGCCTTCTATGAGGGGTTTCAGGCAAGGGCGGAAAAGGTGAAGGACGATTTCGTCGCCTTTCTCATCGATGCGAAGAGGAGAGGCCTCAAGGTCGGTGCCTATGGTGCGGCCGCGAAGGGGAACACCTTGATGAATTTCGCCGGCATCCGGCCCGACCTGATCCCCTATGTCGTGGACCGCGCGGCGGCGAAGCAGGGAAAGTATATGCCCGGCAGCCGCGTGCCCATCGTCGGCGAGGCGCATCTGGAGGCAGACCGGCCGGACATCATAGTGATCCTCCCCTGGAACATAAGCGAGGAAGTCATGCGCCAGCTCGACCATGCGCGGGGCTGGGGTGCGAAGTTCGTGACGGCCGTGCCGGAACTAACAATGAAGTCGATCTGACAGGACCGGTGCTGGAATGGCGAAGATTACGATCGGTGTACCTGTCTACAATGGTGAAGCAACGCTGGAGCGGAGCCTTGAGTCCCTTCGGACGCAGACATATCGCGACATTGAAATCATTGTCTCGGATAATGCATCCACTGACTGCAGCGCCGAGATAGCGCAAAGCTTCGCGGATAGGGATCCGAGATTTCGTGTCGTCCGACGTAAGACCAATGTCGGACCAGTCCCCAATTTCTTTTCATTGCTGGAAATGGCGGAAACCGATCTCTTCATGTGGCGCGCGGACGATGATTGGTCGAACGCTGAATATATTGCGGAGCTCAAGGCGAAGTTTGACGCTGACGGTCGGATAAGGCTCGCGGGCCCTGAAGCCGTTATCGTTCGCCGGGACGGTTCGATTGCGAACGTCAATAGTTTTGTCGCACCGTGGCAGAGACTTCGCATTCTGCGGGTTGGACACGTGCTCATGAATCTCAACGCAAGCAGCATCTACGGGCTCTGGCACAAACCCACCTTGATGGAAATACTGTCTCGGACGCGCGCGAATTACCAATATATTTGGGCGTGGGACCATATGGCGATGCTGCCGGTTATCCTTTCCGAAAGCGTCACGGGCAGTAATTTAGCGAAACTTTATGTCGGCCAGCCTGATGCGGCTAGGTACTCTGCAAAGGAGCCTGCGCGCATCATGTGGGAAATGCGCGGCGCCTTCCGCAGGGCATGCTTTGCGGAACTGTGGCAGCTCGACTGGCCACTGTGGGAGAAGTTACTCCTTGCACCTTATCTTTTGAGGTATGCGAATGTCCGTGTTTACCGGTTCTGGAAGACGGTGAGACGGCACATCAGACAGATTGTGTAGACCCGAGCTTGAAATTTGGACTGAGATGTCAGGTCCTGTTAATCGGCTGGGGTATGATGAACAATTCTGGTACAAAAAGTTGGAAATTATGAAAGTTGAGGAAGCCGGACGCTGAGCATGCGGATATTGTTGACTGGGGCATCCGGCTTTGTTGGGCGCCAAGCGGTTGCCTACTTGTCTTCTGCCGGTGTTGAGGTTCATGCCGTTTCTAGCCATGTGCCAGCTCATGAATCTGGCGTGACATGGCATAGCGCAGATCTCCTCAGGGACGGCGTAGCCGAAGCCCTGGTTGAGAAAGCCCGGCCGAACATTATCCTGCACCTCGCGTGGTGCGTGGAGCACGGCAGGTTCTGGACTGATTCCTCGAACTTGGGCTGGGTCGCCGCCACCATGCGGCTGGCATCGGCAGCGGCGGAATATGGCGTAGGCCGCTTTGTCGGGGTTGGAACTTGCTACGAGTATGACTGGCCTGTCGACGCTCCCTGCGACGAATACCGGACGCCGGTCGCTTCTCACACTTTGTACGATACCAGCAAGGACGCCTGTCGCCGTGTGCTGGAGGCGAGGTTCACAGGAGGAGAAACAAACTTCGCATGGGCGAGGCTGTTCTTCCTCTACGGCCCCCATGAAGCGCCAAACCGTCTAGTGCCGTCGGTGGTGCGTAATCTGATTGAAGGCAAGGCAGCGCCCTGTTCGCGTGGTATGGCGGTTCGCGACTTCATGGATGTTCGGGATGCCGGTGCGGCGCTGGCCTCGCTTGCTTTATCCAAGGTGGAGGGGCCGGTGAATATTGGGAGCGGTGACGGACACAGCATCGCGGAAGTAGCCTCCAAACTTGGTGAACTTTCGGGAAGGCCAGAGCTCGTCCGTATAGGAGAACTACCGGATCGGTCAGGTGAACCGCCATTTATCGTCGCCAATGTTGGTCGCCTGCGCGGCGAGGTGGGATTCCGGAGCACTTATTCGCTTGAGGACGGCCTTTCGGACACGCTTCATTTCTGGCGAATGCAAACAGGGGGCGAAGCTATCCAATGAACGCGACATGCCCTGTGTGTGGTCAGACTGCGGCGACGAGGCTGGATGAGCCGCTTTCTATGCCGATCCTGATGAATCGGATTTATGAAACTGCCTCTGAGGGGCGGTCGGCTGCGCTCGGACCTCTTGAATTCGTCGCTTGTTCTCGTTGCGGCTTTACATGGAATCTTGCCTTTGACCCGTCATTGATCGTCTACGATGAGGAGTATGAGAATGACCAAACCTACTCACCGTCGTTCCGCGAACACATGCGTGCGCGTGCGTGTGACGTCGTCGAATCAATTCCCGCCAACAGAGCGGTCGTCTATCTAGAAGTCGGTTGCGGACAGGGCCGCTTCATCGAAGAAGTAGTCAGGATCGCAGGCGTCCGCATGCAGTCGGCGGAAGGATTTGATCCGGCCTGGCGCGGAGCGGATGGAACGGGACCGGCAGGTAGTCGCATACACCGGGTTTATTTCAACAAGGGAACGGCATCGCGCCTTAAGAGTGGACCCAACGTGGTAGTGACACGTCACACCATCGAGCATGTACCAGACCCGATAAACTTCCTCAGAGCGATACGTGAAGCACTCGGACGAGACTCAACGGCTCGGCTCTGGGTTGAGACGCCCTGTGTGGAATGGATATTGAAGAACCGAGCAATGCAAGACTTCTTCTACGAGCACTGTTCGTTGTTCACCGCTGGTTCTCTGGCATTTGCGCTGGAGAAGGCAGGATTCGCCACGCCGCGTGTTCGGCATGTATTTGGCGGTCAGTATCTTTGGGCAGAGGCGGTGGCAGCGGAGTCAGTGAGGATGTCGGACCCCGTCGCCTCGGCTTATGAACCTCTGGACTTTGTCCGAAGGGAGTTCATCCGGCGTTGGCGGAACGAAATATCCAATGCTGGGGACGAGGGGAGAGTCGCTCTCTGGGGCGCGGGTGCGAAGGGAGTGAGCTTTTCGCTGCTTGCAGATCCAGAGCAAAAGATTATCGATCATGTCGTTGACGTAAACCCGGCCAAGCAAGGGAAGTATCTGCCAGTTTCCGGTACTCTTGTTGTGTCGCCGGCGGAATCTGCTTTGAGAAAAACGAAGACAGTGTTTGTCATGAATTCGAATTATATGGACGAAATTACCGCAACTGCTCGCGAAGTTGGTCTCAACGCGAGATTGGTGCCGATCGAGTGAGGAGAAAGCAATGAAGATAGAAATTGATACTGAGAAGCGGACAGTTAACGCAGACGGAAGAACTCTGGACCTGTACAGCGACGCAGCTTTCGGAATTCTATCCGATCTCTGGGTCAAAGTCGGCTGGAACCAGAAATACTCGTACGGTTTTTCCTGGCTAGGTGTCCCTATTATCCAGTTGCCCGAGGACATGATCCGGTATCAGGAAGCCGTCTGGGCACTGAAGCCGGACGTAATTGTGGAAACCGGTGTAGCGCATGGCGGCTCGGCGATATTCTCCGCGAGCCTCTGCCGTCTGATGGGGCATGGCCGAGTGATTGCCGTCGATATAGAGGTCAGGCCGCACAACAGGAGTCGAATAGAGGAGCATCCGCTCGCCGATTTGATTACGCTGATTGAAGGTTCGTCTACAGACGATTTGATCGTCGAGCGTATTCGGAATCACATCAAGCTTGGCGAGAAGGTCCTTGTTGTTCTCGACTCCGACCACTCCTATGAGCATGTGATGGGCGAATTAGAAGCATATGCGCCGCTTGTTTCAGAGGGCTCATGGATCGTGGCAACGGATGGGCTGATGCAGTATCTAACGGATGTTCCTCGCGGGCAA
Organism: Parvibaculum sp.; assembly: GCF_045863935.1. GTDB lineage: Bacteria > Pseudomonadota > Alphaproteobacteria > Parvibaculales > Parvibaculaceae > Parvibaculum. The sequence goes on along the minus strand of NZ_BTVP01000028.1, from coordinate 28,857 downwards.
ACCGATTGGAACAACGACAATCCTGCAAGGGCCGCCAGAGATTTTGCAGCGAAGAACCCAGAGTTCAGAATCGAACAGCCTGCGTGGCCGTTTAACGAGTCGACGTTATCAGAAAATATTACGCACTGGCCTGATGCGTGGTTGCGAAGGGTTGGCTAGAAATATCGGGTATTGGCAAAGACCGCGAGACGCTCAACGCGTCTCGCGGTCGATCCTCAAGGCTTCAGCACCACGCGCCCCATGACCGTTCCCTTGCGGAGGTCGTCGAGCGATTTCGAGCCTTCGCCGAGCGGGCGTTGGCTCACGGGGATCGGGTCGATCTTGCCTGCCTTCACGAGCTCCATCATCTCGTGCGTTTCGGCGAGCGAGCCGACATAGGAGCCGCCGATCGTGATGGCGCGCATGGGGAAGAGCGGGATCGGCATCGCGAAGCCGCCTCCGAAAAGACCGACAACGACCACCCGGCCGCCTTTGCGAACGACGCTCGTCGCGAATTTGAGAGAGGCTTCCGAGCCGACGAAGTCGACGGCGGCAGGCACGCCGCCATTCGTGTCGGCGAGCACCTTGTTGATCGCTTCCGGGTCCTTCGGATTATAGACCTCGTGGGCGCCGCTGCCCTTTGCCGACTGCAGCTTGTTCTCGTCCACATCCGCCCCGAGCGGCGCTGCAGGAAAGAGTGCCTTCGCAAATTGCAGGCCCATCATGCCGACACCGCCGAGCCCGACAACCATCACGCGCTCTTCGGGGCTGATATCTCCAAGCTTCTTCATGGCGCTGTAGGCGGTGAGGCCGGAGCACATGTAGGTTGCCGCAAGTCCGTCCGCGACGCCCTTGTAGTCGAGCAGGTAGCGCGGATGCGGCACCAGAACGTGAGTGGCAAATCCGCCGGCGACCTGGATGCCGAGATTGCGCGGCTTGTTGCAGAGATGCTCTTCGCCGCGCTTGCAGGTCGGGCATTCGCCACAGCCGATCCACGGATAGGCAACGCGGTGCGCGCCGATCTCCACGCCTTCGGCGTCAGGTCCGGCGGCAACGACCTCCCCCTCGATCTCGTGGCCGAGCGTGAAGGGCAGTTGACGCCCCCCGCGCACGTCGAGCTGATTGCCGCCGCCCATGTCGAAATGGCCGTCATGGATGTGAACGTCCGAATGACAGACGCCGCAATGCGTCACCTTGAGCAGCACCTCGGTGCCTTTCGGCTCGGGCGTCGCGCTCTCGACGATCTGCAAGGGCTGGCCGTATTCGACGATGGCTTCGGATTTCATGGGGAACGCCTCCTGAATGCTACGTTTCTGGCCGCCGGGCGGCTTGCTGATCGACAATGTGGCACGCGGCGCGCGGTACCACAACCTTGCTTGCGATGTGTTCAGCGGCTCGCGGCGAAGGCACGCGCGAGAGCGCAGAACGCCTCGACGCTGAGTTCTTCCGCACGTCTCGTGGGCTCGATCCCCGCTGCCTCAAGGAGAGGCAGCGGGTCATGACCGAGCGACTTGAGGCTCGCCCGAAGCATTTTTCGCCTCTGCCCGAAGGCAGCAGCAACAACACGCTCGAGCAGGCGCGGATCGGCCTCGGCAAGCGGTGTTTTGCGGGGCACGAGCTCGACGAGGGACGATGTCACCGCCGGCGGCGGCGTGAAGGCCCGGCGGTCAATGTCGAAGAGGATACGCGGCACGGTGCGCCACTGCGCCAGAACGGCGAGTCTTCCATAGGCCTTGCCGCCCGGTTGCGCGACGATCCGCTCCGCGACCTCTCGCTGGAACATCAGCGTCAGGCTGTCGTACCAGGGGGGCCATGGCTCGGTTTGCAACCAGCCGACCAGCAGTGGCGTAGCGATGTTGTAGGGAAGGTTCGCGACGATCCGCGCCGGCGCCTTCACAAGGGTCTTCATATCTGTTGCAAGTGCGTCGCCTTCGACGATCTCAAGACGTCCGGGATAGGCTACCGCAACTTCTTCCAGAGCAGCGATACAACGCCTGTCGCGCTCGATGGCAACGACACGTCGCGCACCTTCCTCAAGCAGGGCACGCGTCAGCCCGCCGGGTCCGGGCCCCACTTCGAGTACATCGTGATCGTCAAGCGAGCCTGCGGACCGGGCGATGCGTCCGGTGAGGTTGAGGTCGAGCAGGAAATTCTGTCCAAGTGATTTCTGGGCGGCGAGGCCGTGCCGGGCAATGACCTCGCGCAGGGGCGGCAGGGGCGGCAGGGGCGTCATCGTCATGTTGCAGCGGCCCGGCAGCGTGCGATCCCGTCCGCCATGCGGATCGCCTCGATCAGGCTCCCCGGATGCGCCCGCCCGCTTCCGGCAATGTCGAGCGCGGTACCGTGGTCGGGCGAGGTCCGTACGATCGGCAAGCCGAGCGTCGTATTGACGCCATGTTCGAAGTCGATTGTCTTGAGCGGGATCAGGGCCTGGTCGTGATACATGCAGAGCACCGCATCGTAGTGCTTCCGCGCGGCGGCATGGAAAAGCGTGTCGGCTGGGGCCGGCCCGCGAATTTCGGCGTTTGGAGCCTGTGCTTGCATGGCCTTGATCGCAGGAGCGATGATTTCGATTTCCTCGCGCCCTAGATGCCCTTCCTCGCCAGCGTGCGGATTGAGCGCAGCGACTGCTATCCGGGGGCGGGCAATTCCGAAATCGCGGGCAAGAGAGCGGGCCAGAATCACACCCTGACCGACGATCTTCTGAACGCTGAGCGCCGCCACTGCCGCCCGGAGCGAGAGGTGGACCGTCACGGGCACGACCCGGAGACCCGGACAGGAGAGCATCATCACAGGTGTCGCTCCGCCCGAGCGCTCGGCAAGATATTCCGTATGGCCGGGCATCGTCAGGCCCGCTTCGTAGAGTGCCCGTTTGTGGATCGGATTGGTGACGATGCCGGCGGCCTTGTCCTGAAGGACGAAGTCGCAGGCGAGATCAATGGACGAAAGCACCGCCGCCGCATTTGCGGCCGACAGAAGACCGGAAACCGGTTTTTCCGCAAGCAGGATCGGAGAAGGCAGGACAGGCAGGGCGTCCGGGAAGACCGTTACCGCTTCTTTCGGTACGTCGATCTCTCGCACGGGCACATCGATGCCGAGACACAGCGCCGTTTCGCGATAGAGAGAGGCATCTCCCACGACGAAGAAGGGAGGAAGAGAACGGCTGCCGCGTTCAATCCAGGCCTTGAGCGTAATCTCCGGGCCGATTCCAGAGGGTTCCCCCATCGTCAGCGCGAGCGGCAGCACAAGGTCGTTGTCACGCATCATTTTCGGCACCCAACGGGCCGTGCTGTCGGAGCGGCGTCAGCGATAGACGACAACCGCGTCGCGCCGCAGATCACGCAGGTGACGACGGCCCATCATCGATAACTGCTGCTCGTAAAGCGTGTTGTCGATCTGCTCCCGCGTCGGCATCTCGCCCTGAGCAGCCCTGTGCCCGCAGATCACCAGCATTTCGACGCCTTGCTCCGAGCGGATCGGGACCGTGGCCTTGCCGACCGGAACGCCGGAAATTGCTTGCCGGGTCTGAGCGGGGAGCCTGCCGGCAATAATGGTTTCGGGCGGAGTCGACCGGCCACTCACATATTTGGTGATCAACTTCGCAGCTTCGTCGCACGATGAAACCTGTGTGCGGAACTCCTCCGCTTCACGCGCGCGCCTCGCAACCGCCTGCGGCTCTGCATCCGGCGTCAGCGGCAGAACAACCCTCATTAACGAATATTGATCCATCATCGGGTCGCCGCCAGTGCTTGTCTGCATGGCCTTGAGCTGGACGATATAGAAGCCGGTAAGCGTCCTGATCGGGTCGGAGACCATGCCAGGCTGCATCCGGGTGACCACCTCGCTCACCTTGTCAGGCAATTGGCTCGCATGGACCCAACCGATATCTCCGCCATTGGCGGCAGACGCGGACTGGCTGAACTGCCGTGCCACGGCTTCGAAGGGCGCGCCTTGGCGAATCTGCTCCACGAGCCTTTGCGTACCGGCGGCGATTTCTTCCGCATGCGCCGGATTATCGAAAGTAATGAGAATTTCCGATACGAAATACCGCGGTTGCCCGGATTCCTCCTCAAGCCGTCGCATAACCTCTTCGATTTCACCTTCTCCGACCGTGACGAGAGGGCCAAACCGCTGCTGAATGACACGGTTCCAGGCGATGTCGTTGCGAATTTGCGCTTCGAGAGTGGAGCGCGTAACGCCACCTGCTTCCAGTGCCTTGGAAATCTGATCCACGGACATGTTCGAGCGCTGCGCGATCCGCTCGAACGCCTTGTCTACCTCGTCCTGCGAGACCTCAATGTTGAGTCGCCTGGCTTCCTGCCACTGCAGGTACTCGTCGACAAGCGAGCGCAACACCTGCCCGCGGATTCGGGAAATGTTCTCCGGCGTGTTCGGAATGCCGGAACTCAGGATAACGAGCTTGATCCGCTGGTCGAGATCGTAGGATGAAATGACCTGATCGTTGACGATCGCCGCGATCGCCTGCGAGTCGGACGCTGCCGTCTCCTGTGCATGGGCTGGCCAGGCAGAGAGCGCGATGACGAGCGCCGCTGCCACACCCGGCAGAGACCGGAACAGCTTGCGCACCCCTCGCCGGGAGACGCTCACAAATACATCCGTTAATTCCATGGTTTCTTTCTTCTGGACGCGGCTCTGCGTCCGATCTCCACCTGTTCCGGGCCGACAGAATACTTGAATCAAGCCCCCAATCAACCGATCCGAAGCGCGAAAAAACGCTATTTTTCAGGCGCTTGGGAGAAGGGCGATGTGCTTAACGAAACCCGGTTGTCTCGGCTGCATTGCCGGTCCCCAGCGTTTTGAAGGTGATCTGGAAGAGAACCGAACTGTCGGGCTCGATGTCGCGGTCGCGGTAGAAGGATTGGCTGAACATGAGGGACACGTCGAGGCATTCGTCCTCATAGCCAATCCCTACGCGGTTTGCGACCGTCCGGTGATCCGCGAGGTCCTGCCGCGTCTGACCGAACAGACGCCAGTACTCGTCGAGTTTGATAATCGAACCCAGATAGTGTTCTTCACGTTCCTGGAACGTGACCGACTGGTCGGCGGCGAAGTAGCCATATCCGATCTCGGCGCTGACCGGTCCGCGACGGCCAAGCAGGTTCACCTCGTTTCGCCTGATCTTGAACCGTTCGTCATCGATGCGGAAACGGTAGACAGCGAGGAAATCGTTTGAGGGCGAAAGCATGATGCGGCCGACATAGTCCGAGGTCTCGTCCCGCAGCCCGGTCTCGGCTGCAACGCTCGTGTTGTCTTCGAGGCGATAGCTCTGCCCGAACATTGCGTTCGCCTGCCCGCCGTTCGGCGTGTAGATGGAGTATCGGACGCCGACATTGGCGCGTGCACCGGTTTCCCACCGGTCGAGGCCGGAAAACCTGTCTTCCGAGAAGAGATTGGTATCGTCAAACTCGAAGCTCAGGGAGTCCTCATCGGGGATCTCGACCGTGTTCCCTGTATTGGGCGAATAGATGAGCTGAACGATGGGCTCGATCACCTGATGCATGCCGCCATCGGAACGGGCAAGCGGATAGCTCCACTCGGTTCCTATGGTGGGAAGCGCGCGTGCGATGGTTTGCGCCTCAAATTCCGTTCCAGGGACGGCCGTATTCGGAACGTCCTCGACCGAATAGACATCGCCTCTCAGGCTTCCGAAGAACCTGTGAACGAATCCGTTCGAAGATGTCCCGCGCCGGTCCCACCGAACGGTGCTGGAGACGCGCCTGTATTGCGGTCCGACGCTGCGCCCAAGGATCATGGCGTTGGTGGATATGCCGACGGTCCCCCCCAGGACCTGATCGGCAAAAGTATAGTCATGCTGAAGAACGGGCGCGACCCATGGCGTCGTCGACTCGCTGTCGGTCGTGAGCAAGCCCTTGAAGTAATAGGCGTCGGCGGTGAAGCTGTTGCGACCGTCGACATAGGTAGCGTTCAAGTTGTTTACAAGATCCGTCGTTCCGGAGAGATCGTACTTCCGCAAATAAGTGTCGTCCGTCGCGAGTTCGGTCCGGAAGCCCCAGCTCCAGTTTTCATCGATATCGAACTTCCCATTCCCGAACAGGCTTCCGCGAAATTCATTCTCGCCCGGCGTACCGGCTTGCTGCGACGTAGGCCACGTTCCCGTGGCAAAGGAGGTCAGGCTTCCGCTTTCGAACCGTTGGCGATATTCGCCCTGATAGACCGCACCTTCTTTCGTCGTAAAGCGTGGGATGAGCGTAAGGTCCTTGTCCGGCGAAATTGCCCAGAAATAAGGCACTTCAATTTGTTGCCCGAGTTCGGTCGAACTGGCGACCGACGGCGTCAGGAAGCCGGACTGACGCTTTACGGTCGGATCGGGTTGCGAGAAGTAGGGAACATAAAGGACAGGAACACCGAAGAACTCCATGAAGGCGTCTTCGTAGATAATTCTCTTTTCCTGCTTGTTGTGGACGACGCGGAAGGCCTTGATCTGCCAGATGGGCGTCGTTTGTCCTTTCTCCTCGCAAATGTCGCAGGGGCTATAGACGCCGCGATGCAGCGTCGTGATGTTGCCGCCGCTTCGCACGACGCTATGCCCGGCGAGGCGGGAGTTGTCGGTGAGAAGGACTCTGAGCGTATCGATGACGCCATCGCGCATTTCGTTGCGCAGAACGAGATGATCCGCAAAGGCGACATCGCCCTGTGGATCCAGCAGCGCGACATTTCCGTCCGCCGACACCACCCCGGTGGTTTCATTGTAGGTGACGCGATCCGCGAGCAGTACGCGCTCGCCATAAGCAAGCTCAACGTTGCCGGACGCAGTAACAACCCGCGCATCGCGGTCGTAGGAAAGTTCGTCGGCCTGCATCAGCACTTCGCCGGATTCAGGGAACGACACCTCGGGCGACGGGCCGGGGCCACCGGCGTTCTGGGCGTTAGCAGGCGCCACAAATGGCAGCATCAGCATCGCCGCCAGCAAAAAGGGGCTGCGTTTTTCGCCCACACTCATCCGCTGCCCCTCGGTCACGTGTCCGTATGCCCCCGGTCGTCCAGAATCGCCCGTTCCCCGGATAATTCACGATTTCTAACCGTCTTCGAGGTGAAAGAGAACCGCAAGTCCCAAAAGCATGACGACAATGGAGGGGGCCCATGCGGCGAGCGCCGTGGGAAGGATGCCCGAAAGCCCCAGGGCCAGCGAGAGATTGCCGAGGAAATAGACCAGAAATCCGGACAAAATTCCGCCGACGACCATCTTCAGAAGCCCCCCCATACGGGTGATCCGCATGGAGAAGACGGCGGCCACCAGAACCATGGTGCAGAGCAGCGCAGGCAGCGCAAGGAGCTGGTGGAAATAGATCTGGTAGCGCCGGGCGGAGAAACCCGCCGCTTCCGACGTATTGATGAAATGCGGCAGCTCCCAAAATGAGATGCTTTCTTCGCGGGCGAAGCTTTCCTCGATCTGGTCCACGGTGAGCGACGTTTCCTGACGGTAGGTGTCGAAGTGCCGCGGCTGGTCCTCGACCATCAGCACCCACACATCCTCAAGTTGCCAGTAGCCCGGTTTCAGTGAGGCGGCCGCCGCATCGATACGTCCAAGGAACGCATCGCCTCGTCCGTAGAGGAAGATGGTGACTCCGCCGAGCTTCAGCCCCCGTCCATCCATTTGTTCCGCATGGACTACCGACTGTCCGGTGGAATCGGCCTGTCTGAGCCACAGCCCGTTCGCCGAGACGGCAATGAAACTGGTTCTCTGGTCGAGGTACTTCGATTCGAGCTGCCCGAATCGCGTCGTGAGTGTCGATGCGACCGGGTTGAAGATCGTAACGACGAAAGCGCCGATGGCAAACGCGACGGCAAGAGCGGGCGCAATGAATTGCCAGACGGAAACGCCAGCGGCACGCGCGATGACGAGTTCATTGTTCCGGCTGAGACGCAAAAATGCCGCCATTCCGCCGAACAAAATAGCGAAAGGTAGCGTCTTGCTTCCGAGGCGCGGGACCTCGAGCAAAGCCATTGAAAAGAGCAATCCGAAGGTGACGCCAGGTTTGTCTGCGCCCCTTCGCAGCAGCTCCACCAGCTCGATCATGAAAATAAGCGAAAGAAAAATCGAGAAGGTGATCATCGCAACGCCGAAGAACTGACGGCCCAGATAGCGGGAAAGCGTCCACGAGAGGTTCATTGTCTTGCCCCCGGAACGACCGCCTTAAATCGGTGCAGCAAGAGATCGAAGCGGACGCCCACGATGATCGCGATGCAAAACCCGCAGACTGCGAGCGGAAAGAGATACATAAGAGGTGTCAGGTGGCTTGCTGTGGCAGCGCCGTTTGACAAGACAAATCCCAAAAGACGGGCAGCGAGCGCAATGACGGCAGCAAGTGCCATGCGCGACGCATAACCTCGCCGGTTGAAGGGAGCGGGCAGCAGGGCAGCGAGCGCGATCAGGGTCAGCAGCGTCGGGTAGATGCCTTCGACGAGACGTTCGTGGGCTTCGGCGAGCAGCTTGGGACGGTGCGTCCGCGCGTAGGTGTCGGTGGGCGCCGGGTTGACCAACTCACCGAAATAGCGCTCGCGGCCCTCGTAGCTGAAACTTGGGTTGGCATCCATGTACTGCGAAAGATCATAGGTATACTTGTCGAAATAGAGCAGCGTTGCCGCACCCACATTCCGGTCTCCCTTACGCGAGACACGCTGAATGTTCCCGTTGAACATCACAAGAAGCGGCCCCTGCGGGCCATCGACGAGGCTGCCGGTTTCGGCCATGTAGGTAATTGGCTCCTCGGGATTGCGGCTGTCGTGAACGAGTATCCCGTAGGTGGTGCCATCGGACGCCCGCTCCCGCACGTAGACGGTGAGACCTTGGGTGGGGTTTGTGAAAGTCCCCTCCCGGATCATCGCCGTTGCGACATCCGAACGGATCTCATAGAGGCGGCTCTTGAGCTCCCGCAGACCCGCCGGCGCCACGTAGATGCTGAACAGCAGGATCAGCGCCGAGGTGGCGAGCGCGATCGCGAGGAGCGGTGCGGCAATGGCCGAGCGGCTCACCCCGGCCGAAAACATCACGACGATCTCACTGTCGCTGATCAGCTTGTGGAGCGTGTAGAGCATCGCGCAGAAAATGGAGATGGGCAGAACGATCACGAGCGTGCTTGGAAGAGCAAGCGAGGTCAGCTCGAAGAAAGTCAGAAGCGTCTGCCCCTGGGTGATGAGCACGTCGAGCATTCGCAACGCCTGGGTCAACCAGATGATTCCGGTCAGAACGATGCTCGCGACGATGAACGGTCCCAGCGCCTGCAGAAATATGTACCGGGACAGGCTTGTCAGCATCAAACTCCGGCTCCCACCGGTCATCCGGGGCCTACGCCCAACGGTAGGCGGGGCGCGGATACCTCTCTGTGCATCGAGGTGCCCGGCGGTGGAAAGGCGCGGTACGTCTTCCCCTTGGCACCGATTAAGATAGGATACGCGCCGTGTTGCCGGGCAGCATTGGGATCATGGTTATCCCATTTCACCTCCCGGTAAAAGTGCGTGATGCCAGCGCCAGCGTGCGGCAGATCAGACGAGGCCTGAAATGAATGTAACTTTCGCCGATATTTCGCTTGCCAGGCAGGGAACCCTTGCGGTTCTCGTTACCGAAGGGGCGTCGCTGCGCGGCGTTGCCGCCGACCTCGACGCCAAGCTTGGGGGGGCGTTGAAGCGGGCGATGAAGGCGGCGAACTTCAGCGGCAAGTCCGGCACGGTCCTTGAGCTGGTAGGCCCGCAGGGCGTGAGCGCCAGCAGGGTCCTGTTGGCCGGACTGGGAAAATCCGGCGATCTCTCGGGGGCGGGGCTCGAAAAGGCGGGCGGTGAGCTCGCCGGCCGTGCCGCGAAGGCGAAGGAGACCTCGCTGTCGATCGTACTCGACGGCATTTCGGCGCCCAAGATGCCGGCGGCCGATGCAGCGGCCCATGTCGCTCTCGGGGCAAAACTTCGTTCCTACCGCTTCGACAAATACAAAACGAAGAAGAAGGACGACGACAAGAAAGGTGAGCTCAAGTCGCTCACCGTTCTGACGCGCGCGCCTGCAGCCGCGCGCAAGCAATATGCACCGCTCGCGAAGATCGCGGAGGGTATATTCCTCACGCGCGACCTCGTGAACGAGCCGGCAAACATTCTGCATCCCGGTGAATTCGCCAAGCGCGCCAAGGCTCTCTCCAGGCTCGGCGTGAAAGTCGAAGTGCTCGGCGAGGCGCAGATGAAGAAGCTCGGCATGGGCTCGCTTCTCGGCGTTGGCCATGGCTCGGAGCATGAGAGCAAGCTCATCGTGATGCGCTGGTCGGGCGGCAAGCCCGGCGAAAAGCCGGTTGCTTTCGTCGGAAAGGGTGTCTGCTTCGACACGGGCGGCATTTCGCTGAAACCGGCAGCCAGCATGGAAGACATGAAGGGCGATATGGGGGGCGCTGCCTGTGTTACGGGTCTCATGCACGCCCTTGCCGCACGCAAGGCAAAGGTGAATGTCATTGGCGTCATCGGCGTGGTCGAAAACATGCCGGACGGCAAGGCGCAAAGGCCGGGCGACATCGTCACCTCCATGTCGGGTCAGACGATCGAAGTCATCAACACGGACGCCGAGGGCCGCCTCGTTCTGGCCGACGCGCTCTGGTACACGCAGGATCGCTTCAAGCCGAAGTTCATGGTCGACCTCGCGACGCTGACGGGCGCGATCATGGTTGCGCTCGGCAAGGAATATGCGGGTCTCTTCTCCAACGACGACAAGCTTTCCAAGCAACTCTCCGACGCGGGAGAGGCGGAAGGCGAGAAGGTCTGGCGCATGCCGATGGCCGAAGCCTACGACAAGATGATCGAGTCGCGTTTCGCCGACATGAAGAATGTGGGTAGCCGGGATGGCGGCTCGATTACCGCTGCGCAGTTTCTGCAGCGCTTCGTGAACAAGGTTCCATGGGCGCATCTCGACATAGCCGGCACCGCCATGGCCTCGCCGCAGACGGCGACGAATCAGAGCTGGGGGTCGGGCTGGGGCGTGCGAATTCTCAACCGCCTGGTGGCGGACCACTACGAACACTAAAGGAGCGCCTGTGACGGAGGTTCTGTTCTACCATCTGCAGAACGCCCCTCTGGAACGGGTGCTGCCGCAACTGCTGGAACGCTCGCTGGAGCGCGGCTGGAAAGCCGTCGTGAAGGCGGGCGGTCCGGAGCGGCTGGATTCGATCAACAATGTTCTCTGGACCTATAGCGACGACAGCTTTCTGCCGCATGGAACGCGCGAGGACGGGCCTCCGGCGCTCATGCCCGTCTATTTGACGGCCGAGGACGACAATCCGAACGAGGCCAATGTCCTGTTTCTCGTCGATGGAGCGGAACCGGTGGCGATTGGCGACTATGAACGCTGCGTGCTGATGTTCGACGGCAAGGACGAGGCCGCGGTGGCCGCCGCGCGCAAGCACTGGAAGACGATCAAGGCCGAAGGTCACGACGCGACTTACTGGCAGCAAAGCAGCGAGGGCCGCTGGGAAAAGAAGGCTTGACCGCCATCCGGAAGCGTGGCTCCTCGAAAACCGGCGAACCGCCATACATCCCTGAACGATTGATTTGTCCGTCAGCCGGACCCATCATGCCGCTCGGACAAGGGTGAGCATCAAGGGGGAGGGCATCATGCCGAAATGGCTTCGTGTTGTGCTGGGCGCATTGGCGGTTCTGCTGGTGGTTGCGGGCGCCGGCTACTATTGGTTCGTCGTCGAAAGCACCGTGCCTGCCGAGGCCGAATATGAACTCGACATCGGCAAGATTCGTCGCATGGTCGCGGCCGTTCCCGGCGACAAGCCCGGGAAGATCGAATTCGAGAACGTCGCCTCATTCACGTTCCCGGCGACGGCCATCGTAGCGGGCGACGGCTGGGCGCAGCGCGACATGCCTGTCTTTTCCTACCGGCTCGTTTATCCCGATAGCAGCGTCATCATCGATACGGCGCTCACCGAGGAAATCGGTGGCGAAAACGTTGCCTCCTTCGATAGCGAAGCCCATGCGCGCATGTCGAAGGCAATGGAGAGTGCGTCGCTCATCCTCATCACGCATGAGCACATGGATCACATCGGTGGCCTTACCGGCCATTCCGATCTGCCTGCTGTCCTGCCGGCAACGCGGCTGACGCAGGAGCAGGTCGATCACCCGGAACGAAGCGTGCCCGCCAAGTTTCCCGAAGGTGCGCTGGACGGTTATCAGGCGCTTTCCTACGACCATTACGAGGTCGCGGCGCCGGGTATCGTGCTCATCAAGGCGCCGGGTCACTCACCGGGCAGCCAGATGATTTATGTTCAGATGACGGACGGAACTGAGGTCCTCTTCATCGGCGACGTGGCCTGGAAATATCGCAACATTCAGGTTCTGCGCGAGCGTGCCCGTCTGGTGACGCAGTTCTTCCTGAGGGAAGACCGCATGGCCGTTTTCGGTCAGCTCAAGGCGCTGAGTGCGCTTGCCGAGGCCGAACCCGAAATCGCGATCGTGCCGGGTCACGACGGCGAGATGGTGGGCAATCTCGTCGAAGCCGGCCTGCTGATGGAGGGGTTTGGCAGCCCGGAATAGGCCGGCTGTCATACGAATGTCATGAAAACGTCACAAAACGCTCCGGCGTGACGGAGGGCGGGTATAACCCGGTCGCCAGCCGATACGGAACAACCCGCGAAAAGAGGCGACGAAAAAGTAATCCCCGGTTTTCAGCGAAAACGAGGGCGGCGGCAGATTATCCGTTGACGGATCAATCTACCGCCGCCGCTTCCTCGTAGCTCGAACTCGCCTCCAGCCAGATATCCTCGGCCCGCGCGAGTGCCTTGAGAGCGTCTGCCCGCTCCTTCGCCGTCGCGGCAGAGGCCGCGGGATCGCCCGCAACTTTCGGATCGCCCAGCTTCGCTGTCAGCGCCTCGACGAGCTTCTGGATGCGAGCAACCTCCTGCTCGGCGGCCTGCGCCTTCTTCTTGAGCGGCGCCATCTGCTCGCGCTTCTGCGCGGCGAGGCGGCGGGCTTCCTTCTTGTCGTTCGACGGACGGGGAGGCGGAGGCGGTGCGTCCGCTTCGGCGTCGTCTTCGGCGACCAGCGGCTTGATGCGCCTTGCGGGATCGAGAAGCCATTTGCGGTAATCGTTCAGATCGCCGTCATAAGGTGCGACGGACCCGTCCGCCACGAGCCAGAGGCGGTCGGCGCAGGTTTCGACCAGATGCCGGTCGTGGCTGATCAGGATGAAGGCGCCGTCATATTCGTTGATCGCCATGACGAGCGCTTCGCGGCTGTCGACGTCGAGATGGTTCGTCGGCTCGTCGAGGATGATCATATGCGGCTTGTGAAAGGTCGCGATGGCGAAGAGGAGACGCGCCTTCTCGCCGCCCGACAGCTTCTCGACCTTCGTATCCGCCTTGTCGGCGCCGAAGCCATAGGAACCGGCACGGGCGCGCACCTGTGCAATCGTCGCATTCGGCATCAACTCGCGGAAATGCTCATAGGGCGTGTCGCCCATGTTGAGCTCGTCGAGCTGGTGCTGCGCGAAATAGGCGATGCGAAGTTTCTTCGACGCATATTTGTGACCGCCAGTGACGTGCAGCCGGTCGCAGAGCAGCTTGGCAAAGGTCGACTTGCCGTTGCCGTTCGCGCCGAGCAGTGCGATGCGGTCGTCCTGGTCGATGCGGAGATCGAGATTGCTCAGCACCGGCTTGCCGGGCTCGTAGCCGACACTTGCATGTTCGAGCCGGATGATGGGCGAGGCGAGCGGCTTCTCGGGCACAGGGAAGTGGAAAGGCAGCACGCGCTCCTGAAGCACATCCGCGATGGGCTCCATCCTGGCGAGCGCCTTCATGCGGCTTTGTGCCTGCCGCGCCTTCGACGCCTTCGCCTTGAAGCGCTCGATGAAGCTTTCCATGTGGCGGCGCGCATCGTCCTGCTTCTTCTTCATGGAAAGCTGAAGCATCAGCTTCTCGCGCCGCGTCCGGTCGAAGCGGTCGTAGTTGCCGCTGTAGAAGGTGAGCTTCTGGTTCTCCAGATGCAGGATGTTCTGCGCCACATTGTTCAGAAGGTCCTTGTCATGGCTGACGATAAGGACCGTGTAGGGGTAGCTCTTCAGATAGTCCTCAAGCCAGATCGTGCCTTCGAGGTCGAGATAGTTGGTCGGCTCGTCGAGAAGCAACAGGTCGGGCTCGGAGAAGAGAACGGATGCAAGCGCGACGCGCATCCGCCAGCCGCCCGAGAAATCGGCGCAAGGCCGGGCCTGTGCCGCCTCGTCGAAGCCAAGGCCGGAAAGAATGGTGGCCGCGCGGGAAGGGGCCGAATGAGCGCCCATATCGGCAAGCCGCGTATGGATTTCGGCGATCCGGTGAGGGTCGGTCGCCGTTTCGGCTTCCGTCAGTAGCGCCGCGCGCTCCGCGTCGGCCGCCAGCACCGTGTCGATCAGAGAGGTCGGCCCCGCCAGCACCTCCTGCCGGACCATGCCGATCCGCCAGCTCTTCGGATAGGAAATACTGCCGCTTTCCGGCCCGTATTCCCCCGTGATGAGCTTCAGCAGGGTGGATTTGCCGGTGCCGTTGCGGCCGACAAAGCCCGTCCGCTGGCCGGGGGGCACGGCGGCGGTGACATGGTCGAGGAGCAGGCGCCCCTCCATTCGGAAGGTCAGATCGTTGATATGCAACATGATGGGCGGGCTTTTAGCACCACCGGTTGCCCGCGTCACCAAGCCCAGCTATAAACCGCGCCAAATCTTCCACCTGCACAATTTGGGAAAGCTGAGCATGGCCCTCCAACGGACCTTCTCGATCATCAAGCCGGACGCGACCCGGCGCAACATCACCGGCAAGATCATCGACCGCATCGAAAGCGCGGGCCTCCGGGTCATCGCCTCGAAGCGCCTCCATCTGTCGAAGGCGCAGGCCGAGGGCTTCTATGCGGTCCACAAGGAACGCCCCTTCTTCAACGATCTCGTCTCCTTCATGACGTCCGGCCCCGTCGTGGTCCAGGTGCTCGAAGGCGAGAACGCCGTCGCGAAGTACCGCGAAGTGATGGGCGCGACGAACCCGGCCAACGCCGATGCCGGCACGATCCGCAAGGACTTCGCCGAGTCGATCGAGGCGAACTCGGTCCATGGCTCCGACGCGCCGGAGACGGCCGCCGAAGAGATCAAGTACTTCTTCAAGGACGAAGAGATCGTCGGCTGATTTCGATTGGCCGCTGAATTCGGAAAGCCCCGCCCTCGAACGGCGGGGCTTTTCTGCATTCGGGGCGCCGTATAGGGTCTCTTTTCGTGCAGCGGCGGCGAGGAAACAATGAACGGACTGGCTGACCGACTCCGGGAGTACTACGAGGGCAACTCTGAGGAGGCCCAACGCTTCCGTTACGGTCTGATGGCTTTTGACGTCGTGACGATTCTTTTCATCGTCGCAACCTCGTTTACACCTCGTTCGGTTTACATAGAGATTGCGGACGCGGCGATCGGCGTCCTGATCCTCGCGGATTTCACCGCCCGGTTCACCATCGACCGAAACAGGATCAGAAATTTCGTCCATCCGGCAAACCTTGCCGACATGGTGGCGATCGTCTCGTTCCTGGCGCCGGTCGTCGGTGAAGGTCTGGGCTTCCTGCGCATTCTGCGAACGGTAAGGCTTCTGCGGACATACCGGACGCTGGAACTTCTCCGTCAGGACTTCCGGTTCTTCCGGGCGCATGAGGAAGTGATCATCGCGGCAGTCAACCTCTGCGTCTTCATCTTCGTGATGACGGGACTTGTCTACGAGACGCAGCGTTACACCAACAAGGACATCGGCAACTATGCGGATGCGCTCTATTTCACGGTGACGGCGCTCACGACGACGGGGTTTGGCGACATCACTTTGCCGGGTACCGGGGGGCGCCTGCTCTCGGTCATTGTCATGATCTTTGGCGTCACGCTCTTCCTGCGCCTCGCACAGGTGCTCTTCCGTCCCAACAAGGTCACGCATGAATGCAAGGTCTGCGGGCTCATGCGTCACGACCCGGACGCCGTGCATTGCAAGCACTGCGGCGCGACGATCCACATCGCGACCGAGGGGCTGGGCTGAGCGGCGTCAGGCCTCGGCGCTGCGCCGATTTATCGCCTCTGCAAATCTGGAAAGAGCGTGCCTGAGCGTCGAGGACAGCTCGGGATCGGCGGCGATGCCGCCTTCGGGAAGCGCCCGGCCGGGAAGGGGCAGTGTGACAGAAGCGGCCTCGATATGGAGAGCCGACATCACGGTCAGCGTTTCCGTGAGCGAGGCTACGGCATAGGTCGAACGCGGCGAGGCGTTGAACAGAACGACCGGCTTTTCAACGAGTTCGCTCGTGCCGACAACCCAATCGAGCGCATTCTTGAGCACGCCGGGAAGCCCATGTGCATATTCGGGCGTCGAGAAGATGACACCGTCGGCCGCAGCAAGCGCCGCGCGGTAGCGCATAACGGCAGGGGGTGCGTGGTCGTCGGGAATATCCGGATTGAAATGCGGAAGGTCGCCGATGCCATCATAGATCATGACGGAAATCTCCGGAGGCGCGAGCGCCGTCGCAGCTTCCAGGAGTGCCGTGTTCGACGATGCGCGGCGCAGACTTCCCGAAATGGCGAGGAGGGAGATCACTTCTCTGCCGGGACGAAGAGAGAGCCTGTTACCGCTTCGCCATCATGGTCGAGCACCACATGCTCGCCCACCACGCGGGCGCGGCCTTCGACCACGAGCTTCAGCGCCAGCGGATAGAGCTTATGCTCGGCCTCGAGGATGCGCGCGGCCAGCGTTTCCGCCGTGTCGCCGGGCAGCACGGGCACGGCGGCCTGCGCGACGATGGGGCCTTCGTCCATTTCCGGCCGCACGAAATGCACCGTGCAGCCCGTGATCTTCACGCCCGCGTCGAGCGCTCGCTGATGGACGTGCAGTCCCTTGAAGGCGGGCAGAAGGGAAGGGTGGATGTTGAGCTGCCGGTCGCGCCACTTCTCGACGAAACCGTCCGTCAGAATGCGCATGAAGCCGGCATTGCAGACGAGGTCGACGCCTGCATTGGCAAGCGCGCGGTCGAGTTCGGCGTCGAAGGTTTCGCGCGTCGAGAATTCCTTGTGGTCGATGACGAGCGTGGGGATGCCGGCGGCTTTGGCAACCGCCAGTCCGCCCGCGCCCGGCCGGTTGGAAATCACGAGCGCGATACGCCCACGAAAGCCCGGCTCCTCGCAGGCCCCGATCAGCGCCTTGAGGTTCGATCCACGGCCGGAAATGAGAACGCCGATCCTCACGCCTTGCTGCCCAATGCGCCTTTCACGCTGACGCGGGGTGCGCCCGCTGTCGCCTCCGTGAGACGTCCGATGTAGTGGACAGTTTCACCGGCCTCGGCGAGCGCATCCGCGACTTCGAGCGACTGGTCCTCGCGCACGACGACCACCATGCCGATGCCGCAGTTGAAGGTGCGGCCCATTTCGGCGTCTTCGAGCCCGCCCAGTTCCATCAGCCAGCGGAAGACCGGCGGCATCGCCCAGGACGCGCCGTCGATTTCGACTGCGACGCCCTCCGGCAGCACGCGGGGAATATTCTCGACGAAACCGCCGCCGGTGATATGCGCCATCGCCTTGACGGCTTCGGTCTCGCGGATCGCCTTCAGCATCGCCTTCACATAGATGCGCGTGGGCGCGAGCAGCACTTCGCCGATGCTGGCGCCATCGCCATGCGGGAAGGGAGCGGAGTAGGAGAGGCGGTTGTCCTCGACGATCCGGCGGACGAGCGAATAGCCGTTTGAATGGAAGCCCGAGGATTCGAGACCGAGCAGCACGTCGCCCGGCGCCACGTCGCCACGGGGCAGGATCTTGTCGCGCTCGACGGCGCCGACCGCGAAACCGGCGAGGTCGTAGTCGCCCTTGGCATACATGCCCGGCATTTCCGCCGTCTCGCCGCCGATCAGCGCGCAGCCCGCCTGACGGCAGCCCTCGGCGATGCCCGCCACCACGTCGCGGGCCACATCCACATGGAGCTTGCCGGTCGCGTAGTAGTCGAGGAAGAAGAGCGGCTCGGCGCCCTGCACCACGAGGTCGTTGACCGACATGGCGACGAGGTCGATGCCGACCGTATTGTGGATGTCGGCCTCGATGGCGACTTTGAGCTTGGTGCCGACGCCGTCATTCGCCGCCACAAGGACCGGATCCTTGAAGCCGCAGGCGGCGAGGTCGAAGAGCCCGCCGAAACCGCCCAGGGCGGCATCCGAGCCTGTGCGCCTGGTGGAGGCCGCCAGCGGGCCGATGGCGCGAACCAGTTCGTTGCCGGCGTCGATATCGACGCCCGCCCCGGCATAGCTATAGCGGTTCGGACGGTCCTTCGGGGGGGTGGGGGCCATGTCGCTCTCTACGGGACTCGGTTGGGCTGCGGAGCGCACAAATCACCCGAAATCGCCCCCCGGCGCAAGAGAAAGGCGAAAAAGCCCGGAGCGCCGCCTTCGCGCTCGCTTCGCGGTGCTATAGTGTGCGGCGCGGCGGCAGGATGAATCGCCGAATGTTGAGACGGATCAAGGGTCTATCCATGATTTCTGCCTTCAGGCTTCTGCGTGCGCCGCTGTGCGCCCTTGCTCTTGCCACCCTTCTGGCCGCGCCTGCGGCCGCTGCCGACATCTTCACCGTGCGCGGGGTGCATGTGGACAAGACGGCCGAGAGCGCCACGGCCGCCCGAAGCGCCGCCCAGGTCGAGGGGCAGCGCCTCGCGCTGATCGCCATGATGAAGAAGCTGACCCTGCCGGACGACTGGGCATCGCTTCCCGCCGTCGACGACGCCACCGCTCAGAACGCCGTGCGCGGCTTTCAGGTGGCGAGCGAGAAGACGAGTTCCACCCGCTATATCGCCGAGATGATCGTGAGCTTCCAGCCGGAGGCCGTGCGCCGCCTGCTGCGCGGGGCGGGTATTCCTTTCGCCGAGACGCAGGCCCGGCCCGCCCTCCTTCTGCCCGTGCTCCGGCAAGACGGGAAGCTTGTGCTTTGGGAGGAGAACAATCCCTGGCGCGATGCCTGGGCGTCGCTTCACCCGGCAGATGAACTGGCGCCGCTGATCCTGCCCATCGGCGAAATCATGGAAATGAGCGCGGTGCCGGCGGAGACGGCCATCTCGGACAGCGAAGAAGCGGGGACGGCGCTTTCGGACCTCGCCGCGAATTACGGCGCCTCCGAGGTGGTCGTGGCGGTGGCGGCGCTCGGCGCCGACGGCACGCTGCAGGTGACGCTGACGCATCGCGGCGGTGCGGCGCCTTCCGAACCTCTGAACGGCACATATCGAGCGGAGGGCCGCGACCTGCCCCAACTGATGACTGCCGCTGCTGCGGACATGCTGAGCGGCATCGCGGTTCAGTGGAAGCGCCAGATCATCGTTCGCGACGGCAAGCTCTCGACGCTGACGGTGCAGGCCGATTTCGCGACCCTTTCCGAATGGGAGACGATCCGGAAAGGACTGACCTCGACGCCCCTCGTGCAGGACATGGAAGTGGCCGGCATTTCTCCGCGCGGGGCGGAAATCCGCATCTCGCACAAGGGCAGCACCGAAATGCTGGCGCTCTCGCTCGCGCAACAGAATGTCACCCTGTCCGACCGGACGGCGGCACCGGCCGAAGCAAGGCCCGTGGAAGACGATGTGGCACCCATGGGTGCCGCGGCCGTCCGTTCCGCGCCGCGCTGGCGCCTCAGCATCCGGCAATAGCCGATGGAAAGGGAGCCCCTCGCATGAGCATGCAACGGCAGATCGCCATCTGGGCGGCCGTCATCGCCGTGTTCATCATCGTGCTCTGGCTGCTCAAGGGCATTCTCCTGCCTTTCGTTGCCGGCATGGCGATTGCCTATTTTCTCGATCCCCTGGCCGACCGGCTGGAGGAATACGGTCTCTCGCGCGGCGCGGCGACGGGCGTCATCACGATCACCTTCATCCTCATTGCGGTCGTCCTGCTGATCGTGCTGGTCCCGGTCCTCTACAACCAGCTCATTGCACTCATCGAACTGGCACCCACGGTGCTGCAACGCGGACAGGAATTTCTGCTCAAGGTCGGCGACGGAGGGATCGGCCGCCTGCTGGGCGTGCAGGGCCCCGATGTCGAGCGGGCGATTTCTGAAAATCTCAGCGGCTCGTTCGACTGGCTGGTGAACATCGTCACGTCGCTCGGCTCGCAAGGACTGCAGATCGTCGGCCTCGTCTCGCTCGTCGTGGTGACGCCGGTCGTCGCCTTCTACATGCTGCTCGACTGGGATCGCATGGTGGAGCGCGTCGACGCGCTGCTGCCGCGCGATCATCAGGAGACGATCCGTCAGCTCGCCCGTGACATCAACACGGTCCTCGAAGGCTTCGTGCGCGGGCAGGTCATTGTCTGCCTCGTTCTCGGCTTCATCTATGCCGTGGGCCTGACGCTGGTTGGCCTGAAGTTCGGCCTCGTCGTCGGCATCCTTGCGGGCATCATCAGTTTCATTCCCTATCTCGGAACGATCCTCGGCTTCATTGTCGGCGTCGCCCTGGCGCTCTTCCAGTTCTGGCCGGACTATTTCCAGATCGGCCTGGTGGTCGGCGTCTTCGCGATCGGCCAGTTCATCGAAGGGAATTTCCTCTCGCCGAAACTTGTCGGCAACCGCGTTGGTCTGCACCCCGTCTGGGTCATGTTCGCCATTTTCGCCTTTGCGGCCCTGTTCGGTTTCGTCGGCGCGCTGCTCGCGCTGCCGATTGCCGCCGCGCTCGGCGTCCTCGCCCGCTTCGGCGTCGCGCAGTACCGCCGGAGCCAGCTCTATCTCGGCGCCTCGCCGGGCGAGGTCATCCCTCCACGCGACACCGACAGCTAGCCATGATCCGCCAGCTTGTTCTCGAACTCGGCCATCGCCCGGCATCGGGCAGGGAGGATTTTCTCGTCGCGCCTCCCAATGAAGCGGCCGTCGCGCTGATCGATTCATGGCCGGACTGGCCGGACCGCATCGTCGCGCTTTCGGGGCCTGAAGGCAGCGGCAAGACGCATCTCGCCGAAGTGTGGCGCGCGGCATCGGGCGCGGTCACGGTGACGCCGGCGGAACTCGACACAGCCGGCATCCCGACGCTGGTCGCGCGCGGCAACCTGATCCTCGAAGACCTCGCGGCCCTTGCCGCCGACGGCGAACGCGCGCTCTTCCACCTCGTCAATCTCGTAAGGGCGGAGGGCGCCTCGCTCCTCATCACCTCGCGTGTGCCGGTTGCGCGGCTGCCTCTCACCTTGCCCGATCTCGTCTCGCGCCTGCGGGCCGTGCCTCAGGCCGAACTGGGCCCCCCGGACGATGCGCTTCTGACGGGCATCCTCGTGAAGCTCTTCGACGACCGCCAGCTCCGGGTGACGCCGCAGGTCGTCGCTTACCTCGCAAGCCGCATGGAACGGTCCGTCGCCGTGGCGCGCGATATCGTGGCCCGGCTCGACCGCGCCTCCCTCTCCGGCAAGCGGCCGGTGACGGTGCCTTTGGCCGCGGAAATCCTCGGCCGGGACTGAGCCGGGCACAAACGTAAGCGCGGAGTCATGACTCAGTCATATGTTTGTCATAATATTAAGCGATAGCAGAGACTTGTTGCCGCTTTTGCAGAAGTGATCTCATGACCTCCGCCCCGCAGAGCCCCGCCGTCGAGCCCGTCGACCAGGAGCCGGTTTCTCCCGCCCCGGAGACGCCGCCGATGCGTCTGGACAATCCCGACCGCTTCATCAATCGCGAGGCGTCCTGGCTCGCTTTCAACATGCGCGTGCTGGAAGAGGCGCAGAACACGAACCACCCGCTGCTCGAACGGCTCCGCTTCCTGTCGATCTCCGCATCGAACCTCGACGAATTCTTCATGGTCCGCGTGGCCGGCCTTCGCGGCCAGGTGAGCGCGGGCGTGACGACGCTGAGCCAGGACGGATGTACGCCGGCCCAGCAACTCGACCTCGTGAACACGATGGCGAACGAGCTCATGCGCGAGCAGCAGCGCCAATGGGTCTCGCTCCGCCACGAGATGCGCGACAACGGCCTTGCCGTCCTCGAACCGGAGGAGGTGACGCCGGAGGAATTCACCTGGCTCGAGACCCGCTTCCTCGAACAGGTCTTTCCCGTTCTGACGCCGCTTGCGATCGACCCGGCCCATCCGTTCCCGTTCATTCCAAATCTGGGCTTTGCGCTTGCCCTGCAGCTTCGCCGTGTTTCCGACGGCAAGCTGATGGATGCGCTCCTGCCCGTGCCGACGCAGGTCGAACGCTTCATCCGCCTGCCGACCCGCGACGACGCGCCCGGCATCCGCTTCGTCAGCCTCGAAAACATGATCGGCCTGTTCCTCGACAGGCTCTTCCCCGGATACAAGGTGATCGGGCAGGGTGCGTTTCGGCTTCTGCGCGACAGCGATATCGAAATCGAGGAAGAAGCCGAAGACCTCGTGCGCTATTTCGAAAGCGCGCTGAAGCGCCGCCGCCGCGGCAGCGTCATCCGCCTGAAGATCGAGGCGCGCACGCCGGCCTCGCTTCGCCAATTTGTGGTTCACGAACTCAGCGTCACCGAGCGCGAACTCGTGTCCGTCGAGGGCCTTCTCGGCCTTGCCCAGACGAGCCAGCTCATCGTCGACGACCGGCCGGACCTGAAGTTCCCGCCCTATAACGCGCGCTTCCCGGAACGCATCCGGGATCACGGCGGCGACTGCTTCGCCGCGATCCGTTCCAAGGACATCATCGTCCATCACCCCTATGAGTCCTTCGACGTTGTCGTGCAGTTCATCCGCCAGGCGGCGGCCGACCCGGACGTCGTTGCAATCAAGCAGACGCTCTACCGGACCTCGAAGGACAGCCCCATCGTGCAGGCGCTGATCGAGGCGGCCGAAGCCGGCAAGTCGGTCACGGCTCTGGTCGAATTGAAGGCGCGCTTCGACGAGGCGGCGAATATCGTCTGGGCACGGAATCTCGAACGGGCGGGCGTGCAGGTCGTCTTCGGTTTCATCGAACTCAAGACACACGCGAAGATTTCGCTGGTGGTGCGCCGCGAGGGTGGGCAGCTCCGCTCCTATGTGCATTTCGGCACCGGCAATTATCACGCCGTTACCGCAAAAATTTATACCGATTGCTCGATGTTCACCTGCGATCCGCGTCTGGCCCATGACGCCTCTCAGGTCTTCAACTACATCACCGGCTATGCGGAGCCGAAGCATCTCGAACTTCTTGCAATTTCGCCGATCAACATGCGCTCGCGCCTGATCGCCGATATCGATGCCGAGATCGGGCACGCCAGGGCGGGACGCCCGGCCGCCATCTGGGCCAAGATGAACTCGCTCGTCGATGCGCAGATCGTCGACAAGCTCTACGAGGCGAGCCAGGCCGGCGTCCAGATCCACCTGATCGTGAGAGGCATTTGCTGCCTGCGTCCCCGCGTGCCCGGCCTTTCGGACAATATTCGCGTGAAAAGCATCATCGGACGCTTTCTGGAGCATTCGCGCATTGTCTGCTTCGGCAATGGCTATGGCTTGCCGAACGACCGCGCGAAGGTCTATATCGGGTCGGCGGACTGGATGCCGCGCAATCTCGACCGCCGGGTGGAGATACTTGTCCCGATTTTGAACCCCACGGTTCACGATCAGGTCCTCGACCAGATCATGGTTGCCAATCTGAAGGACAACCAGCAGAGTTACGAACTGCATCCGGACGGCACGTATAAGCGAATCATGGTGCGCGAGGGCGAAGAGCCGTTCAACGCCCATACCTATTTCATGAATAACGCGAGCCTCTCCGGGCGTGGCACCTCTCTCAAGAAAAACATTCCACCCAAGTTCGACATCAAGTCGGCTTAAGCCTGTCTTGCGGCAAGCGGCGGAGGACAAGCTGTGAGCCGCGCAAGAGCCGGAGGCCGCTTCGGCATCGTCGATCTCGGATCGAATTCCGTCCGCCTCGTCGTCTATGCGGGCGTCGAACGCAACCCCGTCGTCGTCTTCAACGAAAAGGTCATGGCAGGGCTCGGGCGCTCCCTTGCCTCCACTGGCCGCCTCGACCCCAAGGGGATCGAGCGCGCTCTCGATGCGCTGCGCCGTTTCATGGCGCTCAGCGAGCAGATCGGTGTGCCGAGGCTTGTGGTGGCGGCGACCGCCGCGGTCCGCGACGCGGAAGACGGACCCGCTTTCCTGGAACGCGCGGAGAAAATCTGCGGCTTCAAGATCATGCTCCTGTCCGGAATGGACGAGGCCCGTATTTCGGCGCAGGGCGTCCTTTCAGGCATTCCGCAGGCGGACGGGCTCGTCGGCGATCTTGGCGGCGGCAGCCTCGAGCTGGTGCCGGTCGCGGACGGAAAGCCCGGTGCGGGGGCGACCCTTCCGCTCGGGCCGCTCCGCCTGATGGACCTCTCGCATGGCAGCCTCGCCGAGGCCGAAGCCCTTGTCGAACGCACGCTCGGCGAGCAGAACTGGTTGAAGGATTTTCAGGGCAAGCCGATCTATGCCGTGGGCGGTGTCTGGCGAAATCTCGCCCGCATCCACATGGCCCAGCGCAACTACCCGATCCATGTTCTCCATCAATATGTCATTCCGGCGCGCGATGCCGCCGACATTTCCCGTGTCATCGAGAAGCTGGGGCCGAAGTCGCTCGCGCAGATTCCCGATGTCTCGGAACGCCGCGTCGAAGCGCTGCCTTTCGGCGCGCTGGTGCTCGACAAGCTGATCGGCGCGTCGAGGGCGAAGGAAATTGTCGTTTCCGCCTATGGGCTGCGTGAGGGCCTTCTGTTCGAATATCTCGACAAGAAGGAGCAGCAGAAGGATCCGCTCATCGAAGGCTGCCGCGATCTCGCAGGGCGACTCGCGCGCTTCCCGCAGCACGGCAACGAATTCTTCAAATGGACAGCGCCGATCTTCGCCGAAGGGGTGCTGGACGAAACGGCGGAAGAAGCTCGCCTTCGTCATGCCGCCTGTATTCTTGCCGATATCGGCTGGTA
The DNA here is from genome assembly GCF_045863935.1 of Parvibaculum sp. Classification (GTDB taxonomy): domain Bacteria; phylum Pseudomonadota; class Alphaproteobacteria; order Parvibaculales; family Parvibaculaceae; genus Parvibaculum. The sequence continues at coordinate 3,992 of NZ_BTVP01000028.1, read as the reverse complement.
CGTGCATCCGGACTACCGCGCGCATCATGCGATGACGCAGATATTGCTCGCGCCGTTCTCCGGCATCGACCACCGGGGCAGGCTATATCTGGCCCGCGTCGGCTATCACCGGCATGAGGGCAGGGGAGAGCCTGAAATGCTCGGCAACCTTACGCCATTCATGACCGAACGCGACAACGAGCGCGCCCTGGTCCTCGGTCTCGCATTGCGCCTTGCCTTCACGCTTTCCGGCGCCACCATGGGCATGCTGCCGAAGACGCGCTTCGACGCTGGCAAGAACACACTCACCCTTATCGTGCCGAAGAAGTACGAGGCGCTGGTGGGGGAGGTGGTCGCGAAGCGTCTGGCCGCGCTCGCCCGCGCGCTGGGCCGCAAGAGCGACATCCGGATCGGAAAGTAGCGTCCGACCGCTTTCGCTGGCGAGCGGGGCCCTTCCGCTCTAGAATTAACTTCGACGTAACCCAATGCCGGACGCTGAAGGCGCGGCGGGATTTGCGCGGCCCCCTTCAGAAGATCCGTCGTCCGGTCCACCGGAGGAGACGATCATGGGAATGTCGGTCAAGCTCTTCACCTATCTGCGCGACAACAATGTCGACTACGAAGAGGTCAGGCATCCGCGCGAGGTCTCGACGAGCCGTATCGCCGAGCGCCTGCAAGCTCGACCTGGCCAGTCTTTCGCACATGCTGGACGAGCGCATCGGTCTGGCGACGGAAGCCGAGATCGAGAGCTGCTTCCGCGATTGCGACGCGGGCGCGCTGCCGCCGCTGGGCGAGCCTTACGGGATGAAGGTCTGCTACGACGATGCGGTCGCGACGCAGCCGGAAATCTATTTCGAGGCGGGAGACCACAAAACGCTGGTGCATATGAGCGGTGCGAACTTTGCCCGGCTGATGGGCAATGCAAGTCATGGCTCCATCGCAAGGCATATGTGACGCGGACTGCCGCTAGCTCTTCGGCGTCTCGATCAGGACGATGCGCTTGCCCTTTGCGCCGATCGCGAGTTCGCCGCGCTTGAGGCGCAGCGCGTCTTCGCCGAAGAGTTCGCGCCGCCAGCCTTTCAGGGCCTGCACGTCGGCTTCCGCATGGGCGGCGATCAGTTCGAGGTCGCTCACATTGGCGACGAGCTTCTGCGCCACGTCGTGCTCCTCGCATTTCTGCTTGAGCAGCACCTTCAGGAGCTCGACCAATGGCGCAATTCCCGCCGGGAGAGGCTCCGGCCCCTCGACCACGGGGATATCCTCTTCCTTCATGGCGAGGCCGCGCTCGACCGCTTCCATCAGGCTGGCAGCGGCGCGGCTGTTCGAAAATCCCTTGGGCACGGCGCGCAACGCGTCGAGGTCGCTCACGCTCTTGGGAAGCTGCGTTGCGATCTCGGAAAGTGCATCGTCCTTCATGATGCGCGAGCGCGGCATGTCGCGCTCCTGCGCCTGCCGTTCGCGCCAGGCGGCAATCTCCACCATCACGGCGAGGCCCCGGCGCCCGCGAAAGCGCATCTTGAGCCGCTTCCACGCGTTCTCAGGCCGCATGGCATAGGTCTCGGGGTCCTGCAGCACGGCCATTTCCTCGGCCACCCAATGCGAACGCTTGGTCTGGGTGAGGCGCTTGGCCAGCACCTCGTAGATGGTGCGGAGATAGGTGACGTCCGCCATCGCATACTGGAGCTGCTTCTCGGAAAGCGGCCGCCTGGACCAGTCCGTGAAGCGCGAGGACTTGTCGACGCTGCCGCCCGTGAGCCGCCGGACCAGAGTCTCGTAGCCGACCGAGTCACCGAAGCCGCAAACCATGGCCGCGACCTGCGTGTCGAAGAGCGGATCGGGGATCGCATCCCCCTCGTGATAGAATATCTCGATGTCCTGCCGGGCCGCGTGGAAAACCTTCACGACCTTCCGGTTCTTCATCAGGGCGTAGAAGGGGGCAAGGTCGATATCGGGGGCCAGCGGATCGATGATGATCTCGTCTTCCGGCCCCGCGAGCTGGATCAGGCACAGGATCGGCCAGAAGGTCGAATCCCGCATGAATTCGGTATCGACGGTGACAAATCCGGCCGTCGAAAGCCGGGCGCAGGCGGCCTTCAGGGCCTCGTTTGTCGTAATGATTTCCATGCGCCGCTCTATAGCCGATCTCGTGGCTCCTGTCGCGGCCAACGAAGCCGGCCTGGCAGGCGCCTACAAATGCCTGCGGGTGACGCCGACCACGCCATTCTGGATGAAATCGATCCCCGCCGCCTCCAGGGCTTTGCGGATGGCGGCGATGGTTGCAGGGGTGGACCGGATGGTTCCCCGTGCCGCCTCAACCCGCTTTATCGTGGGCAGCGAAAGGCCGGAGGCCTCCGCCAGGTCGCTTTGTCCCCAGCTCAAGAGGGCTCGGGCAGCCTTTATCTGTTCGGCAGTTAGCATTCCCGCTGCTTTCTTTCATATCTCTGCCCCCGGTTTTTCTTGTCGTGTTGCCCCGTTGCGAATTCTGTACTCACTCAATTATTAGTTGCGTCTATGATACTAAAAGTGTCATTGTACCATTGATCGGATGTGGACCTTGATTTCTTTATATTCTGTACTGGTTGACTATACGCTTTCGACTTGAGGCTAAACACAGGCGATTAAAGACCGTTCTACGTGGGCGTCAGAGTTTAAGTAAAAGTCGACTGAAATCCTGGGTCTAACCAAGCATTGTGAGCATCTCATGATTGCGAACAGCCCGGTGGCCATCATCGAACTTGTCGTCAGAAACGTCCGCGACGTTTTGAAGGCAGCCCCTGTGGGGGAACGGGACCTCCTGACCTGGAAGTCCGCTCTCGCGCAGAAGCTGACATCTTCCATTCTTGCCGCCCTCCCGCACAGGTCGATCGAGGCGGACGCGCGGTGCGCCGAGTTGCTGCTGGCCGTTTCGAACATGTGTCAGGACAAGGAGGGGGATTATCTCGATATCGGGCTTACCATATCGGCTAGAGCTCTGTTCTGCCGGGCTTTCGAAACCGACAGCGATACGCCCCATGACGTGCTGGTGAAGACTGACATTCTCCTGGCCTTCGTGCGAGAGGCATGGATCGCCGACGATTCCGATTTGATCCGTCACCTTTCGAAGCTGCGGACCCTGGCCGCCCGGGTGATTGCCGGGCGAGGGAACTCGCCAACATCGCCGCCAAAGCCCCGCCATCGTCGCAGCCCCCCCGACCGCACAATTCTGGAACTGGTGACCGGTACCCGACGCATCCCGGACCAGCCGCCCGGACATATGAACCAGCTGGCCTGAGCGCCTCGCCCGCCGCCCTTGACAAGGGCCGCCCATCCGTGCGCTTTTCCCGTTCGCCGGAGGTACACCGTCGGTTATCTTCCGCCGATTCGTTCTGGAATCCCAAGGCCTTAGAATAATGAGCAGTTTCCGCAGCCACACCTGTGGCGAGCTTCGCAAGTCGCATGTGGGTGAGACGGTCCGTCTCGCCGGCTGGGTCCACCGCAAGCGCGACCATGGCGGCCTCCTTTTCATCGATCTGCGCGACAATTACGGGCTGACCCAGCTCGTCTTCGATCCGGATCGGGCAGAGGCCTTTGGCCTTGCGGAAAAGGTCCGTTCCGAATTCGTCGTCGGCATCGAGGGGAAGGTCATCGCGCGTTCGGCCGAGACCGTGAACCCGAACCTGCCCAGCGGCGAAATCGAGATTGCGGTCTCCTCGCTCGAGGTGCTGTCCGAGGCGCAGGATCTGCCGCTGCCGGTCTTCGGCGAGCCGGACTATCCCGAAGACATCCGCCTCAGCTACCGTTTCCTCGACCTGCGCCGCGAGACACTGCACCGGAACATCCTGCTCCGCTCGAAGATCATCGCCTCCGTCCGCAGGCGGATGACCGATGCGGGCTTCAACGAATTCCAGACGCCGATCCTCACCGCGTCCTCTCCGGAAGGCGCGCGCGATTTCCTGGTGCCGTCGCGCATGCACCCCGGCAAGTTCTATGCGCTGCCGCAGGCGCCGCAGCAGTTCAAGCAGCTCATCATGGTG
>NZ_BTVP01000027.1:0-54084 GCF_045863935.1 Parvibaculum sp. | reverse complement strand
TCAAATGGTCACGAGACTCTACTTCCGACTGGATGAAACTTGGGGCGCAGGTCATTCCGAATGGCTACAGAGTCTACTCTGAGTCACCAAGCAAACACCAAACGATCAGAGAAAAGAATTGGCCCGGCAGCCTTCACGCCGTCGCCTCTGTATCCGCATCCAGGCGCGTGCTGTCGTAGGGAAACTAACGCCCTCCTCCGTCCTGACATTCAAGACCCCGGCTCTCGCCGGGGCAGGCGTGGATGGCCCGCATGAAGCGGGCCATGACGGTGTTGGGTGGTATTGGGCGGCGTTGGTGGCGTGGGGTTGCGGAAGCGCGGGGGTGTGGAGGCGCGCGGCTCGCGCAACCGGTCAGCGGCGGTGCGCGTCCGGCCATGACGGATGAGGGAATGGCTGGAGGGCAGCCGGGGAAAAGGATTTTGTGAAGAGGGACGGCGCGCTGGCGCGCCTTCTGGATTGCCGGGTTCCCGGCTTTCGCCGGGACAGGCAAGCCCGGCAATGACGTGTTGGGGAGAGGCCGGAGCGTGAGCGGTTTTTGCGGCGGGTGGCGCGCCCCCTCACCTGCCCTTCGGGCGTTCGAGGCTCGAAAAGGTTCCCGGCCTGCGCCGGGACAGGCCCCCGGACCTTTTCGCTCGCTGGCGCGAACCGCCTCTCACCCTCAGAGCTTGAAGACGCGGCGGGCGGTGCCGGAGAGGAAGGCTTCCGTTTGCGCCGCGTCGAGGCCGAGGTCGCCGAGGCGGGCGAGGCATTTTTTCGGCGAGAGCATGGGCCAGTTGGTGCCGAACATGACGCGGGAGGCGCCCACCGTCTTCATGTAATCGACAAAGGCGGGCGGCAGCCTGTGCACCGCGTAGGCGGACGTGTCGACATGGAAGTTGCGGAACTTGACCGTCAGCGTGGTGAGTTCGTCGATCCAGGGAAAGCCGACATGGCCGCCGACGACAGTGAGCTCCGGGAAGTCGAGCAGCACGTCTTCGAGATAGGGAATGAGGCGGCCAGTCTCGGAGCGGAGCAGCGGGCCCGTGTGGCCGATCTGCGTGCAGAGCGGCACGCCGAGCTCGACGCAGGCGGCATAGAGCGGGTAGTAGCGCCGGTCGTTGGGCGGCAGGTCCCAGAGCCAGGGAACGATCCGTACACCGACGAAATGCTCGCCGTCCACCCAGCGGCGGATTTCGCGGGCGGCTTCCGCCGGGTTCCTGATGTCGGCGCTCGCAAGGCCGCGAAAGCGCGCGGGCGCGGCCTCGATCTGCGCGGCGACTTCTTCATTGGTGATGAGCGCGCCCTGCGGCCCGTACCAGGCGGCGATGAGCGAGATGTCGACATCGGCCGCGTCCATCGCCGCGACCGTCCGTTCGACGCTCGGCACGAGGGGCTTGTCCTCCTGCCCCGTCCAGCGCAGCAGCGTGGCGAGCCATGGCTGCGCGGCCATGCGCGGCGTTGTAAGCTGTGCCCAGACATCGATCGCACCCATGGGGGCTCCCTTTCAGGTTTTCGGCCGGGACATGCCGGCTGGAAATTGATACACTAGTGTAGTATTTAGGGAGGCGGCGAAGGGCTGTCAACCCGCGAAGCAGAAGGCCAGGGGCACATGCCGGCGAAAGACGAACGCTTTTTCTTTCTCGTCCAGACGGCGGCGCATCGCCTGAAAACCGTGGCCGACCGGGCGATGCTGGAGGGGGGCGGGCTGACGACGGCGCAGACGGCCGTCATGGCGATCATCTGCGGCGAGGGGCCGCTGTCGCAGCGCGAGATCGCCGATCGCCTGAAGCAGCGCGAAAGCGCCGTGGGCGCGATGGCCGAGCGGCTGCTGAAGGCGGGCTATATCGCGCGGACGCGCTCGGCAACCGACAAGCGGGCCTGGCTGCTCGAGGCGACGCCGGCCGGGCGGCGCGCCTTCGCCTCGCTGGGCGCGGCCTTCGCGCGCGTCAACGCGGCGCTCGACGAGGCCTTTCCGGGCAAGGACATGGCGCGCGCGGCGAAGGGCTTGCGGAGGTTGATCGAGCTGCTGGAGGAAGACGGGGCGGAGTGAGTTACGCGATGCCCTGGAGGAGCGCCGTGACGATAGCTTTTTCGCGCGGCTCGCCCGTGACCTTGTCGCGGCCCGGCACGAGATTGCCCTCGATCCGCATGGAGACATAGCCATGCACCATCGACCAGAGCGCGATGGCGCGGCTGTGCGGGTCGAGCGCGTCCGATCCGTGGGCGGAGAGTTCGGCGATGAGGCGGTTATAGATCGCGTCCATGGATTGCTGGAGGGCGGCGTCCTGGCCGTCGAGCGCGTCCCAGCGCCAGATCAGCCTGTAGCGGTTGGGCGAGGCGAGGCCGAAGCGCAGCACCGCATCGGCAAAGACGCTGAGCCGCGCCTCGAGCCCCCCGCCCGCGCGGGCGAGCCGCCGCGCGATCTCGCGGGCGAGATCCTCGAAGATGCGGGCGGCGAGCGCGGTGAGGAGCGCCCTGCGGTCGGCGAAGTGATTGGCGGGCGCGGCATGGGTGACGCCGGCGCGGCGCGCCACCGCGCGAATGGTGACGCCCCCGGCGCCCTCCTCGTCGAGCAGCGCGAAGGCCGCCTCGATAAGCGCCTCCTTCAGGTTGCCGTGGTGATAGGGGATTTCGCGCGGGCCGCGGGGCGATCTTGACACTGTCTATATTTCCCTCATATTGACACCGTCAATATAACCGCAGTGGCCGCCCGCCGCCAGCATGGGAGAGAGAAATGCCCGCCCGCCTTCTGATGACCGCCGGAATTCTCGTTTTCGGCCTGCTGATCCCGATCCTGGAAGTGAACGCGACGCATCTCTTCAACCCGGACTGGCCGCAGCATGCGCGCTTCCACGACGGCTGGCAGCTGATCACGAACTCGTCGCTCGCGGTGCTCTGCCTCTGGCTCGTCTGGGGGCGCGGCCAGATCGCGCTGCCCGCGCTGATCGGCACCTGCGTGATGGGCGGCGTCGTCCTCGCGCATGCGCTGGGCGATCTCTATGAGGGCTATGCGACTTATGAAGGCGGCACGGAGCTGACACTTCTGGGGCTGCCCGCCGCCGTCGCCATTCCGCTCGCCGCCGTCATCATGTTCGCGGCGGCCGCCCTGCTGGAGCGGCGGAAGGCCTAGCGGCAGCCGCCCCGGTCGGCGCAGCATTCGCGCATCAGGAAACCGAGCGTGTGATCCATGACCGCCATATCGGCGTGGCAGATGAGCGTCGTGCCATGACGCTCCTGGACGACGAGGCCGACCTCGATGAGGCGGCGCAGATGGAAGGAAAGCGTCGAACGCGGAATGTCGACCGCTTCCTGCAACTCGCCGACGGAACGCCCCTCGGGTCCGGCCCGCACCAGCACGCGATAGACGGCGAGCCGGACCGGCTGGCCGAGCGCTTCGAGGCAGGCCGCCGTGCGGTCGAGATCGGCGGTGTTCTTCATGTCGGCTTTTTTCGGAACCGCTTTCACCGCGGCATTTCTCGCATTCATGAGGTTGCTCCCGTCGTGGCGCAGGCACATGGTTCGTCCGCGCATCCCGCTTCCACGCAGCCCGCACCGGCGGAGGAGGCGCCGAGCCAGAGGATCGGCGCGAAGCCCGCGCCCTCCCCCCGGAAGCCCGTCACCTGACCGCCATAGAGACGCGCCGCCGCGAAGACCGGCTCGAAACCATGCGTCCAGACGCGGATGTCCGCCTTGTGCGCGGCAAGCCCGGCCGCAAGCCGCAGGGCGCGCTGCGAGGGCTCGGCGAAACGCTGCGCGAGATAGCCCTCGCCCACGATCTCGCACCACTTCTTGCGCGTGATCTTGTCGCCGCGATAGACGCCGCGCGACGCATAGCCTTGCGCCGGCTTGAAAACATAGTCGCGGCGGGCCTCCCACAGGCGGTCGGCATTGCCGCAATCGACGGGTTCGGTATGGGGAACGGTATCGAGCACCAGCGCCGCATCGACGCCCGCTTCCCCGGCCAGCGCCGTAACGGCCTCGGCGTCGCTGAGCGCAACCAGCAGATGCTTGTCGGCAAAGGCGCGGTAGACATCGGGGTTCGGCGCGACCACAACCTCGCCCGCTTCCCATGCCTCAAGCAGCGGCGCACTCGCCGCCTCGCGCAAATGGAAATCGACGAGCCGGTTGTAGACCATGTCGATGGGACCGCGCGGGCCGAGAAGCGCCCCGCCCTCGCGGCGAAGATCCACGCGGTCGAGAATATCGACCTCGATGCCGCGCGCTTCGAGCGCCACTGCGCAAAGCCGCATGTCGAGATAGAGCGCCTGCGTCTCCGGCGCCTCGTCGACGATGGCGACGCGGCGCAGCGCGCGTCCGGGACGGAGCCGCGCGAAGGCCTCGATCAGCATGTCTTCCGGCGCAAAACCGTTCGCAGGCCCGCCAGGCGCGACGGCATCGAGAAGGAGCGGCTGCAGGAAGGCGCCGCCCGCATTGGTGTTGACCTCGATGAGCTTCGGGCCGGAGGCGGAGAGATGAAAATCGAAACTGTTACAGGCACCGGCGGCGAGAAGCGCCTCGCGGTCGAAGGCGCGCTGCCCGGCGCGGGCCCGCGTGGCGGCCATGGCCACAAGCAGCGCACCGACGGCACGAATGCGCGCGAAGAGATCCTCGCGCATCGAAACCGGCAGGAACATCGGCTGCCCGGCGGAAAGCGCCTCGAGTTCACCCGCCGCCCATGGCGCTTCAGCCGCACCAAGCCGCGCGGCGGCCGCCGCCTCAAGCGCGGGCCGCTCCAGCGGGAGACAGAAGCAGTCCTCGTTGAGCTGCGAGATGGCGGCGAGATCGATCGGCTGCATGGGGCACTCTGACTATATAACCAGAATTACCGTTATATAGACTTGGCCCGGCCGCCCGGCAAGGCCATCGCGAAGAAATTTGCAGATAACTCTGGAAACACACCTGCTCCAACCACCTGATGACGGTGCGTTGTGGGTCGAAGTTTCATTCCTTGAGCCGCAAGACAGAAGCCAAGCACCACAAGGTCAAGGGGAGCGTCAGCCAATTGCACACTACATCTTGCGCGAATGCTTGACGCTGCAGAACAAATCGGGAATCAATGGAGAAGTTGCGGAAATGGCCGGGATTAGGGCCCCGACCATTTCCCCTCGCAAAGCGTTAGGAGCGCCAGCGAGGCTGTACCTCGAATGTGTACACGCGAATCTGCGATGAATCGGGGGAACAGGTCAATACGGCGCTCCACTCACACAGATGGAGGCCAAAATGGCTTATCCCGGATACCCCTTCATTCCCGTTGACGAGCAGACCAAGCGTGCTGTCTGGAACAAGGGGATTGTGGTTCCCAACTACGACCCAAACAGCATCCGCAAAGACATCTGCGGAAACTGGATGGTGTACGACGAGCACGGCGGTGAAGGCGACTACGGATGGGAAATTGACCACATCTACCCGCGAGCACGCGGAGGAGGGTCTACGCTCGACAACCTTCAGCCACTTTGGTGGCGCAACAACAGACGCAAGGGCGACAACTACCCTTGGTCTTGCTGACGCGGTGGCTCGGCGGCGACTTTGAGGTAGTCAATGCCTCCTATCTCAGAGATCGCCGTCGGCCCACATCGGCTCGACGTAAAAACCGTTGAACACCAGATGCTCAGCCACACGCCGATGCTGACTCCATCTGTCCATTTGACCAATGGGTAAAGTGGAGACAAAGGCGGAATCACACATTCTTTCTCTCCCATGTTTCAAGGGGATGTATGTGCAACATTCTGCAATCTGAGAATGTGTGCGTAGCTACGATAGAGAAGTACGAAGAAACAAGGAGAGGCTAAAATCTCTTGGCCTCGACAACGTCGAATCTACCTGTAGAGCGACTGTCGACTCAACGTGCAGAACAAGTAGCCATGACATCGAAAGACACAGGAGTGTATGAGGACCGACTTCTCCTCTATGCAGATATCCTAGGTTGGAAAGCAGAAATATGTTGCGGTGATGGAGCGAGAGCTCTTCGTGCCATTCAAGAAATTCATCAGTCCTCGCGATTTTTGATGGAGAACGACAAAAACGAACTCATTCAGGGAGAGAAGGATGGAAAATTCAAAGTCAATCCCATGGCATTGGACGTCCAGTTCGGCGCCTTCTCCGATCACTTTCTCATTTCCATGCCTGCCGATTTCCATGGTCGCATTCTCGACGCAGCTTCGAATTTGATCGTCGCGCTTCTGCGACACGGTTTCCTTGTGCGCGGCGCAGTTGTACTCGGTAAACTACACCACCGAGACAGCGCTGTTTTCGGACCAGCCCTACTCGAAGCAATACAAATAGAAGAAAGAGAAGCAATTTATCCACGCATTCTGATCACAGACTCCGCACGAGAACTATGCGAGCAGAACATTTCCGATCCCAAACATCTGCCAATGATTGTGGATCAGAAGGACTCTTTTGTAGTCAATCCATTCGATCTTGGAACATCCGGCCCAGATGAGATCGTTGCGTCCATCGTCGATCTCAATTTCTCGTTTGGTGACATCAAAGCGATGCTCAACCAGCAAATCAAAAACCTCTCACAACAGAGCAATACGGCCGCTGTCGAGAAGTGGCGATATTTCAAGGATTTCATCGAGGGTAAAGTTCTTGCGACCTCAGATGTGTTGAAGCGCAAGTGGGAAGAAGCCTGAAGTGAACTGCTACGTAAGCCTTACGTAAGGCTGGAAAAATGCTTCACCATGCGGATATGCGGCGGCACGCCATGCGAGGTGGCGATCTTCGGCACATTCGTCTCGGCGAGGCGTTCGAGCCCCATGCGTTCGTAGAAACGCACCGCCGGGTTGATCGCCGCGACGTCGAGATGGAGCGAGACGCAGCCGGCAGCCTTCGCGCGCTCGAAGCAATCGAGGAGAAGCTTCTCGCCGATGCCGCGCCCGCGCGCTTCCGGATGCGCGGAAAGGAACAGGAGATACCAGGCATCTTCCGGCACCTCGGGAAAGAGCCATGGGATGTGCCCGGCGACGCTTGGCAGATGGGCGAGAAGTTCGGGCGTTCCCAACTCGGCCATCGCGATCATGCCGGTGCCGAACTCGGTGGCGTAGAGCGGCTGCGGGAAGCCGAGCGCGATGCCCGCAAGATGACCCTCGCTCATCGCCGCCCTGGCATGAACATGCGAGAAAGCGCCGCCCTCGCGCATCCACAGATTGGACGTGATCCGCAGATAGGTGTCGAAGTCGCAATTGTAGAGACAGTCGAAGACGTAGGAGCCGGTGTCGTAGATGAGGCGGGCGGCAAGCTCGGGCTCGATGGGCCTTGCCTGTTCCAGCACGATATTGTCCGCGGTCATCGGCGTCATCGGTCTCACTCCCTCTATTTCTGCCGTCGGGCTTTTTGTTGGGCGCGAGACTAGCACGGAGGGCGGCGGGAGGACGCAGGCGCGGCGCGGGACCGATTGCCGCGCCCGAAAGAGAACACGGGGGAGCCTTGCGGGGCTCCCCCGGCCTTCAACGGCCACCCAGGGGTGTGCGTCCGGGTAGACGCCTGAAGCGGCCGTCAGATCGCGGACGGGACGCCTGCGCCGACGAGCTTCAGCAGCCCTTGCCCTGGTAGAAGGCGGTGAGAACCTGGAGGCGGATATCCGCCTGCTGCGCCTGCTGCTCCGCTGCCTGCTTTTGCTGCTGGGCGAGCGAGCTTGCCGCGCCGGTCGCCTGGAGACCGCCGATCCCGAAGCCGCCGAAATGCATGCCGACGGACTGCGCAATGCCGAGGCCGACATCGGCGACCTGCGCCGTGGTGGAGCTGGAACTGGCATCCGCGATGATCTGCTGCTGCTGCGCGATTTCGGCGGCGAGCTGCTCGCAGCTCTTCTGGGCGTCAGGCACGCCCGCGGCGGCGCCCGTCGCTGTCTGCGCGGCTGCGGCGTGAGCGAAGATCTGGCCTGCAACCGCGAACCATACGCATGCGGTTTTCATGTTCATTGGAAACCCCTCCGGGTCGGGACCCGGCACCCCATGTCCGGATCTTCATGGAGGAGTCCTAGCGGGCGCGAGGGGCCGCCAGAATAGTGCAAATGGACCAAAGGTGATGGCGGGACGCGCGTCAGCCCTCAAGCAGGCGCGCGAAAATTTCCTCGTGGCGCCTGTTGACGAAGCAGTGCCCGTCGCCGGGGAACGTCCGGATTTCGGCGGGAGCGAGACCGATTTCGGCGAGGCGGCGCTTCATCTCGCCCAGCGGCACGACGCCATCCTCCTCGCCATGCCAGACGAGGACGGGCGCCGTGAGGCCGGTGAGGTCGAGCGAAACACCATCGATATAGAGCTGCGACTCGCGCAAGAGTCCTGCATAGGTATGCGCAACGGTTTCCATGGTGCTGCGGATCATCGCCGCCTCGAGCGACGGCGTCGCGCGAATGAGGGCGACATCGGCGGGCGACGGCTCGAAGAACTTGTAGACGAGCGGCCGGATGAAATTGCGCGACATCTTCGCGCGCAGGATGAAGAGCGTCGAGTCGAGCAGCCAGGGATAGCGTTTGAGATTGTTGAAGAAGGCGCCAAGCATGCCGACCTGCTTCTTCGCGTTTTTCCGGGCGTCTTCCGGAACGCCGAGACGCGCCGAGGCAAGCAGGAGCAGTTCGACGCGGCTCCCGAGCCGCGCCGCGCAGGCAAGCGCGAAAGGCGACGCGGAGGAGCGCGCGGTGAGCCGGAAACGGTCGAGCCCGAGCGCATCGGCGAAGTGCTCGAGGTCGCGCGCGAAACTCTCGAAGGTGAGGTCCGGATCGGCGGTGGACGCGCCCGTGCCCGGCCGCTCGACCACGATATAGCGAAGTCCCGCGCGCTTCGCCGCTTCCGCTTCGGCCGGCCAGAGCCAGGAGCTGCTGACGGAACTCGGCAGGAGAATGACGGGAACGCCGTCACGCGCACCGTAGTCGCGATACGCAAGTCGCCGTCCGTCCGGCAGAGCGGTGAAGGAGAGCGGCACCTCGCCCGGCTCGGCAGGAACGGCGCTCTCGCTCGCGTCGCCGGGCGCGCGCATATAGGCCGCAAGCTGCGAGAGTTCCGTCAGGTGACGGATCAGATCGCCCTGCCGGTTGACCCCGAGTTTTTCGAAGACGCTCTTGATCTGGTTGCGCGCCGTGTTGACGGAAATGTTGAGCTTCGCCGCCGCTTCCTTGAGCGCGAGCCCGTCGCGCAGCGCAGCCGCGAGCCGCGCCTCCGCCGGTGTGAGGCCGAAGGTCTCGCGATACATCCGCATCGCATCGCCGGCGGCCTCGCGGGACGGCGCAACGAAGGCGACGGCGCCGCGCCGCGCGGAGGCCGGAAGATCGAGCCGTCGGCGCAATACCTCCGGGAGGTTCTCCCCCGCGAGGAGATAGCCGAAGACGGCCTCCTCGCCATCCTCAAGCACAAGGCGGAGCAGCACGGGGCCGCCCGCGCCCGCGGCAACGGTGGAAGCGAGCGCACGAAAGCGCGCGGCGTTTTCGGGATCGGTAAAGGAAAGCAGGCTGCCCGGAGCGAGCGTCCGGCAGAGCGGCGCGAGCATCTCCGCCGCCGCGGGCGAGATGTCGAGAAGGCGGAAGTCTCGCCCGACGATCATGTGGCACCAGGTGGGGCCCGTTTCCGGCTCGGGCCGCGCCTCGTGCAGGCGCTGCGCGAGATCCTGCGCGCGGGTGAGATGCGTGCGCATGCCGTCCGCAAGCGGCGCGATATCGGCGCCCGCACCGATCTCGTCGAGAAGGGAGTTCATCTCCTCCCAGTTTTCGGGATCGGTGGCATAGCCGTAGATCGCGTCGAGCGCGACCGCGAGATCGGGACGCGGCGCCTCGCCACGCGCCGCGCCAACCGCGCGGGCTCCATCGTCAATGACTGATTCCGGCCCGGACACACTCAACCCCTGAATACAACCGCCGGCGCAATGTTAGGACGGATGGGACAGGAGACGAAGCCGCAAATGGCGGCCGCGCTCAGATCATGCCGAGCGCGCTCATATAGAGGTCGAGGATCGCTTCCTGTTCCTGGCGTTCGGCCTTGTCCTGCTTGCGCAGGCGGATCACCTGACGCAGCGTCTTGGTGTCGAAGCCGTTGCCCTTCGCTTCCGCGTAGACTTCCTTGATGTCGTTCGCGATCGCCGCTTTTTCTTCCTCGAGGCGCTCGATGCGCTCGACGACGGACCTGAGCTGGTCCTGTGCGACACCACCCGTATTCGCAGGCGTATTGCCGTCCGCCATGTTGCGCCACTCCACTTACTGAAAATTGCCGTGAGGGGCGCGACGATAGAGGCGCGCGCCCGGCCCGGCAATATGCGAGGGGCAAGAAAGCTGTGGATAGAGATGTGAATGAACGGTGGACGGTTCCGGATCAGCCGTGGCTTTTCTTTTGCGCCGCCTCGAAAGCCGCCATCTGCGCGGGCGTCGCTTCCGCCTGGTGCTTCTTCTTCCATTCGGCGAAAGGTTCGCCATAAATGAATTCGCGCGCCTCGTCCTTCGAGACCTCGATGCCCTTTTCTTCCGCCGCTTCCCGGTACCAGTCCGCGAGGCAGTTGCGGCAGAAGCCGGCGAGGATCATGAGGTCGATGTTCTGAACGTCGGTGCGGGCGCGCAAATGGCCGGCGAGACGGCGGAAGGCCGCCGCCTCGAGTTCGGTCTGCGTGGTCTTGTCCATTTGAACCTCCTTCAATTTTCCGGCGATATGGGGAGCGAGGGATCGGCATGCGAGCCGAAGAAGCGGATGTCGCGAAGTCCCGGCAGCGACGCGGCGCGGACGAGATGACGGGCGTAGCGCGATGCCCACTCGGCCTGCCCCTCCTCGCTCTCGATCAGGTCCTGCCGGATTTCGATGAGCACATGCGGAAGCCCGTGCAGCGTTGCGTGGGCGTACATGCAGTCGTTCCTGAGGCGGCCCGTATAGGGCTCGTTGTCGCCGGCGGTGAGGCCTTCCGCGCGCAATGCGGCCAGCAGCGGCCGGACGAGACGGTCGTCGCGGTCCCACAGGAGACCCGTTTCCCAGGGCCGCACGAAAGAGCGCCAGCGCGGCGTGAAGCTGTGGACCGAGACGATGACGGGCACGATGCCTTGCGTCCGCGCGCGGGCGATCAGTCTTTCGATTTCCGCGTGATAGGGCGCGTGGAAGCGGGCGATGCGGCGCGCGAATTCCTGCGGGTTCCGGTGCGGGTCGACATCACGATTGCCGGGAACGATGGCGCCGTCCGAGAGTTTCATGACGATGGTCGGGTCGTCCTCGCCGCGATTGAGGTCGATCAGGAGCCGCGAGAAGCGGCCGAGCACGGCGGGCGCGGCAAGGGCCGCGGCGAGACGGCGGGCGACGCCGGCGGCGCCGATGTCGAAGGCAATGTGGCGCTCGAACTCCCGCGCGGGCAGGCCGAGCGTGCCGTATCCGGGCGGCAAGGCGTTCGAGGCATGGTCGCACACGACGATGAAATCCGCCCGCGCTTGCGGATCGACAAGCTCGAAAGGCGGAAGATCGCCGGATACGGGGTTTGGCATATCGTGCATCGGCGCACTATACCTGAGGCATGGCAGGGAACGACCCCGAAACAAGGGCGATACTGAAGCGCCTCTACGAAGCGGCGGTGCGCGACGCCATGCCCGAACATTGCCTGCCGCCGCACCTGCCCGTGCCGCCCGCGCCGGAGCAGGGACGGCTCGTCATCTTCGCCATCGGCAAGGCGGCCGCCTCCATGGCGGCGGCGGCGGAGGACTGGTACGACCGCCACCATCCGGGCACGCATATCGAGGGGCTGGCGCTGACGCGCTATGGCCATGGCCGCCCGGCGCGGCATGTGGAGGTGCTGGAGGCGGGCCACCCGGTTCCCGATGCGGCGGGCGAGGCGGCCTCGAAGCGGCTGCTCAGGCTTGCCGAATGGGTGGGGCCGGAAGACCTCGCGCTGGTGCTCCTGTCGGGCGGCGGCTCGGCGCTCACCGTGCAGCCGATGCTCGGGCTCACGCTCGACGATGAAATTTTCCTCACCCGCGCGCTGCTCGCATCCGGCAAGCCCATCGGCGACATCAATTGCGTGCGCAAGCACATCTCGCGCATCAAGGGCGGCAGGCTCGCCGGGACGATCCATCCCGCGCGCTCGGTGACGCTGGCGATTTCCGACGTGGCGGGCGACAACCCGAGCACCATCGCGTCGGGCCCGACCGTGCCCGATACGACGGCGAAAGCCCGTGTGATGGCCGTGCTCGACAGCCTGCGCCCGCCCATCCCGGCCGGCCTGCGCGAGCGGATCGCCGCACTTCCCGAAACGCCGAAACCCGGCGCGGAAATATTCGCCCATGCGGCCTACAAGCTCGTCGCGAGCGGCACGGGATCGCTCGGCGCGGCGGCGGCTATCGCGCGCGAGGAAGGCTATGAGCCTCTTCCGCTCGGTTGCGCGATCGAGGGCGAGGCACGCGACCTCGCGGAGACGCATGCGAGCCTCGCCCTTGCCGCACGCGCCGAGGGGCGCAAGGTTGCCATCATTTCGGGCGGCGAAGCGGCCGTGACCTTCGGCGAGGGTGAACCCGGACGAGGCGGCCCGAACCAGGAATATGCGCTGGCGCTCGCCATCGCGCTTCAGGGCGCGGCGGACATCTCCGCGCTGGCCGCCGACACGGACGGCATCGACGGCGGCTCGGGCGCGGCGGACGATCCGGCGGGCGCCATCGTCACGCCGTCGACACTTGCCCGCGCCGGAGAGAAGGGCCTCAATGCGCAGACCTTTCTCGACCGCCACGATTCGGGCACCTTCTTCGCCGGGCTCGGCGACCTGGTGAGAACGGGCCCGAGTTACACGAATGTGAACGATTTCAGAATAATACTGGTAGATCAATGACTTAGAGACTTAAGTGCTCCCTATGTGCTCAAAATATCGCCATTTATTTTACATAATACAAAGAAATGATCGAAGGATTGGGGGTAAGACGGTGGTGTGGTTCGCGATAGGCGCCTCTCTGGGCGCACTCCAGCTTGCGGTATCGCTAGCAAGGCATCCTTTACATGGAGGGCATCCGGTCCAAGGGTTCGTGGCAGCGGCAGTTTTAGGAGCTGCCGTTTATGGCACCGTTCTGTGGCTGATCTTCAGCTAGCCTCCCATCTGAGGCACTACTCTCAACACCAACTTTTTGGCCGCAAGCCATACGTCGGAGCGACAGAAAAAGCCATGTTGAGATTTCTAAGAAGGAGAAAGCTTCGGATGCGAGCCATACAGTATTTGGGCAAACATCCTGAGGATGAACCAGCGGTCAAAGCTATCCTGATAGGAATTGAAGCTTTCGAAATTTCCTGCGCACGCGAAGCGGCGGAAATAACAGGAGGCCGTCCCCTCTCAGACGAGGAGTGGCATAAGTACGGCCCGCGATGGGAACGCGCCTGGGACTTCATTGCCCTTGGAGCAACTTGGCTGTGACAATGATGCCGCGAACCGCATTCGCAGTTGCTCTTTCAGGTGCGCTCTATGCGTGTGGCCAGATTAAGTAGGTAATTTGAGTCCTTTAAAATCAAAGACCTACCGAAAGTGGGCGCGCGCACATTTTCTCATATCTGCTTACTTAGCTAGCCGACAAAATTTCTCTACAGAATCAACGCACATTCGATAATCAATCAGTTATCCGTGATTCTAGGGTGGCGAAAAGTGAACGATTTCCGGGTCATACTCGTCGACGGACCAGACGCCCCGAGCGATAACGATAGCGTACCCGACAAAGACAGGAGCTCTCCCCTTTGACCCGCCGCCGCAACGTCAAGATCATTGCAACGCTTGGCCCCGCTTCCGACAATCCCGACATGATCCGCAAGCTCTTCGATGCGGGCGCGGACGTGTTCCGGCTCAACATGAGCCATCTCGACCACAAGAACCTGAAGCGGGTACACGCCGCCGTGCGGCAGGTGGAGCGCGAGGTGGAACGTCCGATCGGCATTCTCGCCGATCTGCAAGGGCCGAAGCTCAGGATCGGCGAGATGAAGGACGGCAGCGCCATGCTCGACAAGGGCGCGCGCTTCCGCCTCGACACCTCGCAGAAGGCGGGCGACGCCTCGCGCGCCTATCTCCCTCACCCGGCGATCTTCGACGCGGTGAGCGCGGGACAGACGCTTCTTCTCGACGACGGCAAGATCCGCCTCGCCGTGAAAGGCAAGGGCCGCGACCATATCGACACGGAAGTCGTGGTGGGCGGCAAGCTTTCGAGCCGCAAGGGCGTGAGCCTTCCCGACACGCTGCTGCCCCTGACGGCGCTGACGGAAAAGGACCGGAGCGACCTCGACGCGGCGCTCGACCTCGGCGTCGACTGGGTGGCGCTTTCCTTCGTGCAGCGCCCGGACGACGTCGCCGAAGTGCGCAAGATCGCGCGCGGCCGCGCGGCCGTTCTCGCCAAGATCGAGAAGCCGCAGGCGCTCGAACATCTGGAAGGTATTCTCGAAATATCGGACGCGATCATGGTCGCCCGCGGCGATCTCGGCGTGGAGCTTCCGCTCGAACAGGTGCCGGGCTGGCAGAAGCGGCTGACGCGCGCGGCGCGCCGGACGGGCAAGCCCGTGGTCGTCGCCACGCAGATGCTCGAAAGCATGATCTCCTCGCCGACACCGACGCGCGCCGAAGTGTCCGACGTCGCGACCGCCGTCTTCGAGGGCGCCGATGCGATCATGCTTTCGGCCGAATCGGCAGCGGGAGAATTCCCGATCGAGGCGGTGGCGATGATGGACCGTGTTGCGCAATCGGTCGAAAGCGATCCGACCTATCCCGGCATCATCTATTCGCAGCGCACGGAGCCGGAAGCGACGGGCGCCGACGCGATTGCGGCAGCGGCGCATTCCGTCGCCGACACGCTGAACGCGGCGGCCATCGTCTGCTGGACGAATTCCGGCTCGACGGGCCTTCGCGTCGCCCGCGAACGCCCGCTCTTTCCGATCGTCGTGCTGACGCCCGTCAAGGCGACGGCGCGCCGCCTCGCCCTCGTCTGGGGGTTGCATTGCGTGCTGACGGAGGACGCGACCGATCTCGAAGATCTCGCGGAGCGCGCCTGCCGCATTGCCTATCGCGAAGGTTTCGCCCAGCCCGGCAAGCGCATCGTCGTGACGGCGGGCGTGCCGCTCGGCACACCGGGCGCGACGAACATGCTGCGCGTGGCATTCGTGGGCAGGCACGAGGAATAGGCGCTACGCCGCCGCTTCCGGCCTCTCGACGCGACCGTCTTCGTGGATCGTCGTCTCACCCGCGCGGGGACGCTCGCCGCGCGCGAGACGGAGAACGGCGTCCACGACCGCGTCGCGCCGCGCATAATGCGGCATGTGGCCCGTACCCCTGAGCTTGACGAGTTCCGAGCCCGCGACCGCACTGTGAAACGCATAGGAATGAAGCTTCGGCGAAACGGTATGGTCCGCATTGCCGGTGACGACGATGGTCGGCACCGAAATCTCGCCATAGCGCATGCTCTGCCGGGCGAGATGCCCCTTGAGGTTCGCCGTATCCTCGCTGTTGGCGCGGAACTCGGACGGACGGAAGAGAAGCGGCAGCGCGATCGCCTCCGCATATCCTTCCGGCGCCTTGTCGGGATGGAAGTTCGCCGCCACTCCCTTCGGCATCAGCACCCGCCCTCCCGGAACGATCATGGTACGGATGAAAACGGCACCGATGAGAGGTGTGCGCACGACCGAATGATACCAGGCAATGCCGCCCGGCCAGGGATAGAGCGCGCCGGAAAGCGGCAGCAGGCCGGAAATGCCTCGCGGTTCGGCAAGCGCCCAGGCTGCGGCGACAGAGGCGCCCCAGCTATGCCCGGCCACGACCGGCTTTTCGATGCCGAGCTTTGCCGTGGCTTGCGCGATGGCGCGCGCCTGCACGGCGGGATCGGCAATGTCGGGACGCTTTCCGCGTTCGCTCCAGCCATGTCCCGGCCTGTCAAAGGCGACGACAAGCGTCTCGCGCGAGAGCGGCCCGGCAAGCCCCTCCACCATGTCGCGGAGGTTGCCGCTCGCCCCGTGAATGAGAACGACGGGCGCGACACCTTCGCGCCGCTCGCCGCAGGTGAGATAGTGGAGCCGCAACCCTTCGAATTCGCCGTCAAGCGCGATGAACTCGCCGGATGGCGGCCAGGTCGAGCCCGCCCATGCCGCCGCGCGCGCCGAATAGACGAGAAGCGAACCGAGGAAGAGAACGAGAAGGATGAAGGCCGTCAAATGCCCCTCCCCTCCACTTCGAGTTCGAGCGGCGCGATGCGCTCCTTGCCGTTCAGGAGCTGCGGGTTGATCGCGAGCGCCTTGCGATAGGCGTCGAGCGCGCCCTTCTTGTCGCCAAGCTCCTCAAGAATGACGCCGAGCCCCGCCAGTGCCTCGAAGTGGCGCGGTTCGAGGCGCAACACATGCTCGATGTCGCGCAACGCGCGCGCATAATCCTCACGAATGTAATGGACGGTGGCGCGCTTGTTCCAGCCTTCCGCAAAACCCGGCGCCAGCGTCACCACCTCGTCGAAATAGAAATAGGCGCGGTCGAAATCGTCCTCGCGCAGCGCATCGAGGCCGCGGCTCATCAGGAGATCGATGCTCGGGCTGCCGCTTTCGAGCCAGACGCTCTGGATCGCGCTTTCGAGCGCACGGCCCGCCACTTCGTCGCGCGCCCCGGCAAGTTCGCCGTAGAGTTTGTCGAGAAGGGCCCGGCGTGCCTCCACCTGCCCTTCGGACAAGAGGGGCGTCCCCGACGGCGGCAGTTCAGCGCCAGGCGGTGCGGCGCGAGCCGCCGTCGCCAGAAGCAGAAGACAAAGAAGGACCCGCGGGATCATGGGCGGATGATAGCGCCTGGCAGGCGGCGAACCAAATGACGTCCCGCTTTCATCCGTCCATATCCCGATAGGCGCAGCCTTCGAAACTCGCGATGAAATCGGGGCCGAAAACGGAGGACGGCGTCTGGAAGCCGGACTTCGCCTCGCCGGCGAGCACGCGCCCCACGATCTCGAGGCTCGTCATCGCGGTGAGCGTATAGCCCTCGGGCGTCGACAGGCGCGACTGCACATGCTCTCCCTGCGCATTGACGGCTTCGCCGAACAGTATGGAATAACCCTGACGTCGCTCGGCATCGCTCGGACCCTCCGGCTGCAACCCGATGCGCTTCTTGAGCGCCCGCTGGATCGATCCGCGGGCCATCACCCAGCGCGCGATGCGGCCCATCTTCGCCATCTGCTCGAATTGCGGATTGCTTTCGAAATAGACCGTGATGTCGGGAATATGCGTCGAATGCCAGGCAGTCGACACATCGCCCCAGCCGACCGCGATGGCGGGCTTCGCGCCCTTGCCGAAATCGATCTCGCGGCGCGGCGTCTTCCTCGCGGTGACGATGCGCCCGTCGCGGCGGATGCGCGTGCCCTTGCCGATGCTCTCGATGCCGGTCTTCGCCGTGCCATGCGACATCCGGCCAAGGCCTGAAATGCCGAGGGTGAGTTCGCTCGCGTCCGGCAGCCGCGCCTTCATGTGGGCGGCAAGGCAATCGCTCGGCACCACGTCGAAGCCGACGCCGGGCATGAGCATGACGCCCGCCTTCTTAGCCTCCTCGTCGCGCCGGGCGCAGGCCTCGAAGACGTCGATCTCGCCGGTGATGTCGAGGTAATGCGTGCCGGTGCGCAGACAGGCATCGACCATCGGCTTCGAGGTCTGGGAGAAGGGCCCGGCGATGTGGAGAACGGCATCGGCCTGCGCCAGGCCCGCATCGAGCGCGTCGGGATCGTCGAGCGAAATCGCCTGATATTCGAAGCCATGCTGGGCGGCGATCGACTTGAGCCGGGCCTCGTTGCGCCCGGCGAGCAGCGGGTTCAGCCCCTGCGCCTTCGCGGTGCGGGCGATGAGTTTCCCCGTATACCCCGTGGCCCCGTAAATCATGAAGCGGTCGCTCATGGCCTGCCTTTCAGTGAGATCGGTCGGTCCAGCCCCTCCCCGTGCACCGGGCGGGAGAAACGCATATTAACCCCGGGAGCGAGGACGAAGGCAAATGCCCCGGGGAAAGCTCCCCGGGACACAAAAAAGGCCGCTGCCCGGAGGCAGCGGCCTGAATTTTCTCAAGCTGACGCACGCAAAGGCGTGCCCCTCGCTCAGCCCTGGCGGGCCTTGAAGCGCGGGTTGGTCTTGTTGATGATGTAGATGCGGCCCTTGCGGCGGACGAGGCGATTGTCCCGATGCCGGCCACGCAGCGATTTCAACGAGTTACGGATCTTCATGGTTCAACCTCGGCTCGGGCTCCTGCGGATCGGCGCAATGAATGCGCCCCGCCTCCGGCCCGATGCCGGAACGCCCTTGAATGTTGGCGCGGAACCTAAGGGGCGCCCCTGCCCCTGTCAACCGGGAAAGCCCTCCGAACCGGGGGATTCCCGCCCTCCCCCGGGGGGCCCCGCTTTATCCGCTATAGGCATTCTCCTCCACTTTGTTACGCTTCCAGAAAAGCGAATTTTACGTAACCGGCCAAACCTCGCGGCCAGCCTTCGGGAACCCACGACTTGACGCCTCCTTTCAAGGCCTGCAAAGCCGACACGACGAACATGCGCCGGACGAACACTTTGCTCGTCGCGGTCGCCTTCGTCATGCTGATGGGCGCAGGCTTGGCCTCGTTGCTCCTTGCGGCGCGTGCCCAGCAAAACGCGGCGGCGGTGGCGGACACCATCGGCACGCGCGTGGAATTCCACACGATCTTCAGCCTGATCCAGGATACCGAGACGGGGCAGCGCGGCTTCCTGCTCACCCGCGACCCCGCCTATCTCGATCCCTACTACTCGGCGCGGCTCGAAATCGAACGCAAGCTGGCCGCGCTCGAGCAGCGCGTCGCGGACAGGCCGGTCCAACTGCAGAATGTGAAGGCGCTCCACGATGTCGCCCGCAAGCGGATCGAAATTCTCGATCGCACCATCGCGCGCGCGGGAACCGGCGATTTCGAGGGTGCCATCGCGGAAGTGGGTAACAATCGCGGCCAGGTGCTCATGGACGAGGGCCGCAGCATCGTTGTGCGCGCCCTGGACGAAGAGATGGCGGTCCTCGTCGGGCGCGAGGGCACGATGGCAAACTCGTACGCGCTGCTCTCCGCTTCGATCATCGGCGCCATTGCGGCAGCTCTCGTGCTCGCCATCCTCTCGATCAGGCTGACGCTCCGCGCCTTTGCCACCATGGCGTCTCGCAAGGAGGAGCTGGCCCGGCTGAACGAGGAACTGGAAGCGCGCGTCCAGGAGCGTACGCGCGAACTCGAAAAGGCGCGCGAGATGGCCGAAGCCGAGGCAGGCCGCGCGGAATATGAACGTGGCCGCGTGGAACTGCTGCTGCGCGAGGTGACGCATCGCGTCGGCAACAATCTCGCCATGGTGTCGTCGCTTCTGCGAATGCAGCAGGCGAAGCTCGACGACGAAGGCGCACGCGCCGCGCTCGAAACCGCACGGGGACGCATCCAGACGATCAGCACCGCGCAGCGCCGCTTGCGCCTCGACGACGATCTTCAGTCGACACGGGCCGATATCCTCCTCGAGGCAGTAGTCTCGGATCTCGCCGATGCGGGCCTCGACGACAGCGCGATCGTTCTTTCCGGCAATTTCGAGCCGCTGACAGTGGCGTCCCGAGACGCCACAACCCTCGCGGTCGTACTGGGAGAGCTTGTATCCAACGCCATCAAGCATGCCTTCGAGGGACGGGACAGCGGCACGATCTCCGTCTCCTTCGCCGTGACCGGCGGCGTCCCGGTGATGGCCGTCGAGGACGACGGCATCGGCTTCGACGAAGCGGAGGACGCCGCGGCGCGCCGGTCAGGGCTCGGCTCGATGATCATCGAGAATCTCTCCCGGCAATATGGCGGCGAAATAAGACGGTGGAAGAACGAGGCCGGCGGCACGTCGATCCATATTCTGTTGCCGCGGCTGAAGGTCCTGAGAGACGAGAAGAAGGCGGCGGGACGCGGGTAGCAACGGCGTCTCCCGGTTCAGCCAAGGGCAACCGCTTCCCGGGGGTCAGGCGCCTTCCTCCAGGCGCCTCTGCCCGAGGTGTGAACGCAGCCCTTTTCCCAAGGCCGAAATCGGGATAGACCATGCCCGGAACAAAAATGGCGCAGGCGTCATCTTTGCTCCCGATTCTGCAGAAAACCTGGCGTTTCCAGCAAGACCCGGCCAGGCGAAACCGATGGCGTGCGACATGGCGTATGAGAAGCCCGAAGAGAATTACCTGACCGAGCCGGCCGTGCGGACGATCCCCGACGAGGATGTGATCCGCCACCGGCCGCAATGGTTCCGCGAGGCATTGGCAGCGCCCCATGAGAGCCGTCGCCTGACCGTGGACGGCACGAGCATCCACTATCTCTATTGGGGGAACGGCGATACGAACCGGCCCGGCCTCCTCTTCGTGCATGGCAACGGCGCGCATGCGCACTGGTTCTCCTTCATCGCGCCGCTGCTCACCCAGCATTTCAACGTCGCCTCGATGGATCTCGGCGGCATGGGCGACAGCGACTGGCGCATGGATTATTCGCGCGACACCTTTGCCCGCGAAATCGGCGAAGTGGCGCTCGCGGCGGGGCTCGGCCCGAAGCCCGTGATCGTCGGCCATTCCTTCGGCGCCTTCGTCTCGCTGATCGCGGCGAAGCACTATGGCGAGCAACTCGGCGGGCTCATCCTCTGCGATTTCACCGTGCGTCCCGCCGACGACGCGCATGAGTGGTTCCTGAACGGCCCGGAGCGACGCGCAACGAAAATCTACAACAGCTTCGACGAGGCAAAATCGCGCTTCCGCCTCGCGCCGCTGCAACCCTGCGCCAACGGTTTCATCCTCGACTATATCGGCCCTCTGAGCCTGCGCGAGGTGAAGGCCGGCGAGACGCGCGGCAAGCGGACCTTCGAGGAAAGCGGCTGGACCTGGAAATTCGATCATTCGATTTTCAATGGCCTGCGCATGGGCAGCGACCATGCCGGCATCTATGCGAACCTTGCCTGCAAGGGAGCCACGATGTTCGGTCTCGAAAGCAAGGATTACGAACCGGAGAAACTCGACTTCCTTCGCCGCCTTGCGCCGGAAAAACCTGCCTTCACGATTCCCGGCGCCCAGCACCACATCATGCTGGACCAGCCACAGGCCTTCGCTACGGCGGTGGGCGCAGTCATGGCGCAGTGGCATGCCGAGGGCGCACTCGGGTGACGCTCACCGTCACGCTGGCCTTGCTGGCGGCAAGCCTCGCGGCGGCGGGATTCCTGACCTTGCTCGAACGGCGTCCCGCCGAGCTTGGGAAAGTGCGCCTGCTGCCGACGACGCCTCTCATTTTCCTGTCGATCCTTATCGCCGTCGTCATGCTCGTTCATCTGGTGAACCTGATGGGCGTCCACACGGGCAACCGCTCCTTTTGAACCCGGCGGGTTCCCGCTACGATCCTCGTCAGGCCACGGATAGACGGAACCCGCCGATGAGCATGTCGCAACCGCGCCCCCTGCTGCCCTACTTCTGGCTGGTCTTCGCCCTGTCGATACCCTTCTGGGTCCTTGGCTATTTTGCCGACAGCCTTTCCGATCTGATCCCGATCGACCTGCCCGTGAGCGCGCTGATGGCCTTCCTGCCGGCGACAGCCGCGCTCATTCTGGTCTGGCGCGAAGACGGGCGGGCCGCCGCGCGCGATTTCCTCAAGCGTTCATTCGACTATCGCCGTATTCCAGGCGCGGGCTGGTATGCAGTGGCGTTGCTGTTCATGCCGGTCACGCTCTTCCTCGCCTGGTTCGCTATGACGCTTGCAGGCGCGCCGCTTCCCGAACCGCATCTGCCGTTCATTGCCCTTCCGGTCTTTTTCGTGATGTTCTTCGCGGCCGGCCTCGGCGAGGAACTTGGCTGGCAAGCTTTTGCTTTCGACCGCATGCCCGAACGGTGGAGTGCGCTCACGGCCGCACTCATCATCGGCATTATCTGGGTCGTGTGGCACCTCATTCCCTATTTTCAGCTCGACCGCGGCATCGACTGGATCGCATGGCATTGCGGGGTCACGCTGCTGCTGCGGATCGTTACCGTCTGGCTCTATGTGAATGGCGGGCGCAGCGTCTTCATCGCGGCGCTCTTCCACGCAATGAGCAATGTCGCCTTCTTCATGTTCCCGAACTACGGCTCGCACTACGACCCGGCTTATTTCTTCTGGATCGTCGCGGCGGCGGTGGGCGCAATTCTCCTGCTCGGGGGATCGTCGCTGACGCGCGCACGCCGGTAGAACGGCGGCGGGGCTCAGTGCAGCCCGATCTCTTCCTCGTCTTCATCGACCATGCTGGCATCGGCGCCGCGCAGCGTCTTCAGCACAGGATGGAAGACCGCGAAGGCGAGGATCAGCACCATGAGTGCGATGCCGAGCATGAACGGTGCGGCATGCAGCAGATAGAAGAGCGGAATGCCGATGGCCGGGTTGAGGATATGTCCCGTCGCCGCCGTGGAGCCGATGAGACCGGCGACCGCGCCCTGATCCTTCAGCGAGACCGAGAGCGAGGCGCCCGCCGAAAGGCCCGAGCGCAGGAAGCCGAAACCGAGGCCCGCCAGCGCCAGCGCCGAGACGAGCACGCCATAGGAGCCGCCGAAAACAAGCATCGCGAAGGAGACGATCATCGTGATCGCCCCCCAGCGCAGCAGGAACTGCACCGGCAGGTCGAAGCGCTGGATAAGGCCGAGTTGGGCGACGAGCGTCGCCATGGCCATGGCCATCATGCCGACGCTGACAAGCTGCGTCGCCTCCGAACCCTGCAAGCCGAGTTCGGCCATCAGGTAGAAGGCGAAAAGCTGCATCATGATCGACTGGCTGAGGCTGAGCACCACGCCGATGACGAGCCAGGGCAGAACATTCGGCGCGCGCCAGTTGAGCGCCGCGCGCTGCTCCTGCTTTTCGCTGAGAAGTTTTTTCGGCCGCGTGCGCTCGGGAAGCAATACCCAGATCGCAACCGCGCTGACGAAAGCGAGAAGCCCGACGGCAAAGAACGGCGCCAGGATGTGGATTTCCGCGAAGGCGGCGGCGACGCCCGGCCCCACCACCGTGCCGAGGCCGAAGGCCGCGCCGATCTGGGCAATCGAACCCGCGCGCTCTGCCCGTGTCGTGCGGTCGGCGACATAGGCCTGCGAGGCGGGCATGGCGCCCGAGCCGAAAATACCGAAGATCGCCCGCGCGCCCATCACGAGCGGAAACATCAGCGCAATCGAAATCCACTGCTGGTACCCGGCGAGCAGCACGACGCCGACCAGCGAAGTGGAAATCGCGAAGCCGAAAACCCCGATAAGAATAACAGGCTTTCGTCCCATGACATCGCTGCGCCGCCCCCAGAAGGTGCTGGTGAGCACCCAGAGCGCGGCGGAGAGCGAGAAGATCATCGTCGTCTCGAATTCGCTCATGCCGAGATCGGCGGCGATGGGCGGCAGCACGGCGAAGACGAGCGTCTGCCCCATGCCGACGGACAGGAGACAAACGAAAAGAATGAGAAAGGCGCGCTTGCGCTCCTGCGGCGTCGTCCGGCGCGGAGAATCCTCCGGTGCGGGCGGCGGGGCCTGCACCGGCGCAGCGTTTGCCACTGTGCTTGTTTCGTCGTCAACGGGCATGGAATGGGGCGCCTTCCCGGAATCGGTCCCTCTTGCGGGAACTGCCCCTCCTTTACGTGAAACGAACGGCGCTTTCCAGCCCGGCCCTTGCGGAATTTAGTCGGCAGCCGCCCGCAAGGGCAGCACGCGGCGCGGGCGGTGTTTCTCATAGATCGACCGGACCCACAGGGTACCCGGATGATCGGCCCATTCGGCGAGCCAAGCCTCGATCCGCGCCGGACGCGGCCTGGGCAGTTCCATGTCGGGATGGGACGGGCCGCAGGCCGGCGCGAGGAGCGCCGCGGCCGCGAGGTCGGCAATGCTGAAATGCTCGCCGACGAGGTAGCCGCCAGGCCCCGCCTGGGTCGCCACCCTGTCGAGAGCGGCGCGTATCGTGTGCCGCGCCGTGCCGAGATGCTCGCTGTCGATCTTCATCATATGGCGCATCGCCGGGCGGATGGCTGGCTGCATCGCGCGATAGGCGAGCCGTGTGAGGAGCGGCTTTTCCGACGCGAAAAGACGGCAGAGATAGGCCGGCTCCAGCAACAGCTCCGCAAAGAGCGCGCGGCGCACGGCCGGCGCCACGTCTTCGTCGAAATAGGCCTGAAGATCGAGCGCGGCCCGGCGCTGCACGGGATCGGCCGGATAGAGCGGCGGCTCGGGATACTGCCCCTCCAGCACATCGATGATCTCGGCGGAGCCCGCGACCACCACACCGCCGACCCGCAACACCGGCGTCGCCGATGTCCCCGCCAGCTTCCGCAGCGCCGTCATGTGCGGCCCCGGCAGATAGGAAATGCGTCTGTGCGGCACGTTCTTGAAGTCGAGCGCCCAGCGGACCTTTTCGTTGTAATGCGAATAGGGGAACTGATGCAGTTCAAGCCGCTCGTTGTCGTCGCTCATGGTCCGGCCTCCGGGCTGAGCGCCCATTATGCCACCGGCCTGTCCAGAATGACCTAACGAAATGCTCGCCAAAGGGGAGGCATTTGACAGGGCGGGTGCGCCAGCGGCCTACTCCCCGAAACGATATTGGAAATGAATACCGGGAGGAAACCGTGGAACTCGCATTCGGTGCGGCAGACGCCGCCTTTCGCGACGAGGTGCGGACGTTTCTCGACGAGAAGCTGACGCCGGAACTGCGCGCCGTCGGCCGCCGCATGACAAGCGTCTATGCCGATTACGACACGACCATGGCCTGGCACCGGGCACTCTACGAAAAGGGATGGGTGGCGCCCGCCTGGCCGGTCGAGCATGGCGGCTGCGACTGGAGCGTGATCCAGCATTACATTTTTTCGAGCGAACTTTCGGCGGCAGGCGCACCGCCTCTCTCGCCGATGGGGCTTGGCATGTGCGGCCCGGTGCTGATCGGCTATGGCACGCCCGAACAGAAGGCGTACTACCTGCCGCGCATCCTCTCCGGCGAGGATTTCTGGTGTCAGGGATATTCGGAACCGGGCTCGGGCTCCGACCTTGCGAGCCTGCAGATGAGCGCGCGAGAAGACGGCGACGACTTCGTCTGCAACGGCCAGAAAATCTGGACGACGCATGCCAATTACGCGAACCGCATCTTCAATCTCGTACGAACCTCGAAGGAGGATATTCCCCAGCGCGGCATCACCTTCGTCCTGATCGACATGGACGCGCCTGGCGTAAAGGTGGAACCGCTCGTCATGCTCTCCGGCGAGCACATCCAGAACCAGATTTTCTTCACCGATGTGCGCGTGCCGAAGAAGAATGTCGTCGGCAAGGTCGGCGAAGGCTGGACGGTCGCGAAATATCTCATGCAGTTCGAGCGCGGCGGACATGCCTATGCGCCGGGGCTGCATACGCGGCTCGACCGCATCCGCAGCATGGCGAGCGAGGAAGCGGGCGACGGCAGTGGGCGCCTGATCGGCGACGAGAGCTTCGCGCGCAAGATCGCCGAAGCCGCCGCCGAAATCACCGCGCTCGAATATACCGAGCACCGCATCATGTCGGCGTTGAGCCATGGCGATGCGCCCGGCGCGGAAAGTTCGCTTCTGAAGACGCGCGGCACGGAACTGAGCCAGCGCCTGACGGAACTCGCCCTTGAAGCCGTGGCGCATTACGCGCTGCCGTTCCAGCCGCACGCGACGGCGCCGGGCGGGCCGGTGCCGGACGCCCCTCTCGTCACGCCGAACGAGACGCCGGTCGGGCCGGATTATTCCTGGGCGGTAACGCCCAAATACCTCAACGACCGCGCGGGCTCGATCTATGCGGGCACGAACGAGATCCAGCGCAACATCATGGCGAAGGCCGTGCTCGGGCTCTGACCGCCGCTAGAAGCGGAAAGTCGTCCGGAGCGCCGCCCCCACATAGTCGCTTCGCTCCATCTCGAGTCGCGACGGACCCACGCCGTCGCGCGTCACGACCGGCGTATTGCCGATCGATCCGGCGAACGCATCGATATCGAACTGGATGGGCGACCTTGCCCCGACGGTGACGCCGGCATTCACCGTGTAGCTGAGCGTCGTGTCGTCATTCGACAATCGCATCGTCTGCCGGCCGAAGCCGGTAAAGTCGAGACTGTCCGAGCCGCTCGCATCGTTGAACTCGACGGAGGCGGTTACACCGGCGCGCAGCATGACCGGCGAGCCAACCACCGGCTTCACGACCTGCACGCCCGCGATCGGCCCCCAGGACTTGGTATCCACGTCCGTATTGTATTCGAAGTCGCGGGCAAATCCCGGGATGGACCCACCGAAGCGCTGGCGGAAATCGCTGCTCGTATAGCGCAGACCGAGATAGGGGAAGGTGCCGAGACCCGGATCGTCATCGTCGAAATCATCGTCGCACCAGTATTCGCCCATGAGCTTCGCGTAGAAGTCGTCGCTGTCATATTCGAGCCGGTAGGACGAGGAGGTCACGACGTTGAGGCCGCCTGCGGTCGGCAGTGAGAATCCCGCCCCGAAAGGTCCGTCGCCGGTACCGGGAATGAGAAGCGAGGCGCCCATCGGATCGAAGGCGCCGGTGTTGCGGTCCGCTTCGAGACTCGTCCGCGTGTAGCCGAACTGGACCCGCATCCGCCCTGCCCCCAGCATGGCGCGCTCAAGGTCGAACCCGCCGCCGAGCTTCTGGACGCTTGCCGTTTCGTCGTCCTCGAAATGGTAGCCGTTGTTGAGGTTCGGAATGCCGCCGAGTTCGGTTCCGAGGAAGCGATAACTCGGCAGTCCGACCCTCATGCCACCGATACCGCCCTCGACGGAGGCGCCGAATTCCGGCTGATACCCCACCACCCTCTTGCGGCAATCGGGGTTTTCGGGAAGCCGGATCAGCGCCTCATGCATGTATTTGATGCGTTCATCCTCATACGGATCGCGTCCGGCTTCTCGCAGCGCGTTGGCTTCGGCGGTCGCACCATCCAATAATTGCTTGCGGTAGCGGCGATAACGCTCCCTGTGATCGTCGCGCGCTTCGCCGCCTTGCGCGCACCAGTCTCGCTCGCGTTCGATCTGGGCGACAAGCTCCTCTGGGCTGTAGCTCGGCGGCGCGAGGTCGCCCGCAGGTCCGGGCGGCAGCTCGTCCAGTATGGATTCGTCGCTCTCGGCCGCCGTCTGGAGTTGGAGACTGGACGGCGTGATGGCCGGGTCGTAGTCGGGATCGATAAACATCTGGCAGCCTGGCAGCATCAGCGCCGACACCGCCAAAAGCAGCCAGAAACAAAGCCTTGCCGCGCCGCGGCCCGCGAAAACCTCACCCGTCATGACACCCCTCCGACGCCCGCGCGCCTCGGCCCAGCGCCGACGCGACGCCTCACGATAGGGAGCGAGCAAGCCCGGAAATCATCAAAATTGGTGATGCGGGAAAGATTTGCCGACATACTAGATAGCGGGACCGTCCGGCTGCCATTGGCAATCCGGCACGAGGGGAGTTGCTCATGACGGCGCGCACCATCGACATACCCGCTATGCCTTTGCCGCCGCGTGCACGCCCGGCGGCACGGCTTTCCTTCCGCGGGTGGCTGTTCAACCTCGTCTTCAACGCCGTCAGCCGGCGCATGATGCGCAAATCGCACGGCACAGCCGCAAGCTTCGACCTCGCCGATGCACGCGAGAAACTTCGGAGCGGAGAAAGCCGGATGACCACGCCTCCCCCGGGAATGCAGGTGACGCGGGCCGAGGCTCCCGTTTCCGCCGACTGGGTTGGCGTCCCGGAATCGGAAGAGGACCGCATCATCCTCTTCGTGCATAGCGGCTCCTTCATCTTCGGACAGTCAAAACTCCATCGGTCGCTGGCGGCACGCGTCTGCGCGATGAGCCGCGCAAGGGCTCTGGCCGTCGACTACCGCATCGCGCCCGAGAACCCGTTTCCTGCCGCCGTCGAGGACGTGGCCGACGCCTATGAATGGCTGCTCGATCAAGGCTGCGCGCCCGACCGCATCCAGTTTCTCGGCGACAGCGCCGGTGGCGGCATTTCGCTCGGCGCGCTGCTCAAGCTGCGTGAACGCGGCGCACCGATGCCTGCGGCGATGACGCTGCTCGCGCCCTGGGCCGATCTCACTCTTTCGGGCAGGTCGATCCTCACCAACGCGCACAAGGCGACGATCACCAACAATATCGAGATTCTGATGATCAGCCGTGAGCTCTATCTGCAGGGGCACACACCCGCAGACCCGATTGCCTCGCCCGTCTTTGCCGATCTCTCCGGTCTCCCTCCCGCCCTTATTCAGGCCAGTACGGCGGACGTGCTGCTGGACGACTCCGTCCGTTTGGAGGATGGATTGCATCGCGCCGGCGTGGAGGTGGAACTCAGCCTTTACCCGCCGATGCCTCATGGCTGGCAAAGGTTGAGCGCGCTGCTCCCCGAGTCGAGACACGCGGTGTCGGAAATCGGGGATTACATCAATCGGAACTTCGGGCGGAACCATCCGCGCGAGCCGGAACCGGCGCAGGGAGAACACCATGTCTGAGAACGGCGATCGAGGCAGGCTTTACGCAGGCGCGCTCGGACATGACAGCCGCGAGGTGCGGCGCCGCATCGAAGAGATCAAGGACTGGGCAAGGCGAAACGGCAACGAGTTCGTCGAAAGAATGCTCGTCGTGAATCCGCGTCTCGAATGGACGATTCCACAGACAGGCCGCGATCCTCTTCCGGAGGACTATGAGTACGCTCTCGGCTTTACAAGGGCAGAAGCCGAGATCGCCGTGCTCTTCGTTCTCGGGCACAGCATTGCCGGGATCGCGAAGGAGCGCGGCTGCAGCGTCAACACCGTGCGCACGCAGTTCGCCCATATCAAGGACAAGCTCGGCAAGAACACCCAGACGGACGTGCTGCGCGAGCTGATGAAGGTCTAGCCGCGCCGCAGCCTGCGTATGCCGAGGAACGAAAGCCAGACAAGGCCGCCGAGAACACCCGCCGCGACAAACGCAGCGGCTATAAGCTGCCCTCGCATGTCGTGCAAACGATTGATGGTGAGCTGTTTCATCTGTTCATAGCCCGCCGGAACTTCGAGCGCGCCAACCGACGCGGCGTAACTTTCGTATTCCCGCATCATCAGCGCGAAACGCTCGGGCTCGGCATCCTTCATATCTTTCGTCTCGCCCGGATCTTCCGCAAGGTTGTAGAGATACCATTCGGTATCGCCATAGGGCGGCAGGTTGCGCATGAGTTTGTAGCCGTCGCGGAAGAGCGCGACATTGCCCGCCGCCTCCATGCCGACCGCATCCTCGTCCGAATAGGGAGAGGCTGCTTCCCCGCGCAGCACCGGCAGAAGCGAACGCCCCGTCATCTCCTTCACCTCTCTGCCCGCGAACTCGCGCGCCGGAGAAACGCCCGCAAGGTCGAGGATCGTCGGTGCGATATCGGTGATGAAGCTGAAGCCGTCAAGCCTGGCGGCGGCAACACCCTCGCCCGCGACGATGAACGGCACACGAACGCCGCCCTCGCCCGCATAGAGCTTGAAGAAGGAGCCGGGCGCGCCGCCCGCATTCGCGAATTCCGGGCCGATAAAGGCAAAGGTGCCCTTCTCGCCCAGCCTGTCGAGATCGCGGCTGTAGCCGGCCCACCAGAGCCATTGCGCGAAACCCGGCGTCGCCAGCGGATCGTTCGGCTCGGGGCCATTGTCCGAAAGAACGAAAAAGATCGTGTTGCCGTAGTCGCCGGTCTGCTTCAGATGCTCCACGAAGCGCCCGACATGATGATCCATCGCTTCGAGCATGCCCGCATGAACGGCCATGCTCATCGCCCGGATTTCCTTCTCCTTGGCCGTCAGCGCGTCCCATTCCTTGAGCCCCTCCGGCATGGGGCCGAGCGCGGCATCCCCTGGCACGAGCCCGCGCTCCGCCACGCCCTCGAACCGCGATTGCCGCAGCGCATGCCAGCCCTTGTCGTAGACGCCGATATATTTGTCGACGAACGCGCGCGGCGCCTGCACCGGGATGTGATTGGCCTGAAAGGCGAGATAGGAGAAGAAGGGACGCTCGTCTGCCTCGTTCTCATCGAGATATTCGATGGTCTTGTCGACGATGAATTGCGAGGAATAGAAGTCCTCCGGCAGGTCGGCGGGTTCGCCATCCTCGAACCACGGCGCATCGTCGTAGATCGGCAGATAGGGCCGCTTCTCCCAATTGTCCGCACCCGACGCATCGAGCGCGAAGGAGCGGTCGAAACCATGCGCTGGCGGCAGCATGTTCGGCTCTTCATGGCCGAGATGCCATTTGCCCGCCATCGTCGTGCGGTAACCCGCCGCCTGAAGCCGGCTCGCCACCGTGACGACATCGTCCGCGAGATGACCGAGATAGCCGGGCTTGCCGCGATGCTCGAAGGGAAGGGATTCCGGCAGATTGCCGACGCCAGCCAGATGACTGTCGACACCCGTCATCAGCATGGCGCGCGACGGCGCGCAGACCGGCGAGGCATGAAAATTCGAAAACAGCGCACCGCGCGCCGCCAGCACGTCGATGTTGGGCGTCGCGATCTCGCTGCCATAGGCGCCGAGTTCGCTGAAGCCGACATCGTCGATGAGGATGAGCACGATATTGGGCCGCGTTTCGTCCGCCTGTGCCGCCAGACCCGGCATGAGAAGAACGGCGGCAAGTGCCACAACATGTGCGAGCTTCATTTTCTCCTCCGGGAGGCTGCAGGCCGCACTTTATGACACGTTAAGTGCAATAATATCAAGGGCAGCGGAAGAACCCTTGCAGGGCGCGATCTGCCTGCTAACAATCCGGCATCGAAATCTTGTCTCCGGAGTTTGCCACATGACCCTCGACGAAGCGCTGAAGGCGCGGAAATCCGTGCGTGCCTTCAGGCCCGATCCCGTACCGCTCGACCTGCTCAAGGAAATTCTCGAACTTGCCCGGTGTTCGCCCTCCGGCACCAACATCCAGCCCTGGAAAGTGCATGTGGTGGCAGGCGAGACGCGCCGCCGCCTCGAAGAGGAAGTGCTCGCACATCGCGAAACGCGGCCAACCGATGCGAGCGCCGAATTTCCGCGCACGTCAAAGCGCAAGGAGCCCTACACCACGCGCATGCGCACGCTCGGCAAGGCGATGTATGGCCTTCTCGGCATTCCGAAGGGAGACGAAGCCGCGAACTGGCGGCAATGGGGCCGCAACTACCAGTTCTTCGACGCGCCGGTCGGTCTCATCTTCACGATCGACAAGGATCTCGACGCCATGAGCTTCATCGATATCGGCATCTTCATGCAGTCGATCATGCTGGCGGCGAAATCGCGCGGGCTCGACACCTGTTCGCAAGGCGCCTGGAACAGCTTCTGGAGTGTGACGCGGCGCGTCCTGAACGTGCCGGACGATGAATACATCGTCTGCGGCATGTCGCTCGGCTATGCGGACGAGACGGCGCCCGTGAACACGCTCGTCGCCGAACGCGAGCCGCTGGACAGCTTCGCGACGTTTCACGGCTTTGCGTGAGAAAGCTCAGAAGCGCGGGCGGCCAAGCGGATGAACGGGAGCCGCGCGGTCGCCCGTCATCGCCGCCTGCCCTGCCGGAAGCGACCGATTGAAATAGAAACCGTTCTGGATCACGACCATGGTCTGCCGGTTGCCGACGCCGCCGGTGAACCCCGCAAGTTCCACGGAGCCCGTGAGGTCCGCATCTCGCCGGGCGCAGCCGCATTCTTCTTCGGCCCAGGGGTCGACCCAGTGAGGGCCTGCCCCGCCCGCCAGCTCTTCGGGCGCCCAGGGATCGATCCAGCGCACTTCTTCCGCCGCCGCCGGCCCCGCAAGGCAAGCCAGAAACCCGGCCAGAATGAAAAGACGCGCGCCCATGACAACCCCGTCACTGTTTCATATTGAAACATAGGCCGGGAGATCGGCGGATTCAACGCCGCAAAGTCGCGGGATTCCGGGAGTTTGCCAAAATCCCCGTCGCGGCTATCCTCCCCGCCACAAGAAACCGACAAAAAGTCAGGGAGCACGACATGGCGGAATATAATCGCCCGCTACCCTTGCCGACGCCCGAGACCCAGCATTTCTGGGCCGGCTGCCGCGAGGGAGAACTGAGACTGCAACGCTGCACGAGTTGCAAGGAAAGCTATTTCCCACCCCGCCCCTTCTGTCCGGCCTGCAGCTCGCGCGAGGTCGAGGTCTACAAGGCCAGCGGCAAGGCAACGCTTTACAGCTACATCATCAACCATCGCCCGCGCCCCGATTTCGGCGACAAGCCGCATTCGATCGCGGTCGTCGAACTCGCCGAAGGGCCGCGCATGATGACGAACATCGTCGACTGCCCGCAAACGCCGGAAGCCCTCGTCCTCGACATGCCCCTCGAAGTGACCTTCGAGAAGGCGAACGACGAGATCAGCCTCCCGAAGTTCCGTCCCGCGAAAGGCTGAGTCGATGAAGCAGAAAACAGTAGCCGTCGTCGGCGCCGCCGAAACGACGGAAATGGGCAAGATCCCGAACACCTCGCAACTGATGCTGCATGCAGACGCCGCATTGAACGCGATGAGGGATGCGGGTCTCACCGCGAAAGATATCGACGGCATCGCGACGGCGGGCGACAGCCCGGTCGAGGTCGCGCATTATCTCGGCATCACGCCGACATGGGTCGACGGCACCAGCGTTGGCGGTTGTTCCTTCATGCTGCATGTCCGCCACGCGGCGGCGGCGATCAACGAAGGTCTCTGCAACACGGTGCTCATCACCCACGCGGAATCGGGCCGCTCGCGCGTCGGCGCGCGCCGCTTCAGCCGCGATCCGGCAAGCCAGCAGGGCCAGTTCGAAGTGCCCTACGGCATCACCAATCCGCCGACCATGTTCACCATTCCGGCGCTGCGCTACATGAAGCAATATGGCGTCACGGAAGAGGACATCGCCAATGTCGCCGTGGTGCAGCGCGAATGGGCGGGCATGAACCCGCGCGCCTCCTTCCGCGATCCGATCACGGTGGACGATGTCCTCAACTCGACGATGATCGCCTGGCCGTTCCGCCTTCTCATGTGCTGCCTGGTGACGGATGGCGGCGGCGCGCTGATCCTGACAAGCGCCGAGCGCGCGAAGGACTTCCCGCAGAAGCCCGTCTACATTCTCGGCACGGGCGAGAGCTGCGAGACGCCGATGATCAGCCAGATGGCTGACTTCACGACGTCCAGGGCCTTCCGCGTCTCCGGCAAGAAGGCTTTCGACGAGGCCGGCATCAAGCATTCCGATGTCGACCACCTGATGATCTACGATGCCTTCGCGCATCTGCCGGTCTACGGGCTCGAAGACCTCGGCTTCTGCGAGCGCGGCGAAGGCGCCGCCTTCATCCGCGAGGGCAAGACGCGGCCGGGCGGCATCCTGCCGCTCAACACCAATGGCGGCGGCCTCTCCTACATGCATTCGGGCATGTACGGCATGTATGCGTTGCAGGAGAGCGTGCGCCAGATGAGGGGCATCGCGCCCGCTCAGGTGCCGGGAGCGAAAATCTCCATCGCGCATGGCGTCGGCGGCATGTTCGCCGCATCCGGCACCATCGTCTTCTCGAACGAAGCGCCCTAGAGCAGATCACGATGGAACGGAATCGCTTTGCGATCCCGTTTCATCGTGAAAATCTGCTCGTCGCTTGTAGTCTGGACCGTTTTCCGAACCGGCAGGTGGTTCCCCCTGCCTGGAAAACGGTCTAGAGCGTTTTCAGGAAAAGTGCCTCCTTTGAAATTCAAGGTGGCGGTTTTCCGTCCGAAAACGCTCCAACAAACAAGAAGGAGGCCGGCATGGACCTTGCCAAACCCAGGATCGATGTCGGCCTCTTCACGACCAATCTCGAGCCCATGCTCGACTTCTGGCAGAACGAGATCGGACTGCCTTTCGACCACATGCTGCCGCTGGGCAACGGATTGCAGCAGCACCGCCACGACCTTCTGGGCTCGGTGCTCAAGATCAACCATTCGCGAAACGAGCTGCCGGCCGTGCCGCCTTCCGGCTACCGCGAATTGCTGATCGCACGCGAAGGATTGCTGGGGCCCAAGCGCCTCACCGATCCGGACGGCAACCGCGTGACGCTGGTCCCGCCAGGCGCCCACGGCATTGAGCGGATCGGCATCCGCCTCGGTGTGCGCGACGTGAACGCGCATCGGCGCTTCTATGCCGTGTCGCTCGGCCTGCCCGACGTGCCCGAACAGGGCGGCGGCAGCTTTCTCTGCGGCGACAGCGTCATTCTTTTCGAGAAGGCGGAAAACGCACAGCCCGACCCCGTCATGGAAGGGCCGGGCTGGCGCTACATCACGATCCAGATACGCAATGTCGACGAGGAACATGCCCGCATCCTCGCCGGCGGCGGCCGCGAGGGCCGCGCCCCGGCGACATTGGGCAAGGTCGCGCGCATCTCCTTCATCCGCGATCCCGACGGCAACTGGATCGAGATGTCGCAGCGCGCCTCGCTCGTCGGCGCGCTGGACTGACAACACTCCCCCGCTGCGCTAGACTGCACCGAACGGGCCCAGGGAGAAAACATGCTCAAGATCTATCACGCGAAAAACACGCGTTCCGTCCGCATCGTCTGGCTCTGCGAGGAGCTCGGCATTCCTTACGACCTGAAGACGCTCAACTTCTCGCCCGACGATCTTCAGTCCAAGGCCTACCTGGCCGTCCACCCGCTCGGCAAGGTGCCGTCCATCGACGATGACGGTCTCATCCTGAACGAGTCGGGCGCCATCGCGCAGTATCTCCTCGCAAAGCACGGGAAAGGCCGCCTCGAGCCCAAGCCCGGCACCGTGGATCATGGAAAGTATCTGTACTGGTTCCATTTTGCGGAGGCGACCTTCATGGTCCCCCTCGGCAACATCGCGCAGCACTCCTTCATCCGGCCGGAAGACAAGCGCATTCCGCAAGTGGCCGCCGAGGCGGTCGAGAGCGCGAA
Source organism: Parvibaculum sp. (assembly GCF_045863935.1). Classification (GTDB taxonomy): domain Bacteria; phylum Pseudomonadota; class Alphaproteobacteria; order Parvibaculales; family Parvibaculaceae; genus Parvibaculum. The sequence continues at coordinate 19,321 of NZ_BTVP01000027.1, read as the reverse complement.
AAAGATGCTCGGCGTTCTCGAACAGGAACTGGCCGGCAAGGACTTCATCTGCGGCAAGGACTTCACCGCAGCCGACATCATGCTCGGTTACTCGCTGCTGCTCTGCAAGATGTTCGGCCTGCTGACCGGCGAATATCCCAATACAGGCGCATATTTCGCGCGGCTCGCCGCACGGCCCGCCTTCCAGAAGGCAACGGCCTGAACAGGGAACGAGGGAGGCTTTCATGGGATACAAGACCATTGATGTGAAGCCGGTTTCCGGCGCGCTCGGCGCGGAGATCGAGGGCGTTGACCTGTCGAAGGAGCTTTCGAACGAAACCTTCGACGACATTCACCAGGCCTTCCTCGACCATGTCGTGATCTTCTTTCGCGACCAGCACATAAGTCACGAACAGCACAAGGCGTTCGGCCGCCGTTTCGGCACGCTCAACATCCACCCTTACGTGAAGGGCATGAACGGGCATCCAGAGATCATGCAGATCGTGAAGGAGCCGGAAGACCGCATCAACTTCGGCGGCGGCTGGCACTCCGACATGTCGTTTCTGGAAGAGCCGGCGCTCGGCTCGATCCTCTATGCGAAGGAAGTGCCTCCCTATGGCGGCGACACGCTCTGGGCGAACCAGTATCTCGCTTACGAAACGCTGTCGGACGGCATGAAGAAGATGCTTGAAGGCCTGAAGGCCATCCATACGGCAAAAGGTGAATACAGCGAGCGCGGCGCCTCCGCGCAGCGGCGCAAATCGATGAACGTGACGGTCGCCGGCGATGACACGCCCTCCTTCGAGCATCCCGTCCTGCGCACCCATCCGGAGACGGGCCGCAAGGCCCTCTACGTCAATCCCGCCTTCACCGAGAAGTTTGTGGGCATGACGAAACGGGAAAGCCGCCCTCTCCTCGACTTCCTCTTCGAGCATTGCACGCAGGAACAATTCACCTGCCGCTTCCGCTGGACGAAAAACGCCATCGCCTTCTGGGACAACCGCGCCGCTCAGCATTTCGCGCTGAACGACTATCATGGTCACAGGCGTCACATGGAGCGCGTGACCGTGAACGGCGACCGTCCCTTCTGAAAAATGTCGTAACGAGCGGCTATGGGCGGGGATAAGATTTTTCGCAGCGCTGCGAAGCCCGGTTCAAATGCGGGATAAGTCGCGGCGGACGGAAACTGTGACGTTTCAATGACATTTCGATGACAGTCGAACCGCTTTATCCCCGCTTTCGCTCATCCGCTCCGTATACGGATCGCACCTATTCCGCCGGCACCTGTGAGCGGCGCGCGGCCTTCGCCGCGAGCCGGCGCTCGCGCCCACCGGCGATGATGAGGTAGACGGTCGGCACCACGAACAGTGTCAGCAGCGTACCGAAGCTGATGCCGCCGACGATGACATAGCCGATCGACCTGCGGCTCTCCGCACCTGCCCCGGAAGCCAGCGCCAGCGGCAAAGCGCCAAGCACCATGGCGCCCGTGGTCATGAGGATGGGACGCAAGCGAAGGCTCGCCGCTTCGACGACGGCGTCATAAACCGACATCCCCTTCTCGCGGAGTTGGTTCGAGAACTCGACGATCAGGATGCCGTGTTTGCTGATAAGGCCCACCAGCGTGATAAGCCCGACCTGACTGTAGATGTTGAGCGTCGTGTTTGTGAGGAAGAGCAGCATCAGCGCACCGGCAAGCGACAGCGGCACACTGACGAGAATGATGACGGGATCGATGAAGCTCTCGAACTGCGCCGCCAGCACGAGGTAGATGAAGAGCAGCGCCAGCACGAAAGTAACCGCAATGGTGCCGGAAGATTTCACGAACTCGCGAAGCTGACCGTTGAGATCGGTCTGCGCCGTCGCGGGAAGAAGCCGCTGCGCCGTATCGTCCAGGAAGGCGAGCGCTTCACCCATTGAATAGCCTGGAGAAAGCGATGCCGAAATGGTTGCCGAACGCAGCTGGTTGAAATGGTTGAGCGCGTTCGGCGCAACCGTTTCCCTCACGTCGATGAGGTTCGATAGCTGCACCATTTCACCCTTCCCGCCACTCACGTAAATGTCGCGAATATCGGTCGGTGTGCGGCGTTCGTCGTCGGCCACCTGAATGATGACGTCATACTGTTTGCCGCCTTGCTCGTAACGCGTCACCTGCCGCCCGCCAAGCAACGTTTCCAGCGTACGCCCGACAGTTGCGACGCTGATTCCGAGGTCCACCACCTTGTCGCGATTGACCTGGATATCGAGTTGCGGCTTTTGCAGCTTGAGGTTCGTATCCGGATTGACGAAACCCGGATGCTGCCGGATCTCATCCATCATCGCATTCACATAGCTTTCGAGTTCCTCATAGGTACCCGACGCCTGGATGACATATTCGACCGGCTGTGACCGGCCGCTCTGGCCGAGCGACGGCGGATTGACGGCGAAAGCCATGATGCCCGGTATCCGCCCGAGCTTCGGCTGCAGCTCGGCGACGATTTCCTGCTGCGAGCGGCTGCGCTCTCCCCAATGCACAAGGCGCGAGAAAGAGACGAGGTCGGTGATCTGCGGAAACCCGGAAACGACGAGGTATCCGGTCACTTCCGGAATATCGACAAGGAATGTTTCGATCTGCTTGGCATAACGTCGCGAAAACTCGAGCGTCGCGCCTTGCGGTGCCTGCCCGACGATGAGTAGCGTCCCGCGATCTTCGAACGGCGCCAGCTCCTGTCGCAACAACGAGAAGAGACCGACGCAGGAAAGGGCAACCGCCGCCGCAATGCCGACGATCAGCCCGCGACGGCCAAGCGCCTGGCCGAGCACACGCTTGTAGCCCGCATCGAGCGCATCCAGGCGCTCGCGCAGCCAGCGCTGAAGCCGGCTTTCCTTCGTTTCGTGGCGGAGCAGCTTCGAGCAGAGCATCGGCGTCAGCGTCAGCGCAATGAAGCCCGACACAACCACGGTTCCCGCCAGCGTGAGCGCGAATTCCAGAAAGAGCTTGCCCGTCCGCCCTTCGGCGAAGCCCACCGGCGCATAGACCGCGGCCAAAGTAAGCGTCATTGCAATGACGGCGAAGGTAATCTGCTTCGAGCCGTCGATCGCGGCCTGGAAAGGTGCTTTCCCTTCTTCGATGTGGCGATAGATGTTCTCGAGCATCACGATCGCATCGTCCACGACGAGGCCGATCGCCAGCACCATCGCCAGCAGCGTCAGCGTATTGATGCTGAAGCCGAGCATCAGCATGATGGCAAAGCTCGTGATCAGCGAAATCGGTATCGTGACGACCGGAATGAATGACGCCCGGAGCGTCCGCAGGAAGACGAAGATCACGAGAACGACGAGGATGACCGCCTCGAAGATCGTCTCATAGACCGAGTTGATCGATTCAGCGATGAAGATGGATGTATCGTAGCCGACGAAGGATGCCATGCCGATGGGCAGCGTCGGCGCAAGATCGTCCAGCGCCTTTCGAACATTCGCGGCCACCTCCAGCGGGTTGGCCGTTGCCTGCTTGATCACGCCCAGCGAGATCGAGGTCTCGCCATTATAGGTTGCCGACCGGCGCTCGTCTGCGGCCGCCACCTCGACGCGCGCCACCTGGTTGAGACGCACCTGAAAACCGTCCGTCTCTTTCACGACGATGTTGCCGAATTCCTCCGGAGTCTGGAGCGCGGTCTTTGCCAGCACCGTGAATTCGCGGTCGATACTCTCGATGCGGCCCGAAGGAATTTCTGCGTTCTGCGCACGCACCGCATTCTCGACATCCTGCACCGTGAGGCTGTAGGCCGCGAGCCGCGAGCGGTCGACCCAGATGCGCATCGAATATTCGCGTCCGCCGAAAATCGTCACCTGCGCGACGCCCGGCTGATTTTGCAGCCGGTCGGTAACGATGCGGTCGAGATAGTCGGTGATTTCCAGCCCCGACATGCGATCGCTCTTGAAGGCGATGTACATGATGGGCTGCGCATCCGCCTCAACCTTGGCGATGATGGGTTCGTCGATCTCGTCCGGCAGATTTCCCCGTGCACGGCCGACACGATCGCGCACGTCGCTCGCCGCGACATCGGGGTCGGTCTCCAGCGTGAAGCGAGCCGTCACCTGGCTTTCCTCGGCGCGGCTCGTGGAGGAGAGAACCTCGATGCCTTCGATGCCTGCCATCGAATCTTCGAGCGGTTGCGTCACTTCACGTTCGATGACGGAGGCGCTCGCACCGCGATAGGTTGTCGTCACCGTCACGACGGGCTCGTCGATCTCCGGATATTCGCGCACGGAAAGGCGGTCATACGAGACGAGACCGATCAGCATCAGGATAAGGCTTACGACCGTCGCAAAAACCGGGCGACGGATGAAGAGCTCGGAAATGTTCACGTCTCTTTTCCCTGCCTATTCGGCTGCGGCATCGTCGCCCGCCTGGGGCGACCCGATTTTCGCATCTTCGCCGTTCGCAACTTCAACCGGCGCACCGTTCTGAACCTTGAGCTGGCCGCTCACGATGACCGTATCGCCGCCCTCGACGCCTGCCAGGATTTCGACTTCGCCCGGCACGCGCGTACCGATCGTCACAGGGCTCATCTTCGCGTGCCCGTCGACAACGATGAAGACGGCCCTGTCGCCGGTCGGCGTGGTCACAATCGCAGCTTCCGGCAGCATGATCGAGCGGCGCGTATCGGTGACGATCTCGACACGGCCGAAAAGACCGGGCCGGAGCTTTCCATCGACATTCCGGATGATCGCGCGAACGCTGAGCGCCCGCCCCTCGACGCTCACCACAGGGTCGAGTGCGCTGATGACACCGGTATAAACCTGCTCAGGCAACGCATCGAAGACGACGTTCACTTCCTGCCCTTTTCCGACCTCGGTCAGGAAGACTTCGGACACACGAAAATCGATGCGAAGATTGTCCACATCGGCAAGCGTGGTGATCGCCTGTCCGGCGGTCACATACTCGCCGAGGCTCACCTGCCGCAATCCGATGATGCCGCTGAACGGCGCCGTGATGGTCGCCTTGTGCAGCGCCGTCTCCGCCGCGGCGACTTCCGCTTCCGCCGACTTGAAATCGTTGAGCGCCTCGTCGCGCGCGCGTGCCGTGCCCGAACCTTGCTTCAGCAACTGCTCCGCACGCTGGTAGTTCGCACGCGTCAGCGTCAACCGCGCCTCGGCCTGCATAAGCCGCGCTGTCAGGTCCTTGTCGTCCAGCGTGATGATGAGGTCGCCTTTTTCGACGCGCTCGCCATCCTCGAAGTCGATGCTTGTGACGATACCGGTAATCTCGGGGCGCACGGTGATCGCCTGGTCGGCCTGCAGCGTACCGAGCGCAGAGACCTGAAGATTGACATCCCTTTTTTGAGCCTCAACCGCTTCGACCACGGGCGCCGGCCAACCGCCCTGCTGTCCCTGTCCCAGGACAACGCCGTAAAGCCTGTAGACGAACAGCACCGCGAGCGCTGCCAGAAGAACGGCGCCGAGAACGATCAGCATGCTGCGGGGAGAAAGCGTCTTCAGGGACTGGATATCGAACTTCATGAATATCGCTCTTGAGGCTGCAACCTGTCGGACGGCCCATGCGCCTGCCAGCCGGCGCATTGCGCAAGGAAACAGGTGGGCGGCGTGGATGGTCTGGAATAGGCCATTTACCGGGGCGCGAAAATGGCAATTTGCCAGCATGTCCCCAACGACACGGCAAAAAACGGCCGTGCCGGAACAACTTCGGGTGATCGGAAATGGATGGCAATGGTGGGCGTGACAGGGATTGAACCTGTGACCCCTTCGATGTCAACGAAGTGCTCTCCCGCTGAGCTACACGCCCATTGCCACGGGGAGGGTCCGGACGCCTCAGGCGTCCGCCGGACGCAAGCGACCGGAGGCCGTTCGTATATCTAGGATGAACCGCAAAGACAAGCCGGAAACGGCGGTTTGGGGTCGGGTGAGAGAGGCTCTCAGGCAGCCGCCATCAGGCGGTCGACTTCGGCCACGAGGTCGCGCAGATGGAAGGGCTTGGAAAGCACCTTCGCCTCACGGGGGGTAGCGACCTCCGGATTGAGGGCGACGGCGGCAAATCCCGTGATGAACATGATCTTGAGCGTCGGATCGAGCTCCGCCGCAAGCCGGGCAAGCTCGATTCCGTCCATCTCCGGCATCACGATATCCGTCAGCAGAATGTCGAATACGTCTTCCTTGAGGCAGCCATGGGCCTCGTCGCCCTTCCCGCAGGGCACGACATCGTGTCCCGCGTTCTCAAGCGCCTTGGCCAGAAACCTGCGCATGGATTCATCGTCTTCCGCAAGGAGAATTCGTGCCATTTGCCCAGCCCGATAATCGTCAGATTGCCCATTTTTCGCGGTTTCGTCGCAGCCCCGGCCGCCCGCGAATCCATGAAGGAACACTAGGACGCGAAGAGTAAACAGGATGTGAAGCCCCAAGGGAATGACACCCATTCCGGCTCCAATTTTGATGCCTGTGGTTCCAGCGCACACCGTGCTGGCTGAACCGGAACACCTTTAATTCGCCGCCCTGTCGCTCCTCGCGCTACAGGCGTGCTATGGTTTCCGGCGTGCGCTCCGGCGCAGAAAGAAAATGGTGACAAGGCAGGCAGCGACCCCGTCCGATGGATCTGGCCCCCGAGACAACCGCAGATGACACGACGCCCGGCGGCGCGGCTTTTGGGGGCGATGAAGCCGGTCTTTTCGAGCAGCCGATTATCGTCGAACGGCCCGCCACGCAGCAGATTCCTTTCGTCTTCAGTTCGCCCCATAGCGGCCGCTACTATCCGGAATCCTTTGTGAAGGGCTCGAATCTCGACCCGGTCACACTGCGCCGCTCGGAGGATTGTTTCGTCGAGGAGATTTTCGGCGGAGCCGTGGCCCTTGGCGCCCCCCTCCTGCAGGCCCGGTTCCCCCGCGCCTATCTCGACGCAAACCGCGAGCCTTACGAGCTCGATCCCACCATGTTTGCCGAGCCGCTGCCGCCACACGTCAACACGCGCTCGCTTCGCGTGGCTGGGGGCCTCGGCACCATTGCGCGGGTCGTCGCCGATTCGGCGGAGATCTACCGCGAGCCCCTCGCCTATGCCGTTGCCGAACAGCGTATCGCGCATCTCTACATGCCGTTCCACGAAACGCTCAGGGAACTCCTGGAACAGACGCTCAAGACCTTCGGTTGTGCCGTCCTGATCGACTGCCACTCCATGCCCTCCGTCGGCGGCCCCGCGGATGAAGACAGCGGCTTCGACCGGCCCGATATCGTGCTCGGAGATCGCTATGGCACGTCCTGTGCCGCAGCGGTCACGGCCGAGGCCGAACGCATCCTGAAACGCCTCGGCTACAGCGTTGTCCGCAACAATCCTTACGCAGGCGGCTTCAACACCGAGCACTATGGCCGCCCCGCACAAGGCCTCCACGCCCTGCAGATCGAACTCAACCGCGCGCTCTACATGGACGAACTGCGGCTTGAGCGATCGAGAAATTTCATGCGGGTACGCGCCGACATGGCGGCCTTCGCCGCCGAAATGGCCGAGCGCGACTGGTCGGCCCTCGGAGCCGGCATGCGTGGGGCTGCCTTCTGAAAATCCAGGTTTTTCAAGGATGTCCCGGCAACGGGACAAAAAAAGGGGCCCTGGCGAACCAGGGCCCAAGTTTAGGGAGGAAACGCCCAGGAAGGGCTACGGCAAAGGGAGAAAGTCTCAACCAATGCCGCGATGCACAAGATGACATTGCGCTGCACACAAATCAAGGCCGAAACCGGAAATTTTTGCGCAGCGCAGCAAAAAATTTTTGCGCCTAAGTTATTGGCATAAAGCGCTTTCTTTAGACATTTGCGTTGCGGGAATAGCCAAAATGTGCGGCGCAACACCGCACCCGGAACACCATCCACCCGCTAGGCGCCAGCCGCCCGGAAAGCTTCCTGCGCCCGTTCGCAAGCGGCGCCATCTCCTATTTCTCCGAAATCGCCGCGCAGAGCCTTCAGCGCATTCCTTTCCCGGCCGATCTCGGAGGCCGTGCGCACCCCGAACCGCCGCAGGATCGGCACCGGAGGGCACCAGCCCTGGGTCGCATGCTGAAAGAGGAAGCCGCTGACGAGCGCCGGCAGGAAGAGCCACTTGCGGCTTGCCGTCGCCCCGAGGGCAACGCCAGCAAGCGTGATCGAAGCAGCGTTCGCCTCCAGCGTGCGTTCGATATCCCATTCCCGGTCGAGTTCCTCCAGCCGGACGTCAATCTCCTTCGGATGCTCCGCGAAATAACTCACCCTGCTCTCCGATTCCCTGCGGATCCGGTCATTGATTTCATCCGCCGTATGGGCCGAAACACGCTCCGTGGTCGCTTCCATGTCCGAAACTCCTTGGTCGTTAACGTTGAAGAACCAACCGATCCGCCCGTCTCACGGTTCCCGCGATAAATCAAAAAGCGTCATCCAAAAGGTTTTTTAAGGTCTTACGGCGAAGATGGCCCCGTTATCGACTGCTGGAACGGGGTTTATGGCTAAGTATCGCGACGATCGCTCACCGGCGGCACGACGCTTCATTCTCGGCGCCGCCGCCTTCGGCATGCTGGCGCTGGCGACGGGCGCCTATGCTGCGCAGAGCCCCGAACCGGTCATGGCCGGCAACGCGGACCCCTCGACGCTCTGCGAGGACGCCGCGATCCACCATGAACACATGAACGGCCTGCCCCGCGCACTTCTGGCCGCCGTCGCCATGGCCGAATCCGGCCGCTATGACCGCACGACGCGCAAGGCGCGCGCCTGGCCCTGGACGATCAACGCAGAAGGCCGCGCCTATTATTTCAAGACGAAGGCCGAAGCCGTCGCGACGACGCGGCGCCTTCTCGCCAGCGGCATGCGTTCGATCGATGTCGGCTGCATGCAGGTGAACCTTCGCTACCACCCCGATGCCTTCGCGAGCCTCGAAGACGGCTTCGATCCGATGACGAATGTCGCTTACGGCGCCGACTTTCTGATGCGCCTGCACGACCGCTCGGGTTCATGGCCGGAAGCCGTCGCGAATTATCATTCGCAGACCGAAGCGCGCGGCGACCGCTATTTCGCCCGCGTGATCCGCATCTGGCAGAACGAGCGCGAGCGCGTCGTGAACCGTACAGTTGCCGCGCTCCAGCCGAAGATCGATTTGACGGGTGTCTTGAAACCCGCCATCGGCCATGGCGTCGAAGTCGTTCCCGCACAGGAAGAGACGATCGCCGCTATCGCATATCGCCCGGCGCCCAAGGTGCTCGACACGATACCGGAACAGAGCGTGCGCGAAACGGCGAGCGCGGCCGTCGGCCTCAGACTCTCGATCGCCGAAGGCGATGTCGAAACGGAAATCGCGGCGACCGGCAGACCGGCACCGCGTGTGCTCGAGCCGATGCCTGCTTCGGCCAGCCCGACACTTGTCGCGGAAGCGTCACTGCCCGGCGCGTAGGATCGAGCGACTAAAGGGCACCACAGCGGGGGGATACGAATGTTCGGCACGGCATTGAAGGATCTCGCTGAGGCGCTCAACAATTCCGCGCTCTGGCAGATCGTCGACATTCTCTCGGCCCTCTTCATCATGGGCATCGGCTGCGTGGTGCTCGCCATTGTCGCACTTTACGTCATCGACAGCACCCAGACGAAGCACGCCGTGCGCCGCAACTATCCGGTGATCGGCCGCTTCCGTTACATATTCGAAGCGCTCGGAGAATATTTTCGGCAGTACTTCTTTGCGATGGATCGCGAAGAGCTTCCCTTCAACCGTGCACAGCGCGCCTGGGTCTACCGCGCAGCGAAAGGCGTCGATACCACGGTCGCCTTCGGTTCCACGCGCGACCTCCGTCCGGCAGGCACCGTCACCTTCGCGAACTGCCCCTTCCCGCCGCTCGACGAAAACGCCGCCGACACGGCCATTGTAGAAATCGGCTCTTATGCGCGCATTCCGTACCGTACCGCATCGATCTACAATATTTCCGGCATGAGCTTCGGCGCGATCTCGAAGCCGGCCGTGCTGGCCCTCTCCAACGGCGCGCGCATGGCGGGCGTCTGGCTCAACACCGGCGAAGGTGGGCTCTCTCCATTCCATCTTGAGGGTGGCGCCGACATCGTCTTCCAGATCGGCACCGCGAAATATGGCTGCCGCGACGAAACCGGCGCCTTGTCCGACGACAAACTCAGGGCGCTCGCCGCCATCGAACAAATCCGCATGTTCGAAATCAAGCTCAGTCAGGGTGCAAAGCCCGGCAAGGGCGGCATCCTGCCCGGAGCGAAAGTAACCGGAGAAATCGCGAGCATTCGCGGCATTCCGGAAGGAACGGACTCGATCAGCCCGAACCGTCATCCGGAAGTCGAAAACATTTCCGACTTGCTCGATTTCGTCAGCCATGTACGCGATATCACGGGAAAGCCCGTCGGCTTCAAGCTCGTCCTTGGCGCCTACGACTGGCTCGACGATCTCTGCGAGGAGATCAACGCGCGCGGGATCGAGAACGCACCCGACTTTATCACAGTGGACAGCGCGGACGGCGGCACCGGCGCTGCACCCATGCCGCTCATCGACTATGTGGGGTTGCCGATCTGGGAAAGCCTGCCAATGCTGTGCGATGCGCTGGAGCGTCACAAGCTGAAGTCGCGCATCCGCGTCAACGCCAGCGGAAAGCTCATCACTCCGGCGGAAGTCGCATGGGCGCTTTGCGTCGGCGCGGACTTTGTGTGCTCCGCCCGCGGCTACATGTTTGCACTTGGATGCATCCAGGCGCTCCAGTGCAACAAGAATACTTGTCCGACAGGCATCACCACGCACAATAAGCGTCTGCAGCGCGGGCTTGATGTCACAGACAAGGCTGAACGTGTTCGTCGTTATGCGGAACGCGTGAAACAGGAAGTCTGCGTCATCGCGCATTCCTGCGGCGTGACGGAGCCGCGCAGGCTGAAGCGTACCCATGCGCGCATCATGGGCCCCGAAGGCGTGTCGCTTTCGCTTGAAGACTACTACGCACGATGGAACACGCTTTCGGAGCTGCCTTCGCGCAACGGCATCGGCCGTCCGCGCTTCGAAGGCAAGGCCGACGCCGCCTAACCGGGAACCACCATCCTCAGGAACTGCGTACCGCGCTCGATGGTCTGGGGCAGAAATCCGCGATCGTCGCCGTCCACCTCGACGGCAAGACCCTCCGGACCCTGAACGTCGATGCGGCGCGCCGGCAGAACCTCGACGCTTGAAAGACGCGGCACCATCCCGAGCCCCAGCGCCGCGAGATAAACGGCGAAGGCGAAACGCGAAGGCTTCTTGAACAAGAAGAGCGTGAGTCCCGGATGCGTTATGTCGGCATCGGGTGCAAGCACGAAAGGTCCAGCGTAGTGGCGGCCATTGGTAACGATGGCCCAGGCGGCGCGCTTCTCGCGGCCGTCCACGACGAGACGGATGTCGTGCGCAGGCCCGCGCACCCATGCCTTGAGCCCCGACCAGATGAAAGCGCCCTTACCCCATAGACGCTTCAGCTTCGGGTCGATGCCGTGGACGATCTCACCATCGAAGCCGATGCCGACCATCATGAGAAAAATCTCGTTCTGGACGAGACCCGTCCCGATGAGCTCCGCCGGACCGCCGAGCAGCATCGACGCCACATCCTCCGCCCTCTGAGGAAGTCCGATCTCGATAGCCAGAACATTCGCCGTGCCGAGCGGCACGATGCCGAGCGGCACGCCCTGCCCGAGCAATCCGCGCGCGATTTCGTTGATCGTGCCATCGCCGCCTGCGGCCACAATGACATCCGCATGGCCCGCGCGGGCGGCAGCGCGAGCGAGCTGCGTCGCATGACCCGCGGCCTCGGTAAGCTCGATCGTCACATCTGCACCGGCAGCGCGCAAGCGCCCGACGACGTCATCCAGCAGGTGACGCTTACGCTTGCCGGCGGTCGGATTGAGGATGATGTGAATGAAGCGGCGAAGCGCCAAAGCGGGGATATCCGGAGGCTGTTGTCACACGAATGTCATCGAAACGTCACATACCGCCGCGACGACGGTGCCCGATTAGCCGAGAAAAGTAATCCCCGGTCAACCGCGATCCTCGATCCGGTCGAGAATCGCGATGGCGGCAGCCGAAAGGATGAAGGCGATCGCCATGGTGACGATGGTGTGGGAAAGATAATGTTGTCCCCGGGCCATCTGGTAGATGCCGAGTGCCCAACCGCCCGTGAGTCCCGGCATCAGATAGCGCCAGGAAAGGCGCGCATGGACGGGCGCCATGACACGGGCTCCGAGAAGACCGAAACCGGCAGCGGCATGTCCCGCCGGCCAGCAGCGCAGATGCTCATTGAGCGGAACGAGAGCGAAGAGGCGATCCCAGATCGCCACATGCGGATAGGGACCAGCAAAGACCGTTTCCTGCACCGGACAGGAGACGCCCGTCGAGTTCTTGATGGCGCCGACGAGAAGCGCCGTCAGCCCGAGAACGAGGAGACCGGCGAGGAACCGCGTGTCGAAGGATTGCCAGCGCTTCGTGAAGCCGCGCCATGCAAGCCAGAGAAGCGAGACGACGCTGGCGGCGACGAGGAATATTTTCGGACCGCGATAGAGAAGCCAGTAAGCCGCGCCCCTGTCGTCCGGCGGGAAGAACCATGCGTCCGCCGCCGCATCGAAGAAGGGCATCGCGAGCCGGAGATCGAGCGCATGCACGGGGGGCCAGAGCGTCAGCACCGCGATGGCGGCAAGAGACAGGGAGACTTCCGGCGAGCGCAGAAAGCCGCGGCGCGAGGCGTCGGCCAAAGTGTCGCTCACGGGCGGGCCGTCTGGTCTGGGGCGGGTGAGCCCGCCACGTGAGCTATGGTCGCGCCTGGACGACAGGACGCGAACACATCGAGATCGGCCTGATAGACCTCGGTGCGGACACCGAACATCCCAAGCACGGAATGGAAGAGATTGTCGTGACTATAGGCCGCGTCCGCCCCATCGCGGACGCAAGCCATGTCGAGCGCGGATGCCGCTCGATATCCGCGCGAGGCCCAGAACAGCATGGGCACATGCTTCTGCGTGTCGGGCGCAAACGCGTAGGGCATGCCATGCAGGTACATGCCGCCCTCGCCGAGCGATTCGCCGTGGTCCGACGCATAGAGGAAAGCGGTATTGAAACGGTCCGACGCCCCGGCAAGCACGTCGATCACTTCCGACAGGAAGCGATCCGTATAGAGGATCGAGTTGTCATAGGTGTTGACGATCTCCTCTCGCGAGCAGGACTGAAGCTGGTTCGTGTCGCAAGTCGGCGCGAAGACGCGGTAGTCGCCGGTATAGCGCTTGAAATAGGACGGACCGTGACTGCCGATCTGGTGCAGCACGACGACAAGGTCGCGGTCGTTTGCCGCGAGCGCGTCCCGAAGCTGTTCGACCAGAAGATCGTCCAGACAATCTCCGCCGTCGCAGTACTGCTTGTCGTTGAGGCTCCAGGTGGTCTCGGTCGGCACGCGCGCGCAAACGCCCTTGCAGCTTGAATTGTTTTCGAGCCAGAGCACGTCGACATCGGCGCGGACGAGGATGTCGAGCAGGTTCTCGCGCGATTGCGCCTTCGTCACCGAATAATGCGACCGGTCGAGGTCGGAAAACATGCAGGGCACGGATTCGGCCGTCGACGTGCCGCAGGAACGCACTTCGCCGAAGCTTACCACGCCGCGCTTTTCAAGTTCAGGGTTGGTGTCTCGTCCATAGCCATTGAGCGAGAAATGATCGGCGCGCGCCGTCTCGCCGACGACAAACACCAGGACGGTCTTCTTGCTATCCGTGCTTATCGGTATCGGCCCGCGATCCACCCGCGCCGCGATGCGCTCGAACGGCGCCGTCATTCCCTCGGGAATGGCCGTCGCATAGCGCACGGAAGCGTATATGGCGGCGGAAGGATTGATCATGAAGCGCACTTCGCGGTGCCCGCGCACCAGAACCGCATAATCCTGGAAGAAGACCGCCGCGACGAGGCCGACAAGGGCAAGGCTGCCGAGAACCGTGGCGCCGCGGAAGAGAACCTCGCGCCGCCAGCCCGACAGGCGAAGCGGAACGGCGATGATGGCAAGCGACGGAAGAATGCCGAACAGGGCCATGTGGACCAGAAAGCCCAGGTTCATCAGGTCGCCGACTTCCCGCGTATCCGTCTCGATCACATTGGCGATCATGGTCCGGTCCATCAACGCGCCATAGGCGGAGGCGAAGTAGGAAACGGCGGCCGCAGTGACAACGACAAGGATGAGAACGGGCTTCAACAGGCGCGGAAAGGCGAAGGGCTGCAACACGAGGTTGAAGGCGATGCCGAGGAAAAGGCCTATCGAGCCCAGAAAGACCAGATCCTTCAGCGAGCGGCCCGGCCACCAGCCGAGCACCGCCGACCACAATTGCGCATTGTAGAAGAGCACGAGCAAGGCCGAGACGGCGAGCGTCAATACCAGCGGATGCACGGGTGGCAACCGCAGCAGGCCGAACCGTTGCAGAAGGGCCTTGGACAGGGTCGAAAGAGGCATACGGGTTCCTGACGGCAGTTCACGCGCGACGGCGTTCATGCGCTTGGCGGGCTCCATTTCCCGGCCCGCTCTGTGGAATCCACCGGAACCTACTTACAGGAAGCTTACAGGGAGTAGGGTGCGACCTTTTTAGGCAGGCGAAGGGTAAAGACCGCCCCCCGGCCCGGCTCCCGGCCGACGTCGATACCGCCGCCATGAACGGCGGCAATGCGCTGGGCGATGGACAGGCCAAGGCCGGCACCATTATAGGCGCCCGGCTTTATGCGCACGAAACGCTCGAAAATCCGCCCCGCGTCGGCGGGAGGGACGCCCGGTCCGCCGTCGATGACGGCGAGGCTCGCGTCCGCCCCCACCCTGATCTCGACGCTCGTGCCGCGGGGCGTATGGGCAAGCGCGTTTTCGACCAGATTGCGAAGGGCGAGCGCCAGGAAGTCGCCATTCCCGCGGACCGGAACGGGACCGCCCTCGCCCGTGAGTTCGATGGACTTGCCCGCGGCGAGCGCCTGGGGCCCCAACTGCTGCGCGACCGACAGGGCGACGCCATGCAGGTCCGCCTCCTCGCCCGGCCGCAACACCAGATTGTCCACCTGCGCGAGGCGGAGAAGCTGCGAAACGAGGCGCTCGATGTCGCCGAGCTCCTCGATCAGCTGAGGGACTTCATCGAGGCTCGAAAGCGTTTCGATATTCGCCTTGAGTACGGCAAGCGGCGTGCGCAGCTCATGGGCGGCATTGGCCGTGAACTCGCGCTCGCGCCTGTATCCCGCCTCAATGCGCTGGAGCGAGCTGTTCACCGCCTGCACGAGGGGCACGATCTCGGAGGGGATGTCTTCTTCCGGCAGGCGCCGGTCGAGCGACGTTGGCCCGATGTTCCTTGCCTGGAAGGAGAGCTGCCTCACAGGCGCGAGCGACTGGCGGACCGTCCACACCGTGACGGCGACGATGCCAAGGACGAGCACCACCAAAAAGGCCCATGACCGCTCGAGGAACTCTGCGACAAGGGAGTCGGCAAGCACGTCGGGATGGGCGGAGCCCTGCGCGACCTGAAGGTAGAGCGGCGGCTGCGCGCCCGCGAGACGCACCGTGATGCCGTAATAGGAACCGCGGCCCGTGAAGTCGATATGGCTGAAATAGGGATCCCCTCCCGCCGCAGGAAGAGGCGCAAGCGGCTGGCGGATGTCATGCGATGCAGCAAGCACGCGGCTTTCCGCGTCGACGATGAGATAGACATATTGACGATCGGGATGGCTGTAGCCTTCCTCAAGCGCTTCGGGCAGGGAGACAAGGGGACGGCCGCCGGCTGCGATGCTTATGTAGGAAGCAACATCGGCAGCCTGGGCCTCGAGTGCCCGGTCGCGCAGCGAATCCCGCTCGGTCAGATACTGAACCTTCAGGATCACGAGCAGCAGCAGAAAGCTCACTGCCACGATTGTAAGCACGCGCCGTGTGAGGCGCGCGGTCAGCGACGGCGAGGCAATGTTGCGGAGGCGCTTCATGCGGCGGGGCTCAACAGATAGCCGATGCCGCGCAGCGTATGAACCTCGACATCGGCTCCCGCTTCGCCAAGGCGCTTGCGCAGGCGATGGATCGCAACCTCGATGCTGTTCGAGGAAACCTCGTCCCCGAAGGCATAGAGGCTTTCCTCGATCGCGTCCTTCGGCACGACGCGGCCCTGGCGGCGAAGCAGGATTTCGAGAAGGTCGGTTTCGCGACGGGAAAAGGCAGCGGTCACGCCGCCGATCGAAACCTCCCGAGCGACCGTGTCGAAGGAGACATTTCCCGCAACGAGCATGCGGCCGAGCGCCTGCCCCGGACGACGCAGAAGGGCGCGGAGCCGCGCGACGAGCTCCTCCATCGCGAAGGGCTTGAGGAGGTAATCGTCCGCCCCGGCGTTGAGGCCTTCGACACGGGCCTCGAGCGCATCGCGCGCCGTCAGCACGAGGACCGGCAGCTCGCTTCCCGACCGCCGGAGAGCGGCGAGAAACTCGAGCCCGTCCCCGTCGGGCAGACCGAGGTCGAGAATGGCGATGTCGTAGCGCGCGGTGCCGAGAGCCGCCTGCGCGCCTTCGAGGTCATGGCAGATGTCGGCCGCAAAGCCTGCCTTTTCGCAGCCCTTGGCGACAAGTGCCGCAAGGCGGCGGTTATCCTCGACGATCAGAATGCGCATGAAAACAATCTAGCACAGGAAAAGAACCGTCTGCACAAGGACTTAGCAGGCGAAACGCCGCACGGGGCCGGCCGGTCACTGTCACATAAGTGTCATCGTAACGTCACGATACCTTGTTGCAGCGCACCCATACTCCCGGCGTGACAGAAGACAGGAAAACGATTCGCAGAACCCGCGCAGCTCGAGATTGGCGCGATGAAAGATCGGGCACATGACATTGTTCGATAGCAGCTTGTTCGACAAGTCCCGCGAGCCCGCGGACGGCCTGCCCGCCCTCCCCGCCGCCAGGGCCGCGAAGAAGGCCCGCAAGGAGGCCGCCCGCGCAAAGGCCAGGCGGAACGGCCTCGACGAAAGATTGCTGGGGCCCCGCCCGAAGCACCGCAGGCAGCACAGAACGCTCTTCCTCTCCGACATTCATCTGGGAACGCCGGGCTGCAAGGCCGAGCTCCTGCTCGACTTCCTGCGCCACAACGACGCCGAGACCTTCTACCTCGTCGGCGACATCATCGACGGATGGCGCATCAAGCGCTCCTGGTACTGGAACGCGGCACATAACGCGGTGGTGCAGGAGCTGCTGCGCAAGGCGCGCAAGGGCGCGGCCATCATCTATGTGCCCGGCAACCACGACGAGGCGCTGCGCGACTACACCGGCCTCAACTTCGGCGGCGTCGACGTGATCGGCGAAGCGATCCACGAGACGGCGGACGGGCGGCAATTCCTCGTCATCCATGGCGACCAGTTCGACAGCGTCGTGAAATACGCCAAGTGGCTCGCCCATCTCGGCGACCGCGCCTACGGGATCGCGCTCGCGCTCAACAACTGGCTGCACGAAATCCGCCGCTTCTTCGGCCTGTCCTACTGGTCGCTCTCGGCCTACCTGAAAAACCGGGTGAAGAACGCGGTCGAATATATTTCGAGCTACGAACAGGCCGTCGCCCGCGAAGCGCGAGAACGCGGCGTGGACGGCGTGATCTGCGGCCATATCCACCATGCGGAAATCCGCGACTTCGACGGCGTGCTCTACTGCAACGACGGCGACTGGGTGGAAAGCTGCACGTCGCTCTCCGAGGACGAAACGGGCGCGCTCACCCTCATCACCTGGCAGACCTTCTCCTGGAACACGGAACTCGCAAACGGCGAGACCGAACCGGCCGAGGAAGAGGACATGCCCCAAACGGTGCCAACGGCTGCCTGACATGCCCCATACATCGGAACCTCTTCCCTCCACGCCCCGCAAGAAGCGCCGCGTGGCAAGGCTTCTCGGACGCCTGCGCGGGCGCCCGCTGCCGCGCGATGTCGGCCGCTTCTGCGAGACGCTGCGCATCGTCATCGTGTCCGACGCCGCACCGCCGCAGGTGAACGGCGTGGTGCGCACGCTGCAGCAGCTTACCCAGAACCTCACCTCGCTCGGCCATGAGGTGACCTTCATCACGCCCGACCTCTTCACCACCGTGCCGATGCCGAGCTATCCCGAAATCAGGCTCGCGCTCCTTCCCGGCCGCAAGGTCGCGCGGCTGATCAAGGAAGCGAACCCGAACGCGATCCACATTGCGACGGAAGGGCCGCTGGGCATGTCGGCGCGCCGTTTCTGCATTCGCAAAGGCATTCCCTTTTCCACATCGTTCCACACGCGCTTCGCCGAATATCTCAACGCACGCACCGGCATTCCGCTCTCATGGGGCTATGCGTTTCTCCGGCGCTTCCATGCGAAGTCGACGGCGCTGATGGTGGCGACGCCTTCGCTGCAAGCGGAACTGCGGGAACGCGGTTTCGGCGAGCCGGTGATCTGGTCGCGCGGCGTCGACACGGAACTCTACAAGCCCCGGCCCGATCTCGCGGACCAGCACCCGATGGGGCTCGCGCGCCCGGTCTGGCTCAATGTCGGGCGCGTGGCGGTCGAAAAGAATATCGAGGCCTTCCTCGAACTCGATCTGCCGGGCACCAAGATGGTGGTGGGCGACGGACCGCGCCTCGACTACCTGAAGAAGAAGTTTCCCGACGCGCATTTCGCCGGCCCCCTCTTCGGCGAGGAACTGGCAGAAGCCTATGCGGCGGCTGATGTCTTCGTGTTTCCGAGCAGGACCGACACGTTCGGCCTCGTGCTGATCGAGGCGATGGCGGCGGGAACGCCCGTCGCAGGCTACCCCGTGCAGGGACCGGGCGACGTGCTCGCCTTCACAGCCGATGGCGCGAAGGCCGGCGCGCTGGACGAAGACCTGAAGACCGCCTGCATGGCGGCGCTGCGCCTCGACCGCAAGGATGCCCGTGCCTATGCCATGATTTTCGCCTGGGACGCATGCGCAAGGCAGTTCATTTCGAACCTCGCGCTGGAGGAGATGCCGGTGGAGGAAGAGGTGACCCGCGAACTGGCGGCGGCGACGGCGACGGCGTAGTCCCTCCTCCCGTTTCACGTCATGGCCCGGCTTGTCCGGGCCACCCACGCCTGCCCCGGCGAAAGCCGGGGTCTTTGGCAAAGTGCAATCAAGGAAGACGTGGATGACCCGCATGAAGCCACTGCTGTCCGGTTTAAATTTTCCCGGTCTGGTTCAAGCTTTTGATTTTGCGAGCGAAACGCCTGTTCGCCAGCACTCGGGACTCGGAACCGCGAAATTGAGTTTACTGGATCACCCGGATGTTCCGATCGGCTCCGAATTCAGAAAGCCGGGCCGTTTTCAAAACCCAAAGCCGTCATGGCCCGCTTTATGCGGGCCATCCACGTCTTTGTGGCACGGAAGGCAGG
>NZ_BTVP01000026.1:0-55704 GCF_045863935.1 Parvibaculum sp. | reverse complement strand
CCTTCAATTGACGGACTCTACTCAAATCTGGAGGAAGTTCAGGGGCTCACGTCAAGTGGAACAGTCTTTTGTGTGGCCCCCACTCCAAAGGCATGTCGGAGCGCTTTGGGCATTGACTGGCTTGGGCCAACTCCAATCATTCGCATGACCTGCTTAACCTGCGTCCACGCGGTTGTTCGCCCCCAAGGCCATAAGCGCTCGGTCCGCCGCCCCAGATCTGATTGAGCGTCATGAAGACCGTGAACTGCCTCAAGTCGCGCGAGGAAGTGTGTTGGCACGGGCACGGCCCGAAAGACGCCACGCCGACGCTTTTTGAGACTCTCAATGATGATAATTCCAGCGCCGGTATCGATATGCTCTGGCGTCAGCGCGAGAATTTCAGATATGCGCGCGCCCGTGTAAACGAGTGCCAGGCAAAAAGTCTCCGCTTCTGGTCGCAAGCTATGTGCGGCCCCAATAAATGCCTCGCGTTCATTGATCGTGAGATATTTCCTTCGCCCCGTATTGTCGTAAATCATAATTTGAAGGTCACTCTTCCATACGCAACAAAGCGTAAGAAAGAGGTTGACCTGATTACTATTAAGTGAACAGAATTGCTCATTCTGTTCAATCTATTCTACATAAATACTGAATAGACGTTCTAGGCCGACCGAACATCGCTGGGTGAGCACTTCTTGCGAGCCAGCCTCGAGTGTTGGCTTCGGGACAGAAGCCGAATTTGCGTCTTGTGCTCTAAGCGTCAGGCTATCGAACTACAGCAGATGATCGCGAGATGCGTTCAAGGGCATGGTCAATGAGCTCCACGGCGTAGTGAATATCTTCATCGGTTGTTTCCCGTCCGAGACTGAAGCGAATCGATCCATCCGCCTGCGCTGTGCAAAGTCCGATTGCCCGCAATACATGCGATGGCTCGGGGATGCCGGACGTGCAAGCCGATCCCGTGGAGGCGGCAAGATAAGGCTGAAGCGTTCTGAGAATATCCTGGGCATCAAATCCTTCGAATCTCAAATTGGCGTTGCCCGGATGCCGACGCGCAGCGTCGGGACCATTCAAGAGGACAGGCCACGAAAGGCTTTGTACAAGACTGATGAATTCTGTGGTGCGACCCCGCAGGCGTTTGCGTTCGCTTACGGCGTCGGATGAGCAAAGGAGGCGTGTTGCTGCAGCCATACCGACGCAGAGCGGGACCGGGATTGTGCCAGCCCGTAAATTGCTTTGTTGGCCGCCGCCATAGATGAGCGGTTCGATTTGAGGGTGTAAGTCCCGGCGAATGTAGAGCGCGCCAATGCCCTTCGGGCCATAGATTTTATGAGCCGATAGGCTAAGCAGATCGGCAAATTCCGCCATGTCTGTCATATCGATCGCACACGGCGCTTGTGCGCCGTCGCAGTGGAGAAGCGCACCAACAGCCCGAACCATCTTGGAAATTACATTGATGTCTTGAATCGTGCCGATCTCATTATTCACCGGTGCGATGGAGACAAGCAGAACCTCTTCGGACAGATGTTGTTCGAGCATCGACAGATTGATGAGCCCCTGCTCATCCACAGGAAGATATTGTACATCGTACTCGAGCTGTTGCTCTAGAGTGCGGCTCGCCGCCAGAACGCATTTGTGCTCGATTGCCCCGACGAGGACGCGCCCACGCTTGCCTCCAGCCGCGCGTCGAGCGAGCCCAAGAAGGGCGAGATTGTTCGCCTCGGTAGCGCCTGATGTGAAGATGATTTCGTCTGCGTCCGCGCCAATCAGATTGCCGATCGTTGCAGCCGCAGCTTCAACCGCCTGCGATGATTCCCATCCGAGCGAATGATCTGTGGAATGTGGATTGCCGAAGCACTTCGCAAAATAGGGGGTCATTTCGGCAAAAACTTGGGAATCGACGGGTGTCGTTGCTTGGTGATCGAGATAGATAGATTTCCCAATTCGCATTTAATATCAATCACATGGTCGAACTATGTGGCCTTTGGCCATCGCCAATTCGATTGTGGCCGTTCTGGAGGACATATCCAGCCTTCATTGACCCTAACACTGTTCCCACCATACAGTCGACCTGGACGTACGATCCAGTAGCCCGGGAGAAGGCATGGCAAGAGGACCACTATATCAAGATGGCTACAGCCCGCAGTTTTCAGGCCACGAGACCTTTCCGCTTCGCTATGGGTGGCTGAAGAAGGCCTTTGACCGGGTCGCCGAAACCGAAGATGTGCCCGAGAACCGGGTGGCCTGTTGGGACGATGAGGCAATTGCGCGTTTCGGCGTCGGCAAAAATATGGTCGCGTCCATGCGGCATTGGGCAAAGGCTGCGGGCATTATTGATGAGCCAACGGTTAATAGCGTCCGCACCACCGGACTTGGACGGTTGCTCTTCAGCCCGAAGGGGGTGGACCCTTTCATGGAGCATCCGGCGACCCTGTGGCTCATCCATTGGCAATTGGCCGGCCACGCTGAGAAGACTACATGGTTCTGGGCGTTCAGCCACTATCCGGCGCTCACCTTCGAGCGTGAAAGCTTCATCAAAAAGCTCGATCGTCTGGCCAAGGATCGCAATTGGTCACGCGTGGCACAGGCCACGCTTAAAAACGACGTAGCCTGTTTCATTCGGACCTACGTCGCGCGGCCACCATCCGGCAAAGTTGGGCACGACGATGCGCTGGAATCGCCGTTGACGGAACTTGGGCTTATCAAGGCCATTGGCAAAAAGGACGGTTTTCGTTTCGTGCGCGGCACAAAATCGACTTTGGGCGATGGCGTTTTCGCCTATGCACTTCTTGATTTTTGGTCCCGCTATTCGGGAGCGGCGACACTGTCGTTCGAAGCCATTGCGCATGCGCCGGGCAGTCCAGGCCGCACCTTTCTCTTCGACGAAAATGACGTCGCAGACCGACTTGCCGGACTTGAGGAGGTCACGAACGGGGCCTTGCGATGGTCCGAGGCGGCTGGCCTGAAACAGATCGTACGCAACGCGTCGATCGACGCAGACGCTGCGTTGGCGTTGCTGATGAGGGACTATGACGATCGGACCGAGAGGGAAGCTGCCTGATGACCTTGCGCGATCATGTGCATATCGCTCGCCGGTTCATGAGATCGATCCGGATTGACGCCGATTTGGGCGATGCAGCCGCTCTTGAGGGCTTTGTTTGCCCCCAGTCGTCAGCCAACACCCTTTCAACGATGGTGCGGCATGTGTCGGAAGCGGGCCAGGGCGCATTTACCTGGACCGGCCCCTATGGCAGCGGCAAGTCGAGCCTAGTCATCGCTTTGAGTGCGCTGCTGAATGGAAATCCAGGGCTCCAAAGACAAGCCGCGAAGCTCTTTGGCCAAAAGCTGACGAAAGAGATCCACACCGCTCTTCCTACCGGCACGAAGGGGTGGCGTATCGTTCCGGTCGTTGCCCGACGTGACGATCCAGTGTCCGTGATTGGAGAAGCTGTCGCGAAGACCGGTCTCATTTCAAGGCGGCCGCGCGGCGGTTGGACTGAAAGCAACCTCATTGCCGCGCTGATCGAAGCGGCGGCTGAGAAACCGCGGACGCATGGCGGACTGCTCCTATTCATCGACGAGATGGGCAAATTTTTGGAAGGCGCAGCCCAGGACGGCTCCGACATTTTCATCTTGCAGCAGCTCGCTGAAGTCGCGTCTCGCAGCAAAGGTCGATTTCTGATTGTGGGCGTCTTGCATCAGGCCTTTGATGAATATGCGCACAGGCTGTCGCACGAAATGCGCGACGAATGGGCGAAAATACAAGGACGTTTTGTTGATCTCGTGGTCGATACCGCCGGCGAAGAACAGATCGACCTTGTCGCGCGGGCTATCGAGAGCGATCACCAGTATAAAAAGCCGGGACCCGTTGCGACGGCGGTTGCCAGGCTCGCCCACCGTGATCGCGCGGACGACAATGAGCGGCTGGCCACTATGCTGGAGGATTGCTGGCCGCTGCACCCAGTAGTCGCTTGCCTGTTGGGACCGATCTCGCGGCGGCGCTTTGGTCAGAATCAGCGTAGCATTTTTGGGTTCCTGAACTCATCGGAGCCGCATGGCTTCCAGGATTTTCTCAACCAGGCCGGCGATCGCGACCTCTACGGACCGGAACGGCTGTGGGATTATCTGCGAACCAATCTGGAGCCGTCGATCCTCGCTTCTCCCGATGGGCATCGTTGGGCGCTGGCGGCCGAGGCGCTCGAACGCTGTGAGGCGATTGGCGGCGGTGACCTGCACGTCAAGCTGCTTAAGACTGTTGCGGTCATCGATCTGTTCAAGGAACGGTCGGGCCTAGTCGCGAATTCGGCGCTCCTCAACGCTTGTTTTCCCGAGGCTTCGGCCAGGGCGCTCGAAAAAGCACTTGCCGACTTGGACCGGTGGTCCTTTACGATCTTCAAAAAATTCCTGGATGCGCGAGCGATCTTCGCCGGCAGCGATTTCGACATTGATCGAGCCGTGCGTGCCGCGCTCGACGAGGTTGATGAGATTAATTTCAAGGAATTGAAGGCGCTTGCTGGGTTGCAGCCCGTTCTAGCGAAGCGACATTATCATGAGACCGGCGCGCTACGCTGGTTTGACGTCAATATCGTGCCCGTCAGCGGCTTGGTGGATTTTGCCGCTGAGCTCGAGCCCGAGAATGACGCTATCGGTGAATTCCTGCTGGCTATTCCGACCGAGGGAGAAGATGAACAGCATACCGAAGAGCTTTGCCGCAAAGCCGCTCGCCAAAGTGATGAGTGGGATATTATTGTCGGCATATCGAAGCGCTCTTGGGCAATTTTACCGCTGGCCCGCGAGCTGTTCGCCCTTGAAAGTGTAAGCAACGATCACCCCGAACTCCAGGGCGATGCGGTTGCGCGTCGCGAAGTGTTCGCCCGCTTAGCGTCATTGCAAGCGCTTCTCGAAACGGAGCTCCACAAGGCGTTTGACAATGCGTTGTGGTTTCGCAAGAACTATCAGCCGAAGCGCTTGCGCCAGGCCGACCTGAACAGTATCGCGTCGGATTTAGCCGACCGCCGATTCGAGGAATCTCCCCGCCTGCACAACGAGTTGCTCAATCGGCAAAAGCCGTCGAGCAATGCAATTGCAGCGCAGAACAATCTTCTTCGGCGCATGGTTCTGAACGAGGGTGAGCCGCGTCTCGGGATTGAAGGATTTCCCGCGGAAGGCGGATTGTTTGCGTCTGTCCTGGAATCAACAGGCCTTTATGTGCAGGATGGCGATGTCTGGCGGTTTGCGGCGCCAAATACTGGCGCTGCTGATCCACGTCGGTTGGGTCCGATCTGGAAGAAAGCCTCCGACTACGTGCGGAGACATGCCAAGAGGACCGTGGCGATTTCCGAGCTGTTCGCGGAATGGGGCAAGCCTCCGTTCGGCGTGAAAGATGGGCTGATGCCGATCTTTGCGGTCGCCTTCATTCTATCGCAACGTGAACGGCTCGCAGTTTATCGCAATGGCATTTTCCGTTCGCGCTTCGACGATGTAGATGTTGAGCTATTGGCGAAAGACCCAGCCTTCATCCAGCTGCGCTGGATGGACTTGTCTGATGTTTCGCGACGCCTTTTGTCCGGTATGGCGGAGGTTGTGCGGAACTTGGACAAGTCTAATGATCTCGTCAATCTGGCGCCCATCGATGTGGGGCGCGGCCTCGTCGCAATTTATGATCGTTTGCCCCAATGGACGGCGCGTACAATGCGCCTGTCGTCCAATGCGGTGAATATCCGAGATCTCTTCAAGAGGGCGCACGATCCCAACCAATTCCTCTTCGACGATATTCCTGGAATACTCGGCGAAGACGTATCGTTTGGCAAAGAAGATGACTTGCGCCGTGTGATCGAGAGCGTCCGCGATGGGCTCGGCGAGTTGGTGCTCGCCTATCCGTCGATGCTGCAACGTCTGCGCGACATAATGCTCGCTGAACTGCGTGTTCCGAATGTTTCGCCCCAATCGCTGGCGGAGCTGCGCGCACGCGCGGAGAATATTCGGCAATTGGCAGGTGATTTTCGGCTTGATGCGTTCGCCGGGCGTTTGGCCCAGTTCAATGAAAGCGAAGAAAGTTTCGAAGGGATCGCAAGCCTCGCTGCGAACAAGCCTCCCCGTGATTGGGTAGACCCCGATCTCGATCGCGCCACCGTCGAGCTAGCCGAATTGGCGCAGAAATTCCTGCGCGCCGAGACCTATGCGCGGGTTAAGGGACGCCCCGATAAGCGGCAAGCCATGGCTGTTATGATTGGCGTTGATGGTCGGCCTGCCCCGTTTCTGGAGGAATTCGACATCGCGGACTCCGATCGAGAGAACGTCGACGCGCTGATTGCGCGGGTCGAAGTCATACTGGAGAATTCACACGTGAAGCAGCGAAACGTCATTCTCGCGGCTCTAGCCGAACTGACAGCAAGCTACATGCGCCCAACCGCCGAAGCAGGTTCAGAAGTAAGGATGGCTCACAATGAGTGAAGCTTCGCCCGCTGAACAACTTTGCTATGTTCAGAACTTTGAGCAGTTTCGAAGCCTCAATACGCAGATGAACCACGTGCCTGTGCTCGCTATGACGCTCACCGGCGGTCTCTGGTTTGGTGCTGGCGTTACCGAAAATCTGGATATGGAAATCAGGTTCGCGCTCATAATGCTGGCAGGTTTCAGTAACCTCGCTCTGATCTTGATTGTTTATCGAATCCGGGATGTTTTAGAGAGTTACCTTGAGCGCATCGAAGCTTTTCATCCGGCGAGCTTCGCCGGTGGCAAACCCACAAATCCTCAACTTCCCTGGCTTGGCAGCTACAGCATGATAACGATCTTCTGCACGCTCATGATGCTGGCCGCCATTTTCTCGTTTATCAGCGCTTTCTGGACGTATTGGCCATTCGCAATAAGTCGTTGCTGGGGTGTCGGCGGGTTCGTAGTGCTGTTGGCTGCCCTCTATCTGCTCATCTTCAATAGGAGCGGTCAGGGAAAAGAAAGGAAGAAGACTGGAGGCGCGAATGTTTAGCGCCGCGCTAATGGCGGTAGCGGGTGAATGTGGAACCTCCAAATACTATGAGGAGCAGGCGAGCGCATATTCGGCTGCTACGCTCGGCGTGGACATGTCGGAGGTCTATGTTCGTTTTCTGCGCTATCTTCCTAAGCACGCGCGGATACTTGATGCTGGCAGCGGCTCCGGGCGCGACACACTCGCATTCAAAGAGCGCGGATACGATGTTGATGCCTTCGACGCTTCGCCTTCGCTTTGCGCTCTATCAACGGAATTAACAGGTGTTCCCGCACGTGTTCAGCGTTTCCAGGAATTTGAATCCGAGTTGCTCTACGAAGGCATTTGGGCCTGCGCTTCTCTGCTCCATGTGCCTTCCAACGAATTGCCTGACGCATTTCGCAGGCTCGTTCAAGTACTCAGGTCCGGCGGGGCTCTCTACATCTCGTTCAAACATGGGCCAGGTGAGCGATATTCAGAAGATGGTCGTTTCTACCTAGATATGAACGAAGCCCGACTTCGCACCGTCTTGGGCAATATCGCCGGCATGGACTTGGCTGAGATTTGGATTTCCCAAGGCGAGGGTGGCCATAGAGGAAAAGATGCATGGATAAATGCCATTCTTGTCAAGAACGAGGAGGGAAAGGGAAGTCGTGAATAGATCCGTTTCAGAAAAGCACGTTCTCGGCCTCTCCGGCGGGCGCGATAGCGCGGCCCTCGCAGTCTATATGCGCCAGCACCATCCCGCGTTGGAGATCGAATATTTCTTCACCGATACCGGCAAGGAGCTTCCGGAAGTCTACGAGTACCTGGGCCGTCTGGAGGGGTTTCTGGGTCAGCCTATTCGGAGGCTCAATCCTGACCGGGATTTTGATTTCTGGCTAAAGCAGTACAACGAATTCCTGCCGTCACCGCAAACCCGCTGGTGTACGCGTCAACTCAAGCTGCGCCCGTTTGAGCACTGGCTCCGCCCGATGCTGGCCGAGGGGGCGACCATCTATAGCTATGTGGCCATTCGCAGCGATGAGGAATACCGGGAAGGTTATGCCTCAAAGCACGATAGGCTGATCGTCAAGTTGCCATTCAAACAAGCCGGTGTTGACAAGGCCGGTGTGCTAGACATCCTTGAAGGAGCCGGTTTGGGGCTTCCAAAATATTATTCATGGCGTTCACGTAGCGGCTGCACTTTCTGCTTTTTTCAGCAAAAGATCGAATGGGTTCGATTGAAAGAACACCATCCTGATGCATACGAAGAAGCGAAAGCCTATGAGAAAGACGCCGTCGAGCATGGCTCGCCTTTCACATGGAGTCAGGGCGAATCCCTTGAAGATTTGGAACGCCCGAACCGTGTTGCGCAGATAAAGTCGGATCATGAGCAGCGGATCGCGCGGCTGCGTTCTAAGGTTCAAGCGAATCCTTTAAGGGAGGATAGAGAACCTATTGATATTGATGATCTATATGGCAAGGCTAAGGTGTGTCTGACATGTCATAAGTAAAACGTAGAGCGACAGAGCGTTGAACTTGGAAAGCTTGATCGACTTTGCTAGCGCGGCCGCCGTCGATGTAGCGAAATATCGGGTCTCGGTTGTCTTGAATGCGGAAAACATTCTGAAATGACAAAGGCAGCGGGCTTTCCGACGTCTCCGGGCATTGCCCTTCAGGCCTTACTGCGGGGGGCGAAGCCGACGACGTTACGAAAGATTATTGGCCCCTCGATCATCAATACCATTGAGGCTCTTGATCCGGACATTGCGTTGGACGGGAGACTTGGCGATTTGGCCGCTCAATTGATAGATCCGTCCACGTTGCTTCGAGATATCGAGGGGCGGGAACACGTCATCCGAGCGCTACCTCTGCCGAAGGCACGAGAACTCGCACGACGCGTGGGGGTAAATGACGGACGTTCCCTTTATGCCGATTTGTGTACAAAAGCGGCAGATAGCAACACCCTTTCAATTCTGCTTTCGTTTTTTGGTGTAGTAGAGGACGAACGGGCGCCGGTGGCGGCCTCGTCCAATATGATGAAGGCTGCAGCCGGCTATGCGCTTTTCGCACATCAGCGGACAGCGGCGGATCGGGTGATTGTGGCGTTGACCTCCGCCCCCAGCAAGGTCGTGCTCCACATGCCAACCGGCGCCGGGAAAACCCGCACGGCAATGCACATCGTTGCGGACCATTTGCGGCAGCATGAATCCACAGTGGTGTGCTGGTTGGCCCAGAATGCTGAGCTGTTGGATCAGGCGGCCGATGAATTCGAGAACGCGTGGCACTTCCTTGGGAATCGCTCTTTGGACCTAGCGCGCTTTTGGGGAGGCCGAAATCCCGACCTCAGCAACATCCGTGACGGCGTGATTGTGGCTGGCTTGTCTAAGATGTCAGCCTGGGATAACCGAGACCCAGCCGCGCTCTTACGGTTGGCGGATCGAGTATCACTGACCGTTATCGACGAAGCTCATCAGGCCATCGCTCCGACATACGCGGCCATTCTAAACGCTCTGTACAGCAAGCGCGTCCGGAATGCGTTGTTGGGTTTGACGGCAACACCGGGTCGGAGCTGGTCCGACATCGGTGAAGACCAAAAGCTCTCGGAATTTTTCGACGGCCAGAAGGTGACGTTGGAGGTTGAGGGATATAGCGATCCCGTGACCTTCCTGATCGATCAGAAGTATCTGGCACGGCCGATATTCAAGACATTGAACTCGCACGCCGGCGTCAATCTGACCGAAGATGATGTTCGACTCCTGTCTGCCGATATCGATATTCCGGAGGCCATTCTGGAGCGATTGGGCGACGATACGCAACGCAATCTCCGGATCATCACCGCTGTTGAAGAACTGCTTGCGAGACATAGGCGTGTCATTGTGTTCGCACCATCAGTGGCGAACGCCCGTATGTTGACAGCAATATTGGTAGCCAGAGGGCGTCAAGCATTTGTTGTCACCGGCGAAAGCAACCAGTCCGAACGGCAAAGGATAATCAAAAGATTTAAGAGCAATGATCGTCATCCAATGGTATTGGTAAATTATGGGGTATTGACCACTGGTTTCGATGCTCCTGGCATAAGCGCTGCATTGATCGCGCGACCGACGCGGTCACTCGTCCTTTACAGTCAGATGGTCGGGCGCGCGACGAGGGGACTGCGCGCAGGCGGAAATGACGAGGCGGAGATTATAACGGTTGTAGATCCGGACTTGCCGGGGTTCGGGAGTGTCGCCGAGGCGTTCAAGAATTGGGAGGATGTTTGGAATGAGCGAGGTGACGACGGCTGAGGCTTGGAGGCTTGTCGGGGAGATTATTCCGCCAGAACTCGCCGTGAAGGCGATGCGGGATAGCGGATACAAAAACACAGCCTATGCTCTGGCAGAGTTGATCGATAATTCTGTGCAGGCCAATGCCAGCAACGTCGATCTCATTTGCCTCGAGGACTATGAGCAACTGAATGAGCGGGCACGGCGCCGTAGCCAGGCGATTGCAATCCTCGACAACGGCGATGGGATGACCCCTGAGACCCTTCGGCTTGCGCTGCAATTCGGAAATGGAACCCATTTGACGGATCGAAAAGGTATCGGTCGATTCGGCATGGGGTTGCCAAATTCGTCCATTTCGCAGTGCCGGCGGGTCGAAGTGTGGACTTGGAAAAGCGGTCCCGATAACGCGATTTACTCCTATCTCGATGTAGACGAAATTGAAGGCCGTCAGCTCTTTGCCGTGCCCGAGCCTACAGCCAAGCCGTTACCCCAAGAATGGCGAGATCGTTCTCAAGACATCGGGACGAGCGGCACTTTGGTGCTCTGGTCGAAATTTGATGAGTATCGGCTGAGCTGGCGTGGTGCTCTCGCAACCCTGCGGAATACCGAGACGCTGGTCGGCAGGATGTACCGAAAATTCATTGACGACGGTCGTCTTTCCATACGTCTAGTTGCACTAACCGACGGTGAGGTAGAGCCAAGCTACGACGACTTCGTGCGGGTGAATGATCCGCTCTACTTGATGGCAAGTTCATCGACACCTGCCCCATTCGACACCTCACCCATGTTCCAATCGTGGGGCGACGACGAGGTATTTTCCATCGCCTATGATGGAGCGATACATGATGTTGTCGTGCGCATGAGTTGGGCGCGCGAAGAGACGGTGCCAAACGATAAGAGTGATCGCGGCGCCAAGCCTTACGGCAAACACGCCGCAAAAAATGTGGGTTTATCGATCGTGCGTGAGGGGCGCGAGCTTGACCTCGATTCTGCTTGGACAAACAGCTACGATCCGGTCGAACGATGGTGGGGCGTCGAAGTTGAATTTCCTTCGACGCTGGACGAGGTGTTTGGCGTTACGAACAACAAGCAGAATGCGACCATATTCTCGCAAATGGCGCAATTTGACTGGCGCGCTGAGGCGAATCCTGGGGAGTCATTGTCGGAATTTCGGGAGCGAATCCAAAGCGAAGGAGATCCTCGATCACTCTTGCTTCCCATCGTTGATCATATCCGGCAACAGATCCAAGAAGTCAGAAAGCGGCTTAAGAAGCAAACCGAAGGGCGGCGCGCGAAGACGGACCGACACGATAAGCCGACTGTTGAGGATCTGGCCACGACCAAGTTTCGCGAACGTGCGGAACAGGGCCATTCAACCCAAGCGGATGGTGAGGAATTCACCGAGGCGGCTCGGGAGAGTTTTGAGCAGGATCTAAAGGAGGATAAGCACTATCCGGAAGATGTCGCTGAAGAGATAGCTAACGCTATCATGATGCGTAAGCGCAAGGTGGTCTTCCTGACAAAGGCGATGGAGGGTTATGCGTTTTTCAATGTCGAACATAAGCAAGGCGGCCTGACTGCCATTGTCTTCAATACGAGTCATCCCTTTTACGGACAGCTGATGGAATCTCTCGAGCCCAATATCGGTGATGAATCTGACGCCGAGCTCATGGATCGAATCCACAAAGCGGCTGACACACTAGAACTGTTGTTCGCTGCTTGGGCGCGATACGAATTGGAGGAGGTTCGGCAGCAAAACCGCTTGTTCGAGATGCGCCAGGAGTGGGGAAAAATGGCGCGCTTCTTCCTCACTGAGCGGGAAGACGACTAGGATGAGTGTAGTCGCGCCAGGGGAGGCGATGCTCGAACTCATTCGCGGCGCAACTAGTCGGATCGTCATTGCGGCACCCTATATAAAATCGCTCTCGATCAGGCGGGCGCTCTCACAATTGCCAGCAACAGTGACCGAGTGTATCTGCGTCACTCGCTGGTTGCCCGAGGACATAGCCGTCGGCGCTTGTGATCTTGAAATCTTTGATGAATTGGCTGACGCGCCTGGTGGCAAGCTATTCGTTCATCCCCACCTGCACGCAAAATATTATGCGGATGGCGTGCGAGCTTTGGTGGGCTCAGCCAATCTGACGGCCCGTGGGTTAGGTTGGCATACGCCGTCCAATGTCGAGCTTTTGGTTTCGCTTCCTCAAGAATTTCCGGGCCTTATGGATTGGGAATCAATGCTGCTGCGGTCAGCGATTCCGGCCACTGAGGAATTGCGTGACCAGATCCGGAGAAGTGCCGAAGAACTGAGGCGCGCTTATCCCATGCAGAACGTGCCAGATGTCGGCGACGAAGCAGAAGAGGAGCCTAGCGCGAGTCTTTGGATTCCTCTTTGCCCCGCCCCAGAGCGGTTGTGGGGGGTCTATCGTGGGCGCGACGCCGATACGATGGTCAGTAGTGCTTATGAGGCCGCGAGAGCCGATCTCGCAGCACTTGCGCCGCCGCAGGGATTGACGGAAAATTTGTTTGTCGCTTACCTGGCCGGAATTCTTCGCCAGATGCCGATCCTTGTCGAAATCGACAAACTCGCCACAACCGGTCTCACGGATGGTGGCGCCCATGAATTTTTAGCCGACCGTTTAGGAGAAACGTCGGAGCAGGTTGATCCCCATCAGGCATGGCGCGTCCTCAAGGCGTGGCTAGTTCATTTCTTTCCAGAGTCCTACCGATTGGAAACCGGGCAGGAGGTTTTGGTAAAGGGGCGAGAACTGCCCCGCCGCTAAGTGCCGACGTTGATCTGATCCCAAGCATAACAATTTTTGTTGCGATCTCAGCATTCGCCATGGACCGACTTTGGACCTGAGCAATCTGCGGTACTAGTGGGTGCCATCGGCATGAAGCGGGCCTACGAGCCACCCTGAAATCCTTAGTATCGAACGTCAACCTCGTCCTTACTTTCAAGTGTTAGAACGGAGACTTCCTGAGCTAGGTCCTCTGCATTCGGGCTACCCAGGGCGTCGCCGAAGATATCTCGACTCCCGCCCCCTCCCTCCCTAATCTCCTCCTGCCCACTGGTGCGGCTTCGCCAACTTGGGGCGTCGACGCTCCCTTTCCAAGGGAGTTGTTCGATGGCTCAGTACCAAAAGCAGGTCGTATCCAAAAAGGAGCTGAAGACTGTCTGTGGCATCCCGTATTCCGGCCAGCATATTGCGCGGCTCGAAGCGGCCGGGGCGTTCCCCAAACGGATCAGACTCGGCCAGAATCGTGTTGTGTGGTTGCTGTCGGAAGTCGAGGCATGGCTGGACGCGCGGATCGCATTGCGAGACGCATGAACCTGCCGCTGACACTTCCTTCTGAAGGGTCCTCGGGGACCGGGTCGCTCCCGGTCCCCATCTTTTTGGGGCACCGGAAGGCCTCGCCACCTGGGCGATAGGCTGGGGATACAGAGGGCGATACCGTATCGCCCCTCCGTCCACGGAATTCTTCCGAATATGCAAATAGATTCAATCTGTTGTGCTTGTTGTCTGCCCTTACCTGTAGTCCGACTTATTACTCCGTATCCTTCCTAATAACCCACCCCTGCCACCCAATCTCCTTGACTCTCTCCCCCTCCTTCCGCTTCGATCCTCGCAGTATCCGTAAATCGTGTGACGTCGAGTGATCTCTGGGGACAAACAGGGGGGAGCGCCCATGCGCGTGTCGATCGAGCATAAGGAAGCAGTATCGGGTCTCATCAAGAAAGTGCCGCAGGTCGAGGTGACGGCGGTTGTCCAGTTCTCGGAAGAGGAGCGGGCGATCATCAACAGCTGGAACCTCGGCGAGGTGGTTATCGTCGAGCGGCAGATGGATGCGCAGCGGGCGGCCAAACACAAGGGCGACCAATACAGCGCCCAGGCGCCCCACGAGCATCTGCGGATCGGGCATCTGACGGGAGGCCCCGACAGGTATCTGTTCGACACCCCGCATGATGCGAAGGTCTATCAGGAACGGCTGGTGGAGGGCCTCAGGACCCTCAAGGCCTATCTCGCGAATTGCGCGAGCCTTGCCGAGCCGCAAGTCTTCGAGATCTGAGGCGTGCACGGCCTCGATTTCACGAAGCCGGAGCATGTCATTCTCGGGGCGATTGTCGCGACATTCTGGCTTTTCGTGCTGATCTTCCTCGCGCCCTTCGCGATCCTGATTGCGGTCGCGGGTCTCGGTTACTGGCTTGTGAGCGCGATCTATAACCGGCCGGCGGCCCGGTTGGCGCGGGGCCGCGCGGACGCCATGCGGCTTTACGAGGCGGCACTCGTCCTCCAGAAGGAGAAGGGCTTTCCGGAGGCGGAGGCCTTCCGCTCCCGGGTCTGGGACCGGCTCTCCGAGCTTCTCGACGAACGCTATCCATCGCTTGGCATCGCCGCGGAAATGGTGACGCTCATCGAGGCGCTGTATCGGGCGGAGGGTTTCACGGGCGAGATTCCGGAACCGCCCATGGGAGTAGGGGAGATCGAGCTCGCGCGTTACCGCGACCGGATCGGGGCTTTGACGGCGAAGTTCGGCCGGCCGGAGGTGATCGAGCGGGCCTATGAGACGCTGCTGCTTGCGCTTTGGGATTTCTGCCGGTTGTTACCGCCGAACGCGCTCCAGACCCGTGATGAGCTTCTCGAAGCCGCCGAAGCCGGCCGCCTGACCGGGCCCTTCGCCGTCCGGCTGATGGACGCTTTGCCGAAGACAGGCGAAGCGGTCGAGGCGCTGGCACTCCCGTTCTATCTGCAGGACGCGGTCGAGGCGGGGCTTTTTGGCCTGCTCCGGGAACGGCTGTCGCGCAACCAGCATGGCGCCTCGGGCCTTCCCTATGAGCCTCAGTTCTACGACTCGCCGAAGCTCGTGAACCCGTCCGGCCATGAGGGCAGCGCAGACGAGATCGTCCATGCCTATTTGAAGGAGACACCCTTCGAGGGGCTCTTTTCTGCGGGCATTCCCCTGGAGATTCCGGACAGCGCCCGGTTCGAGCATCACTGGATCGTGGCGGGCTCCGGCCATGGCAAGAGCCAGACGCTCCAGTATCTGATCGCGCATGATCTCGACCGCGTCGCGAAAGGCGAGGGGAGCGTCGTCGTGATCGACTCGCAAGGCGACCTCATCCGCAATATCGCGGGGTTGAAGATTTTCGCGGCCGGCGAGCCGCTTGCCGGCAAGCTTTGTCTCATCGATCCGACCGATATCGAATATCCGCTCGCCCTCAATCTTTTCGATGCCGGCATGGAGCGGATCAATGCCTATCAGCCTCTTGAGCGGGAGCGCCTCATCAACGGCGTTCTGGAGCTTTACGATTTCGTGCTGGGGTCGCTGCTCTCGGCCGAACTCACCCAGAAGCAGAGCGTGATCTTCCGCTACATCACAAGGTTGATGCTCCATATCCCGGACGCGACCATCCACACTTTCCGGGAACTGATGGAGCCGAAGGGCTACGAAAAGTATCAAGGCCATATCGAGAAGCTCGACGGCACGGCGCGGGCGTTTTTCGAGACCGAGTTCATGAGCAAGCAGTTCGAGGAGACGAAGCGCCAGGTGGTCCGCCGTCTCTGGGGCATTCTCGAAAACCGCACCTTCGAGCGCATGTTCTCGCATCCGCGAAACAAGCTCGACCTCTTCAGCGAGATGAATGCAGGCAAGGTGATCCTGATCAATACGGCGAAAGATCTCCTGAAGCAGAACGGCACCGAGATCTTCGGGCGCTTTTTCATCGCGCTGATCGCGCAAGCCGCGCAGGAACGCGCGACGCTCGCACGAGGCGACCGGCTGCCCACCTTCGTCTATGTCGACGAATGCGCCGACTATCTCGATCAGAATGTCTCGGTGATCCTCGAACAGGCGCGGAAGTTCAATGTGGGAATGGTTCTGGCGCATCAATATATCGGGCAGCTGTCGCCGAAACTGCAGGAGAGCTTTGCCGCGAATACCAGCATCAAATTCGCGGGCGGCGTCTCGGAGAAGGATGCCCGTGCCTTGGCGCATATGCTCAGGACGACGCCGGAATTCATCGGCGCGCAAGGCAAGGGACAGTTCGCCGTCTCGATCCGCAATATGACCCAGGGCGCGATCTCGCTCGGCTTTCCCTTTGGTCACCTCGAAGCCCTGCCGCGGATGAGTGCGGAAGAGACGGAAGCCGTCCGCGACGAGATGCGGGCGCGCTATGCCGTCCATTGGGAGGAGGTTGAGCGGGAGAGGGAAGAGAAGGAAACCTCGAAGAAGGATGCCGAACCGGTGATGCCCGCAACCCGGCCCGCTCCGATCGACACGGCGCCGTCGAGCGACTGGTGAGACGTTGATGATAGGAAGACCATGACGCCGGCTGATTATATGCGCGAGATCGTACTTCCAACGCTGGCGGAGTTCCGGGAAGATCGGCGGACCCGGCGGCATGCTTATCTGGCCTGCATCGTTGCTTTTCACATCAAGGACCACTTGAAGCAGGCAGGTGAGAAACATCCAGAAGAAAAGTTGCGCGCGGTGACCGGCGGAGCCTTTGATCTGGTCCGCAGCGTCTGTAACGGCGCGAAGCATGTAGTGGCTGACAAGTCGCATGCGACAGCCTTCACAGCGGGCCGCGATGTCGACAGGCCGCCGGCGGTTGCGGGGCAAATGATGGTCGGCCTCTCATTTCTCGGCGACGCATATGGCGGCCGATCGATTGTGACCGACGATCGGCTCGTCGATGTCTATGTATGCGTCTGGCGCGTGGTTGCTGCGGCCATGTCGCAATATCCGGAACATTTTCGAGAGATGAAGATATTCGATCTGTAGATCGAATATTTATCGCCTTCTCTTAGGTATCCGTATGCGCACCCAGGTGAGCATGGCTGATCATGGCGCACGTTTTCCCGTGAAGCGGGAAGTGCTATGCGATCGTCATGACAGGAAAACCGCGCCGCTCCCGCATGAAAAGGCAAGCGACGGGCAAGAGACTTGATCTCACGCCACGCGATCTTGCGATCTTCGAACTACTGGAGCGTTATCGCTATCTGCGCTCGACGTTCATACACGCGTTCGTTGGTGGAGCATCGGAAACGCGTTTCAAGGAACGGCTCGGCGATCTCTACCATGAAGGCGGCTATCTGAACCGGCCCGAGCAGCAGTGGGAGACGGCGCATTCCCGCTACCTGCCGGCCGCCTATGAGAACAGCGATCGAGCCCGGGAGGTGCTGGCTGCGCATGGGAAGCCCGCCGAACCCTGTCCGCATATGCCATACGGGGCGAGCGGCGCAGGGCGGCAATTCGTGCATTCGCTGATGATCTGTGAGGCTCTCGCCTCTATCGAGCTGCAAACGATCGGCCGTCCGGACGTGCGTTTCGTTCCTTGGCCGGAAATTCTCGCCAAGGCACCGGAAAAGACCAGGCGCTCGGTTCTTCCGCTTCGCTTGTCCGTTCCCTGTCCATCCTTGTCTCAACGCGATACCCGAATCCCCAGTAGAGGTCAGGTCATTCCGGACGCAGTTTTCGGGCTGGAGTATCTGGTTGGCGCATCGACGTATTATCGGTTTTTCGCTCTCGAAGCCGACCGCGGAACGATGCCCATCATCCGAACAGGGGTTGGTCAATCTGCCTTTCTCGCCAAGCTTTCGATCTATGAAGACCTGCTTGCTGCCGGCGGGCACCGATCTCATTTGGGTATTCCCAATCTCCTCGTGCTGACGGTCACCGCGTCCGAGAGTCGGAAGAGACATATTATGTCGGCGCTGTCGAAGCGCTCCGGCGACAGTGCGCCATTTCTGTTCAGCGCCGTTGGCCAGAAACGCCCTGGCGCAGATGGTTGCGGATTTGAAGCTCTCTCCGGCGTGCCGTGGCAACGCGTCGGTCATGCCTCTTTGGACATATTCGAGGCCAAGCCCTGATACGACTTCCGTATTGCGTTCCGGACGCTCAACCCGGCATGCTCGTGTCTCGCTTCTGTCGTCGCCGCGGACGTCCATCGCGGGTCGCGAAGACAGGGCCGCATGCGGCATTGTTCGAAACAAACCAGGTCAGATGAACACGAACAGGGACAACGCAAGGAATGTGACGCCGGCACAGCCTTCGAGCGATCGCATAGCCCGCTCGACAAGGATCGGCCGCGTGGCGACAAGTCTCATTATGCCTTGCCGTGCAAAAATGCTTGCGCAAGCGACGCCGCAAAGCGTCGTCGCCACGCCCACCATCATGACGCCGGCGAAGGCGAGGCCCGCTTCGGGTGCGCCCCGCGAAACGGCATAGGTCATGATAAAGAGAGTGAGCGGACAGGGAATGAGGCCGACGATCACGCCAACGCTCATACCTTCGGCTGCATGGTGACGCACGCGCGGCGGCCGGAAGGCGCGCCACAGCATCCAGAACCCGATCAGGCCGAGAAAGCCGCGGCTGATATCCTCAAGCAGCGGCGCGCGGCCGGCACTGCCGAGAACGGCGGAAACCACCGGCAGGGCGAAGAGCACGATGAGGACCGCCATGCCGACATGCGTGAGGGATAGGACCAGCGCGGTCGCGAGGCCGCGCACGATATCCGCAGGCGATCCGGCAAGATAGAGGGCAAGAACGGACTTGCTGTGCCCCGGCATCAGTGCGTGAACGGCGCCGAACGCTATCCCCAGCGGGACGAAGGTTACAATGGCAAACCAGCCGCCATCGCCTGTAAAGGTCCGAATCTCTCCGGCCAGGACGCGATACATCTCTTGCTGAAGTGTAGCGATCTCCTGAAACAAGCCCGGTCACCCCAGATTGATGGCGGTAGCGGCAAGGACGATGTACCGCAAAGTCTTTGCAATTGCGACCAGCGCAAGGAATGTCGGAAAAGGCTCCCGGAGAACGCCGGCAGCAAGTGTCAGCGGATCGCCAATGATCGGCATCCAGCTCATGAGCAGCGACCATTTTCCGTACCGGCGGTACCAGACGCTTGCCTGCTCGATCTTCTCCGCGCTTACCGGAAACCAGGGCCGGGTTTCGAGATGCATGAAAGCTCTTCCGAGCCCCCAATTGACCGTCGCCCCGAGAATGTTTCCGGCGCTGGCGACCGCAACAAGCGTCCATGCCGGGTAGGTCTCCGTCATCAAAAGACCGACGAGAACGGCTTCCGACTGCATCGGCAGGAGCGTCGCCGCCACGAACGCGCTCAGGAACAACCCCGCATAAGCGCCCAGATCGAGCATTCGACAATGCCTTCCTTCTGCGCCGCCGATTTCAGCCCAGCCGGGGCCAGCTGCGATGATGGCTGTCTATCACATAGGGATGTGCATGACGAAAGCCCTGCCCGGTGGGGGCCGCATCTGCGATATGCGGATCGCCGTCATCGAGGGATCGATGTTCATGCTCGATCGTCTCCGGGTCGTGCCGGGGCCACAAGCCCGTCGCAGCAACAGCCGCTACGGCAGCGATCAGTGAGAGCACGGCAGACGTTGCCGACAGTCCGGCCGCCGCGCCGAGCCAGCCGGCGAGCGGATAGGTGATCAACCAGCAGGCATGCGACAAGGCGAATTGTGCAGCGAACAGAGCCGGCCGGTCTTCTGGTGCGGCGGACCGCCGAAGCAGGCGTCCCGAGGGTGTTTGCGCGATACCGTAACCGAGTCCGAGCCCTGCCCAAAGAGGCAGCACCCAGTTGTACCCCGGTACAACGGCAGCAGCGAGAAGACCGGCAACAAGGAGCCCTGCTCCGGCAAGCATGACCGTGCGGTCTGCAACAGCATCCAGCAGCCGGGGCAGAAAGAAGGCGGCGGCCATCGAGCCGCCACCAAAGGCTGCCAGAGCAACAGCCGTCGATTGCTGCGAGAGCCCGAAACCCGCCTGAACGAGAACGACGGTATTGACGATCACCATGGCGCCAGCCGCCGCAACGGCGAGGTTCAGTGCAAGCAGCCCGCGCAGGCGCGGTGTGGCGAGATAGATGCGGAGGCCGAGCACGGTTCGCTCATAAATACCGCGATACTCGCTATGCTTCGGACTCGGCAGCACGACGGAAACCACCAGCACTGCTGAAGCGATAAAGCCCAACGCCGTGCCTGCAAACAGCCCATGAAAACTGATGACCGTCAGAAGTGCCGCTGCGGCCATGGGGCTGAGCAGGCTCTCGAGATCATAGGCGAGGCGCGACAGGGAAAGCGCTCGCGTGTAGTCCCGTTCGTCCGGAAGCACATCGGGAATGGTTGCTTGAAATGTCGGCGTAAAAGCCGCCGAAGCCGATTGCAAAAGAAAGATCAGTACATAAATCTGCCAAATCTCGGAAACGAAGGGGAGCGCTAGGGCAATCGACGCCCGCACCAGGTCCAGGCTTACAAGCAGGGTTCTTCGCGGTACGTGTGCGGCGAAGGCGGTGGCGACCGGGGCGATACCCACGTAGGCGGCCATTTTGATCGCGAGCGCGGTCCCAAGTACGGCACCGGCCTCTGCACCGGCGAGCTCATAAGCCAGAAGGCCCAGAGCCACCGTCGCGAGACCGGTGCCGATGAGGGACAGCGCTTGCGCGGCAAACAGATGCCTGTAGGTCCTTTGTCTGAGTACTCCAAGCATGACGCTACCCGAATGGGAATCCCATGTGTTGCGGCAAGGGACGTCTTCTATCCCTCATTGAGAGCCCGCAGGAACCATATGCGGGTCGGCTAGTGGCTTGCCACCCTTCCCGTGCACAAGGCGATAGAGCGCTGGAAGAACAAGCAACGTCAGTATCGTCGAAGACAATATGCCGCCGATTACGACGGTCGCGAGCGGCCGTTGGACCTCGGCCCCGGCGCCGACGTTGAACGCCATCGGCACAAAACCGAGACTGGCGACAAGCGCGGTCATCAGCACCGGCCGCAAGCGTGTCAGCGCACCTTCGCGGATTGCTGCGTCGAGACCGATGCCGTCCGCGCGGAGCTGGCGGATGAAGCTGAGCATCACCAGCCCGTTGAGGACCGCAACGCCCGAAAGGGCGATGAAACCGACGCCGGCCGATATTGAAAGGGGCAGGTCTCGCAGCAGCAAGGCCGCGACGCCGCCGGTAAGAGCCAGCGGAACACCGGAGAAAACGATGGCCACGTCCCGGACAGACCGGAACAGGGCGTAGAGCAGGCCGAGAATAAGCAGCAAGGCGGCCGGAACGACCAGTTGCAATCGCTGTGCCGCCGATATGAGC
Organism: Parvibaculum sp.; assembly: GCF_045863935.1. Lineage (GTDB taxonomy): Bacteria > Pseudomonadota > Alphaproteobacteria > Parvibaculales > Parvibaculaceae > Parvibaculum. The sequence goes on along the minus strand of NZ_BTVP01000026.1, from coordinate 34,397 downwards.
TGCTCGAATGTGCCGCCATAGCTGACCCAGTAACCGGTCGGGATTTCGACTTCCGTATCCACCCGGTCGCGCAACTCGTTTACAAAGGAGCCGAGATCGCGGCCGCGGACATTGGCGGTGACGACGACCCTTCGCTTGCCGTCCTCCCGGCTGATCTGGTTGGGACCGATTACGATGTCGATTTCCGCCAGGTTCTCTAGAGGCACGAATTCGCGCGGGCCCGACCCCGACAGAGGAAGCGGCACGCGCAGTCTTCCGATCCGGTCGACATCGCGCCGCAGGGCTTCGGGCAACCGCACCACGATATCGAACCGCCTGTCGCCATCGAATATCTTTCCGGCGGTCCTGCCACCCATCGATATTGAAATGACGTCCTGGAGATCGCCGATATTGAGACCGTAGCGAGCAAGTGCCGCGCGGTCGGGGGTAATCTGCAACACCGGCAATCCGGTAATCTGCTCAATGCCGACATCGGCAGCGCCGGGGATACCGTTGACCACACTTTCGACAGCTTCGCCAAGGCGCAGCAGTTCGTCGAGATCGTCGCCAAAAACCTTGACGGCTACGTCCGCCCTGACGCCGGACAGAAGTTCGTTGAACCGCATCTGGATCGGCTGGGTGAATTCGTAGTTATTGCCCGGGACGGATTCGGCCACGGCCTGCATCTCCGCGACAAGCTGCGCCCGCGGCTTTCTCGGGTCCGGCCAGTCGCTCCGGTCCTTGAGCATGATGAATGTGTCGGCGACGGAGGGGGGCATCGGGTCCGTCGCAACCTCGGCGGTACCGATCTTTGTGAAAATCCTCTCAACCTCGGGGAACGGTGCAAGCTCCGCCTCGAGCGCCTGCTGCATCTGCAGCGCTTGACTGAGGCTTGTTCCCGGGATGCGCAAGGCATGGAGAGCGATATCGCCTTCATCCAGGTTCGGGATGAACTCCGATCCCATACGGCTCGCCGCAAGCGCCGATATTGCCACCAGGACGACAGCAGCCGCTACCATCGCGGTCCGAAATTTCAACGCGGCATCGAGGATCGGGGCATAGAGCCGCCGTGCCCAGCCCATCAAACGGCTGTCCTTTTCCGCAACCCTTCCGGTTACGAACATCGCAACGGCCGCCGGAACGAAGGTGAGGGACAGAAGGAGGGCAGCCGTCAAAGCCATGACGACGGTAATAGCCATCGGATGGAACATCTTTCCCTCGACGCCGGTCAGGGCGAAGATGGGCACATAGACGAGGGTAATGATCGTCACCCCGAACAGGGAAGGCCTTATGACCTCGCTGGCGGCGGATGCCGTAAGCGCGAATCTCTCGTCACGGTCGAGCAGACGCCCGAGGCGGTGCTGAGCCTCGCCCAATCGCCGCAGACAGTTCTCGACGATAATGACGGCGCCATCCACAATGAGCCCGAAATCGAGCGCACCGAGACTCATCAGGTTGCCCGAAACCTTCGACTGGACCATGCCGGTGACCGTCAGCAGCATGGAGAAGGGAATTACGGCGGCGGTGATCAATGCCGCCCGGATATTCCCGAGCAGCAGAAAGAGAACCACGATGACGAGTAGCGCCCCTTCCAGAAGGTTCTTTTCTACCGTCCGGATCGTCCGTTCGACGAGGTCCGTGCGGTCGTAGACCGCCACGGCCTCGACGCCCGGGGGCAACGCTTTCGCCGCCTCCGTAAGACGTTCGGCCGCGGCGCGGGCCACGACGCGGCTGTTCTCTCCCGCCAGCATGAATACCGTTCCGAGGACCACCTCTCGGCCGTTCTCGGTTGCCGCCCCCGTTCGCAATTCCTCGCCTGTCGCGACATCGGCAACATCCGCTATGCGGATCGGCGCTCCCGAACGATTGACGACGACGACCTGCTTCAGATCTTCTATCGCCGACGCCTGACCGGGAACGCGGATCAGATATTGTTCGCCGTAGCGTTCCACATAACCCGCACCGACATTGGCGTTGTTCTTCTCAAGCGCGCTTACAATTTCGGCCATCGTGAGGCCGTATGCCGACAGCCTGTCGGGATAGGGCGTGACGTGATACTGCCGCACGAAGCCGCCGATGCTGTTGACCTCGGTGACGCCCGGTGTGTTCCGGAGTTGTGGCCGGATGACCCAATCTTGCAGCGTTCTCAGATCCTCGGATGTATAGGCAGTCCCATCCGGTTTGCGCGCATCGGGATGTGCCTCCAGCGTGTACATGAATATCTCGCCGAGGCCTGTCGCGATGGGTCCCATTTCCGGACTGACGTCTTCCGGTAATTGATCGCGCGCACCCTGCAGCCGTTCGTTGACGAGTTGGCGGGCAAAATAGATGTCGGTACCGTCCTCGAAAACGGCCGTGACCTGGCTCAAGCCGTAACGGGATATAGACCGCGTGTAGTGCAAGCCAGGCAAACCTGCGATGGCCGTTTCAATCGGGAAGGTAATGCGGCTCTCCGCCTCGAGCGGCGTGAAGCCCGGCGCCTCGGTATTGATCTGAACCTGCACATTCGTGATGTCGGGCGTGGCGTCGATCGGCAAACGCTGGAAGCTCCAGACGCCGATCGCAACGGACAACAGCACAAGCGCCAGCACGCCCCAGCGGAAGCGGATCGACCCGGCGATGATGCGTTCGAGAAGAGGGGGCCGCAATGCTTCCGCACCGGCATTTGCGTCAATGGTCATGGCTCGCTCCCGACTTCTCGATATCCGCGCGGATCAGGAAAGCGCCCTCTGTCACATATTCCGTGCCGGGTTCGAGTCCGCCCAGCACTTCGGTCCATTCGGGCGTGCGCCGCCCAAGCTCAAGCATGCGCACCTCGTAGGTGTCGTCGACCTTTGCATAGACAACAGTGAAATCGCGGAAGCGCTGCAGTGCCCTGGTGCGGACGGCGAGAGGAGCGTCTTCGGTGGCCACCTCGAAGGAACCTTCCACGCTCATGCCGGGGCGGAAATTCGCCGCGGCCGATGGAGGCAGGACGACATAAGCTATAAGCGTCTGGCTATTGACGTCGGCGACAGGCAACACGACCTCCACTTCGCCCGGCGTCTGGACCTTATTCGAGAAACTCCGAACATCGACAGCCTGACCGGCCCGGATATTTTCCGCGTCCCCCGGATAGACAAAGAATTCGGCGTGAAGCCGTGTCGGATCGGCGACGACGAACATCGGGCGGTCGCTGATCACGTCGCCGACATTGGCGCCTTTCGCGACGATCACGCCGTTCGTAGGCGCAAGCACGGAATATTCGCGGAGGCTGTGACTCGCTTCAATGCGGGCGAGAATTTGTCCTTTGCGCACCTCTTCCCCCAATGCGCCGCGCATTTCCACGATGCGTCCCGGGTACTGACCGCGAATTTCGTTCTTGCCTTCCGGAACGATCTCGATGCGTCCGGTCAAATCGACAAGACGCTTTATGGTTGCAGGCCCGGCAATTTCTGTTTCGATTCCGCCCGCGCGCGCGGCCTCCTCCGAGATGATCGTCCGGCCCTCATAGGATTCGTAGGACCACTCGTGTTTCCGGCCGTTCTCCGCTGCCCGGACATGGACGTCGAATGAGTGCGGTTCCACGACCACGCCGTCTCCGCGCAGATAATCCTCCTGTGGCGTAAACGCGAAGCGGTCGACACGCCCGCCGAGCCGGTGGAGCTCAATGCCGAGATCGATGCCGGCGGGAGCGATCGGCTTGTCCGACCGATAGGCGTAGACACGGAACTCGGGATCGGCCCCATCCTCGAAGATGGTGATTTCTACCGCGAAATCCTCATGGCGAAGGATTCGGCCACGATGAGGGCCACGTTCATACTCCTGGTCCACGGAGGGTTCGTCATGGCCGTGGCCATGATCGGAAGAAGGAGAATCGTCGCAGCCCGCGATCAATACGAGCCCTGTGACCGCAGCCATCAGGCGGCCGATAAAGGCATGAGTCATTGCTTGTGCTCTACATTGGAAAGGAGGGAAACATGGCGGTCGCTCAGGCGATCGAGACGCATGCCGTCGAGGTGGAAACGGCGAAGCAGGTCGATCCGGCGGGAATAGGCATCGGTCAGCGCACGCTGAGATTCCGTTACATCAAGAAGCGTGAAGGCGGTACCGCCACGATTGAACCCCTCACGGACCAGCGCCAGCGCCCGTTCGAGTCGGGGAAGGATCTCGGCGTCCAGCCGTCTGATTTCAACTGCACCGGCGGATTGTGCGGCAATCAGCCTGGCTATCTCGCGTTGCCGTCTGTTCCGCGCCGCGGCAATATCGATCTCCGCCGCCAGCTGTTCGGCTTGAGCACGTTCGATACTGCTCCGGTTGGTATCGTAAACACCGAGAGGTATAGAGACACCGAACACGACGGCAACATCGTCATCCGCGGAGAAGTGACGGAGCCCAGCGCGCAATGAAACATCCTGGACGCTGTTCGCTTTTTCGAACCGGACACGAGCGGCGGCCGTCTCACGCGCCGCCGTCAGGAGCGCGAGGTCTGTGGGGTCGTCGAGTTCCCCGTTCATCGCGAGCCGGGTGAACTCTGCCTCATCCAGCCGGAAATTCCCGTCCCCGCCCCAATAGGAGGCGAGCGTCGCGCGTGTAGTCTGCGCACTCAGCGCGGCCTGTTCGCTGTCTATCTGCGCCTGGGAGAGCATTGCAAGGACGCGCTCATGCGCGAACTGCGGATCGAGAGCCCTGTCGGCGCGGCGTTGAAACTCGCGTTCCATCTGTTTGACCGCCGCGAGCCGATCGTCGGCGAGCGCCGCCGCGGCCTGCGCCGCAATTGCATCGATCCATGCGGCCTGCACCTCCGCCGCCAGATCGAGCAGGTTGGCGGTCCTTCGCTTTTCGGCCAGCGCCAGTTCCGCTCCGGCGATATCCGTTCGGGCCTTTCGTTTGCCGCCCCGTTCCCACAGCTCCTCGTAATAAAGTGTGGTCGACGTCTCGTCGAAGCGCGAATAATTGCCCGAACCTGCGAAATCCTCCATTTCAATACCGAGAACCGGGTTGGGTCTCGTATCGGCCTGGTCGAGACTGGCCTCGGCGGCCCGGATATGTGCGGCGCCGGCTCTCGCTGTCGGGTCGTAGTCAATTGTCCGCGCGAGAATGTCGGACAGGCTTAGAGTTTGAGGCTGTGCGATTGCGTCGGTCCCTGGAAGCAGGGCGAGGAGTGCAACGCCGAATGGCAACACAAGCCGATAGAGCGCCAGACGGCGCACATCGCGGATGAGCGGCATGATATGATCTCACAGGCAGACGTGAATTAGGCCGCATCCGGAGATGCGGGTGGTCAAACGCTGGCTGAGAGATGTTTGGGAGGGCGTTCGGGGCCTTGGATCGGCATATCGGAAAAGGCGTGCTCCGGCGTAATCGCCAACCTGTCCTCGTTCCGATCAATGTATATGCCGACGCTGGCCCAGATGGGCAAATTTGACTGGCAATCCCCGTGGTGATGATGTCCAAGGCCTGCAGCGCCATCCCAGTCCGCCGTGTCGCCGCTTCCGGCGAAGGCGGCAGCAAGCTGATTGACCGGATGATGACCGTGCTCGCCCTCCACGTCTCCCTGATGCCCCAGTTCGTGCAAGGCCTGCACGGTGCACACCGCTGAAAAAGTGACCGTCAAGACAATGCACAGCATCGTCAAGGCAGCTTCCAGCGGGGATTGGCGGCGCGTCATCCCGCGATCTTATGGACGAAGAGCATAGATGGCAAGGTTGTGGCCTTACGACCCAGGCAGCAGGCCGCCAGACTATGTCTTAGACGGCCTGGCGCATTGGGGAAAAGTCCGTTTCAAGCCTTGGAAATGAACCACCGATGCTGGAATGCAAAGGTGTCGCTTTTGTTGGGAGATATCAGGTGAGGGAACGTAGCAGTCTTTCCCATTGATCTATGGCATCGCGCATCTCATCCAAATAGGCATGCCGCTGGTATACGGAGACAATACCGCTTGTCGTGCCGGAGATGTGGTTCAGAAGCTTTTCGGTCACATGAACGGGAACGCCGAGAGCCGCAAGATTGGTCGCGCAGGTGCGCCTGAGATCGTGCAGGGTCCAATGCGCTATCGTGCATCCCTTGTCGAAGTTCGGTTTGCCCTTTGACCATCCGTCGAAGGGGGTGCTTTTCCCGCGAGCAGGGAAGAGCAGTTGCGGTTTTCCGTCGTCAGGTTCACCTTCTTCTTTTGCCTGTAGAGCCCTCACAAGCGCTCTTCGCAATATCTCTTCCGTCACATCTCCGAATGGAAGTATGTGCTGGCGTTTGTTTTTTGTGACTGTGCTCGGCAGCGTGATCGTCCGTTTCTCGAAATCGATCCAGTCCGACTGCAGCGATACGATTTCCCCCCGACGCTGTCCGGTCAGGAGAAGCAGTTGAACGATATAGTTGAATGTTGTGTCGTTCGCTTGCGCGTGGCTGAGAACAGCCTTTATTTCATCGTGAGTCAGGACGCGATCCCGTGCGGCGGAGCGCCTTGGCGCCTGAAGCCGTTCGCATGGACTGCGGTCGACATAGCCACGCCTGAATGCCCAATTGAAGAACAACCGGATCACCCCGAAGGCGTGATGCGCCTCGGCCGGCGTGCGATGCATTCGGTCTACAATCCGCGAGATTTCCCGCGGCTGAATATGTTCCAGCTTCTCGTGACGAAGCGATGGAAGAAAATGCTTCTCCAGAATACGCTTGGTTTCAGCCCGTGTTCGCGGCTTCGGGTAGTTCTCGGGAAAATGCGTGGCTATGAAGAGCTTGATACCGGACTCGAAATCGATCGGCGGTGCCTCATGTTTGCCGAGCGTACGCTCGGCAAGGATCTGCTTTGCCGCCTTCCTCGCATCCTGGAGGCTGATCGTAGGGTAGCGCCCGATTGTCGTCCGCTTGCGATTGCGCCCGTGAACGACAACGAAGGATTTGACGCCTCCCTGCGATATCCGCACGCCGAAGCCAGGCAAAGTGTCATCGGTATACGTCACTTGCCCCTTGACAGGCGGCTGCAAAGTTTTCAACGAAATGTCGGTGAGGCGCATTCTTAGGCTCCGCCTAGGCTCTCACATGGGCCGTGTAGGGACGATTTTGTATGTTCCAGTATGTTCTTATAACTATATGATTTTCAATGAATAAATTCACTTATGGCGAAGCTATGTTCAGCCATGAAAAGCGGAGAAATTTTGCTACGAATCTGAGGGTCGGACGTTCGAATCGTTCCGGGCGCACCATTTTCGCCAATCATCAGGGCCGTTCATTCCGAGCGGGCGGATGCCGGACCCGTCGTTCCTCCTCACCGGAACTCGAAAAGCTCGTACCTGATCTGATGGCCGGGTATGCCGTGCTCAGTTACATGACGGCGGACCGCTCCGAGCAGGCCCTTGGGACCGCAAAACGCGATATCGAGAGACGCGGCATCGGCACCGCGCAGGATCTCGTCGAAGCGGCGGGCGAAATCCTCCGATGCCGGCCCGTTTGAAATCGGCACAAATTCGATTCCGCGCATTTCCGCGAGCTCTCTTAGCACGTCGATATCCGGGAACACCCGCCCCGGCGTGAAGAAGTAGAACAATGTCACCTGGCCGAACTTGCCAGCATTCTCATCGCTCATCCATGCAATGAATGGCGAAATTCCGACGCCGCCCCCGATCCATATCTCGCGGTGGCACTCCGGCTTCCTTTCGAAGCGGCCGTAGGGCGCATAGACATCGGCATGCATGCCCGGCTCCACCATGGCGACGAGCACCTTCGTATAATCGCCAAGGACCCGGATAACGAAACTGATCCTGCCATCGGCACGCGGCGCCGAGGCAATGGTAAAGGGATGGGGCTCGCGCAATCCATCGACTCTCATGCGCAGGAATCCGAAATGACCGGCATGAAAGGCGGCGGGGCGGCTTACCGGCTCCAGTTCGATTTCGACCGCAGCAGGACCGCGCGTGACATTCACGACCTTGTAGTGGCCATGCCGCGCCACGAGCGGGTAAAGCACCAGCTTGTAAGTGGCGGCAATCACGGCCAGCGCCGACAATCCGGCAAGCCACATTCCGGCGGCGCTCTCGAGCGCCACGGGCGACTTGATGCTGAGCCAGTGGGCAACCACGATCAGGAAGAGCGGCCCCGACAGGCGGTGCCACCACCGCCACGCGCTATACGGAATGTTCCGATTGAGCGCGAGAATGACGATCACAATCAGCGCGACAAAACTTGCTTGCCGCACGAAGCGGGTCCACGCGGGCTGCAGGCTGAGGATCGCCTCGGCGCTCCACAGCGGATCGTCGGCCTTGAAAAGAAGATGCACCGACGCGAACACAAGCGCAAAGACACCCATCCATTTGTGAGCGTCGTATACGCGGTCCAGTCCGCCGAATATGCTTTCGACCGCCTGCCAGCGTGCAGCCAGAATGGCTGCAAACGCCATCAGCGACAGCGCCGAAATCCCGCTGGCAAGGCTAAGCGTGGCAAGTGTCAGCCAGGTCTCCGAGGGAATCTCCACCAGGGTCACGATCAGGCTGACAGCCGTGATTACGATAATCGCCTGCCACGACTTCATGTTACCTGTCTCCCCGGATTGATGTGATTGAGGGCCGTGCTGGAATTCCAGCATGCATCCGGGTATGCGGTATCGTCAAACCGGGCCCTGTGCCGCTCCGCGCTTGTGTCTTGATCCGGCAGGATGCGTCATGCCTTGCGACGGATATTCCGCTCTGGTCGGACGTCCGGAAAAAGAAACGCCGCCTCTGCCCGTCAAAGCAGAAAGCGGCGCTTGACGTATCGGCGCGCTGGGGAAATCCGTCAGCCCGGCCAGTAGATATATTCGTCCTCTTCCGTTGCCGGCTCTTCCAGCGTCTTGTCGATGGTGACCGGCATTTCGCCGACCGCCGGGAAGAGCGGCGCGCGCTGCGTTGCGTTATGCGCCTCGATCAGCGCCCTGAGCTCCGCAACCTTTTCCGGATTTTCCTCCGCGACATTGCGCTGCTCCGTCGGATCTTCGTCGAGATGGAAGAGCCATGTTTTCTTCGGGCGCTCGGCAAACTGAAGCTTCCAGCCGCCTGCGCGAACGGCATGGTAGTGCCCGTCCCGCCAGAAGATCGGACGCTCGGGCGCGGGACCCGCCGCGGTGCCGGTCGCGTAAGGCAGAATGTCGATGCCGTCGATCACGCGGTCCGTTGGGAGCGGCGCACCCGCCGCCGCAACGATGGTCGGGAAAAGGTCGAGATGCGCGACCGGCATGTCCCGCTCCGTGCCCGGCGCAATCTTGCCCGGCCAGCGCGCGAAAAGCGGCACGCGAATGCCGCCCTCGAAATAGGTGAGCTTCCAGCCGCGATAGGGTTTGTTCACGTCCGGAATGCCGATATAGCCGGGCGCGCCATTGTCGCTGGAGAAGATAACGAGCGTATTCTCGTCGAGCCCGTTGTCTTTGAGCGCCTGCAGGACGCGGCCGACGCTGCGGTCGAGCGCAACGATCATCGCCGCATAGACGCGCAAGCGCTCGTCCTTGATCTCCGAAAGCGCGTCGTAATCCGCTTTCGATGCCTGCAGCGGCGTATGCACGCCCCAATGCGCGAGATAGAGGAAGAAGGGCCGGTTGCGGTTTGCTTCGATCGCCTTCACCGCCTCGTCCGTATAGAAATCCGTGAGATATCCCTTCGGCTCGAACCACTCGCTGTTGTTGTAGGACGTCGCATATTGCATCCGTGCCCAGAGGAACTGGTCGATGGGATCGAAAGGCAGCTTCGCGTTCACGACGTCGGGGCTGTCCTCCGGCAGGAACAGTCCGCTTTCCAGCATCACGCTCTCGTCGAAGCCCTGCGCATTGGGCAGGAACTCGGGCGAATTGCCGAGATGCCACTTGCCGATATGCATGGTGTGATAGCCCTGCGGCTTCAGCGCCTCGGCCAGCGTGATCTCGCTGCCCGGCAGGCCCTGTTCCCTGAAGGGCGGTGCGTTCGCCGCCGCTTCCTTGTCGAACAGCATTTCGTGCCGCCGCGTGCCGTCATTGTAGAAGAGGTCCATTATCCGGGTCATGCCGGGCGGCGTCGGTGTGAATTCGAAGCCCGTGCGCGTTCCGTAGCGCCCGGTCATGATCATCGCGCGCGAAGGTGCGCAGGCCGCCGTGCCCGCATAGGCATGGGAGAAGTTCGCACCGTCCTTCGCGATGGAGTCGATGTTGGGCGTCTGCACGAGCCCGTCCGCCGCGCCGCCGCCGAAATAGCTGATATCGTTGAAGCCGAGATCGTCGGCCAGGATGACGACGACGTTGGGCGGCCGCTGTCCCGCCGGTGCGCTCGCCGTTTCGGGGCCCTTCTGCCAGACGATCTCGCGGTTCGGCGCGACAGGGGTCGCATCCCGCGCGCGCTTCGCCACGACATAGAGGATGATGTCCTTGCGGAAGCCGTAGCCCGTTCCCGCCAGCGCCGCCAGCACGACCGCGGCTGCCAGCGCATAAATCTGCCACTTCTTCAGATTGCCCATCGGTTCCCCCAGACCCTCAGTTGAAACTATTGGCACTATTAATGGCATAAATTAAGCGGCCGAGGAAGCCTGCTTGCCGCAGCGGGGGGCGGGCGGCCGGGCAGAAAGGCGCAACCGGCTGTTCGCGGCTGAACGGCGGCAGCGCGCCTCCCAAGTTCCGAAATCGCACCGATAAGGCTATCTTGGCTCCAGCAACCGGCCGCCGCCCCTGGCGCCGCGGCACAACAAGCATTCGGGAGACGTCCTTCATGAAGACGCGCATTACGGAACTCTTCGGCATTCAGCATCCGATCGTCCAGGGAGGCATGCATTTCGTCGGCCTCGCCGAAATGGCGGCCGCCGTTTCGAGCGCCGGCGGCCTCGGCATCATCACGGGCCTCACCCAGCCGACGCCGAAGGATCTCGCCAACGAGATCGCCAAGTGCAACAAGATGACCGACAAGCCCTTCGGCGTGAACCTCACCTTCCTGCCGGGCTTCGCCAATCCGCCTTATCCAGAATACATCAAGGCCATCATCGATGGCGGCGTCCGCATCGTGGAAACGGCGGGCCGCAGCCCGGAAGCCTACATGCCGGCGATGAAGGAAGCGGGCATCAAGGTCATCCACAAATGCACCTCCGTCCGCCACTCGCTGAAGGCCGAGCGCATCGGCTGCGACGCCGTCAGCGTCGACGGTTTCGAATGCGGCGGACATCCGGGCGAGGACGACATCCCGAACATGATCCTGCTGCCGCGCGCCGCCGAAGAACTGAAAATCCCCTTCGTCGCTTCGGGCGGCATGGGCACTGCCTCGCAGCTCGTGGCCGCGCTCGCGCTCGGCGCCGACGGCATCAACATGGGCACGCGCTTCATCGCCACGAAGGAAGCGCCCGTGCATGAGAACGTGAAGAAGGCGCTCATCGCCGCGTCGGAACTCGACACCCGCCTCATCATGCGCCCGCTCAAGAACACGGAGCGTGTGCTGAGCAATCCGGCGGTCGAGAAGATCGTCGCGATCGAGCGCGAGAAGGGCGCAAGCCTCGGCATCGAGGACATTCGAGAGCTGGTGGGCGGCGTCTATCCGCGCGTCATGCAGGAAGGCGACATGGATGCGGGCGCCTGGAGCTGCGGCATGGTCGCGGGATTGATCCACGACATCCCCACCTGCAAGGAACTGATCGACCGCATGATGTCGGAAGCCGAGCAGATCATCCGCAAGCGTCTCGAAGGCCTGCTCGCGGCCTGATCTGCGCGGACATTGAAACGCGTCAGGGGCGGCTCTCGGGCCGCCCCTTTTTCGTCACGCCATCTCGAAATCGTCCCATTGAGGCTCGCTCATGTCCGCTTCGAATTTCTCGAAGGTCCATGGCCATGAGGCGATATTGCCGTGGCGGTCGATGTACCAGCTGCTGCAGCCCGTCGCCCAGACCGTGCCGGGCAACGCCTCGCGGATCTGCTCGTTGAAACGCCGCGAGGCTTCGCGCTTTGGCGCGATCTCCGAGACATTGCCGCGCGCGAGGCGCTGGATCAGTTTCAGCGCGTAGCCGAACTGGTTCTCCGCCGTCAGCAGCCATGAGAAGTTGCCGATCGGGCTGTTCGGCCCGCCGATCATGAACCAGTTGGGGAAACCCGGCACCGTCACGGCGAGATAGCCCTGGTTGCCTTCCGCCCAAACCTCATCGAGCGTCCGCCCATCCTGGCCCCGCGCCTCCATCGGCCGCATCAGCTTGTGCGTGTCGAAGCCTGTCGCGAAGACGATGACGTCGAGTTCGTGAAGCCGTCCATCGGCGGTGCGGATGCCGCGTTCCTCGATCCGCTCGATGCGGTCGGTCACGAGCTCGGCATTCGGATGCTGGATCGCCTCGTAGAAATTCTCCGACAGGATCAGCCGCTTGCAGCCCACCGCGTAGGTCGGCGTGAGCTTCGCCCGGAGCTCCGGGTCGCGCACGCTGGTTTCGAGATAGTCGCGGCAGACCTGCACGAGCTTTTCATAGGCGCGCGGGTTGGCGCCGACGATGGCGGCGGCGAACTTCGAATTGTTCTCATGCGAGATGCGCTCATACTCCGCCTGCAGCAGGTCGGGCCTCTCGCGGAAGAGAGCCTTCTGCTCTTCCGGTATCGGTCCTTGCGGCAGCGGCGCGATCCATTGCGCGGTCCGCTGGAAGAGCGCGTAATGCGCGACTTCAGGCACGAGCGCACCGGTAATCTGCGTCGCCGTCGAGCCTGTGCCGATCACGCCGACGCGCTTTCCCTTGAGCGAAAGACCGTCCTTCCATCGCGCCGTATGAAAGGCGTCGCCCTCGAACGTATCGATGCCCGGAATGTCGGGATAGTTCGGATGATGCAGGACGCCGGTGGCCGTGACCACCGCGTCGAAGGCGCCTTGCGGTCCCGACGTGGTCTCGATCTCCCATCGCCCGTCGCACCAGCGGGCGCTCGACACTTCCTCACCGAAGCGGATCGAGCGCTCCAGGTCGTATTTGCGCGCCACGTTCTTCAGATAATCGAGAATTTCATCGCCCGGCGCGCAGACGCGGCTCCACTCCGCGTTGGGCTCGAAGGAATACCGGTAGCCATGCGAAGGCACGTCGCAGGTGACGCCCGGATAGCGGTTGTCGCGCCACGTGCCGCCCAGCGTCTCCGCCTTCTCATAGATGGTGACGTCCTGAAAGCCCGCCTCACGCAGCCGGATAAGCGCCATCAGGCCCGATGCACCTGCGCCGATCACGGCCAGTCTCAATTGTCTCGCACCCGTCATGCCGCACCCGCCTGTTGCTATGCCGTCTTCGCGACTTCGAGCTTCAGCTCCTCGATCATCGCGTCGCGGATCTGGAACTTCTGCACCTTGCCCGTCACCGTCATCGGAAACTCGCCGACGAAGCGCACATAGCGCGGCACCTTGTAATGGGCGATCTGCCCTTTGCAGAAGTCCTTGATCTCGTCTTCCGTCGCGCTCTCGCCGGGCTTCAGCTTCACCCAGGCGCAGATCTCCTCGCCGAATTTCGGGTCCGGCACGCCGACGACGGCCACATCCTCCACCTTCGGATGCCGGTAGAGATATTCCTCGATCTCGCGCGGATAGACGTTCTCGCCGCCCCGGATCACCATGTCCTTCAGGCGGCCGACGATATTGCCATAGCCTTCCCCGTCGATGGTCGCGAGGTCGCCCGTATGCATCCAGCCCTCGGCGTCGATGGCCTCTGCCGTCTTCTCCGGATCGTCCCAATAGCCGATCATCACCGAATAGCCGCGCGTGCACAATTCGCCCGGCGTGCCCGCCGGCACCGTGTTGCCGTCGAGATCGACCGCCTTGCATTCGAGATGCGGCTGCACCCGCCCGATGGTCGAAACGCGCCGCTCAAGCGGATCGTCCTCGCCCGTCTGGAAACTCACCGGGCTCGTCTCCGTCATGCCATAGGCGATGGTGACGTCCGTCATGTGCATGTCGGAGATCACCCGCTTCATCACCTCGACAGGGCAGGGCGATCCCGCCATGCAGCCTGTGCGCAGCGAGGAAAGATCGAATTTCGCGAAATCGGGATGGCCGAGTTCCGCGATGAACATGGTCGGCACGCCATAAAGCCCCGTGCAGCGCTCCTTCTCCACCGTCTGCAACACGGCGAGCGGATCGAAGGCATCGGCCGGATAGACCATGGTCGCGCCATGCGTGAGACAGCCGAGATTGCCCATCACCATGCCGAAGCAGTGATAGAGCGGCACGGGAATGCAGAGCCGGTCGCCTTCCTTCAGGCCAATCGACCTCCCGACGAAGAAGCCGTTGTTGAGAATGTTGAAGTGGGAAAGCGTCGCGCCCTTCGGCAGGCCCGTCGTCCCGCTCGTGAACTGGATGTTGATCGGCTCGTAAGCGTCGAGTTCTTTCGCCGTGCCCGCGATGGCGCGCTTGTCTTCCGCCGTCGCGCGCGCCGCGATGCCGTCGAAACCGAGCCAGCCTTTGGCCGGTGTGCCGCCGATCTGGATCGCGTGCTTCAGATGCGGCAGCCGCGCCGACGCGATGACGCCGGTGGAGCGCGCGATCTCTGGCGCGAGTTCGTTCACCATCGCCACATATTCGGATGTCTTGAAGCGCTCCGGCGTCACCAGCGCGGTGACGCCCACCTTGTTCAGCGTGTATTCGAGTTCGGAAAGCCGGTAGGCTGGATTGATGTTGACGAGAATGATGCCGGCCTTCGCGGTCGCGAATTGCGTCAGCGTCCATTCCGCGCAATTGGGCGCCCAGATGCCGAGCCGGTCGCCGCGCCGGAGCCCAAGCGAGAACAATCCGGCGGCAAGAGCCTCCGCCTTCGCGTTCAACTCGGCCCAGCTCCAGCGGATGCCCTGATGAACGGAGACCAGCGCCTCTCCATCGGGCCACCGTTCTGCCGCAGCGGAAAGCGCATCGCCGATCGTCTCCTGACGTAGCGGCGGCGTCGTTGCGCCGCGCACATGAGACAGCTGCGTCATTTTTCTTCCTCCCTTTACCCGAAGCGTGCCTCTCCGCATGCGGCCGGTCAATTGGATAAGCCCCGTGCCTTGTGATAAATCCGATGGTTCGCAAGGGAGGAAACGCAATGAAGGACATGGATTTCACCGGCAAGCGTGCGCTCGTCGTCGGCGGATCGAGCGGCATCGGCAATGGCATCGCCCATGCCTTTCGCGAGCGCGGCGCCGAGGTCCACATCTGGGGCACGCGCGCCTCGGCGAAGGACTACGAAGGCACCGAAGGCTCCGGCATGACGGGCCTTCACTACGCGCGGATGGATATTTCCGATTTCGACGCCATCGAGGCGTACAAGCCGCCCTTCTCCTCGCTCGACATTCTCGTGCTCTCCCAGGGCACGGTCATCTACAAGCGCGGCGAATTCAGGATGGATGGCTTCCAGAAGGTCATGGATGTGAACCTGAACAGCCTCATGGCCTGCGCCATCAAATTTCACGACATGCTGGCCGCCGCGAAAGGCACGCTCATCACCGTGAGCTCGACGGCGGGCTTCCATGCGACGCGCGGCAACCCCGCCTACAACGCATCGAAGACGGGCGCCGTCGGTCTCACGCGCACATTGGGAGAGGCTTGGGCAGGCGACGGCATCCGCGTGAACGGCATCGCGCCGGGTCTCGTCGATACCAAGCTCACGAAAGTGACGACGGACGATCCCAAGCGCCGCGAAATGGCTATCCGCGGCATCCCGGCAGGCCGCCTCGGCACGCCGGAGGATATGGCGGGCGCCGCGCTCTTCCTCGCCTCGCCGCTCTCCTCCTACATCTACGGGCAGACGCTCATCGTCGATGGCGGGCTGATCTTGTCCTGAAGCAGTAAGTCGCGATCACCGGTCGAGGTTGAAGCGGATCGGCACGGTCACTTCGAGCGTCGGCCCGGAGATCGCGTCCGGCAGGGGCGGGAAGGGATCGGCTCTCACCACCGTTTCCAGCCCGCCGGCATCGAGCTGCGAATTACCCGAACTCTTGCCAAGGCTGTGCGAGAGAAGCTTCCCTTGCCGGTCGATCTCGAAGCGCACATAGACGACACCCTCCTGGCCGCGCCGCTGCGGCCCGCGCGGATAGCGCTTGTAGCGTTCCAGATGCGCGAGCAGCATCTGCTGATACGTGGGCAGGGCGCGGGTCCTGGCGTCGCTCGGCGCGGCATTCGCGGGTGCTGCGGTCGTTGCGGCGGGCGGCAGGTTCTGCGCGCGCGGCGCCGTCGCCTCCTTCACTTCCTTCTTTACCGGTTCGGGTTTTTTTTCCGGTTCCGCGACCGCGTCGCGCGGCAGCGGCGGTTCGGGCAGCGGCGCGGGCTCCACGATCTCCTCGGGTGTCTCTTCTTCCTTGGGGCCCTCGGGCAGGTTCGTTTCCGGCACGGGCGGCGCGCTCACCATCGGCGCGAGATCGATCGTGAAGGCAGCCGCACTCTCCTGCGGCGGCTCATGACCGAACTGCCAGAAGATGACCCCCGCCGCCACCGCCGCATGGGCGGCAATGGCGAAAGCGGCGCCGCCTCGCCAGAAAGGCGCAACGCCGGTATGCCCCGCCTCGCGAGGAGAAATATGAGCCCCACCGGAGAGAGCGATGCTCATGGCGCTGCCGCGGCTTCCAGGCTGACAAGGGCGATTTTCAGATAGCCCGCGCGGCGAAGCTCGTTCATCACGTCCATCAGCGCGCCGTAATCGACCGTCTTGTCGGCGCGCAGGAAGATGCGCTGCTCGCGGTCGCCGCCCGTCTTCGCTTCGAGAGCGGCAGCAAGCCCCTCTTCGCTCACCGGTTCCTCGCCGATGAGCAGGCCGAGATCGGACGTCACCGACAGGTACAGCGGCTCCGTCGGGCGTGGCTGCGGTTCGGCATTGGCCGAGGGCAGGTCCACCGGCACATCCACCGTCGCAAGCGGCGCCGCGATCATGAACACGATCAGCAGCACCAGGATCACGTCGATGAACGGCGTGACGTTGATTTCATGAACTTCGGCGAGATCGTCGTCGCCATGATCGAGACGGACGGCCATGGCTCAATCCGCCGCCTTGGCGAGCCGCGGGCGGCGGCCCATGTCGAGGTCGCGGCTGACGAGGCGCAGCAGTTCAGCCGAGCTGTCGGCGACGAGCGCGCGGTAGCCCGCGATCGAGCGCGAGAAGGAGTTGTAGATCACCACCGCCGGGATGGCGGCGACAAGGCCGAGCCCCGTCGCGAGCAGCGCTTCGGCGATGCCGGGCGCGACGACGGCGAGGTTCGTCGTCTGCGTATGCGCGATGCCGATGAAGCTGTTCATGATGCCCCAGACCGTGCCGAACAACCCGACGAAAGGCGCCGTCGCGCCGATGGTCGCGAGCACGCCCGTGCCGATGCCGATTTCGCGCGCGGCATTCGCCTCGATGCGCTGGAAGCGCCAGGCGATGCGTTCCTTCACGCCTTCCTTTTCGGGCGTGTCGCCGGAAATCGCGACTTCCTGAATCGCCGCATCGGCGAGCAGCGTCACCGGGCCTCTGGATTTTGCAAGGCCCGCGCCCGCTTCGTCGAGAGAGGTTGCGGCCGCAAGCGTTGCGAAGGCGGCTCTGGCGCGGCGGCTGGCGCGCGAAATTTCCAGGTGCTTGGCAAACCAGATCGTCCATGTGACGACCGACGCGAAGACGAGGCCGATCATCACCGCTTTCACAACGATGTCGGCGGCGAGGAACATGCCCCAGGGCGAGAGGTCGGTGGGCAGGGCGAGGCTCGTCTCCGCATCCGCGGCGCCTGCCAGCCCTTCTTCCGTGACGCCGATGGCGCCTTCGGGCATTGCGGCGCCTTCGTCCGGCGCCGTGCCGGTGAGCGTCGGTTCCGAAGCGGGGGTCTCCTGCGCCATTGCGGGCGCAGCGAGGAAAAGCGCGCCGGCCAGCGCCGCAAAACAAAGCTTGAGCAGAATTGCGTGCCCGCAGAACGCTTTACCGTCGGTCATGTCGTCACCATCTGATCTCGGCGTATCGTCGCACCATTGGGACGCCTTCGCCATCGGCCGTTGTTCAAACACAAATAATAATGCTTCGCAATATCATTCAACCGGATACTGCCGCCTGTTCTGCGCCATTCCGGGTCCTCAGTCTAATACCCTGAAAAAATTGGCGTTTTTATAGGCTTCGTAGCGTACTAGGCTCACACACGGCTGCGCGAATTGTCGCGGGGGCTCCCGCGGTAGAGCAGCAGCGCCAACGGGGGGACCTGCATGAGCACCGGGAATGTGCAGAGACGCGCGATCACCCTGCCACCCATCGCACTCGACGCCGAGTTGGACTTCAACCATCCGGCGTTGAACGAAGGTCTCGCTTATTGGCGCGAGAAGGCGGCAGGCCGGGCCATGCCTTGTCTCTCGGACATCCGCCCGGAGGAAATTCCCGGCATCCTGCCGTACCTGTCGCTTTTCGAAATCCGCCGCGCGGGCGGTGCCTCCGAAATCTTTCCCCGGCTAGCCGCGCCGAAGATGGAGGAAGTCTTCGGGCCCCTCCACCAGAAGCCGCTCCACACGGTGCTCGCGCCGGAAATCCTGCAGCGCTGGGAGGGCGCGGTGCGAACGGTGATCGAAATGGGCGCGCCCCTTCGCGGGGCGGGCGAGGTTCTGCATGAAGGCAAGTCCTTCATCGCCGCCGAGCTTCTGCTCGCACCGCTGAGCCGCACCGGGGGCGAAATCGACCTGATCTTCCTCCTTTCGCATTTCGACCTGTCCCCGCCATCCGCCTGACGCGCCCACGGCCCCGCTTGGTCCGGCTGCCCCCGCGATATACTCTCCCGCCACACTGCAAGAGCGCCCGCCACGAGGCGCCGATTCGCACAGGGACAGCCGGGGGAGAACGTCATGGAACAGCCGAAGGACGCCACAGAAGCAACCAGGCGCGCGCTCGCGGAATTCGCAAAGACGCTGCCGCCCGACAGCGGCGCCGACTTCGAACTGGTGAAGCGCGGCTTCATTGCCACCATTCCCGACGCGAAGGTGCTGAACGAGGCAGGGCATGCCGTCTGGGACATGGGCACATTCGCCTTCGCGGGTGAGCATTGCGATTGCCCCGACACGGTGAACCCGAGCCTCTGGCGCCAGGCGAAGCTGAATTCCGTCCACGGCCTCTTCGAGGTCACGAAGGGCATCTATCAGGTCCGCAACTTCGATCTTTCGAACATCACCTTCATCGAAGGCGACACCGGCTACCTCGTCATCGACCCGCTGATTTCGGCCGAGCCCGCCGCCGCCGCTCTCGCGCTGATGCGCAAGCACAGGGGCGACAAGCCTGTCACGGGCGTCATCTACACCCACAGCCATGTCGATCATTATGGCGGCATCAAGGGTGTGCTCTCCGACGAAGATATCGAAAAGGGCCTGCGCATCATTGCACCCGAAGGGTTCCTCGAGGAGGCGGTGAGCGAGAACGTGCTTGCGGGCAATGCCATGGGCCGCCGCGCGACTTATATGTATGGCGCGCTCCTGCCGCGCAATGCGAAGGGCCATGTCGATTCCGGCCTCGGCAAGACGGTGTCGATGGGGCAGGTGAGCCTCGTGCCGCCGACCGAAAGCATCTCGCAGACGGGCACGAAGATCGTCGTCGACGGCATCGAGATCGTCTTCCAGGTCACGCCCGACACCGAGGCGCCCGCCGAGATGAATTTCTACTTCCCGCAGTTCAAGGCGCTCTGCATGGCCGAGAACTGCTCCTGCCATCTCCACAACATCTACACGCCGCGCGGCGCGCAGGTGCGCGATGCGAAATCCTGGAGCTGGTACATCGACGAGGCGATCGAACTCTTCGGGAAGGAAACGGATGTCCTCTTCGCCAGCCACCACTGGCCGCGCTGGGGTTCGGGTGCCGCCACCGCCTTTCTGAAGAAGCAGCGCGACCTCTACAAATATATCCACGACCAGACATTGCGCATGGCCAATCACGGCCTCACGCCGCTCGAAATCGCGGAAGCGATCGCACTCCCGCCGACGCTCGCCGCCGAGTGGTACACGCGCGGCTATTACGGCACGCTCAATCACAATGCGAAGGCCGTCTACCAGCGTTACCTCGGCTGGTTCGACGGCAACCCCGCGAACCTCCACAAGTACCCCCCGGTCGAAGCCGCGAAGCGCTATGTCGATCTGGCGGGCGGTGCGGCGGCGCTCCTCGAAAAGGCGCGCGCCGCCTTCGCGAAGGGCGACTACCGCTGGGTGGCGGAACTCGTGAACCATCTCGTCTTCGCCGATCCCGCGAATGCGGATGCCCGACACCTGCAGGCGGATGCGCTGGAGCAGCTCGGCTATCAGGCGGAGTCCGGTCCCTGGCGCGCCTTCTACCTCACGGCAGCGATGGAGCTTCGCAATCCGCGCCCGCCTTCCGATGTGCCGCGTCAGGGAGCGGCCGGTCAGTTGCGCTCGCTGCCGGCGGACCGGTTGCTCGATTCGCTGTCCGTCCGTCTCAACGGAGAGCGGGCAGGGGCGCGCGAGATTGCGCTGAACCTCCGCTTCACCGACACGGGCGAACGCTTTCTCGTTACCGTCGAGAACGCCGTCTTCCATCACTATCCGGACCGCGTGGCGAAAGATGCGCCCACTGTCTCGCTCACGCGGGGCGCACTTGCGAGCCTCGTCATCGGCGAGATCGCCTTGCCGCATGAAAGCGTTGCGGTCGATGGTGACGCCGAGCCCTTCGCCACTTTCCTTTCGCTCCTCGACCGTTTCGATTTCTGGTTCGAAATCGTGATGCCGTGAGGCCGAGGCGCACCGCCATTCCGCTATCGCAACCCGGAGACCATCCATGAAAAACGACGTCAACCGCCAGTTCCGCCTGAAAACGCGCCCCACCGGCCGCATCGAAAAGTCGAATTTCGATTTCGTGGAGGAGAGCATTCCCGAGCCCGGCCCCGGCGAGGCGCTCGTGCGTGTGCTTTATCTCAGCCTCGATCCGACGAACCGCATCTGGATGAGCGACATGGACCAGTACATGCCGCCCGTCGGCATCGGCGAGGTCATGCGGGGCGGCGGCGTCGGCGTCGTCGTGAAGTCGAATTCTGCGCGCTACAAGGAAGGCGATCATGTGAGCGGCCTCACCGGCTGGCAGGACTACTGCATCGCCGACGAAGGGATGCGCGCCATGAGCGTCCTGCCGAAAGGCCTGCCGGTCGATCTGCCGGTCATGCTCGGCGCCTGCGGCATGACGGGTCTCACCGCCTATTTCGGCCTGCTCGATCTTGGCCGCCCGAAGGCCGGCGAGACCGTTGTCGTCTCGGCGGCGGCGGGCGCCGTCGGCTCCGTCGTCGGACAGATCGCGAAGATCAAGGGATGTCGCGCCGTCGGCATCGCGGGTGGGCCGGACAAGTGCCGCCACATCGTCGAGGATCTCGGCTTCGATGCCGCCGTCGATTACAAGCGCGCCGACTGGCGCGAACAGCTCGCCGCCGCGACGCCGGACGGCATCGACGTCAATTTCGAGAATGTCGGCGGCGAGATCATGGAAGCCGTCATGGCCCGCATGAACCTCTTCAGCCGCATGCCCCTCTGCGGCATGATCTCCGGCTACAATACCGGCGATCCGGCGATGCGCGGCGACTTCTCGCCCATCCTGATGCGCCGCATCGAAGTGCGCGGCTTCATCGTCATCGACTTCATGGAGAAGTTCGCCGAAGGCGCGATGCAGCTTGCCCAGTGGGTGGTGGAAGGAAAGCTCAAGCATCGCGAGACCATCGTGGATGGCCTCGAAAACGCGCCCGTCGCCGTCAACAAGCTCTTCGACGGCGGCAATATCGGCAAGCTCGTGGTGAAGCTCTAGCTTTCTATGCGGCGCGTCTTGCCGGCATTGCTCCTGAGATGCGCCGTATAGGTCATGCGGCCGCCCGTCTCCACCTTGGTGATGGTCGCGTCGACCGGAAACTCCGTGCCGTCCTTCCTGAGGCCGGTCACGGGGCCGCGGTCGCTCATCCAGCGCGAGGCATCCCGGCCCCTGCCGAAATCCACGAGCTGCTTGTTATGGGCGGCGCGGTAGCGCTCCGGCAGCAACATCGCGAGCGGTTGGCCGAGCACTTCCTCCGCGCGATAGCCGAACATCTGCTCGGCCTTCAGGTTGAAGAAGGCGATCTTCTGGTCCGCATCGACCGAAATGATGCCGTCTTCCGCCACCATCAGGATGCGGGAGAAGAGCAGGTTCTTCTCCTTGAAGGCGATATGTTCCTGCCGTCGCGTCGTGTTGTCCCGGAACGTGATGAGAAACCGGCGCGCCCCGTCGAGCTTCGCCTCCACCACGCGCACATCGGCGGGAAATTCCGTGCCGTCCTTGCGCCGCGCGATGAGGTCGAGATAGCGCGACTGCTCATGTTCGGGTTCCGCCGCCCAGCGCTGCAGCCACTTCACGGGGTCTGCCCGCTGCCCCGGCTGTTGCGGAACGAGCGTCGCGATGTTGCGTCCGGTCACTTCCGCGGCGCTGTAGCCGAGCAGCCGTTCGGAAGCCGGGTTGAAATAGGTGATCTCGCCTTCGGGTGTCGAAACGATGATCGCTTCGGGCACGCCCTCCACCAGCATCCGGTGGAATCCGGCGGTCGCGCTGTCGTCCTTGCTCATGAGTGTGCTCCCGCCTCATTCGGATAAGAGACCCCGGCGGCGGCGCCGCCGGGGTAGTCGTCATTATACTCGTCTTTGCTCAGGCCGCGTTGCCCGTCGGGTGGCCGCCTTCCATCGCCTGCAGCACGCGGATGTCGTCGAACACGGGAATACCCGCTTCGTCGTACTTCTTGCGCGCCGTCGGCGTCAGCAGGCCCACACGGGCGAGCGCCGGCATCATCAGGTCCTTCAGCGCATGCACCTGGCCGGGTGGCAATTCGCTGGCGATGCCCGCATCCGCCGCTTCCTGCAGGCCCTTGAAGAAGTCGTCGGCGTCGATGCCGCTATTCTCCAGCACCTGCATGAAGCCGGGATCGACCTTGTTGGCGATCGTCCCCGCCGTCTGCGCCTTGACGAGGATATTCACCGCCTGGAACGCGAAATCGGCGAGTTCCTCCAGGTCGTCCTTGTGCATCTTCTTGAACACCGGCCCGAGGAACACATGGCCGAACGACACATGCCGGCTCTCGTCGCGCATCACGTTGAAGGTGAGCTGCTTCAGCAGCGGGCAGGTCGTGGTGCGGTACATGTTGTTGAAGGCACCGAGTGCGAGACCCTCGACGATCATGTTCATGCCGATCATCACCTTCTCGTAGCGGTCGGACTGAAGCGTCACGTCGATGAGCTGCTTCAGCCAGGGCGACATCGGGTAGATGATCGCGATCTTGTCGCAATACTTCGAATAGACCTCGACATGCCGCGCTTCGTCCATCGTCTGCGTCGCCGCATAGAGCTTCGCGCCTTCATCGGGCACGGAATGCGTCACGCAGGCCGCCGTCATCAGCGCGCCCTGTTCGCCATGCAGGAATTGCGACAGGAGCTGCGCGGTCGAATGCGCGGTAAAGGTTTCCTGCTGCGATTTCGAGAGCTTCTTGAAGAACGGCATCTTGTGATAGATGTCGCTGTCGTTCGCGATCAGCGGACGGGAAGGGTCCACCTGCGTGTCCCAGGGCAGCAGATCGTCCGAATCCCACTGGTTCTGCTTCGCCCGCTTGTACAGGTCCTCGACCTTGTCTTCCGAGAACATGTAGTCGAACGTCCAGGCGATATCCATCGGGTTGCGGTAGATGTCGTCCGGCGTCATCGTCACTTTCCAGTCGCCCTTGTTGACGACCTTCGCTTTCGCACTCATGGCCTTCCTCCTGATTTGGGCCGCTTGCCGTTCTTCTTGCGGCCGGGGTTCTCGTTCGTTTCAGTACTGACGGGCAGGCGTGCGCACGACGAGGCCGTCGAGCGATGGGTCCACCTTGATCTGGCATGAGAGTCGGCTGTTCGGATGCACATCGAAGGCGAAGTCGAGCATGTCCCGCTCGAGTTCATCCATCGGGGTTAGCTTTTCGAACCAGCCGTCTTCGACATAGACATGGCACGTGGCGCAGGCGCAGGCCCCGCCGCAGTCGCCTTCGATGCCGGGAATGGTGTAGCGGGTCGCGCCTTCCATGACGGAGAGCCCCTCCGCCACGTCGACCGTGTGTTCCGTGCCGTTGTTTTCGATATAGGTAATCTTGGTCATCTCGGTACTCAGCCACTCTCTTCCCGGGGCCCGGTTGCTTCCGGGTCTGATATCCATAGAAAAATTATACCTATTTCCGTCCCCCCGGCTCCGCGACAGAATGTCCATTGGCCGCCCGGCCCATGCGGCAGATTGTCCATTGCTGCGGACGCAAAAAGCTTGCTGCAACAGCGAAATCCGCGCGCGGACAGTCTTGTCCGTGCACGGAGGAAAAGCGCCCGCCCGGCACGCCTGTCCCGAGGCGGGACGGCTCAAATTGGCGGCGGATCGTGGCAAATCCGCCGCTCCCCGGGGCTGGGATTTGCTGTAAGCTGACTTAAATAGTGGTCGAAGGGCGAACCCGCCCCCTCTTGAAGGCGCATTGGCATGAGCGGAAAGAACTTGTTCCTCGGTATCGCGTTGGCATCGGCTCTGCCCCTGCTCGCCGTTTCGGCTGCCCTCGCCGAGGAGCCGGCAGCGGCCCCCTCGGGCGACATCCATTACGAGACGGCGGACCCCGTGGACTCGCCTCCGGTCAACTATCGCTCCGACGTCGAAGAGGAATTCGACACGCCTGAAAATCGCGATGCGGAAATGTATGCCGAAGAATATGAGCGGCGGCAGCGCGAGGAGAAAATCCGCAAGCAGGAGCAGCTCGACCGGATCCAGGACTTCACCTCCGGCGCCCACACGACCGATGGCGTCACGCCGGATGGCGGCTTCGGCCGCTGACAAGACAATAACTCAGTAGTCCCACTTCCAGTTGACGCCGACGTCGCTTGAGGCGTCGTTGCCGATCTTTGTGTCGACGCTGATATTGTCGGTAACGTCGATCTCGATCTTCACGTTCGAGTCGCTCGCCAGCGCGCCCTGTTCCACGCCCACATAGACGCCCTCGCGGAGGTATTTTCCGGCCGAAACGGTGGTGCCTCCGGAAGCGCCCGTGTCGACGCGCAACACGTCGAGACCGAGCTCGTTCTGTATGTTGCTCAGGAGGCCGAAGCCGCCGATGCCGCTGCCGGAAAGCTCCGCCGCCGTATTGGCAAGCTGCGCCGCCTCGAAGGCGCTGAGTTCGCCCACATTCTTCCCGAACAGGATGCGCGAGATGATCTCGTCGCGCGGCAGCGACGGCTCGGAGGTGAGGTCGATCGCGGGCGACGAGCCGTGTCCGCTGACGCCGACCGTCGCGCTGAAGTCGCTGCGCGAATAGACCAGCGCGATGTCGATATTCGGGTCGATCGGCTTCTCGCCCGCAAAGGCCACGCTCCCGCGCTTCAGCGTGAATGTCTTGCCCGCGAAATCGAGCGTGCCGCGCTCGGCGGTGAGTTTTCCATCGAGCACCGGATCCTCGACAAGGCCGGTCGCCGTCACCGCGCCCGTCCACAGCGAATTGACGCCGCGCCCCGTCACCTGCGCGGGCGGAGTGCCGATCCGGAGCGTCACGTCCAGCACCATAGGCAAGGGCGGCGTCTCCTGCGGGTCTTCCACAACCTCCTCGCCGGGCCCCTGAACT
Organism: Parvibaculum sp.; assembly: GCF_045863935.1. Classification (GTDB taxonomy): domain Bacteria; phylum Pseudomonadota; class Alphaproteobacteria; order Parvibaculales; family Parvibaculaceae; genus Parvibaculum. The sequence goes on along the minus strand of NZ_BTVP01000026.1, from coordinate 8,938 downwards.
TCGATCACGTCGATATGCGGCACCCCGCCGCCGATCCGGTCGGGAATGCGAAAGCGCGCGGTTGTCGTCGTGAGTTCACCTTCGAGGCGCAGCGGTTCCTCGAGGCTCGCCGGAAGCGCGTGCCCCGTCAGCGTCAGCGTGCCGTCCATGCCGAGCACGAGGTCGCGCCGCCGGACCATCTCCATCTTGTCGAGCTGCACCCGCATGCTGAGGGCGTCCGCCGCATCGGCCGCAAGCGACACCGTGCCCTCCGCCTCGATCCGGCCTTGCCCCGCGTCGCGCGCGCTCATCGTGAAGCGCAGCCGCTCGCTGCGTTCCCCCTCCACCGTGATGTCGAGATCGCGCATCGCCGTGCCGGTCTCGAAATTCTCGAACGTGCCGTTCCGCAGGGTTGCCCGCCCCGAAACGAGCGGCGCCGATATGTCGCCTTCCGCCCGGAGCGCGACATCCGTATCGCCCGTGAGCCTTTGTCCAGGCAGGTCGGCAAGCGCCATCAGCGACGCCATCGGCCCCTGCCAGGTGAGCGAGGCTTCGACGGGCCCGCGTGCCGCCGCCACCGGCCATGCGCCTTGCGGGTCGCGCACCAGCGGCAGCGATCCGTCGAGCATGAAGGGCTCTTTTGAAATGCCGCGCGCCCGCGCCGAAATTTCGAGCCGCCGCTTCGCCCATGTAGCATCCAGCGTTGCGCCGAAGGCGGGAAGCCGGTCGAGCCCCGCTTCCGTCAGCACCACATCCTCGAAAGAGAGATTGAATTGGCCTCCCTCGCGGCCGGTATCGAGATCGGCCTTGCCCGAGATCGTGCCGCCCACCGCTTCCATCGGCAGGAAGGGCACGACGAGTTCGACCGGCAGCGTCGCGAGCATCGCGGTGAGCGTTGCAGCACGCGGCCGGAGCGTCAGCGAGGCGTCGAGGCGGCCGGGGCCTTTCGGCCCGTTGAAGTCGAGCGCGAGGCTCTTTATCCGCGTCAGTCCCTCTTTCAGTTCGACGGTTGCGGGCGAAGCGAGCGCGGCCCGCGCCTCTCCCACCTGCGCCTCGAAGCGGCTGAGCGTCACGCCGGCGGGCTCGTAGAGCGCCTCCGCGTCGAGCGCCACGGGTTCCGCCTCCAGGGTCAGCCGCTCGCCCCGGAGCGCTGCCGAAATCACGATCCGGTCGAAGGGGCCTTTCGCGTTCGCCGTCATTTCCGTGAAGCGCGTATTGCCGCTGCCGCCGCCTTCCGCCGAGACCCGCGCGTCGAGCACGCCATCGCCGAAAGCATCCGACACTTTTGCTTCCGCTTCCACGCGCTCCAGCGTCACGCTGCCGGTGAGTTGCATGTCGATCTTGCGCGAGGTGAGACGCGCCTGCGCGCTCTGCTTGCCCCCCTGCGCATCGAGGGCGATCTCGATCGCCGCGCTGCCTTCCATCGCGATGCCCGCAAGCGCGCCGAGCGGCTGCAGCGCCACGCGCTCGCCGGCGAGCCTGCCGCTCAGAAGCCCGGCATCGGAAACGGCCATGTCGCCCTGCAGCCGCGCGCCGAAAAGATTGGCGTCGATGCGCTCGAAGCGCGCGCCGCCTTCCGGCGGCAGCGTGAGGTCCGTGTCGAGCCGCGCCGTGCCGTCGGCGCCCTTCATCGTGAAGGAGACCGGTCCCTTGCCCTGACTTATATCCGCCTTGAGCCTCGCCTCGCGCGCATCCATGCCGCCAAGCGTGCCCTTTGTCAGCGCCGCATCGAGCGCGAGACCCGGCCTCTCCATGCTTCCCGACAGAAGCGCCGTCGCATCGAGCGCGCCGCTCGCCACGCCAGCCGCGATCCCGGAAATCTCGTCTGCCGCGATCCGCGCCTCGCCATCGAGCGCGCCTCCCGCATCGAGACTGAATTGTCCCTCCGCCGTAAAACCTTGCGCCGCCTTGAGCGTGACGCCGGATGCGGAAAAGCCGCCATCCGCGCCAAAGGCGAGGTCCGCCTTTCCGCGCAGGCCTTCGGCGAGCAACGCGTCGAGGCTTTCATCGCCCGTCTCAATGGCGCTCGTTTCGAGTGCGACGCCCGCGGCGCCGCCGGTCTCGTCATAGCGCAGCCCCGCAACGGTGAGCATGCCCTTGCCCGTCAGGCGCTGTCCGGCCATTTCGCCAAGGGGGGCAAGATCGGTGATCTCCGCCCGTCCATCGCCGGCGATCGCGAAGCCGTCCTCGCCATCCGTCATCTCGCCGCTGAAGCGCGCTATGCCCACTTCCGTTTTCAGCACAGCCTCGCCGATGCTGACTTGCGTGAAGCCGCTATCCGTATCGCCCTTGATCTGCCAGCCCGCCGCGTCGAGAAGCGAAGCATCCTCGAGCCCGGCAACCCTGCCGAGCCCCGTCAGCGTGCCTTCCGCGTCGAGCGTCCATCGCGCTTGCGCCGGCGCTTCCACCATGCCGGAGCCGGTCAGCGCGAGCGCGCCCGCTTCCGCGTTCAGCATCTCGATGTGATAGCTGCCCGCCTCCCGCGCCGCGATCTTGCCTTCGATGCGCGCATGGCGCGGTGCGGCCCCTCCGGGGACGGCGGCAAAGTCGAGCGTCTCCGCAACGAGAGTGCCTGCCGCATCCACCGCGACATTGAGATTGGTGTTCTCCGCGATCCCGCCATGCGCCTTCGCGTCGAGCGTCAGCGCCTCTCCCGCATCGAGCCTCGCGCGCCCGGTCATGAGCCCCGCAAGGCTCTGGCCCTCGGCTGTGAGCGTCACATGGTCGAACTCGCGCATCCCGGTCAGCGCCGCCGCGATGCCGGGCTTGTCCTTGCTGCCGTCTTCCGCGTCGATTTTGAGACGCCCGCGTTCCGGACCGTTCACATAAGAGATGTCGGCATCGATCCGCCCCGGCGTTTCGTCCGTCCGCCGGGCCTGCAGCGTGAGCGCGCTGCCGCCGCGCGTCATCGCCAGCGCGCCCTCCGCCTCGAAGGCGACGGCCTCGCCAATGACGGGCTGCCCGATCGAAATGCCTTTCGTCTCGAAGCTGTCGAGTACGATCTCGAAGGGAAGGGCGGTCAGCGAAAATCCGCCATCCGCCGTGCTCTCTTCGCCGCCTTCCGGCAGCCGTGCGACGTCGAGCCCCGTCACGTCGAGCCGCGTCGCGTGAAACTGTCCTTGCCACAGCGCCAGCGGCCGCCAGTCGAGTTCGGCCTCGTCGAGCCGGAGCCAGGTCCCTTGCGCGTCGGCGATGGTGAGACCTTCGAGACGCAGCCGCGCGGGCCAGGCGCCGCCGATGTCGCCGATCTCGACCTTCGTCTCGCCCGAATTCACCGCGTCGAGCGCGATCTGAAGAAGCGCATGCCGGAGCGGCGCGATGTTGAGAAGCCCGGCGCCGAGCGCGACGAGCGCGAGCGCAAATCCGGCAAGCATGAAGACGAGCGCCATTACGGCGCCTGCGATCCGTCGGGTGCGCCCGCGCTCGCGCGAATATGTCTCCGCCCGCGCCATCAGAAAGCCTGCCCCAGCGAAACATAGATCTGGAATGCGTCGTCCACGCTCTTGCGCCGGTTGAGTGGGATCGCGACGTCGGCGCGCACCGGCCCGATCGGCGTGTAGTAGCGCAGGCCGAGCCCCGCGCCCCAGAGCAGCGGATCGCTGAACGACGGCACGGTGTTTTCGAAGGCCTGTCCGCCATCGATGAAGGCGACAAGACCGATATCCTCGAAGGCGCGCCAGCGCGCTTCCGCATTCGCTTCGAGCACGGAGCGCCCGCCCGTCGGGTCGTTGTTGGCGTCGAGCGGCCCCGCCATCTGGTAGCCATAGCCGCGCACGGAACCGCCGCCGCCCGCATGGAAGCGCGTCGAGCCCGGCACATCCGCCGTCTCCCCCGCCGCGATCATGCCGTAGCGCCCGCGAAAGGCGAAGGTGAGGCCGTCGACCGGCGTGAGATAGGTGGCGGCAACGCCTTCAAGCTTGGTAAAGGTCGTCGCCTTCTCGTCGCTGGTGCCGAAATAGGGCGTCCCCTGCAGCATCGCGCGCAACCCCTCCGTCGGATCGAGCAGGTCGTCCGAGGTGTCGTAGCGGAGCGTCAGCGGCACGCCGAAGAGCTGGTAGCTGATGCGCCCGTTCGAATCTTCAGTCTCCGAGAGCTGGAAGGTCACGCCGAGCGATCCCGTCCATGTCTCGCTCAGCACCCGTTCGAGCGAGACGCCCGTCTTGATGCGGTCTTCCTTGTAGGCCTCGCTGTCCTCATGCGCGATTTCGAAACCGGCGAGCAGGCTCTGGTCGGGCCGGAGGAAATGCGGCTTGCGGAAATCGGCCGTCGCCGATTGTTCGATCTCCGCGATGGAGAGCGCGAGTGTCAGCGTCTCGGCCCGGCCGAAGAGATTGCGGTGCTCCCAGCTCCCGGTCACGCCCGCGCCCTCGCTGGTCGACCATTGGACGCCGAGCCGCACCGTGCGCGCCTCGCGCTCGGTAAGCTCGATCCGCTGCGGCAGGGCGCCGTCTTCCGCCTCGCCGGACGAAATGGCAATGCCTGAAAAGAGCCCCGTCTTTCTCAGCGCATCCGTCGTCGCATCCACCTGCGCGCGGCTATAGATCGTGCCGGGTTCGATTGCCGCGAGTTCGCGCACGTAGTCCTCGTCCGTGCGGCCCCCTTCATTCGTCACCAGCATCGGCCCGAAGAGATATCGCTCCCCCGCCGTGATGAAGAGCGTCGCATCGGCAAGGCTTGCCGAAAGATCGACGATAACGCGCCGCCGGTCGAGCTGCGCGTCCGGATAGCCATTATTGTAAAGATGCTGGATCGCCTGCTGCGTGAGGTCGATCACGCGCTGCGCGGTTGCCGCGCGCTCCGGCTGCAGCCCGAGTTCGGTGGCGTCCTCGACGAGCCCCGGCCCGCCATCTGGATGTCCGCTATAGCGCATCGTGAAGCTGCGGATCATGGTGCGCGGCCCGAGCACCGCGAGATAGACGATCTCGAAAGCGCCGCCTTGCTCCTGCCTGACCGAGGCGCTCACGCTGCCATTGTAATAGGCCTCCGAGCGCAGCACTTCCTTGAGCTGCTTTGCGTCTTCCTCCGCGCGGCGGCGAAGCTGCGCCAGCGTCGTCGGCGGCGGCACGCCGTCTTCCGCTTCCGGCCGCAGCGCCTGCGCCTCCTCCATCAGGCTGCGCAGGTAATCGGGAATGCGCCGCCCCTCGATCCGCGTGGTAAAGGCAATGGCACTTTCCGGCCGTTCCCAGGAATAGGCCTCGCGCTCGCCGCTCTCTGCCGTCTCCTCCGCATAAGCCGGTGCCGCCGCCAGCGCGGCGAGCAGAACGGCGATCGCGAAGTGTTTGATGGCAGCAGGCAAAAGCGCACAACCTCTCGAGTGCCCGGACGCGGCGTCTTTCCAAGTGCCAGCCCGGCTCCCGGGCGTCAAGCATACCCCGCCCTTGACCTTCCAGTTGCTGGAAGCCCTATCTTCCTGCCCTTGACCGGATAAGGAGAAATCGAGCGATGAACGGTGAAGGCAAGGTTCTGGACCCCGTCTGCGGCATGGAAGTCGTGCCGGGCAAGACGCCCCATACCCATGAACATGAAGGGCAGACCTTCCATTTCTGCTCGGCCTCCTGCGCGGGCAAATTCGCGGCCGATCCGCAGAAATACCTCGCGCCTGCGCAGCCGGAGGCCTCCTGCTGCCACGGCCACGCCCATCATGCGCCCGCGAAGCCCTCCGGCCCCGTTGCGCCCGGCACTAGATATACCTGCCCCATGCACCCGGAAATCGTCCGCGACGGTCCCGGCTCCTGCCCCATCTGCGGCATGGCGCTGGAGCCCATGACCGTCTCGCGCGAGAAGCCGGAAAACGAGGAGCTGCGCGACATGACGCGCCGCTTCTGGATCGGTCTCGTCCTCACGCTGCCGCTCTTCGCCCTGGAAATGGGCGGTCATCTCCTCGGCCTTCATCTGCCCATTTCCGCGCGCGCCTCGGGCTTCGCGCAGCTTGCGCTGGCAACGCCCGTCGTCCTCTGGGCGGGCTGGCCCTTCTTCGTTCGCGGTTGGGCCTCGCTCCGCACGATGAACCTCAACATGTTCACGCTGATCGCCATCGGCACCGGCGCGGCCTATGCCTATTCGCTCGTCGCCGTCCTCGCCCCCGGCCTCTTCCCGGAAGCCTTCCGGATGGAAGACGGTTCCGTGCCCCTCTATTTCGAGGCCGCCGCCGTCATCACCGTGCTGGTGCTGCTCGGCCAGGTGCTGGAACTGCGCGCCCGCGAGCGCACCGGCGACGCGTTGCGCGCGCTTCTCGACCTCGCCCCCCGCACCGCCCGCCGCGTCGGCGAGAGCGGCGACGAGGAAGTGCCGCTCGAGGAGGTGGCGAAGGGCGACCGTCTCCGCGTCCGCCCCGGCGAGCGCGTGCCCGTCGACGGCGACATCGTGGAGGGCCGCAGCGCGGTCGACGAATCCATGGTCACCGGCGAAAGCCTCCCCCAGGAGAAGGAGCCGGGCGCCCGCGTCATCGGCGGCACGTTGAACGGGCAGGGCAGTTTCGTCATGCGCGCCGAAGGCGTCGGCGAGGACACGGTGCTCGCCCGTATCGTCGCCCTCGTCGCGGAGGCGGGCCGCTCGCGCGCGCCCATCCAGGGCCTCGCCGACAAGGTCGCGTCATATTTCGTCCCCGCCGTCATCGCCGTCGCGGTCCTCGCCTTCGCCGCCTGGATGGTCTTCGGCCCCGAGCCTGCCTTCTCTTATGCGCTCGTCGCCGCCGTCTCCGTCCTCATCATCGCCTGCCCCTGCGCGCTCGGCCTTGCCACGCCCATGTCCATCATGGTGGCGACGGGCCGCGGCGCGGGCCTTGGCGTCCTCATCCGCAGCGCCGAGGCGCTGGAGCGTTTCGAGAAGGTCGACACGCTGGTCATCGACAAGACGGGCACCATCACCGAAGGAAAGCCCGTGCTGCGCGCCGTCGAGCCGGTGGAAGGCACCTCGCGCGCAGACCTGTTGACGCTCGCCGCCAGCCTCGAAAACGGCAGCGAGCACCCGCTCGCCTCCGCCATCGTCGCCGCCGCGAAACAGGAGGGCCTGAACCTTCAGCAGGCGGAGGATTTCGACGCGCCCTCCGGCAAGGGCGTCACGGGCTCCATCGGCGGCCCGGAAAACAGGAAGCAAGTCGCCCTCGGCAACCGTGCCCTGTTCGATGAGCTGGGTGTGGATGTGACGCCGCTCGTCCCCCGTGCCGATGCGCTGCGTGGCGAGGGCGCCACCGTCGTCTTCGTCGCCGTCGGCGGGAAACTCGCCGGCCTCGTCGCCGTCGCCGACCCGATCAAGAAAACAAGCGCCGAAGCGCTCCGCCGCCTGCGCGAGGAGGGCCTGCGCATCGTCATGCTCACCGGCGACGGCCGCCTGACCGCCGAAGCGGTCGCCCGCGAAATCGGCATCGATGAGGTCGAGGCCGAAGTCCTGCCGGAAGACAAGAGCAATGTCGTGAAGCGCCTGCAAGCCGAAGGCCGCGTCGTCGCCATGGCGGGCGACGGCGTGAACGACGCCCCCGCGCTCGCCGCCGCCGATGTCGGCATCGCCATGGGCTCGGGCACCGATGTCGCGATGGAAAGCGCGGGCGTCACGCTGGTGAAGGGCGATCTCATCGGCATCCTGCGCGCCCGCGAACTCAGCCAGGCCGCCATGCGTAACATCCGCCAGAACCTCTTCTTCGCCTTCGTCTACAACGCGGCGGGCGTCCCCATCGCCGCCGGCCTCCTCTACCCCGCCTTCGGCCTCCTCCTGAGCCCCATCTTCGCCGCAGCGGCCATGTCGCTGTCGTCCGTGTCGGTCATCGGGAATGCGCTGCGGCTGAGGAGGGTGCGGCTTTAAATATTGGCAAATCAGGCATTTAGGAAAATAATCCCCGGATAGATGGCTTAGGGGGACACTATGGCGACGACAATCGCAAACGTTGCAATTCATCATCTCAAGCGAAAAGACGATGCTTACGTTGTTACCAAGGGGAACAGCAACGTTGCGGTAAGTGCGACGGTCCAGCGCCTAGTGGATGAGCTTCACAACTTATATGGACGGCGTACCTCTAAAGCCTACGGGAAGTTCTCTGAGAAGGTAGACAACTACCCCACTTCAAAGAATTTGAAGATTTACATCGAGGGTAAATCAACCTTCGACGAGCTTACCTTGGCACTCATGGATACCCTCCAAAAAGAAGCACAGGCGAAAGTTGCTTCAACCGGGGGGCATGTATTTTTCACGCATTTCTCTTCGGATGGTTCGCAGTACTTTCTCGTCGCTATCGTTACGGACAAGCTCAGCGCGATGCTCACAAAGAATGACAACTTGGAAGATGTTACGCATCTTGATGTGGAGGGGTTTCGTTTTGCGGGGCGGGTGAACCTGTCAGGTTGGGCAAACGATGAGGCGCGATACATTGGTTTCGTGAAAGGAAAAGGGAACGTCGCAGACTACTTCAAAGAATTTCTCGGTTGCGATACCGCAATTCAAAACAGAGTTGAAACGACTTCTTTGGTGTCAGCTCTAAAACGATTTGCAGACCAGCAGAAACTGGACGCGGTAGCGCGAGAAGAGTTCATGCAAAAAGCACGTGATATATGTGACCGTGACGCGCGTGCGAACAAACCAATTGATTTCGAAGCTCTTTCCAATGAGCTGTATCCGCATGAACCGAAGAAGTTGTCGGATGTCTTGTGTGATCCCAACCTTAGTCTGAATGATGGTTTCGTGGCTGACCGCCGGGCGTTGAAGGGGTTGATCAACTTCAAGAGAAAGACCGCCAACTGGTCAGTGGAGTTTGAGCGCTCCGCGCTCCACGCAGGCAAGGTAAGCTACAATCCAAAGGAAAACAGCATCACGTTGTTTGATGTGCCCGACGATCTGAGATCTGAACTCAACGAAGAAGTCGGCCATGCCTAACGATGTTAACTGGGACGATCTTCTGCGTGTCTATCAGCACACCTGACGTGAGCCCCTGAACTTCCTCCAGATTTGAGTAGAGTCCGTCAATTGAAGG
>NZ_BTVP01000025.1:0-56663 GCF_045863935.1 Parvibaculum sp. | reverse complement strand
AGATGGGCATCTCGACCTACCAGTCCTATTGCGGCGCGCAGATTTTCGACGCCGTGGGTCTCTCCACGAGCTTCTGCGACAGCTACTTCACGGGCACCGTGTCGATGATCGAGGGTGTCGGCATTGAGGAAATCGCGCGCGAGACTTTCGAGCGTCACCGCCTCGCCTATTCCGATGCACCCGTGCTGAAGAACGCGCTCGATGTGGGCGGCGAATATGCCTTCCGCATTCGCGGCGAGGATCACGCCTGGACGTCGGACAGCGTGCGCGACCTGCAACATGCCGTGCGCGGCAACAGCCGCGACAAGTACCGGGCCTTTGCGCGCCAGATCAACGAGCAGAACGAACGTCTGCTCACGATCCGCGGCCTTTTCGACATCAAGACCGCCGAGGATGACGGCCGCAAGCCTGTGTCCCTCGACGAGGTCGAACCGGCGTCCGAAATCGTGAAGCGTTTCGCGACCGGCGCCATGTCCTTCGGCTCGATCAGCCGCGAGGCGCATACGACGCTTGCGCTCGCGATGAACCGAATTGGCGGCCGCTCGAACACTGGCGAAGGCGGCGAGGAAGCCGACCGCTTCAGGCCGCTGCCGAATGGCGACAGCATGCGTTCCGCGATCAAGCAGGTGGCGTCGGGACGCTTCGGCGTGACGACGGAGTATCTCGTCAACTCCGACATGATCCAGATCAAGATGGCGCAGGGTGCAAAGCCCGGCGAAGGCGGCCAGCTGCCCGGTCACAAGGTGGATGCAGTGATCGCCAAGGTGCGTCACTCGACGCCGGGTGTCGGCCTCATCTCGCCGCCCCCGCACCACGACATCTATTCGATCGAGGATCTGGCGCAGCTCATCTTCGACCTGAAGAACACCAACAAGAACGCGCTGATCTCCGTGAAGCTCGTCTCGGAAGTGGGCGTCGGCACGGTGGCGGCGGGCGTCTCGAAGGCGCGCGCGGACCACGTGACGATCTCCGGTTTCGAGGGCGGCACCGGCGCCTCGCCTCTCACCTCGATCAAGCATGCGGGCAGCCCCTGGGAAATCGGCCTTGCCGAAACGCACCAGACGCTTGTGATGAACCGTCTGCGCGGCCGCATCGCCGTGCAGGTCGACGGCGGGCTCCGGACGGGGCGCGACGTCATCATCGGCGCGCTTCTGGGCGCGGACGAGTTCGGCTTCGCCACGGCACCGCTCATCGCGGCCGGCTGCATCATGATGCGCAAGTGCCACCTGAACACCTGCCCTGTGGGCGTTGCAACGCAGGACCCGGAGCTTCGCAAGCGCTTCGTCGGGACGCCGGAGCATGTCATCAACTACTTCTTCTTCGTTGCCGAGGAAGTGCGCGAGCTGATGGCGATGATGGGCTATCGCACGATGAGCGAAATGACCGGCCAGATGCAGATGCTCGACAAGCGCAAGGTCGTGAAGCACTGGAAGGCGAAGGGCCTCGACTTCACGAAGCTCTTTCACAAGCCCGCCGCTCCGGAAGGCGTCGCGATCCATCATTGCGAAGCCCAGGATCACAAGATCCACGACGTCCTGGACCGCACGCTGATCGAAAAGGCGAAGGACGCAATCGAACACGGAAAGCCGGTGCAGATCGAACTGCCGATCCGCAACACGGACCGGACGACCGGCGCCATGCTTTCCGGCGAGATCGCCCGGGCGCATGGCCATGCGGGCCTCAACGACGACACGATCCACGTGAAGTTCACCGGCACGGCCGGCCAGAGCTTCGGCGCCTGGGTCGCGGCTGGTGTGACGCTCGAACTCGAAGGCGAGGCGAACGACTATGTCGGCAAGGGCCTGTCCGGCGGCCGGCTCATCGTCTATCCGCCCGCAAAGAGCGCCATCGTGCCGGAGAAGTCGATCATCGTCGGCAACACCGTGCTTTATGGTGCGATCAGCGGCGAATGCTACTTCCGCGGCGTTGCAGGCGAGCGTTTCGCCGTGCGCAACTCAGGCGCCATTGCCGTCGTCGAGGGCACCGGCGATCACGGTTGCGAATACATGACGGGCGGCATCGTCGTCGTTCTTGGCGAGACGGGCCGCAACTTCGCGGCCGGCATGTCGGGCGGCATCGCCTATGTGCTGGACGAGGACGGCATGTTCGAGCAGCGCTGCAACCTTTCGATGGTCGATCTCGAACCGGTTCAGGAAGAGCACGACCTCATGGAGCGGCATCGCCACCAGACGGGTGATCTCGAAAGCCACGGCCGGGTCGACGTGATGAGCGACATGACCCGCTTCGACGCGGAGCGGCTGCATCAGCTCATCGAGAACCATGCGCACTACACCAATTCGGCGCGTGCGCAGTACATTCTGAACAACTGGGAGGCCATGCTGCCCAAGTTCCGGAAGGTCATGCCGGTGGAATACCGCCGCGCACTTCGGGAAATGCAGCGCGCGCAGGAAACTGCGCAGGCGATGGCCGCAGCGGGAGAGTAAGTGTTGGGCAAGATCACAGGCTTTCTGGAAATCGACCGGCAGGACCGGAAGTACCTGCCGGCCGCGGACCGGATCCGCAACTATCGCGAATTCGTCATCCCGCTCACCGAAAACGCGGTGCGGGACCAGGCGGCGCGCTGCATGGATTGCGGCATCCCCTATTGTCACAATGGCTGTCCGGTGAACAACCAGATCCCGGACTGGAATGACCTCGTCTATCGTTCCGACTGGGAGGAAGCCTGCCGCAACCTCCACTCGACGAACAATTTTCCCGAGTTCACCGGCCGCATCTGCCCCGCCCCCTGCGAGGCGAGCTGCACGCTGAACCTCACCGACCAGCCCGTCACCATCAAGACGATCGAATGCACGATCGTCGATCGCGGCTGGCAGGAAGGCTGGCTCAAGCCGCAGGTGCCGGCGCAAAAGACGGGAAAGCGCATCGCAATCGTCGGTTCCGGCCCGGCCGGACTTGCCGCCGCGCAACAACTCGCGCGCCGCGGCCACGACGTGCATCTCTTCGAGAAAAACCGGAAGGCGGGCGGCCTGCTTCGCTACGGCATTCCGGACTTCAAGATGGAGAAGCATCTGATCGACCGCCGCGTCGCGCAGATGGAAGCCGAAGGCGTTACCTTCCACTACGGCGTCCAAATCGGTGTCGACAAGAAGGCGACAGAGCTCACGGCCGAGTTCGACGCGGTGATCCTCACCGGCGGATCGGAGAAGCCGCGCGACCTGCCCGTGGAAGGCCGCGAGCTTTCCGGCGTTCACTTCGCCATGGAGTTCCTGCCGCAGCAGAACCGGCGCGTGTCCGACGAACCCATCGGCCAGGTCGAACCGATCCTCGCGAACGGCAAGCATGTCGTCGTGATCGGCGGCGGCGACACGGGCTCGGACTGCATCGGCACCTCGTTCCGTCAGGGCGCTGTTTCCGTGACCCAGCTCGAAATCATGCCGGCGCCGCCCGAAAAGGAAAACAAGCTCCTCACCTGGCCCGACTGGCCGCTGAAGATGCGCACCTCATCGAGCCAGGCCGAGGGCGCCACGCGCGACTTCGCCGTGATGACGCGCCGTATCCTCGGCAAGGACGGTCACGTTACCGCCATTGAATGCGTGCGCGTGGACGACAAGATGCAGCCGGTCGAAGGATCGGAATTCGAGATCAAGGCCGATCTCGTTCTGCTCGCCATGGGCTTCGTGCATCCCGTGCATGAAGGCATGCTGAAGGAACTGGGCGTCGAACTCGACCAGCGCGGCAATGTCGCGGCCGATACGGCTACCTACACATCGAGCCTCGACAAGGTCTTTGCGGCCGGCGACATGCGGCGCGGCCAGTCGCTTGTCGTATGGGCCATCCGCGAGGGCCGCCAGGCTGCCCGCGAGGTAGACCTGTTCCTCATGGGGGAAACGAGACTTCCGCGTTAGACGCGCGCAACGATCGAACGCCAGGCCCCCGTGAAGAAATTCCCGGGGGCCTTTTTCTTGGAAACGGCGGCGGAAACGCCATGTCCGGTTCCCGCGAGACCGAAGGAGGGGCCTGTGCCATGAAGCGCCGGCCACGGAGAGAGAAATGAGCGAGACGAATGCAAGGAAGCGGCAGGACTGGATCGCCGGCATGCGCGTCATGCTGCCGCTGCTGCCGGGCGCCGTGCCTTTCGGCATGATCACCGGCGCCGTCACGGCCGACGCGCAATTCACCGCGCTGCAGGGGATCGGCCAATCCATCATCGTCTTCGCCGGTGCGGCGCAGCTTGCCTCGACGCAACTCATCGCCGACGCAGCGCCGCTTGCGGTCGTCATCCTGACCGGGCTCGTGATCAATCTGCGCTTCGCCATGTACGGCGCGTCGCTCGGCCCTCATTTCGGATCGCTTTCCACCGGAAAACGCGCGCTCATCGCCTATCTGATGACGGACCAGGCCTACGCCCTCTCCATCACGCGCTACATGTCGGATGCGGAGATGACGCCAATGGCGAAGTTCCGCTACTACATGGGCGGCGCCGCCGCGATGTGGGTCGTCTGGACAGCGGCCACGGCGGCGGGATACTTCCTCGGCAACAAGGTTCCCGCGAGCTGGTCGCTCGACTTCTTCGTGCCGCTGAGCTTCCTCGCCCTCATTGTGCCGAATATTCGCGACCGGGCGACGGCCATCGCTGCTCTCGCAGGCGGCGGCACCGCCGTTGCGGCGTATAGCCTTCCCTTCAACATCGGTCTTTTCGCTGCCGCGCTTTGCGGCATTGCCGCCGGTTATGCCGTGGAAGTTGCGGTGGGCCGGAACAGCTCCAGAAGAGGGGACGACAGATGAGCAGCTATACCTTCATCTGGATATCGATCCTCGCGATCGGCGCCGGAACTTTCGTCCTGCGCTTTGCCTTCCTTCAGCTTGCGGGACGTGTTGCGCTGCCTCATGCCGTGACGCGCGCGCTGCGCTTCCTGCCGGCCGCCGTTCTGAGCGCCATCATCCTGCCCGCCATCCTGCGCACTGCGCCCGGCACGCTCTATTTCGGGCTCGACAACCCGCGTCTCATTGCAGGCGCGATCGCCGCACTCGTGGCGTGGACGACGAGAAGCGTCATCGCAACGCTCGTCGCGGGCATGGGAAGCCTCTGGGCCCTGCAGGCGCTGCTCTAGCGCTACCCCGGATTGTCGGAAAGCGCGCCGCGCAGAAGCCGCGCGCCCTCGCGACCTCGCGCCTTCTCGTTTTCGAGGCGCGCGCGGACTTCCGGCCAGCTCATGCCGCGAAGCTCGTTCACTTCCGCACGCACTGCCTCGGCAGGCATGGTCAGGCCGCCTTCGTCCATCAGCGCATTCCATGCGGTCGAAGCCGCCACCACCCTGTCCTGCACCGGTCCCACCTCGAAACCATTGACCCAGGTGACGAGCCGTTCGCTGCTGAAGACGAACAGCAGAGCGGTAACGACGGCAAGCGCGCGAAGCAGGCGCCCGACCGCGCGGCGCGTCGCGGCGGCTTCGATCCGCTCCGCCTCGCCCACCTCGTCGGGATGTCCGCCGAGTTCTCTCTCTATTTCGCGCAGCAGGTCCAGCATGGCGCCTCAGAACTGGAAATAGATGAAGGGCGCAACGCCCTCGGGCGCAATCGCCCAGATGAGCCAGATGCCGCCGCCAAGAAGAAGCCCGAGCAACGGCGACGGAAAATGCTGCACGCCGCGCGCGAGCCAGCGCCCGAGATGCCGCGGCGTGAACTGGAAGAACATGGCGATGGCGATGAGGCCGACCATGAAAGGCGTGACGTACTGGCTGGCCTCGCCCCATCGCGCGAACCCCGCGAGATAGCTGCCTGCCGTGGCAAAGCTGTCCGCGCGGAAGAATATCCAGGCGAAGCAGACGAGATGAAACGTCCAGACGATGCCCACGAGATGCTGCGCGCCGTTACCGAGCGCGCTCATGATCCCGCCGGGCGCTGTTCCCACCGGAGCGAAAAACTCGATCTGGCGCCGCGCATAACGCTCGACTGCGAGCATCGTCCCATGAAAAGCGCCCCAGAAAACAAACGTCCAGGCCGCGCCATGCCAGATGCCGCCAAGGAACATGGTGAGGAAGAGATTGCGATAGGTCTTCGCCTCGCCATGCCTGTTGCCGCCGAGCGGCACATAGAGATAGTCGCGAAGCCATGTCGACAGCGAGATGTGCCAGCGGCGCCAGAAGTCCTGCAGACTCGACGCGCGATAGGGCTGATCGAAATTCTCCAGGAAGCGATAGCCAAGCAGCGCCGCAACACCGATGGCGATGTCGCTGTAACCGGAGAAGTCGCAATAAATCTGGATCGCATAGCCATAGACGCCGACGAGAAGGTCAAGCGCACCGACCGCCGCCGGATCGAAGAAGACGGGGTCGACAAGCTCGGTCGCAAGATAATTCGCCACCACCATCTTCTTCAGAAGGCCTGACAGGATGAGCACGACACCGACCCCGATATGCGCGCGCGTGAGGTTCGCAGGACGGTGAAGCTGCGGCAGGAAATCCGCAGCACGAACGATGGGCCCCGCGACAAGCTGCGGAAAGAATGAGATGTAGAGCATCACATTGGTGAGCGAACGCTCCGCCGGCACATGCCCGCGATAGACGTCCACGACATAGGAGATGCCCTGGAAAGTGAAGAAGGAAATGCCGACCGGCAGGATCACCTGCATGAAAGGCAGATCGCGCGCCAGACCCGCCGTCTCGAGAAGCACGGAGAGGGAGGTCAGGAAGAAGCCGTAATATTTGAAGAAGCCGAGGATCGAAAGCCCGGCAACGACAGCGACGCCGACAATGAATTTTCTGAGACCAGCCCGCTCGCTGCGCGCAAGCGCAAGGCCCGCGAGATAGTTGATCAAGGTCGAGACGAAAAGAAGCGCGAGAAAGCGCCAGTCCCACCAGCCATAGAAAAAGTAGCTGGCGCCAAGCAGCAAGAGCTTGCGGATTTCCGGCGCGTCGCGCACGGCCCAGCCGGCCGCGAACACGACAAGAAAAAAGATCCCGAACTCGATCGTCGGAAAAAGCATGCCGCCCCGATACCCGCGCGTGCATCGCCCGCGCACACGCCGCCCAAACTAGCCATCAGGGGGGCATGACGGCATTTCCTGCATCATCCCCGCTGAGGCCAAAAAGCTCAATCGCTGCCTGTCTTCATGGTTAACCGCGACCCGCCGCGCCGCACGCCGCGCCCGTTTGTCCTTGCCCCATCAACGCTGCCCATAGCGCCGCCGAGAGACGCTCCGCCCCCGCAACACGCAGATGGACCCGGTCCGCATACATGAGCGGCGGATCCGCCCGCGCCCATTCATCTGCCGCGCAGCGCCCACCCATCGCCGCACCACCATCCCAGAAGAAGGCATCACGGGCGGCGGCAAGGCTCCGCAACACTCCGCGCACACCTTCAAGCTTAGGCGGCGTCGCCCACCCCTCTCCGCAGGCCGCGCCCGTGCCCTGCCGCGCACCGTCGAAGGGCCCGAGCAAGGCAATCGAGGCATCGGGTGCGGCCATTTCGATGAGGTCGATGAAACCGGCAACGAGGCGACTGTAGCCATCGAGATCGAGACCGTTGTGGTAACCTTCATTCGTGCCGTAGCCGAGAATGACGAGGTCGGGCTTGAGCGCCGCAATCTGCTGCCGCACGACGGCGGCGTCCCAGCGCTCGGTGATCGAAGCCGTCGCCGCGACGACGCCGAAACTGTCGTAGCGAACGCCCGGTGATGCGGATGAGAAGGCGTTCCAGCCGAGAAGATGAACTGCGCCGCCGCCCGCCGGAGACAGGCGGACATCGTGCACATTGGCAGCCGGCACGCTGAGCCTTACGAGGCCCGGTGCATCTTGCCGCGTCTGCAGTTTCAGTGCCGCCGCATCGCCAAGCTTGAGCAGGAGTGCGCCTGTGTCTGGACCGCCATAGGCGTCGATCTCGATGCGCGTCAGCGGCTGTTCCGCGTGAAGCGTCAGGACGGCGCTCGTGTCGCTGCCGCTCACGCGGAAACCTTGTATGCCGAAGGGGCCGGAAGCATCGGCGGGAAGGCTCGATGCAATGTCCCAGGCGCCGCTCATGCCGACATCGAACCCGTCCGGCGCGTAATAGCGAAAGGGAACGCCGGGCATCAGACCGCGGCCCGCGTCGCCATAGGCTTCCTGCCAGCGCTTGCGCAAACCACGCGTGAAATTGTCGAGGGAAATGTGGCTATCGCCCAAGTGAAGCACGGTGAGCGGACGCGTCCGCTCTTTCGCTTCGACCTTCTCAACGGCCTCGTGAAAACGCTCGAGACCCTGCGGCACAACGCATTGAGCGGCATGGGAGATGGAAGGAACGGCGGCGATCAGGAGCGCGGCAATCGGCGCGCGGAGAAAGCCGCAGAACCGATCAGTTCGTCGCGCCGAGCCAGAGCCAGTCATCCGAACGTCCCGGCCGCCTGTCCGCCATGTCATACCGTTCAGCCTTTTCCAGCTCGCTCGCCGCATCATCGGCAACGCTCAACGTCACCGGACGGTCCGCCTGCGGTTCCGCATTGACGAGCGTGGTGCCTTCGAGATCGGCGAGTATCGCATCGGCGATACGGTCGCCCAGAAGTTCGTAGCCCGCCATGGTGAAATGTATGCCGTCTTCGGCGCGCAAGAGCCGCGTGCGCCCGAAGCGGTCCTCGCCATAGGCTGTGTAGCCGCCATCGGCGCCCGTCGCGAGGCCTTCGGTCTTCACGAAGGCAACCCCGTTCGCCACCGCTCGGTCCTCGAAGATCTCGTTGAACTGTTCCATGTCGGCGCCGAAGCGCGGGCTGCGCATGACCGGCAGTTCCATCCAGTAAATGCGTGCACCGGACGCTTTCAACGTTGCCGTGAAATCGTCCACGCGCGCACGATAGATGTCGCGCCACTCGGGGTCGAACAGCGCATGACGTTTGCCATCCTTGACGATCGGCTGACGATCGTTCGTTCCCATCACGACGACGGCGATGTCGATGCTTGCTTCCGCCGCGATTTCGCGTGCGGCTTCGTTCCAGTCGTAATAGTCCTGACGGGAAAAGCCCGTCGCGACGCGAGATTTCTTGACGACATTGAAACGATTGTCCTTACGCAGAACGTGATAGAGCCCGGCCCATGTACCGTCGCCGAGCGAGTCGCCCAACACGACGACATTGTAGCGCCGCTTCTTTTCGAGGGTGGGCGGAGGCGTTTGCGCGGGTGCGGTCACGACGGGTCCACTCACCGGATCATTCAGCGCGGCACTCTCCACGGAGGGCGGCGTGAGCCGCATGGGCTCGGCCTGCGCCGTCGCCCACCAGAGAACGGCAATCGGCAGCGCCAGCATCAATGCAAACGCAACCCGCCGCCTTTCGACGCTCTGTGAACTGACGATGGCGCGCTCCGCCATATTGCCCCCGTACCCGAAAACAAGCCCGATAACCGTCCCGTCCCGGCACAGCCGGAAGCTGCGCCAGCACCGGCGACAGCACTCGACGTGCAGCAGGCATGCCTGAATGAGGGTGCCCCGACTGCCCCGAAATGAGACAAAAAGTCTAGCGGGCCGGGGATTACTTGCCTAGGGGAGGCCCGACTGTCATCGAAATGTTATGGAAACGTCACATACGGCGCGGATTTCCCCGCCTCCGGGTAATCCCCGGAATCAGACGGCGCTGCGCAGGAGCTCGGAGACGACCCGCTCGAGGTCCTTCAGCGAGGCGCAGGTGACCGCCTTGTCGCAATAAGGGGAGAGGCGGCGCATCTCGCTGTCGCCCGAATTCCACATGGAGCGTCCCTCGGGGTTGAGCCAGATGACGCGGCGCGCCCGTGCGTGAACCAGCTTCAGAATATCCGACCGTGGATTGCCATAATTGGAGCGCGCATCGCCGAGAATAAGAACGGTGGTGCGATGGTCGATGTCGTTCATCGCCAGCGCCTCGAAATCCTCGAAGGCACGCCCATAGTCGGTCGAGCCGCCGCCGAAATCTCGCAGCACGAGCGTGAGTGCCTGTTCGAGCTTCTCGCGCTCGAAAATTTCCGTCGTCTCCCCGAGCTCGCCGGAGAAGGCGAAGCTGCGGACATTCGGCAGCACTTCCTGAAGGCTGTAGAGGAACATCAGAAGAAAGCGCGAGACCTGCGCGACCGAGCCCGACACATCGCAGATCGCCATGACCTTCGGCCGGTCGACTTTCGTCTTCTTCCAGATGGTGTGGAAGAGAAGCCCGTCGAACTCGATATTCGCGCGGATCGTCCGGCGCACGTCGAGCGTGCCGCGCCGTGCGACCTTCTTGCGCCGCGAATGAAGCGCGATGAGCCGCTTTGCCATCTTGCGCACGAGGTCGCGCATGATCCGCATGTCGGACCGGTCGACATTGGAAAGCCGCATCTGCGCGAGCACTTCCTCGCGAAGCTGGCGGCCGGAATTCGCGGTGAAGATTTCGAGCTGCTTCTCGACATAGTCGCGCACCTGACCGCGCAACTCCTCGCGGGCCTGAGCAAGGCGTTCGGCGCTTTCCTGCAGACCGGCAGTCTCGCGGCGCTCGATCTCCTCGTTGAGACCGTCGAGCCCCATGATCTCCATGATGCGGCGCGTGAACATGCCGCGCTGCGTGAAAAGGCGGATGCGGTTGAGCTTCGCCTGACGCGCGCCCTCCGCAAGCGCCATCTGAAGCTCGGCCTGGTCGCCGCGTTCGAGCAATGACGCAAGATCCATGGACGAAGCAGGCCGGTCGCCCTGCCGCTCGCCCCCCATGCCGCCCCCACCGGGCGAGGAGGAACCGCCCTCCTGCGAGGGATCGCCGCCGTCGCCGCCCTCGCCGTCGCCACCGTTCTCCTCGCTCTCCTGCTCTTCGCTCTCGCCGTTCTCGTTCGCGGCTTCCTCGACGGAAGCGGGGCGCTTCTTGAACTGCTCGAAGGAGAAATAGGTGTCGAAGGTTTCGGTGAAGGCCTGTTTCTCGTCCTCGCTCTTTGCGAGAACCTGAGAGAGTGCATCCCGCAAGGTCGCGCGATCGTCGAAGCCGACGAGATCGATCACATTGCCGGCGTCGATCGACTCCGACGTCGATACGCGAATATCGGCGGCGCGCAACGCCCTGATGAAATCGCCGAGGACTTCGCTCATCGCGCGCCCTACCCTGCCTGCGCCGCCTTCGACACGAGCGCGTTGATCTCGCCATCGACATTGTCGATGTCGTCCTGGAATTTGAGCAGCACATTCAGCGTGTTACGGACGAGATCGGCGTCGAGCTCGCGTGCATGGAGGAGCACCATCGTGCGCGCCCAGTCGATCGTCTCGCTGACCGCCGGAAGCTTCTTGAGATCAAGCTGGCGAAGCCCCTGCACGAAGGCAACGAGCTGCGTCCTGAGACGCATTTCCATCTCCGGCACGCGCGCCGCAATGATGCGCTGTTCGAGGTCCGTATCCGGGAAGGGGATGTAGAGATGCAGGCAGCGGCGCTTCAGCGCGTCGCCGATCTCGCGCGTGTTGTTCGACGTGAGAAAGACGATGGGCGTGGTGCGCGCCTTGATGGTGCCGAGTTCCGGGACGGAAATCTGGTAGTCCGACAGGAGTTCGAGCAGGAAGGCTTCAAACTCGTCGTCGGACTTGTCGATCTCGTCGATGAGGAGAACGGCGCCGCCCGGCTGCCAGAGCGCCTTGAGCAACGGGCGCGGCTCCAGAAACTCCTCGGAGAAGAAGGTGTCGTCGAAATCGTGCAACCGCGCCATGGACTCTTTCAGGCCCTGAGCGCCGGACATGAGATCGCCGAGCTTCTCCTTCAGCACCTGCGTGTAGAGAAGCTGCTTGCCGTATTTCCACTCGTAAAGCGCCTTGGCCTCGTCGAGCCCCTCATAGCACTGAAGGCGGATGAGCGGCTTGCCGACCATTTCGGCCGTGGCCTTGGCCAGCTCGGTCTTGCCAACGCCGGGAGGCCCCTCGACGAGAAGCGGCTTCTGCAGCTTTTCGGCGAGGAAGATGGAGGTGGCGATATGCGCATTGCAGATATAGCCGCGCGTTTCGAAGCCCTTGCGGATTGCTTCGATGTCGTCGATGGCGCCTTGCTTGTCGGTCGTCAAATGCCTCGAGAGGCGGCAAGCCGCCCCTTCCCTGATCTGTGATTTCGTTGGGGGGCAACCTAGCACAGGCAGGACGAGGCCGCGCCACGGCAAAGCTCTCCCGCCTGTTCGCGAACGAAGGCCGAATTGAACGCCCGTGAACCACCGAGCCTGCCAGAGCGCGGCACCGTTACGGCGTCAAAACAAACCCAATGGGCGATTTTAGTTGGACAAACTACCCCAATGGGTTACTCTCCCGACATGCTCACCGTGGCCGAGACCAGCATATTCCGGAAGCGTGCCGCAGCTTTGCTGAGCGAAGAGGAACACGACGAACTGATCGAATTCCTGGCGACGAATCCGGAGGCAGGAGACGAGATTGTCGGAACGGGCGGTGTACGAAAGGTCCGGTTCGCAGCGAGAGGCAAGGGAAAGAGCGGAGGTGTTCGCGTCATCTATTACTACTACTCAGACGATGCACCGCTTTATGCCTTGTTGATCTATGGAAAAAACGAGAAGGCGGACCTGTCCGCAGCCGACCGCAGAACCGTTGCAATACTGGCGGGCGAGATCAAGAAGGCCGCAAAGCGGAGAGACAGGTAGAGGAGTAACGGCATGAGCAATTTCGCGAAGGAACTGATTGCCTCCATGGAGGAAGCGCGCGAGCACGCCAGAGGCGGCAAGACGGGCGTGCAGATGCGTCAGGTCAAGCCTGTCGACGTCAAGAAAGCCCGGAAGGCTCTTGGCATGACGCAGGCCGAGTTCGCGCAACTCATGGGCACCAGCGTTTCCGGTTTGCAGAAATGGGAACAGGGAGCCCGCCAGCCCCGTGGGGCAGCACGTACTCTTGTGCGGCTCATCGAGCGCGCTCCCGAAGCGGTGAAGGAGGCGCTGGACGAACAGGAGGAAGCAGACGCCGCCTGAGGCGTTCCTTCTCACTCCCGTCCGAGTTCGCCGAGAAGCCATTTCTGGTGCTCGTGGATCGCGCCTTCGAGGTGGCTGAGGCGGCCGGCGCGCGCGGCGCCGCTCATCAGCCCCTTCTGCACGCCGTCGCAAGCGGCAATGTCTTCCATGTGGACGGCGAAGGTGCCTTCGCGCAGGAAGGTTTTCAGCGTTTCGACATCCGGCACATCGAGCGATTTGGGATGCGCAAGGAGGTAGACGGTGAGCTTGAAATGGTCCACGCCGTCGATCTCCATGCGGTACCAGACGACGCTGTCCGCGAGCACCGCGAGCAGCATCGAGGGATAGACGTTGAAGACCGAGAAACCGCGCCGCGCGCGATCGGGAACGCCGTCGAGCGGCTTGAAGAGCGAGTCTGAAAGACCATCATCCTTGCGCGGCATGCGCAACACCGCATAGGGCGCATTCGTCTCCTCCGCCCGCGAGATCGCGGCCGGATAGTTCGGCTCGAAGGTTTCGGGATGGATGGCGAAGTGGTGATAGGCCTCCATGAAATTGTCGACCAGCACCTTCCAGTTGTAGGGCTGGTCGAACTCGATCTGGCCGACGATTTCCATCTCGTCCATCTTCCAGGGCGCAAACTCCTCCGCCAGCGGCGCGAGCGAGCGCGCGAGTGGCGCGGCATCGCCGCTCAGATTGACGAAGATGAAGCCGTTCCAGACCTCGCAACCGAAGATGGGCAGCGCGCAATCCTTGTGCTCGAAGCCTTCCGCCTTTTCCATCAGGGGCGCGGCCATGAGCGAGCCATCGAGCGCATAGGTCCATTTGTGATAAGGGCAGGAAATCGTGCCCGAGCTTTCCGCGCCGGTGCCGAGCAGCATCCAGCGGTGACGGCAGACGGCGGAAAGCGCGCGCACTTCGCCGTCCTTGCCGCGCACGATGAGGAGCGGCTCTCCCGCGACGTCGATGCGGAAGCGGTCGCCTGCATTGGGGATTTCCGAGGCCCGGCCGACCGAAACCCAGTTGCGCGCGAAGACGCGCTCCGTCTCCGCCTCGAAGACCTCCGGCGAGGTGTAGAAGGCGGGCGGCAGCGTGGATGCCTGGGCGAGCGGCCGCAGGACAGCGGCGCGGCCTGCCGGCATGAGGTTTTCGAGCGAGGTGGACATGGGGACTTTCCTAATTTCGACCGTTCGGTCGAAATTAGGGTGGAGGAGGTGTCGAGTCAAGCGGATGGACCGCCGCGAAGAAAGGAACCTGCTGTCTCGCGAGCGTCGACCTTCATTCAAAATGTCATTGCCGGGCCCTCCTTTGAACTTTTAAGGAGGCCGGCAATCCAGGGACGAGGACGCAGGACAGCCGGCAAGAACGATTCATGCGAAAAAGAACGCCGCCGGACGAGCCGGCGGCTTCTGGACCCCCGGGTCAAGCCCGGGGGTGACGTTTCAAATAAACAAAAACCTACCCGTGAACCGCCACCGGCAGTTCCGTGATGCCGCGGATGAAGTTGGAGCGGAGATATTTCGGCTCTCCCACCACTTCGACCTTGCTGAACCGCTTCATGATCTCTTCCCAGAGAATCCGGAGCTGCATCTCGCCGACGCGATTGCCGATGCAGCGATGGATGCCGAAGCCGAAGGAGAGATGGTGACGCGCGCCTTCGCGGTCGATCAGGAATTCATCGGCGCGCTCGATCTTCTCGTGATCGCGGTTGCCCGAGACGTACCACATGGCGACCTTGTCGCCCTTCTTGATCGTCTTGCCGCGAATTTCCACATCTTCCATGGCCGTGCGGCACATGTGCGCGACCGGGCTCTGCCAGCGGATGATCTCGGACACCATGTTCGGAATGAGGCCGGGATCGGCTTTCAGCTTCTGGTATTCCGACGGATGCTGATTGAGCGCGAGCACGCCGCCGGTGATGGAATTGCGCGTCGTGTCGTTGCCGCCGACGATGAGGAGCAGCATGTTGCCGAGATATTCGTTGGGCGGCATGTTCTTCGTGGACTCGCCATGCGCCAGCAGCGAGATGAGGTCGGAACCCGGGTTGGCGAGACGGTCCTTCCAGACCGCGTCGAAATATTCCCAGCAATTCCAGAGCTCCTTGAATGCGTCTTCCGGCGTTTCGAAATATTCCGGATCGCCGATCCGCTCCACCGTGTCCGACCAGTGAATGAGCTTGTGGCGGTCTTCCTGCGGCACATTGAACAGCGTCGCCAGCGTGCGCCCCGTAAGCTCTACCGAAACCTCGCGCACCCAGTTGAACGTCTCGCCGCGCGGCAATTCGTCGAGAATGAGCCCCGCGCGCTCGCGAATGACGGGCTCGAGATCGGCGAGGTTCTGCGGCGTGAACATGGGCTGCACGACCTTGCGCTGCTCGTCATGCTTGGGCGGGTCTTCCATGATGAACATGGGAAGATAGGTGAGCGGATCGGGCTCACCTTCGAGCGGCAGCCCGCCGAGGCGAATGCCGCCATTGCGGATATCGGACGAGAACAGCTTGTGGTTCGTGTCCACAAACATGATGTCCTCGTATTTGGTGATCGACCAGTAACGGCCATAGGGACCGGTATCGTTGAGATGGACGGGGTCTTCCTTCCGCAGCCGCTCGAAATAAGGCAGCGCCTTGTTGGCCGCGAAAAGCTCGTCATGCGCGGGGTCGAGTTCTTCGAGCGGGATCGAGTAAGGATCGCGATTGACGTCGATCTTCCAGCGCGCGGCGAGATCGGCGTTCTTTCGCGTGTAGTCCCGCCCGATGGCTATTTGTTCGTCGCTCATGGACTTCCTCCCGGTTTGCCGCTTTTCCCCTCTAATGTATGGCGCGCGGGGCAAGAATCCAGCGAGATACGCAAAGCCTCCTTCGTCCGTTTTGCATACGGTCACACGAGGAGCAGCGCTACGTATTTGCCGCCGCTTCCGCCTTCACCTCGTCGAGGCCCCGGCCTCCGGCAAGCAGGCCACGCAGGAGGAGCGAGGCGACTTCTTCGGCCGTGCTGCGCATCCGGGCGCGGTCCTCGCGCTCGGCCCAGGTGACCGAATATTCCGTCGCGGCAAGAAGGGTTTTCGCAACCGTCGCCGCATCGCAGGCAACGAACTCGCCTTTCGCATGCCCTTCGCGAAGCCGCGCACGGAGCCAAGCAAGGAGCTTCTGGCGCTCCTTCCCGTAGGCTGCCATGCGCGCGTCGTTCAGATTGCCTTGCGAAAGAAGCCAGGTGCAGTCGTAAGGCGCGGCGCAGAGCATCTCGACATCGAAGCGGAGATAGAGGAAGAGCCGCGCGGCCTCCGTGAGGGGGGCCCGGCCGAGCTTTTTCTGCATGTCGAGCGCTGGCGCGAGCACGTCCTCGACCATGGCGTAGACGATCTCTTCCTTGGAGGGGAAGTAGTAGTAGAGCGAGGCCTTGCGCAGCCCGGCTTCGGCCGCGATCTCGCGGACCGATGCGCCCGCGAAGCCTTTGGCGCGAAAAAGGCGGGCGGCGGCGGCGATGATATCGGCGCGCGGGTCGCCTGAAGCTGCGGCATCGCCGCTCCGGGGGCGCCCAACCGCCCTTGCCTGTTTTTCCGGGGTTCGCTTGTCCGGCCTTTCCGCCACGCGCCTGTCTCCTCGTTACGCCGTTCCGCGATCCTATCACGCCGCACGTCCTGTTCATCCCCTGACCGGCCCCGATCAGTCCTGCACAGGCGGGAGCCAAGCCCCGTCTGGCGCCATTGCCCCCCGGCGCTATAATCCCCGCCAACAACCAACCATAACGAAGAGGCAGGGAGCGCCATGACAGCGATCAACGACGTCACCACGCTTGAGAAGGAAGGCGGCATCGCCGTCGTCACCCTCAATTCGCCACCCGTGAACGCGCTTTCGGCGCCGGTACGCGAAGGTATCGCCAACGGCATCAAGCAGGCGATCGACGACCCGGACGTGAAGGCCATCGTGCTGATCTGCGAGGGCAAGACCTTCATCGCAGGCGCGGACATCACCGAATTCGGCAAGGCACCGAAAGGCCCGAGCCTCTTCGACGCGCAGGCCATGATCGAGAATGCGCCGAAACCCGTCGTCGCGGCGATCCACGGCACGGCGCTGGGCGGCGGCCTGGAAGTGGCGCTGACCTGCCACTACCGTGTGGCGGTGCCTTCGGCGAAATGCGGACTGCCGGAGGTGAACCTCGGCCTCCTGCCGGGCGCGGGCGGCACGCAGCGCCTGCCGCGCATCGTCGGCCCCGAAAAGGCCCTCGAAATGGTGACGACCGGACAGCATGTGGGCGCGAAGAAGTGCCTCGAAATGGGCCTCGTCGACGAACTCGCGGAAGAAGGCAAGCTGCGCGAGGGCGCGGTCGCCTTCGCCAACAAGATCGTCGCCGAAAAGCGCCCGCTGAAGAAGGTGCGCGACCTCAACGACAAGGTGGAAGCCGCCCGCGGCAAGCGCGAAATCTTCGCGAATGTGCGCAAGGCCAATGCCCGCAAGTTCCGCGGCTTCCTCGCGCCCGAATACAACATCCAGTGCATCGAGGCGGCGGTGAACCTGCCCTTCGACGAAGGCGTCAAGGTGGAGCAGAAGCTCTTCCGCGAACTCGTCACCGGCACGCAGTCGGCGGCGCAGCGCCATGTCTTCTTCGCCGAACGCCAGGTCTGGAAGCTGCCGGACGTGCCGGCCGACACGCCGATCATTCCGGTGAACAAGGTCGGCATCATCGGCGCCGGCACGATGGGCGGCGGCATCGCCATGAACTTCCTCAATGTCGGCCTGCCTGTCACCATCGTGGAGACGAAGCAGGACGCGCTCGACCGGGGCCTCGGCGTCATCCGCAAGAACTACGAGAACTCGGCGAAGAAGGGCCGCTTCCCGATGGAAGAGGTCGAGAAGCGCATGGGGCTTCTCACCGGCTCGCTCGACATGGGTTCGCTCGCCGATTGCGACCTCGTGATCGAGGCCGTGTTCGAGAACATGGACGTGAAGAAGGACGTCTTCGGCAAGCTCGACAAGATCGTGAAGCAGGGTGCGATCCTCGCGACGAACACGTCCGCGCTCAACATCGACGAAATCGCAACGGCGGTGAAGCGGCCGGAAGCCGTGATCGGCCTCCACTTCTTCTCGCCCGCGAATGTGATGCGGCTTCTGGAAGTCGTGCGCGCGGACAAGACCTCGAAGTCCGTCATCGCGACATCGATGCAGATCGCCAAGAAGATCGGCAAGATCGCCGCGCTTGTCGGCGTCTGCCCCGGCTTCGTCGGCAACCGCATCCTGGCCCAGCGTCAGCGCGAGGCGCAGAAGCTGATCATGGAAGGCGCGATGCCCTGGGACGTCGACCGCGTGCTCTACGATTTCGGCCTGCCGATGGGCCCCTTCGCCATGTCCGACCTCGCCGGCCTCGACATCGGCTGGAACAAGGAAAAGTCGAAGGGCGAAACGCTCCGCGACCGTCTCTGCGAGATGGACCGCCGCGGCCAGAAGACGGGCGCGGGCTATTACGACTATGACGAGAACCGCAACGCGAAGCCCTCGCCGGTCGTCGAGAAGATGATCCTCGACTATGCCGCCGAAAAGGGCATCAACCGCCGCAAGATCAGCGACGACGAAATCCTCGAGCGTTGCATCTATCCGATGATCAACGAGGGCGCGAAGATACTCGAGGAAGGCAAGGCGATCCGCTCGTCCGACATCGATATCGTCTGGATCAACGGCTACGGCTTCCCCGTCTATCGCGGCGGCCCGATGTTCTATGGCGACACGGTGGGCGCGGACAAGGTGCTCGCCAAGATGAAGGAATTCCAGGCGACGATGGGCGACGACTTCAAGCCCGCCGCGCTTCTGGAAAAGATCGTCGCGGAAGGCAAGAAGTTCTCGGACTTCTGAGGAACGCAAGCAAGACGGGGCGGTGCATACCAGGCACCGCCCCGAATGTTTTTGGGAGGAAAACAGATGAGCGACAACGAACAGACGATCCGCGACTTCGTGAACGCCTGGCCGCGCCTCGATGCCGACGAGATCGTCGGCTATTTCGCCGAGGACGGCGTCTACCACAACATGATGCTCGACCCCGTGAAGGGCCAGGCGGCGCTCAAGGGCTTCATCGCCGGCTTCATCGCGAACTGGTCGGACGCGAAGTGGGAGATCGTCAATCTCGTCTCGCGCGGCGACCTCGTGATCGCCGAACGCGTGGACCGGATGAAGGTCGGCGGCAAGCCGGTCGCCCTTCCCTGCTGCGGCGTCTTCGAAATGCAGGGCGGCAAGATCAAGGTCTGGCGCGACTATTTCGACCTGCCGACTTTCGCGAAGGCGGCGGGCTAGACGCCCGCCATCGCCGCGAGTTCGGCATCCGGTTCATCGAGCCATATCTCGCAGAGCCAGAAGCCCGTGGTCGCGGGCTCTTCGTCTTCTGTCATTTCCTCGTAAGGATAGCGGATACGCGAGGGATCGACGTTTCGCTCGCCGTTTTCGTCCACGATCAGGAAAGGCTTGCCTTTCCCAGCCTGGGCCACATCGAGCAGATCGAGCAGAGCCTCACGGCCCGCAGCCCGGATCGGGTAATGGTGAAGCTCGCTCATGATGCAACCCCCACCCGGATTTCGCCAATCTGGCCGTTCATTTCAAAGCCGGTCCCCGACAGGATGCGGCCTATCTGGCCGACGGAAAGAGCAGGCAAGGCGAAGCTCGACGCATCGCTCGCCCCGGCCAGATCGGTCGCGATGATCTGCCATGCGCCATCGATCGCTCGGCACTCGATATCCTTCCACCCGGCTGTGAGCCAGGTGCCTGCGCTTAGCGCAAAGTGGGTGGTTCCTCCCGTGGCAAGACGGAAACGGGGAATACCGCCGACAGCAATGTAGCCCTGAACATAGTTGCCGCTGTCTGCACCGAATGCCCATATGCCTTGCGTCACCGTAATTGCGGGATCGAAGTAGACCCTCGATTTGACGGTGAACCCGTCCGCAAACCCGACCGCCGCCGCCAGCGCCGCAAAATCCGGAATGGCGAGGGCGTCGGCCAGACGCGTGGTGCCGGTTCCGCCCGCCGTGACGATGGGCGGCGAGGTGAAGGTTGCTTCCTCAAGCTGGTTGAGGATGAACCAGACGATCTTGCCCGCCGCAGCCTCGATCACGAGTTGTTGCGACGAGTTTGCCGGGGTGACGGTCGCGCTTCGCCGCGTGTAGACGGCCGAGTTCGTCCAGCCCGTGCCGCCGGAGGAGGAAAGTACCATGCGGGCCGAACCCGTGGAGCGCATATAGGCGCTCATGGTGTGCGGGTTCGTGTTGCCGCTGTTCCCGGTCACATAGGCTTGTGCATTCGCTGAGCCCGCCGAGTTATCGAGCTTGAACGCCATGCCGGAGGTGCAGATGCCGCCGAGACCCGCGGCTGCAAGTTCGGCGGTGTCGTCCACAACCGTCAACGTGGCGGCGGCATCGCCTGCTTTCGACACACCCGTCAGATCGGTGGGGTTGGCGTTGAAGTTCCGGCACTTGTTGACGCGCTGCCCGCCGGCATAGAGCCCGCGATCCGTGATCGCCGGGACGTTGGCATCGAACGGCTGGAGGATACCCGCATCCGTGAACCATGTTGCGGGCGAGGTGCGCGATGCGGAAAGAACCGCTCCAAGAGAGGCGGTCCCTCCTTCGCGCATGTAGCGGCTATTGGCGAAGTCGAGCGCGAGAACGTCACCCGGCTGCCACCATACCGTCGCGGCGGAGAAGCCCGGCGCCGGGGCACCGGCGAAACCCCGCCAGCAGGGCGGTTGAGAGAGAGGCCATGAGGGAGAACCGCCAGGCGCAAAGCCGGCGGACCGCAGGATGTAAGACATGAAGCTGCTCCTTGTCCGGATGATTTCGCCGGACAGTCTGGAGCGGTGCGCCGGTGGCGGGGATTACTTGCCCGTCAGAACTCCCAGCCCGGCCCCGGAATGGCGCGGTATGCCTGGGTCAGGGCATCGGACCAGGAAGTGCGGAGCCCCTTGAAATACTCGTCGTCGTCCCTGATGCGCCGCTGCAGAGCGATCTTGAGCGCATTGCGGCGATAGACCATGAGATCGATCGGCATGCCGACCGACAGGTTCGAGCGCATGGTCGAATCCATCGAGATGAGCGCGAGCTTCAACCCGTCGGCGAGCGGCGTGCCGTAGGTGAGGGCGCGGTCGATGATGGGCTTGCCGTATTTGTGCTCGCCGATCTGGAGATAGGGCGTGTCTTCCGTGGCCTCGATATAGTTGCCGGCCGAGTAGATCTGGAAGAGACGGAGCTCGCCATTGCCGACCTGCCCGCCCATCAGGATCGAGACATTGAAGTCGCCCGATTGCGCCTCAAGCGAAGGGCCGTCGATGCGGTAGACCTCGCGCACGGCCTGGCCCATGAGCTGCGCCGCGCGCACCATGGTCGGCACGGTGTGAAGCGTTTCCGGCTTGTCGGAACCGCGAACGCGAACGCCCTGCTCCGTCGCCATGTTGATCGCGGCCTGGCTGACGGCGAGGTTGCCTGCCGTCATCAATCCGATCACCCGGTCGCCCGGATGCTCGATGATACTGAGCTTGCGGAAGGTGGAAATATTGTCGACGCCGGCATTGGTGCGCGTGTCCGCCAGCATCACGAGGCCGCCTTCAAGCCGAAGCGCGACGCAATAAGTCATTCTCGTCTCCAGATATCGCCGGCGTCCGCGCCGGTCTCATTTCATTTGCCGCTCACTGCTGGGCAGCACCGGCATCGACCCGAAGCCGGACTTCCATCGTTTCCTCGCCGCCGCCGCGCCGGAGCCCGCGAACGGGTGCGGCCTCCAGATAATCGAGGCCGCAAGCGACACGGACATGCGCGTCGGTCGGGCAGATACGGTTGGCGACGTCGAATCCGACCCAGCCAAGGCCATCAATATAAGCCTCGGCCCATGCGTGGCTAGCCTCATATTCAGTGTCCACGTCGTCCCAGAGATAGCCGCTGACATAGCGCGCCGGCAGCCTCTCCGCGCGGGCCGCCGAAACGAAGACATGGGTATGGTCCTGGCAGACGCCGTAGGAGTGGGAAAGCGCTTCCGCAGCGGTCGTTGCCGCATGGGTCTCTCCGATCCGGTAATCGACCGCATCGCGGACAGCGCCCATCAGCCGGTGCGCGAAATCGAGCGCCGAACCGCCGGAAAGCCGCTTCACCTCGGCAGCGAGCGCCCGGATCGCCTCGTCGGGTGCGGTGAGGTCCGTCTGGCGGAGGAAGAAGGCCGGCGGGAAAGGCTCCGCCGTGCCGCGCACCACGCCGCCCGTATCGGTGGTTTCGATCTCGCCCGCGATGCTCAGCGCGATCGTGCCGTGATGACGGTCGACATAGAGGGTCTGGAAGAGGTTCCCATAAGCGTCCCTGCCCTCCGTCAGCGACGCGAAAGGGGGCACGGAGAGGCGCCAGGACAACACTTTCTGCGTGCCGCTGTCCTGTGGCTGCACGCGCAGAACCTGCATGGAGTAATTGGCTTCTACCGCGTAGCGGTAGGTCGTTTCCTGGCGAATCTGGATAAGCATGTCTGCATACTACCCCAAAAGATAGCTGCGGCTGATTTCCAGTCCGAGGCGGTCATTGGTCTCGATATGCTCGCTCAGGAACTCATGCAGGCCCTGGCGGAAAATATCTTCGACCTTGCCGAAACGCAGCCTCGAATAGATCTGCCCGGCGACGCGGTGGCACTCATGGCGCTGCCCGTATTCCTCACCGAGCTTGTCCAGGCACTCCTTGATCTCGGCCGCGCAACTGATGAGCGAGCGTGGCATTTCCTCGCGCATGACGAGGAATTCGGCGATGAGCCAGGGCTTGAGGCCTTCCCGGTAGACGGCATTGTAGCTGCGGTAGCCGGAGACGGCCCGCAGGATCGACGCCCATTGATAATAGTCGATGCCGCCGCCGACTTCGGCATGCTCCGGCAGCAGAACATGGTACTTCACGTCGAGAATGCGCGCTGTGTTGTCGCTACGCTCGATGAAGGTTCCGAGCCGCGAGAAATAGAAGCTGTCCCGGCGAAGCATCGTCGCCACGGTTCCGCCGGTGAAGAGCAGCGAACAGTCCTTCACCCAGTCGAGAAAGCGGTGAAGGCCGCTGCCGCGCACGCGCGTCTCGTTCCAGCGCGGCAGTTCGAGCCACGCCGAATTGAGGCATTCCCATTGTTCGGTGGTGAGCGCGGTGCGCACGGCGCGCGCATTGCGCCGCGCCGTCTCGATGCAATTGCGGATGCTCGACGGGTTCTCTGTATCGAAGGCGAGATAGGAGATGACGTTCTCCGGTGTCGCCTCTTCGTGCTTCCGGTAGAAGTCCTCCTCCGCGCCGGAGACGATGACGGCCGACTGCCATTCGGACCCGTCCGCATCCGTGCCGGACGGCATGAGCGAGAGACGGTCGGTGACACGGAGCATGCGTGCGAGATTCTCCGCCCGCTCCATATAGCGCGAAATCCAGTAGAGATTGTCCGCGGTGCGGGCAAGCATCATGGCGCTAGTCCTTCAACACCCAGGTGTCCTTCGTGCCGCCGCCCTGGCTCGAATTGACGACGAGCGATCCTTCGCGCATGGCGACGCGCGTCAACCCGCCCGGCACGACGCGAATGTCGGCACCAGAAAGAATGAAGGGCCTGAGATCGACGTGACGCGGGGCGACGCCTTCATTGACGAAGGTCGGGCAAGTGGAAAGCGCGAGCGTGGGTTGGGCGATGTATTTTTCCGGCGCGGCCTTCACCCTTGCGCCGAAGGCCTCGATTTCCTCTTTCGTGGATTTCGGCCCCACAAGCATGCCGTAACCGCCGGAGCCGTGGACCTCCTTCACGACGAGCTCGGCGAGATGATCGAGCACGTAGGCCGCATCGTCCTTTTCGCCGCAGCGCCATGTCGGCACGTTCTTCAGGATCGGCTTCTCGCCGAGATAGAACTCCACCATGCCGGGCACATAGGTGTAGATCGCCTTGTCATCGGCGATACCCGCCCCCACCGCATTGGTGAGGTTCACATTTCCCGCGCGGTAGGCATTCATCAGTCCGGCAACGCCGAGAACCGAATCCGGCCTGAAGGTGAGCGGGTCGAGGAACTCGTCGTCGACACGCCGGTAGATCACGTCGACGCGCTTCGGCCCCTGCGTCGTGCGCATATAGACGATGTCGTCCATGACATAGAGGTCGGGGCCCTCGACGAGTTCGACGCCCATCTGGTCGGCGAGGAACGAGTGTTCATAATAAGCGCTGTTGTAGATGCCGGGCGTGAGCACAACGACGGTCGGCTCGCCCGGACAGTTGCGCGGCGCGACCGAGGTGAGCGTGCGCATCAGCTCGTCGCAATAATGATCGACCGGGGCGACGTTGTAGCGCGAGAAGAGATCGGGGAAAATCCGCATCGTGATCTCTCGGTTCTCCAGCATGTAGGAGACCCCCGACGGCGTGCGGCAATTGTCTTCCAGCACATAAAAGTCTTCCGCGCCGACGCGCACCATGTCGATGCCGGCAATATGCGTATAGACATTCTGCGGCACAGAGACGCCCTGCATCTGGTAGCGATAGGTGTCGTTGAGGAGAACCTGGTCGCGCGGAACGAGGCCCGCGCGGAGAATTTCCTGCCCGCCATAGACGTCCGCAATGAAGGCGTTGAGTGCCTTCACGCGCTGGATGAGCCCTTCCGAGATGAGCCGCCACTCGGCCGCCTCGATGATGCGGGGGATGATGTCGAATGGAATGATGCGTTCGGGATCGCCGCCCTCGCCATAGACCGCGAAGGTGATGCCGATGCGGCGAAGGAAGGTTTCGGCTTCCTCGCGCCTCAGCGTGAGGATGTCGAGCGGCGTCTCCTCCAGCCAGGACTGCAGTTTGCGGTATGCCTGCCGGACATCGCCGCCCGGTCCTCCCATTTCGTCAAAGATGGCGTGCGCCATCGACTCTCCTGCCAGTGTGGCTTTTGCTCTGCCTTTTGAGCCTATAGGGAGAGCAAAAGCGATGCCATGCTCGCGAACCGGTCATTCAGGCGAATTGCAGGCAGAAGACACCTTGCCGCGACCAGTTTTGCGAGCCCGGCGGGCAAAGGAACGCCACGAAAAGAGGCAATGTGCCCAGAGCTGCGGCTAACGCCCGCGAAGGCGCCGAAGCAGGTCGTGCGTCGGGTAGCCGTCCGCGGGCAGGCCGAGGCTCGCCTGATAGGCGCGCACGGCCTTGCGCGTGTTGAAGCCGATAATGCCGTCGACCCCGCCGGTGTCGTAGCCGCGGTCGCTGAGAAGCTGCTGCAGGTCGTGCCGCTCCTGCCGCCCGAGCGGACGGTCGCCGCGCGGCCAGTTCCCCTCGATCTCGCCCCGCCCCTTGAAGCGGTCGGCAAGGAGGTTCACCGCCAGCGAATAGGAGGTGGAGGCATTGTAGGCGAGCACGGTGCGGAAATTGTTCATGACGATGAAGGCCGGACCCCGGTAGCCGGACGGCAGGAAGATCGAGGCTTTCTCGCCCATCTCCCCGCTCGGGAAAGGCCGCCCGTTCATGCGCATGACACCCGCCTTCGCCCATTCGGCGACGGGACGGGAAATCGACATGTCGGCCTGCGCGTAGTTGAAGCCTTCCGGGAGCTTCACCTCGTAGCCCCACACCGCACCCGTCTTCCAGCCGGACTGGCCGAGATAATGACCGGCGGAGGCGAGCGCGTCGGCATGCGAGTTCCAGATGTCGCGCCGCCCGTCGCCGTCGAAATCGACGGCATGGGCATTGTAGGTCGTCGGGATGAACTGCGTGTGGCCCATCGCGCCCGCCCAGGAGCCGGTCATGCCTTCCGGCGTGATGTCGCCGTTCTGGATGATCTGCAGCGCGGCGATGAGCTGCGTGCGGCCATATTCGACGCGCCGCCCCTCGAAGCCGAGCGTCGCCAGCGAGCGGACGACACTCATCTTGCCCTGGAAGGAGCCGTAGTTCGATTCGAGCCCCCAGATCGCAACCAGCACATGACGGTCGACACCGTAACGCGCCTCGATGCGGTCGAGCAGTGCCTTGTTCTCGGCCAGCAGCGCGCGGCCCTTCGCGACCCGCGTGTCGGAAAGCGCGCCTTCGAGATATTCCCAGACCGGCTTCGTGAACTCGGGCTGCGCTTCGTTCGCCTCGATCACGTCCCGGTCGATCCGGATACCGGCGAGCGAGCGGTCGAAGGTCGAGGGCTCGATACCGGCCTTGAGCGCATCGGCACGGAAGGCGGTGAGCCAGTCGGCGAAGGCGGCGTCTTCGGTAATGGGAGAGGGAAGCGGCAAGCGGGCATCCTCCGGCGCGGCATCGGCGGCACAGCCCGTGAGGCTGAGCGCGAGCATCGCCATGGCGGGCACCGCCAGACGCAGCCTGCGACGGCCGGAAAAGACAAAGGAAAGACGCATCAGGTGCCCCCGGGCTGAACTCATGGACGGGACGCTAGCACGGCCCGGAATTTTTCGCAGACGGCTCCTGCCGGGCTGGTTAACCGGCCTCGCACAGGACCGCGACATCGCCCACATCGAGCCGCGCGCCGCCCAGCTCGAACCGGGTAGCGGGAAAATGCGGCGAGATGTCGGCAGGCTCCGGCCCGTAGTTGAAGACGAAGCGATAATCCCCGCGCGTTCGCGTCCGCAGTCCGGCGGGAAGATCAAGCGTCTCAAGCCCCGCCTCCCCCGCCAGCCGGGCGACGATCCGCTGCAGCAGCGCTTCATCCGGCGCACCGGCAAGATAGTGCGCACGGGCCCGGCGCGTGAGGGCGGGATGCCCGTCCTCCGTTTCCGCGAGAACCTCCGTGCCCGCTGACGGTTCCACGAATTCGCGCCAACGGTCGAAGCAGAACGTCTCATTCTCGTAGCGGACGGGAACGGCGCTCCAGGCGCGGTAGCTCTCGACCCGTGTCACGCGAAGCCCGAGGAGACCGGCAAGCGGCCCCGGCGCGAGATTGTCCGGAATGCGATGCGAGGCCGTGCGGCTGCCGGCACGCGGCCCGGCAAGGACCGTCCCCTCGAAGCGCACGAGTTCGGCGGCAAGCCGCTCCGGTACATGCGGCATGGAGGGCAAGAGCACGAGGGCGTATCCGGAAAGTGCCGCATCCGGGCCGACGATGTCAACATCGAGACCGAGCCGCCTGAGCGCCCGGTACATGGCGAAGGCCTGCTCGATATAGGAGAAGTTGCGGCCCTGCGGCTGCACCCGCAGAAACCACGAGGCCTCGTAGGAAAAGACGAGTGCGGCCTTCGCGCGGACCGGCGCGCCAAGCGGCCCGAGCGCGGCGAGATCGGCCGAGAGCTGCTGCACCTCGCGATACGCTCGGTCGGGCGAACCGTCCGGCAGGTTGAGCCCGGCATGGAACTGCTCCTGCGCGAAGGGCGCCTGCCGCCACCGGAAGTAGGACATGGTCTCGGCGCCATGCGCGAAACCTTCGAGACCCCAGAGGCGGACGAGACCCGGTAGCGCATCGAGATTGTAGTCCGCCCAGTTCACCGGGCCCGGCTGCTGCTCCATGACCCAGAAGCGCCCGCGCCCCGCCCCGCGATAAAGATCGTGATGAAAGGCCTGAAGATCGGGATCGCCCGTGCGAGCAAAGGCGGCCTTGTGTTCGGACGAGGCCGGAAAGACGTCGAGACTGCCGAGCGGATAGGAATCCCATGTCGCGATGTCGAGATCCTTCATCGTCTCGTAGTGATCGAAATCGAGGAAGAAGGTCATGAAGTTGTGGAGGATGTCGCGCCCCGGCGACAGCGCGCGAAGGATATCGGTCTGCACGCGGTTGAAGGCAGCGACCTGATCCGACGAATAGCGGTGGAAATCCGCGCGGTGAGCGGGATTGGTCTCCGTGACCGCGCCGGCCGGGAGGTCGATCTCGTCGAAGTCGCGATACTCCATGCTCCAGAAGACATTGCCCCACGCCTCGTTCAACGCGGCCACAGTGCCGTAGCGATCCTTCAGCCAGTGACGGAAACCGAGCTTCGCCTCGTCCGACCAGGAAAGAACCGTGTTGTGGCAGCCATATTCATTGTCGGTCTGCCAGGCGACGATGGCGGGATGCGTTCCGAAACGCTCGGCAAGCGCGCGCACGATCCGCGCGCATTCGCGCCTGTAGCCGGCATGCGAAAAGCAATAGTGGCGGCGGGAAGCGAATCCGCGCGGACGTCCATCGCGGCCGACAGGCAGCATGTCGGGCATGGAATCGACGAGCCATTTGGGCGGCGTCGCCGTCGGCGTACCGAGAATGACCTGAAGCCCCTCCCCATGCAGCACGTCGAGCGCGCGGGCGAGCCAGCCGAAATCGTATTCGCCGGGCGAAGGCTCGAGCCGCGACCAGGCGAACTCGCCGATACGGACGCGCGAAATGCCCGCTTCGCGCATGCGTCGCGCATCCTCCGCCCAGACCGTCTCCGGCCAGTGCTCGGGGTAGTAGCAGACACCGATCGAGACGTCCGTCGCCATGGAACCCGCTTGCGGCATGGAGCCTCCCTTCCCTTGTGCATCAAATTTGCCGGAAACCGCCCCGCTTGCAAGCGTGCCCGCCCTGACCGATGCTCACTCGCAAAAGAGGGAGCACGGGCATGACGAAAGTCTGCATGATCGGGGCGGGCAGCACCGTCTTCATGAAGAATCTGGTGGGCGACATCCTGCTGAACGAGATTTTCGCGGATTGCGAGATCGCGCTCCAGGACATCGACGAGGCGCGGCTGAAGACTTCCGCCGTGGTCGCGGAAAAAATCGCCGACGCGCTGTCCGTCTCGCCAAGGATCGTCGCGACGACCGACCGGCGCGAGGCGCTTGCGGGCGCCGACTTCGTCATCGTCATGATCCAGGTCGCGGGCTACAAGCCCGGCACTGTCACCGACTTCGAGATTCCGAAGAAATACGGCCTCCGCCAGACCATCGCAGACACGCTCGGCGTCGGTGGCATCATGCGGGGCCTGCGCACCGTGCCGGTGTTGCTGGACATCGCGAAAGACATGCGCGAGGTCTGCCCCAACGCGCTGATGCTGCAATATGTGAACCCCATGGCGATCAATTGCTGGGCGCTGAACGAGCTTGCGCCCGATATTCGCCATGTCGGCCTTTGCCATTCCGTGCAGGGCACGGCCTTCGAACTCTCGAAGGACCTCGGCGTCGACTACAAGTCGCTGCGCTACCAATGCGCGGGCATCAACCACATGGCCTTCTATACGACGTTCGAGCGCGAGCTTCCCGACGGCACACGCGAGGACCTTTATCCGAAGCTGAAGGAGATAGCGGCGCGCGGCGAGGAACCCGGCTGGAACAAGGTGCGCTACGAAATCCTGCGGCGCACGGGTTATTTCGTAACCGAATCGAGCGAGCACTTCGCCGAATACGTGCCCTGGTTCATCAAACGCGACAGGCCGGACCTGATCGAGAAGTTCAACATTCCGCTCGACGAATACATCCGCCGCTGCGAGGAACAGATCGCGGCCTGGGAGGCGCAGGAGCGCGAGCTCGTCTCCGCGAACCGGCTGGAGGTGAAGTTCTCCGGCGAATATGGCGCAAAGATCATGCGGGCGGTCACAGCCGGCAAGCCCGCCGTCATCAACGGAAATGTCTTGAACAACGGGCTCATCGACAATCTGCCTGCCGGCGCCTGTGTGGAAGTGCCTTGCCTTGTCGATGCGAACGGCATCACACCGGCAAGGGTGGGCAAGCTGCCGCCGCATCTTGCCGCCATGATGCAGACCAACATCAACGTGCAGGCGCTCGCGGTCGAAGCGATCCGCACGGGCAAGCGCGAGCACATCTATCATGCCGCCATGATGGACCCGCATACGGCGGCCGAACTCTCGCTCGATGAAATCTGGTCGCTTGTGGACGACCTCATCGAAGCGCATGGCGGATGGTTGCCGGCGTGGCACTGAACCCGGCACAGGCATCGCGCGGGTTTCGCATATCAAAACCGTGCCGGCACGCTAGAATCGGCGGTGATTCTGGGGCAGGACGATGCCGGAGACCTTGATGACGTCCAACGAAAATCCGAGCGAGTTCACGCTGCCAAAGAGCTGGCAATGGAAGCCTCTTGCCGGCTGGACCGCCGCCGGCCTTCTGCTCTTCGCTTCGTGGATATGGCCGCTCACCCGCGAATGGTGGGACCTTTTCGACGTCCGGGTCTTTCAGGTCATGAACGGCACGGCCGGCACGAGCGACATCTGGGCGACGATCTGGGCGCTCACCGGAAGCACCCGTTTCGACATCTTCCTGATGCTGACGACCCTTGGCATCTACATCAATTACATCGGCTCCGGCGATTTGGCGCGCTTCCGGCACGGCCTCGTCTTCGGTCTCATGACGGCGGTGCTGCTGCTCGCCGTCATCCTGCTTCAACATCTTCTCGCCTTCAATCCGCGTCCGTCGCCATCGCGCGTCCTCGACGGTTTCAACTCCATCCGGATCGCCGTTCCGTGGTCGACCGTTCAGGAAGTTTCGGATGCGAGCTTTCCCGGAGACCGCGCGGCATTGGCGATGGCTCTCGCCACGATCTGGTGGCGCGGTTTCAACTGGCGTATCGGCCTTGCCGGTGTGGTGCTCGTCTTGTTCTTTACGCTCCCCCACATTGCCGCCGGCGCGCATTGGGCGAGCGATGCCGCGATCGGCGGCGGCGCCGTGGCGCTGATCGCCGGAGCGATCCTCGCGGGAACGCCGATCCCCTGGCACATCTATCGCGCGGCTCTGACGCCGGTGGATCGGGCGCTTTCGTTCTGGACGGGCCTCGCGAACCGTCTCAGCCCCGACGGCCAGGACAATGTAAACCCGACACGGCAGGTGCTGCGCGGCATGTGCATCGGCGCGGCCGATCTCGTACCCGGCGTGAGCGGCGGCACGATGGCCCTCATCCTCGGCATCTACAAGCGGCTGATCAGCGCAATCGCCCATGTGGACAGGGAATTCCTGCGGCTTCTCGCCGGACGCCAGATGCTCGCGGCGGCACGGCACATCGACATTCTCTTCCTCGGCACCATCGGCATCGGGGTGCTGCTGTCGCTCATCATTTTCAGCCGGATCGTTCCGCTGTCGATGCTGGTGACAACCCTACCTGAAATCACCTTCGGCTTTTTCTTCGGGCTGATCGCGGCCTCCATCGTCGGCCTGCTTTCGCATGTGCATGTGAAAGGCGCGACGGGCTGGCTCTGGATCGCGCTCGGCGTCGTGCTGGGCCTTCTTGCGGCGATCCTCGTGCCCGTGCGCACACCCGATGCAAGCTGGTTCATCTTTCTTTGCGGCATAGCGGCGGCGGCGGCCATGCTCGTGCCCGGTATTTCCGGCTCCTTCGTGCTCCTGATCCTCGGCAAATATACCGATGCGATCGAAGCGCTGGGCAAGCTCGACCTCTCCTTCATCGCTCCGCTGGCCGCTGGCGTGGTGACGGGTGCCCTGCTCTTCTCCCGTGCGATCAGCTGGATGCTTGAGCACTTCTATCGCCAGACGCTGTTGACGGTGATCGGCGTGCTTGCCGGATCGCTGCTCGCGGTCTGGCCCTTCAAGGACCGCCACTACGAAGAGGTCGGAGAGAAGATGCTGCTCGTTTCCGCGGACCCGTATGTTCCGCAACAGTTCGATCCGACCGTTGCCTTCACCATCGTCGCCGTCGCGGCGGGTATCGTCCTGTACCGTTTCCTGGACCGGTTGGCGCAGCACGCGGAAGAAGACGAAACGCTCTGACGGGCCGCAGGCACGGTTGTCGGTTCAACCGCGGACAAGCCATGCCTGCGGGTTCGCCGCCGAGACCCGTTCCCACCACGCCGCCTCATCGGTATCCGGCGGCAGAAGCGCCACCGCGCATCCGCCGAACCCTGCACCAGTCAACCGCGCGCCCGCCGCGCCGGCGGCGAGCATCGCGTCGACCAGCCGGTCGAGTGCCGGCGTCGAGACCTCGTAATCCGCGGCCAGCGAGCGATGGCTCTCGGTCATCAGGCGGCCGAAAGCGGAGACGTCCGCCCCCTCCAGCGCAGCAACCGCCGCCAGCACGCGCATGTTCTCGGTAACGACGTGACGCGCCCGCGCCCGCACAGCAGCGGGCAGGTGCTCGACATCTTCCGGCACGGCATCGCGGAGCGCGGAAAGCCCAAGGAGCGATGCCGCTTCCTCGACGGCGCGACGGCGCTCGTTGTAAGCGCCATCGGCAAGGCGCCGCTCTTCGCCGCAATGGACGACGCGGAACCGGAAGGTGGAGGGCACACCGACGAGCCGTCCCGTGCCCGTGCGGCAATCGAGCAGCAACGCCTCGCCCGTACGGCCTGCGGCAGATGCCATCTGATCGAGAATGCCGCAATTGACGCCGCAATAGCGGTTCTCCGCCCGCTGCGCCATGCGCGCGATCTCGGCATCGGGAAGCGACCTGCCCGCGAGGACTAGCGCGGCGCGAATGACGGCGACTTCGAGTGCGGCGGACGAGGAGACGCCCGCCCCTTGCGGAATGTCGGAGGCGACGAGCACCGCAACCGGCGGCACCTCGACGCCGGCTGCCGCAAGCTCGGCGAGCGGCCCGGCGACATAGTCCGTCCAGTCGCCGCGCGGCGGGCCGAAAGGGTCGAACGCCGAAGCCGGATGCCCCTCGCTCCGCGCAGCGAAAGCAGGCGCGCGCGCCATCAGCACCCGTGTTTCGCAGCGAAGTGGCATGGGCAGGCAGAAGCCTTCGGCATAATCCGTGTGGTCGCCGATGAGGTTGACGCGGGCGGGCGCGCGGCCTTCCGCTTCGGCCTCGCATCCGAATGCTTCCCGGAAGGTTGATCTCATGGCGCCTCCCCCGCGGGCACGGCACGCAGCCGCGCCGCCGCATCCTCCGGCAGGACATCCGCGAGAAAGACGCCCGTTCCCTGTTCCACGCCAGCGAGATATTTGAGCTTGCCCGCGTCGCGGCGGAGCGGGCGGATGTCGATCGTCATGTGGAACGTCGCCTCGAAACCCCTCGGCGCGCATTGCACCGTGAGGATGTAGGGCATGGGCGAGCCGAAGAGCCCGTCGAGACGGCGTACCGCGCGCCCGAGAAGCCCGGCCATCGCCTGCCGCTCGGCATCGTCAAGCGCCTGCGGGCCCGCCACACGCCGGCGGGGCGCGATCCACATTTCGTAGGGATAGATCGCGAAAGGCGGGACAAGCGCCACCGCCACCTCCGTCTCCTCGACAACAAGCGCACCGGCATCGCGAAGAAGCCCCTCGATGACGGGCGCCTCGGCTTGCGCTTGCGCCGCGCGGCGCGCCTGCGCGGGAACGAAGGGGAACGCGTAGATCTGACCGTGGGGATGGTGGAGCGTCACCCCGATCTCCTCGCCCCTGTTCTCGAAGGGAAAGACATAAGGGTAGGTCTCGCCGAGCGCTTCGGCGCGCACGCCCCAGACCTCGAGAAGGAGCGCAAGCCTGTCCTCGCCAAGCGTGCCGAGCCCGGCATGATGATCGTCGGAAAAGACAACGACCTCGCAACGGCCCCTGGCCGGAGCCGTCTCGATGCCCCCAAGTTCGACCGGCAGGGCGGCGCCGGTAAGGGCCGGGAAGCGGTTCTCGAAGACGGCGACCTCGAAATGCCCGAAGGGGATTTCGCCGAGGCGGCCCTCCGCCGCGGGGCATAACGGACAGGAGGCGGCCGGCGGCAGAAACGTCCGGCCCTGCCGCGCACCGGCATAAGCGACCCATTCACGCCGCAGCGGATGCCATCTGAGATGCCCGCCCCCCGAATCGGGCGCCGGCGGCAGACACGCGCGCACTTCCCCCTCATGAGGGGCATGACCGTAGAGCAGGAGCTCCCGCCCGTCCGGCAGCCGGAATTCCCTCAGATCGAACAGAATGTCCTCCCCCCGGACGCCATGCGCCCGGCGCAATCTCCGCAATCGGTGCTCGCCATCATGGTTAAGGCCCCGTTAGGGTTATCGTGCAATGAATCGGGCACCCAAACGAGAGTGAAAAAACCCGGATGTTCGACAATAAATCCGTACTCATCACCGGCGGTACCGGCTCCTTCGGCCGCAAATATGTCCGCACCCTTCTCGACCATCACAAGCCGCGCCGCATCATCGTCTTTTCGCGCGACGAGTTGAAGCAGTACGAGATGTCCCAGGAATTTTCGGGGCCGCAGATGCGCTACTTCATCGGCGATGTGCGCGACGACGAACGCCTGCGCCAGGCGATGCGGGGCGTCGACTTCGTGATCCACGCGGCTGCACTGAAGCAGGTGCCCGCCGCCGAATACAATCCCATGGAGTGCATCAAGACGAACATTCACGGCGCCGAGAACGTCATCAAGGCGGCGATCGAGGAAGGCGTCGAGAAGGTCATGGCCCTCTCGACCGACAAGGCCGCGAACCCGATCAACCTCTACGGCGCGACCAAGCTCGCCTCCGACAAGCTCTTCGTCGCCGCCAACAACATGGTCGGACCCGAGAAGACACGCTTCGCCGTGGTGCGCTATGGCAATGTCGTCGGCTCTCGCGGCTCGGTCGTCCCCTTCTTCAGGAAGCTCATGGCCGAGGGGGCGTCCTCGCTGCCCATCACGGATGCGCGCATGACGCGCTTCTGGATCACGCTGCAGGAAGGCGTCGACTTCGTGATCCGGAACTTCGTGCGCATGCATGGCGGCGAAATTTTCGTACCGAAAATTCCCTCCGTCCGCATCACCGATCTTGCGGCGGCAATGGCGCCGGATCTGCGGCAGGAGGTCATCGGCATCAGGCCGGGCGAGAAACTCCACGAGACCATGTGCCCGGCGGACGATTCGCATCTGACCGTCGAATTCAGCGATCATTTCGTGATCCGCCCGACGATCAAGTTCTTCCGGGGCGACATCGACTATCTGACGAACAACCTCGAGGAACGCGGAGAAACCGTGGCGCAGGGATTCGAATACAGCTCCGGCACCAACCCGCATTTCCTGAACGTCGACGAAATCAAGACCTACAACGACCGCGCCGACGCCTGACCGCCCGTTAGAGGAATACCGAGACCGCCATGCCCAATGTCGTGATCGTTCAGGCCCGCATGACGTCGACCCGCCTGCCGGGAAAGGTCCTGGAGGATCTGGCGGGCGCGACCGTACTCCGGCATGTCCTGACGAGATGCGCGGCGATCCCCGGCATCGACATCGTCTGCTGCGCCGTGCCGGAGGGGCCGGAGCAAGAGCCGGTCGCCGCCGAAGCGGAAGCCTGCGGCGCCGTCGTGGCGCGCGGCTCGGAATATGACGTGCTGGACCGCTATTACACAGCCGCGCGCGATCTCGACGCGGATGTCATCATGCGCGTGACGAGCGACTG
Source organism: Parvibaculum sp. (assembly GCF_045863935.1). Classification (GTDB taxonomy): domain Bacteria; phylum Pseudomonadota; class Alphaproteobacteria; order Parvibaculales; family Parvibaculaceae; genus Parvibaculum. The sequence continues at coordinate 21,651 of NZ_BTVP01000025.1, read as the reverse complement.
CCCGCTGATCGACCCGGGGCTCTGCGGCGAGGTTCTCGCGGCCCTTCTCGCCGATCCCAAGGCAGACTACGCCGCCAACAATTTTGTCCATCGCTTTCCGCACGGACTCGACTGCGAGGCTTTCACATGGAGCGCCATGGACCGCGACTGGAGGGAAGCCAGCGAGCCCTATGATCGCGAACATGTGACGCCCTGGCTGCGCCGGGCACCGGGAATCAAGCGCATCTCGCTCGAAGGTCCAAGCGAGGAGCTGGGCAAGCTGCGCTGGACGCTCGACTATCCCGAAGATCTCGAATTCTGCCGCGCGCTTTTCCCGCTGCTCGGCGCAGGCATACCGTCATGGAAAGAAACCCTGCGTGTATGCGAAAAGAATGAAGGCATTTCGGCGCTGAACGCCATGCGGCGTCAGCGCTGAACGAACAGGACGGACCCGGATGAAGACGCTCCTGCTGGGCAGCACGGGGTTGCTGGGCCAGGCGGTTGCGCGGGAAGTGCGGCGCCGGGGCGTAGAACTGCGCGAGGCCGCGAGGCGCAGCGCCCCGATCCAGGTCGATATTGCAGACGACGTGGCCCTTTGCGCCCTCCTCGACGCCGAACAGCCTGATCTCGTCGTCAACTGTGCCGCACTCGTGGACATCGACCTATGCGAGCGCGATCCCGCTCTCGCGTGGCGCATCAACGCGCGCCCTCTCGCCTTTCTTGCCGCGTGGTCGACGGCGACGGGCGGCAGGCTCCTGCATGTCTCGACAGACCAGTATTTCACCGAAGGGCACGCTACGGCGCATGACGAGACGGCGTCCGTATCTCTCGTCAACGAGTATGCGCGCAGCAAGTTCGCGGGCGAGGCATTCGCGCTCACAGCGGCGAACGCTCTCGTCCTTCGCACAAGCATCGTCGGCATTCGCGGCTGGGAGCAGCCGACATTCGCCGAATGGACCATCGATGCGGTCGAGAATGACAGGCCGGTCACGCTTTTCAGCGATGCCTGGTCCTCATCGATCGATGTGGCGGCATTTGCCCGCGCCGCCTTCGACATGGTGGAGGCTGGCGCATCGGGCCTCTACAACCTTGCCGCGCACGAGGTATATACAAAGGAACAATTCGTGCGCGAGATCGCACGTCAACGCGGCCTCAACCTGACCGCCGCGAAGACGGGCTCCGTCCGCATGCTTTCGACACCTCGCGCTCATTGTCTCGGCCTCGACGTTCGCCGGGCCGAAGCCGTTCTCGGGTACGGGCTGCCGCATCTTGCCGACGTGGTCACTTCCGTTCTGCAGCAATACCGCCCTTCTACGCTACAAAGAGAAATCGTCTCATGAAGTACGACACATCGCTTCGCATCGGAACGCATGAGATATCGCTCGATGCGCCGGCCTATTTCATCGCGGACATCGCCGCCAACCATGACGGCGACCTGGGACGCGCAAAGGAACTGATCTGGAAGTCGAAGGAGGCCGGGGCCGACTGTGCCAAGTTCCAGCACTTCCTCGCCGACAGGATCGTCAGCAAGGTCGGCTTCGAAGGACAAAAGGGTCAGGTTTCGCACCAGGCGAAGTGGAAAAAATCCGTCACCGAAGTCTACGACCAGTATCACACGCGACGCGACTGGACGCCGGAACTGCTCGAGACCTGCCGCAAAGCGGACATCCATTTCATGACGACGCCCTACGATATCGAGGCGGTCGACATGTTTCGCGACATCGTTCCCGCATTCAAGATCGGCTCGGGCGACATCACCTATCACGGCGAGATCGAACATATCGCGAGAACGGGAAAGCCTGTTCTCCTGGCGACCGGGGCGGCCGCGATGACCGAGGTGGAGGCGGCAGTGGAGCTGATCCTGCGGGACAACCCGCAGCTCTGCCTCATGCAGTGCAACACCAACTACACCGGCAGCGAAGAGAATTTCAAATACGTCAATCTCCGCGTCCTGCAGACATTCGCCGCGCGCTGGCCGGGAATGGTGCTGGGCTTTTCGGATCACACCCCGGGCCATTCCGCGGTTCTCGGTGCCGTGACGCTGGGTGCCCGGGTGGTCGAAAAGCATTTCACGGACGACAATTTGCGCGAAGGCCCGGACCATTCCTTTGCCCTCAACCCGGTGACCTGGCGCGCCATGGTCGATGCGACGCGCGAGCTCGAGGCCGCTCTCGGCGATGGCGTGAAGAGGATCGAAAGGAACGAGACGGAAACGGTGGTGATCCAGCGCCGCGCACTGAGGTTCAAGACCGCGCTCGAAGCGGGAACAGTTCTCGCGGAAGATCACCTCGAAGCCTTGCGGCCCTGCCCTGACGGCGCCGTTTCGCCCGATGCACTTTTGCATATTGTCGGAAAGCGGCTGTCATCCGACAAGGAAGCTGGAAGGGAGCTGCTGTGGACGGACCTCGAACAGCCGTCCTGATTCCCGCTTACCGGGAAGCAGCAACGATTGGCCCCGTCGTCAGGGCCGCGCGCGAACACGCCGACGTCATCGTGGTCGACGACGCATCGCCCGACGAAACCGGCGCGAGGGCGGCGGAAGCGGGCGCCATCATCGTCCGCAACAAAACCAATCTCGGTTATGACGGCACACTGAACCGCGCCTTCGAGAAAGCGCTCGAACTTGGTTTCGACTTCGCAATCACGATGGACGCGGATGGAGAGCACGACCCGGCCCTGATTGCCGGCTTCAAATCCCTGCTCACGGAAGGCCGTGTGCCGCTGGTGCTCGGCGTCCGCCCCCGCAAGCAACGCTTTGCGGAGATCGCGATGGGTCTCTATATCCGGCTGAGGTTCGGCGTGCGCGACATTCTCTGCGGGATGAAGGGCTACGACCTGAAGCTCGCCATGGAGAATCGCGGCTTCGATCATACGAACTCCATCGGCACGGAACTCGCAATCAACTCGATCCGTCGCGGCGTGGTCTTCCGTCAACTCCCGGTCAGCGGTACACGCAGACAGGACGCGCCGCGCTTCGACCGGCGCCTGCGCGCGAACATGCGGATTTTCGCCGCACTCGGACAGATTGTCGTTCAGGACGTGAAAAACCTGGTCGGCCTGATCGCCTCGCGCGAACGCGAAGCCTGAGTCCTGCTCTACTTCTCGAGCAGGAACCAGGTCAGATCGTCCTGCGGGAAATAATTGTCGCGGTGATAGAGAAATCCGTAGTCCCTCAACTTCAGGCCGAATTTGTCGATCAGCTCACCCGCGAAATCGCGCTTGAAGAGCCTGTTGTCATGGCCGCGATAGTTCACGGTCACGGGTTTTGGGTTGTAGTACTCGACAACCAGAATGTAGCGGCTCGAAAGGTCGTAGAGGTTTTGATAGACCTTTCCGAGTTCGTCGGGATTGATGTGAATGAGCACGCCTGACGTGAAGGCCAGGTCGTATTTTCTGCCGGATGAAAGCGGCTCGATGATCGAACCCTGCACGATGTCGGCGATGCCGAGTTCACGCGCCTTGCCCACCGCAATCTCGTTGATCTCGTATCCGCAGAGCTGAAAGTCCGCGTTGATCCTGTTCAGCGCCTGAAGGTTGAGCCCGATATTGCATCCGAGCTCGACCACCGAGGAGACGCCGGGCGCCGAACGCAAAACCTGGCTGAACTTGACGATATTCGCATTGATCAGCCGCTCGCCCTTGTTGCGTTCAATATAGGCCGCCCCGAATTCGCCCGACCAGAAATTTTCCTGTTCCGTCTTGTAGACCATTTCCCCGCCCCGGTTCGTTTTGTTCCGCCGCTCGTGCAGCGCATTAACTATACCGTCCATCTCTTAACGCATTGGCATAAATTCGGCGGATTGGCCTCCGGCACGCGCTCAAAACGGGACGAAGTGCACTGGCGCACAACTTGCGCTCTCACCAACCGACTGTCGCATTCGGACACAGGTTGGCGTGAGCATCGTGACTGCACTGAACAAGGACATACAGGCTTTCGACATGGTGACCCCGGTCACCGGGCCCCGCATCGCGGGCTTCGAAAACATCCACCGCGAAGGCCAGGGTACGGGCACACGCCTTACCCCGCTTGCCGACCGCTTCATGCTTCTGCTGGGCGATCTGGGCGCGCTGGCCCTCGCGCAAGCCATCGCCGGATACATCGCACTCGGCATCAATGTGCAGGTTCTGAATACGGAATTCCTCGCGATCGAGGCCGGCGAGCTCACGAGCCGCCTCGTCAGCATCGGTTTCCTTGCCATGCTGCCGATCCTTTGGTGGGCGGCCAAGGGTCATTATTCGAAGCGCACCCCCTTCTGGGCAGAGGCGAAGGAGATCGTGAAGGCGATCGCCCTCGTCGCGCTCGTCGATGGCTTTCTTCAGTACATCGTGAAGGATTATTTCTCCCGTCTCTGGCTGCTCCAGGCATGGATCTGGGCCCTCCTCTTCGTGCCGATGGCCCGTATCGGGATGAGACATGTCCTGAAGCGGTACGGAAGCTGGACCGCGCCCGTGCTCATCATCGGTTCGCGCGAAAACGCAACCGAGGCGGCCCAGGTGCTCGAGGACGAGCCCTATCTCGGTTACGAAGTGGCCGGCACGCTCGACCTCGCCGAACTCACCGCCGAGCGCAACGCGTCCGATCCGGCGAGCCTTCTCTATCGCGCGGGCGGCCAGCTCTCCGCCGCGCTGAAGCTCGCCTGCGAGCGGCATGGCGCCCGCTTCGTCGTTCTCGCCCCCTCGCCCGAGGAAATGGCGAGCCTCGACAACATTCTGCGTGCGCTGCATCGCGCCCGCATCGCCTTCTCGATCGTGCCTCCGGTGAAGGGCATCGGCGCGCTGGCGCTCGAGGCCGGTAACTTCTTCAGCCACGACCTTGTGATGCTGACGCTGGCCGACAACCTCAACCGGCCGCTGGCCCGTCTGATGAAACGCAGTTTCGACCTCGTTGTCGCCTCCGTGGCGCTGTTCGCACTCCTGCCCTTCTTCGGCGTCGTCTCCATGCTGATCCGTCTCGACGGCGGGCCGGCATTCTTTGGCCATCGCCGCGTCGGCGAAAAGGGCCGCGAGTTCCACTGCCGTAAGTTCCGCACAATGCATGTGGACAGCGATGCGATCCTGAAAGAGGTGCTGGAGAACGACCCGCTGCGCGCCGCCGAATGGACCCGCGACCAGAAGCTCCGCAACGACCCGCGCGTCACGGCGGTGGGCGAGTTCCTGCGCAAGACGAGCCTCGACGAGCTGCCGCAGCTTCTGAATGTGATCCGCGGCGAGATGAGCCTTGTCGGCCCGCGCCCCGTGACCTACGCCGAAGTGCTGCGCTATGGCGAGGATGCGGAATACTACCTTTCGGCGAAGCCCGGCATCACCGGCCTCTGGCAGGTAAGCGGCCGCAACGAAACGACTTACATGCGCCGCGTCGAACTCGACGCCTGGTATGTGAAGAACTGGTCGCTCTGGCAGGACATCGCCATCATGTTCAAGACCTTCCCCGCCGTGCTGCTTCGTCGCGGCGCCTGCTGAGGAAGAGTTTCACCGGCCGCCTTCCGGATCGATTCCACCGATAACTGCGTCGCGCTTTTCAGCGCGGCGCATTTGTCTTTTTGCCTGTATCGCCTGCCAACGGCGCCCCACCCGCACGATGGTGACGCGCCGCCAGCGGCGGCCACGCGGATGATCGAGCGTGAGAATGGTGAGCCCGACCGGGATGGCGGCAGGCCCCGGCGGACCTGGAATAAAACCCAGAATGACGAGAGTGACGCCGGCACCAATCCGCCCCACAAGGCTTCTCGGGACCGGAATCCGGTACTTCCCTACCCTTATCTTCATGAACGCCGTCCGCTCCCGATCGAAGTCGCCGGGCCCTCATGTCGCCCGCTGCAGATAGATACGAAGACGCCGCCGGAATTCCGGCAGCTATTTGTGAGATTTTGTGACCCGCTATTGAAGATGAGTATCTTCTAACAAAGATGTAGGGAAGACTTTCGTCGGCAGGAGGACTCCCATGGATATCGGCGCGACGACCTCGGATGAGGTAGCACCGGGTTCCACCCAGAGCGGCAGCAAGCTTCCCTTCAAGACCCGGAACCGCCAGTTCAAGGCCGGCGAGCGGAGGCATTGGTACGATGGCGATCCCGTCGTCACCGCCTACTTCAACGCGCTTTCGGCGATGTTTCCCGGTGGCGAGCGCTTTTTCTGCGACACGGTACGCAAGCAGAAGCACAAGATCACCGATCCGAAGCTGCTGGCGGAGATCAAGGAGTTCCTCGGGCAGGAGATGATCCATTCCCGCGAGCACCAGGCTTACAACGACCGGATCGCGGCTCAGGGCTACCCCATGGAGAGGATCGAGAGGCGCTCCCGGCGGATGATCAAGCTCATGCGCATTCTGATGCCGTACCGTGCGCAACTAGGCCAGACGGTGGCACTGGAGCACTTCACCGCGATCCTTGCCGACAATCTGCTGAAGGAACACGAAACGTTCCGCGAGCATGCAACGCCTGAGGAATACGAACTCTGGATGTGGCATGCCGTCGAGGAAACCGAGCATAAGGCGGTTGCCTTCGACGTGTTGAAGGCGGTCTCGTCGAAACCGTTCTTCTATTTCAATCGCGTGCGCGCGCTCGTGATGACCACGATCTTCTTCAACATCAACATGTTCTTCCACCTGCGCGACCTCCTGAAAGCCGATGGCCTGCAATGGTCGCCGCGCGCATGGGCTCGCCTCTTCCGCTATCTCTGGGTTGAACCGGGCCCGCTGCGCAAGTCGATCCCGGCTTATCTCGACTGGTTCCGCCCGAGCTTTCATCCCTGGCAGCACGACAACCGCGACCTCGTTGCCGCATGGAAAGCGGAGCACGGCGAGAGCGAATTTCAGGCGGCACCCGCCGCGTAATGCACGGGCCCGCAGCACGCCGCACGATCATCTGTCCCTGGGAAGGGTTGCCCGTTCAATGAGTTGAAGGGCGGTCTGCTTGAGCCCCTTGGGTATCGCGATCCTCAGACGTTCCGGAACAAGCGCCCAGTAGAGCGAGATCGCACGGTCGAGAAAGGCGGACCTGCCGACAAGCTGAAAGCTGCGTGAGGGCCCACCTCCGCCCGCGGATCGAAACGACGGCGGCTGGTACCGCACAAGCGCCGTCGTCGCGAGGGGACGATTGAGTTCACCCAGGACCTCGGCAATCCGCCGACGCGCGGCGTGCCGCAGATGCTCGCGGCCGTTTCGGTGATTCCCGAAGGGGAAAGTCGGGTTGGTATTGATCTCGTAAACGACGAGGTGGCCCTCCACGAAACCATAGTCGATACGCCCGAACTGCACATTGGCACGCTCGAATATCCTCATGAGGTCCACCCGGTGCGGATTCTCGGCGATATAGCGCTCTTCTTCCGCTACCAAATCGGGCGTAATCACGCTCGTGTTCTGCTTCACGATCCATTGCGGAGAAAACAGGATGTGCTGCGGCAATATATGCGGGCCGATACGGAAGGCGCCATATTTGCGGAAGTAACCCTCTTCGCATGCTTCCGCGCAGTACTCGACGGCGATGCGGCCCCGCAATGGCTGGCCTTCCGCTAAAAGCTTTTCCAGCGCATCGAGCAGTTCGCTCCGGTTGTGAAGAAGCCCGGATTCCGGGCCGAGCGCGCCGTCTTCACGACGAAGAAAGACCGGATAGGCGAGGTCCGGTATGTCGTCGTCGAGACGCACCACCCGGAAAGGATTGATCCCTTCCTTGCGCAACGTGGAGAGAAGCGCATAACGCTGCAGGACCCGTGCAGGGTCGTTGAAAATCGAAACCCCGGGAGAAGCTGCGCGGAAAGCATCTGCGATGTGCTGCGCCGCTTCGAGTTCATGCAGCGTGAGAAGATCGACGTCGGTGAAGATAAGATGGCCCAGCGCCAGGGACGAGCGTGAGAACATACGCTCATAAGTCGTAACGGAGAGCACGTTGCGGAATGCCGTGCCCTGCGCCACAAGAAACGGCACGACCGTATCCTGCTGTCCCTCCCGGCAAATGTAGTGGATCATTTGCTCTCCGGCGCGGTGGTGTTTTCTCGATTTCCCGCAGGGCCCGCTCCTCGATGCAGCCAGATGCGTCCCGGCAGCAGGCGCGCACCCGGGCTCACGGTGGCACCCGGACCATCCTACTTTGCCGAGGGGGACGCCTTCGGTGACTTTATTGGTGAATTGTCGTGATCCGTGACGGTGAGAGCCGAACACGCGGTGAAAGCGGAACCCCCTTCGTGACCCAGGCGTGATCGAGCGGCGCCTTCAGCCCCGTCGCGCGAGATAGGCGTCGCAAATGCCGATGAGGCGCTCGCGCCCGAAGCTTGGATCGTGACCGCCATGAACGACATCGACGTCGAGTTCCCGAAGACGGCGTATCGTCCTGCAATAGCTCGCGATGTCGGAATCGGGCAGTTCGTCGAGGAGAGGCCCGTCATAGATCGCGTCGCCCGAAAAAAGCGTCTTCGACGCCTTCTCGAAAAGGCCAAGCGATCCCGGCGAATGGCCCGGCAGGTGGAAAATCGAAAAATGCCGGTCTCCAAGATCGACGACGTCGCCTTCCTTGAGATGCCCCGTCGCATGAGTGGAGGTGATGCGGTAATCGCCGGGCGCGTAGCCTTCATGCGGCAGGGCATCGACGAGAAGGCCGTCGCCCTCGTCAAGCCCGTAGCCCGAGAGGCTGGCACGGATTTCCGGCGGAAAGCCCGCCGCCGTCAGCGCCGCAAACTCGCGATAATCGGCCATGCGCGGCGCCTCGATTTCATGCATGAGACGTGTCTCGAACTCATGCAGGGAGCCGACGTGATCGTAATGGATATGCGTGGCGACGGCGGTAAGCGGCTTCTCCGTGAGATCGGCAATGGCGTCCTTCAGCGAGGCGATTCCCGTGCCCGTGTCGATCAGGAGGTCACGGTCGCGGCCTCGGACGAACCATATGTTGCAGCGGATGAAGGGATGGACATGGCTCTCATAGAGGAGAGTGATGCCATCTCCCATCTCGCGCCTCTCGAACCAGCGCTCGGCGATTTTCAAGAACAGAACTCCGCACTTCGAGGTGAGGCTTCACCGCAAAGCCCCTCACCGAAGGAGAGCAATATTTCCCCGAAAAGGCCAGCCTCCTCGAACGCGGCGAGCTATCCTCAGAAGATCAGCGCACCGAGACCCACCAGACCGAGCGAAAGCGCGGCACCGGACATCATCGGGATCGCCCGCTTGAAGCGCCGCCGCGTCCACGGGCGGATGGCGGATTCTCGCGCTGCCTGAGCGATGACGGCACCCTGCGGAGACTTCTCCTCGGCCTCGTCGCTGTCGGCGATGACACGTATCTGCGCATCGATGACGGCGCCGCGATGCGTGACCAGCTTCGCGCATTTGACCTCTCCGGCGATACGGCTGGAGGAACGCAGGATGACCTCGCCCGAGCACTCGAGCGTGCCGTCGAAGACGCCTGCGATCTCGGCGCGCAAAACACTCGCCTGTCCCTCGACGCGCCCGCTCGCACCGATCGAGAGCTGCGATGCGCGCAGATCCGCATTGACGGCCGCGCCATCGACGAAGATCGAACCTTGTGTTTCGAACGAACCCTCGAGGAGGCTGTTCTCACCGATCGCAATATCTTCGTTCCCACCCCTGATGAGCCGGACCGGCGCCTCGGGGCGGCGGGTCTGATTGTCCTGCTTGGCGACGTCCGCGGCAGCGGAGCTGGCCGTATTCATGTTCCCCATCGACATCTTCATCTCCCATCCTCATGGATTCATCGCACCGTCCACGAGCTGAAGGAGCCCGGCGGGCAGCGATTCACGAGCACCTAGCCTGCGCCCGCGGAGGATTAAAAACTCTTTCCGATAAAGGGAGACGTATCCACCACGGAGGAAATCCGGGCGGATATGGAACCGATACGGCAAGGCTGAAGCGGGGTTACTCCGCCGCCGGCATCTTGACCTCGCGGCCATACACGTCGTCGAAGCGCACGATATCGTCCTCGCCGAGATAGGAACCGGACTGCACCTCGATGATGCTCAGCGGTTCATCTCCCGGATTGGCAAGCCGGTGTTTCGTGCCGACGGGAATGTAGACGGACTCGTTCTCTTCGAGAATCTTCTGCGTCTCTCCCACCGTCACCTCGGCCCGCCCCTTGACCACCACCCAATGCTCCGCTCGCTGATGATGCAGCTGCAGCGAAAGCGCGGCTCCGGGGTAAACGAGGAGATGCTTCACCTGGTGCCGGAGGCCCTCATCAAGGGACTCGTAGAATCCCCAGGGCCGATAGACACGCTTGTGGGCCTGGTGTTCCGTGCGGCCAGCGGCGGCCACCCGATCGACCACTTTCTTGACGTCCTGCACCCGGTCCCGCGATGCGACGAGGAGAACGTCACCTGTATCCACAATGACGAGGTTCTCCACACCGATCGTGGCCGTCAGCCCCGCCTCGGATCGCACGAGGCAGTTCCGGGTGTCCTCGACGATCACATCGCCGCTGACGACGTTACCGTCCGCGTCCTTGTCGCCGATCTCCCAGAGAGCCGACCACGAACCGATGTCGCTCCAGCCCATGTCGACCGGCACGACCGCAGCCGAAGAGGTATGCTCCATCACAGCGTAGTCGATGGAATTCGAGGGACAGGCGGCGAAGGAGGTCGACTCGAGGCGCAGGAAGTCGAGGTCGCGCACCCCTTTGACGACGGCTTCCGCCGCATGGGCGGCTATCTCGGGACAGTGGGTCCTCATCTCCTGAAGGATGCTGTCGGCGCGGAACATGAAGATGCCGGCGTTCCAGTCATACCCGCCTTCCTGAAGATAGGCACGGGCAGTGCCGGCATCCGGCTTCTCGACAAAGCGCTCCACCGCATAGGCATTGCCGCCCGGAAGCGGCGCGCCGCGTTTGATATAGCCGTAGCCTGTCTCCGGTGCCGAGGGCACCACGCCGAAGGTGACGAGCTTGCCGGCGCCGGCGAGCGCGGCACCTTGTTCGACCGCCGCGCGGAAGGCTTCGAGGTCCGCGATGTGATGATCCGCAGGCAGGACGAGCAGTATCCCTTTCGGATCGCGGGACTGAACGAAGGCAGCGGCGGCAGCGGCGGCGGGCGCCGTATTGCGCCCCTCGGGCTCAAGAATATGCGCAAGCGGCGTGATCCCCGCCTCCCGCAGCTGCTGCGCGATGATGAACCGGTGCTCGTCGTTCGACACGATGATGGGATCGGCGAAGCGGTCGTTTCCCGTGACGCGCAGCGCCGTCTCGAGGAGCATGGCCCTCTCCGACACCAGGGGAAGCAGTTGTTTGGGGTACAGCGACCTGGACGTCGGCCACAAGCGCGACCCGACACCACCCGAAAGTATTACGGGGTAGATCATGCACAACTCCATCCAGTTTGCCCGACGGGAAAGGGATCCAGCCAGCCAGAAGCCAACATGTTCAAGGTACGGGAATTCGAGGCAGATTTCATCCCCGGACAGGCACCGATGGTTAAGGCCCGCGCTCCGGTCACGGATGAGCAAAGGCCATCCACCAAGGTTTCCGGCAGATTTCCACCTCGGCGCGACGCTTTGTGATCTGGCCTCGTCACGGAGAGGTCACAGCTTGCGGCCCCTAGGAAGAAATGCGAAACCAGACGAGACATCGAGAGTTGTTGAGACTGGTCTCCCGGAACAAGCAAGAGCTATGAACTCGAAATCCCCCCGAAAAGTACGAAAAGCTGTTTTCCCGGTCGCAGGCCTCGGAACGCGCTTCCTGCCCGCCACGAAAGTCATTCCGAAGGAAATGCTGACTGTCGTGGACAAGCCCGTCATCCAGTACGCCGTCGAAGAGGCGATCGAAGCGGGGATCGAACACTTCGTCTTCGTGACAGGCCGGGGCAAGGGCGCGATCGAAGACCACTTCGATCTTGCCTATGAACTCGAGGCAACGCTCAAGGCTCGCGGCAAGTCTGCGGAGTTCGAAATGCTCAAGGCCTCGCGTCCTCTGGCGGGAGCAGCGAGCTTTGTTCGTCAGCAGGAGCCGCTCGGCCTCGGCCACGCCGTCTGGTGCGCGCGGGACATCGTGGGCGATGAACCCTTTGCGCTTGCCCTGCCGGATATGCTGATCCACGGGCGTCGCGGCTGCTTCGCACAGATGATCGACGTCTATTCCCGGCATGGCGGCAACATCATTGCCGTTGAGGAAGTGCCCCACGAACACGTCAACCGCTACGGCGTGGTCGCCCTCGCCGACGACATGGGCCATGAAACCTTCCGCATCACGGGCATGGTGGAAAAGCCGAAGGTCGAAGATGCGCCGTCTGACCTCATCATCTCGGGCCGCTACATTCTGCAGCCAGAGATTTTTGCAAAACTCGCGACGCAGAAACCCGGCGCAGGCGGAGAGATCCAGTTGACCGACGCGATGATCGCGCTGATGGGAGAACAGGACTTCTTTTCCTATCGCTTCGAAGGCACTACATATGATTGCGGCGACAAGGTCGGGTATCTGGCCGCCAATGTGGCGCTTGCGCTCGACCGGCCCGACATCGAACCGAAGTTCCGGCCTTTGCTCGACAAGCTCGTCAAGAAATAGCCGCTAGAAAGCGTTGGTGCCGATAAAACCGTAGAACGGCGTCATGCAGAGAATTTTCACGTCGAGCCAGACAGACCAGTTCTCGATGTACCAGAGATCGTGCTCGACGCGGCGGCGCATCTTTTCCGGCGTGTCGGTCTCGCCGCGATAGCCATTGACCTGCGCCCACCCGGTCATACCGGGCTTCACCTTGTGCCGGTTCGCATAACGCGCCAGCACCGTCGAATAATATTCATTGTGCGAGAGCGCGTGCGGACGCGGACCGACAAGGGACATGTCGCCACGCAGCACATTGAAAAGTTGCGGCAGCTCGTCGAGGCTGGTCTTCCTGAGGAAGCGGCCGACCCGCGTTATGCGCGGATCATGCCGCGTCGCCTGCGCTATGCCGGGCCCATCCTCGACCACATGCATCGTACGGAACTTGTAGAGGGTGAAGACCTCGTGATTGAAGCCGTGGCGGCGCTGCTTGAAAATGGCAGGTCCCCGGCTGTCGAGTTTCACTGCCAGAGCAATGAGAGCAAAGAACGGCGCAAAGGCGATCAGGAGAAACGCGGCAAGCAGCTTGTCTTCGATATTCTTGATGATCGGCGCCCAACCGTCCATGGGCCGCCGTTCGAGTTCGAGCACCGCCAACCCCTCATAGTCCAGAAGTTTTTTGGGCGGTATCCGGAAGGCCGTTGCGCTCGGACAAATCCTGATATCGGCAGGCAGCAAAGATAGCTGCTCGACGAGATTTGCGATCCGCAACTCGTTTGTCATCGGCATGGCGATGAGGATTTCATCGATGCGCCGTTGCTGCCCGAAGGAAATGAGATCGGAAAGCCCGCCCAACACCGGGACTTGCGCCGTCTGATCGCGCGACAGATCGTCGAAGACACCGACCACCCTGAGGTTCATCGACGACATTTCCACCCGTCGGATGATGCTCTCCGCAATATCGCCGCTGCCGTAGATCACGATGTTTCTTGCAAAGGCACCCAGCGCGCGGAGCCACCGCAGGACCTGCGTAGTGATGACGTGCACCGCAAGCACCGTGAACGCGGAAAGCGTGAACCAGACGATGAACCAGCCACGCGAATATTGTTCGGATATCTTTAGCAGATAGCCGGCCGCAATCAGAAACAGCGCCGCCACAACGAGACCCAGAAGTATCCGTTTCGTCTGTCCCCTGGCTTCGCTAAGCACCTCGAAGTCGTAGAGCCCCTGATAATACATCGCCGCGACCGCGATCGCCGCGCCGACGGCTCCGACTGCGGCATAGGGACCTATATCCGGGTTGTTTTGAAGGACCGTAACAATGTAAGCCCACTTCGCAACCAAAGCCGCGAGAAATATGGCAATACCGTCCACGCACATGACGGTGTCGGAAACCACCCGTTTCGAGACGAGTGCCTGCTCTCTCACCAATTCGGCGTGGACACGGGGCGCACGCCCGCCGGAGGAACCCGGCGTGTCGCGCGGCGCATCTCCCGCAGGCTGTCCCTCCCCACGCGCCATGCCATCGCCGGATTTTTCGCCAACACTCATCATGAAACAGGCGTCCCCTCACGCCAGACTGGCTGACAACCAGATATGCATGCAGTGCATGCCTCACGAACCCCGGCTTTGCTCACCGAAATACAGCCCTCCCGTCAGCGCATTGGAGAACAGCCGTGCTCCTGCTCCGAAGGACAGAGGAAGTATCCTCGATACTAAGACAATAAGCTTTGATCGAAAACAGCCGCCGCCGCGAATTGCAGTATTGATTTGTAGACCATTTCAGTCCGCCTTGCGGCGGCCTGCAACTTTCGGCGGAGAACTTACATTTACGTAGGTTAACGGCCGCCCTGAGGGATCAGCGAGTTCGGTCCAGGTCCGCCACAACCATTTCGCGCACGAGCTCAGCGAAATCCGTCCGTGGACGCCATTGAAGTTCGTGACGCGCCTTCGAAGCATCACCCAGCGTCGCGCTGATTTCATTGGGGCGGAAGAAGGCGGGGTCGATTTCGACAAGCCGCTCTGTCGTCTCGGCGTCATAGCCGGCCTCGTGAAGCCCCTCGCTCTGCCACCGAATTCTTCGCCCCGCCGTGGCAAAGGCAAGTTCGACGAATTCGCGAACGGAATGGTTCTCGCCTGTCGAAAAGATGTAGTCGCCCGGCTCGTCCCGCTGCAGCGACAGCCACATGCCTGCGACATAGTCACGCGCATGCCCCCAATCCCGCCTGACATCGAGATTGCCGAGCCGGAGCGGCGCGCTTCCGCCCCGCGTCCACAAAGCGACCGCCATGGATATCTTGCGGGTAACGAAGGCAGGGCTCCGGTAAGGGCTCTCGTGATTGAACAAGATGCCGTTTGCCACGAAAAGTCCCGTTTCAGCACGCAGCCGCGTCGATGCGACGTATGCCCAATATTTGGACTCCGCATAGGGATTACGGGGCCGCATGGGCGACGATTCCGTGAGAACGGCTCCACTCGCCTCCCCGAAGATTTCCGAACTCGATGCCTGAAAGAGTCGCGTGTGCCCCTGGAAGCCGAGGTCGACAATCATCTTCAGCAGGCTGACGGCAGCCGTGGCGTTGATCTCCATCGTCCGATGGGGTTCGGCAAGGCTCGTCGGAACATGGCTCTGGGCCGCAAGATTATAGACCTCGTCGGGCCGGATCGCGGCAACGAGATCTCTCAGGCCTGCACCATCGGTGATATCGCAATTGTAGAGATGGAACTCGCCCGCATCGCTTCGGGCATTGCACAGCCTGCGGTGATCGAATGCCGACACGTCGCGGGCGATACCGTGGACGGCATATCCCTTGCCGAGCAGCAGGTCGACCAGATAGGCGCCGTCCTGACCCGTCACGCCTGTCACCAGCGCCGAGCGCTTGTCAGTCATGCCGGCCGATCCGGTTCGCTTCGCGGGCCACGGCCTTCAGATCGGCCGCAATCATTTCGGCGACAAGTTCAGGGAATTTGGTCTTGTGGTGCCAGCCAAGCTTCTGCCGGGCCTTGCTTGGATCCCCGAGGAGAACGTCGACTTCGGTAGGCCGGAAGTAGCGGGGATCGATCTTCACCAGCACCTTGTCGTTCGATGCATCGAGACCGACCTCGTCCACCCCCTCGCCCTTCCAGGCAATGTGCCTGCCGACTTCGGCAAAAGCGAGCTCCACGAACTCTCGAACCGAATGCGTCTCGCCGGTCGCAAGCACATAATCGTCCGGTTCATCCTGCTGCACGATCCGCCACATGCCTTCGACATAGTCGCGCGCATGGCCCCAGTCGCGCCGCGCGTCGATGTTGCCGAGATAGAGCGTTTCCTGAAGGCCGAGTTCGATGGCCGCAACCGCCCGCGTGATCTTGCGCGTGACGAAGGTTTCGCCGCGGGTCGGCCCCTCGTGATTGAACAGGATGCCGTTGGAGGCATGCATCCCGTAGGCTTCCCGGTAGTTCACCGTCGTCCAGAAGGCGTAGAGCTTGGCCACCGCATAGGGGCTGCGCGGGTAGAACGGCGTCCGTTCGGTCTGCGGCGTCTCCTGGGCCTTGCCGTAAAGCTCCGATGTCGAAGCCTGATAAAAGCGGACCGTGTCCGACATGCCGAGAATACGGATCGCCTCGAGCAGGCGCAGCGTACCTACGGCATCGGCATTGGCCGTATATTCGGGCGTCTCGAAACTGACATGAACGTGGCTCTGCGCCGCGAGGTTGTAGATTTCGTCCGGCTGCGTCTCCTGCACGATCCGGATGAGGTTGGTGGCGTCCGTCAGGTCGCCGTAGTGCAGGAAGAGCCGGACGCTGTCGAGATGCGGATCCTGATAGAGATCGTCGATCCTGCCGGTGTTGAAGGAGGAGGAGCGGCGTTTTACGCCGTGGACGATGTAGCCCTTGTCGAGCAACAGGCGTGCGAGCCACGCCCCGTCCTGCCCCGTTATGCCCGTGATCAAGGCCCTTCTCGCTCTCGTCGCCGTCACATCCGTTCCCCGTTACATCGGCCGGCCCTGAAACCGGCCCGGAACGGACGGAATTGAGCGTTTTTCGGCCCCCGAAGCAAGCCCCAAGGGAGCCCGGCAACCCGCCTGAAAGTCTCAGATTTTGAAGTAGCCGCGATACCATTCGGCAAACCGGGTCAGTCCCTCGCGGAGGCCAACCTCGGGCTTGAAGCCGAGATCCCGCCCGATCGCGCCGATATCGGCGTAGGTCCGTGGCACGTCGCCCGCCTGCATGGGCTCATATTCGCGAATGGCCTTCACCCCGAGGACCTCCTCCAGGATGTCGATGAAGGTCCCGAGCCGCTCCGGCTTGTTGTGGCCGATATTGTAGACCCTGTGCGGCGCCCCCGTCCCGGCTTGCGGCGGATGATCGAGCGCGGCAACCGTCCCCCGGACGATGTCGTCCACATAGGTAAAATCCCGCCACATATTGCCGTCATTGAAGACTCGGATCGGCTTGCCCCTCAGCATGGCCTCGGTGAAAAGCCAGTAGGCCATGTCGGGCCGCCCCCAGGGGCCGTACACGGTGAAATATCGGAGCCCCGTCTGCGGAATGCCGTAGAGATGCGAATAGGCATGGCTCATCAGCTCGTCCGCCTTCTTGGTGGCGGCGTAAAGCGATACCGGATGATCGACCGGATCGTCTTCGCTGAAGGGAACCTTCTCGTTACCGCCATAGACGGAGCTGGAAGACGCGTAGACGAGATGTTCGACGGTGCCGAGCCCTCGGCACAGCTCGAGGATCTCGAGATGTCCGTCGAGATTCGACCGGACATAGGCGCGAGGATTTTCGAGCGAATAGCGAACGCCGGCCTGGGCTGCGAGGTGAACCACCTTGAGGATTTTTCTCCCCCGGACGGCATCCGCCAGGGCGCCGGTGTCGGCAATGTCGCCCTTGAGGAAGGAGAAGCCGTTCCGGCCCCGCAAGCGTTCAAGCCGCGCGTCCTTGAGGGCGGGGTCATAATAGGCATTCAGATCGTCGATACCGACCACCGTATCGCCGCGATCGAGGAGATAATGGCAAACGTGACTGCCGATGAAACCGGCAGCGCCTGTCACGAGAACTGTCATGCTTTTTTGTCCACTTGCCATGATCGGCCGCTTCGGGAAGATGGTCCATATATGCAGAGGAAAGCAAGCCGGAGACGGCTCCGAGACTTCATTTAACGGGCCAAAGCCGCTATGAACGGGCTGAGGTTTCGAGCCAGCAGAACAGAGGTACCGGCATGCGCGTGGCGATGATTGGATCGGGTTATGTGGGACTGGTGTCCGGCGCCTGCTTTGCCGATTTCGGCCATACGGTCATCTGCGTCGACAAGGATGCCTCCAAGATCGACGCCTTGATGCAGGGTCAAATCCCGATCTATGAGCCGGGGCTCGACGTTCTCGTGAATGGCAACAGGTTTGCCGGCCGGCTCACCTTCACCACCGACCTCACTTCCGCGGTCGCGGATGCCGATGCGGTCTTCATCGCCGTCGGCACACCGACCCGGCGCGGCGATGGCCATGCCGACCTTTCCTATGTCTATGCGGCAGCGGAGGAAATCGCCGCCGCCATCACCGGCTACACCGTGGTTGTGACGAAATCGACCGTCCCCGTCGGCACGGCGGATGAGGTCGAGGCCATCATCCGCCGCGTCGCGCCCGATGCCGATTTCTCGGTCGCCTCCAATCCGGAGTTCCTGCGGGAAGGCGCCGCCATCGACGACTTCAAGCGGCCCGATCGCGTGGTCGTGGGCGCAGAAGACGAGCGCGCCCGCGAGGTGATGCGCCAGCTCTACCGCCCGCTCAATCTCAACGAAACGCCGATACTCTTCACCAACCGGCGCACGGCCGAACTCACGAAATATGCGGCGAACGCCTTTCTCGCCATGAAGATTACCTTCATCAACGAGATGGCAGATATCTGCGAAAAGACGGGCGCCAACGTGCAGGACGTCGCACGCGGCATCGGCCTCGACCGCCGCATCGGCTCGAAATTTCTTCATGCAGGCCCCGGTTACGGCGGCTCGTGCTTCCCGAAAGACACGCTCGCCCTCGTCCGCACCGCGCAGCAATATCAATCGCCGACCCGCATTATCGAGGCGGTTGTCGAAGTGAACAGCGAGCGCAAGCGTCACATGGTCGACAAGATAGAGCGCGCCTGCAACGGTTCCGTGAAGGGAAAGACGGTCTCCGTCCTCGGCCTGACATTCAAACCCGAAACAGACGACATGCGCGACGCACCGTCGCTCGACATCGTTCCCGCGCTGATCGAACGTGGCGCCACCGTGCGGGCGCACGATCCGCAAGGTATGAAAGAGGCAAAACACCTCCTGCCGGATAGCGTCGTCTATTGCGACACGCCCTACGAGGCCGCCCTGAATTCCGACGCCGTGGTCATCATCACGGAGTGGAACGAATACCGGGCGCTCGATCTCGCCCGGCTGGCAAAGAGCCTCCGCGGCGCCATCATGGTCGACCTCCGCAATATCTACGATATGGCCGAGGTGGAACGCGCGGGCTTCAGCTACACCGGCATCGGCCGGTAGGAAACTACCGAGCCTCACCGAGGACGGAGCGTCCGCGCTCCCTGATGCTCTCCTCGGAGTAGCGGCGGCATATGTCTTCCCGGGCGCGCTCGCCGAGCGACCGGCGAAGCCCTTCGTCGCCTGCAAGCTCCTGTATCGCGGCCACGAGCGCCTCGATGCCGGCATCGGCGACCTTCAGCATGTTCTCGTTGTCGCGGCCATACTCCCTGATCCCGCCCACATCGGTAGCGACGACCGGCAAACCGACCGACATCGCCTCGGCAACGACGATGCAGAAGCCTTCCGTGTCGCTCGCATTGACGAAGAGATCGCTGTCCGCCGCCTCCTCGAACCACCGGTCGCGATACCCGGCGAGCCGGACATGAGCTTCGAGACCGGTGCTGGAGATGAGACCTTTCAGCCTTTCATGCTCGGGTCCATCCCCGAATATCGTGAGCGCCGCCGGCGTTCCGCGCTCGGTGAGTGCCTTTACCGCGAGGATGAGCCGGTCGAAATTCTTCCGGTCGACCAGGCGTCCGGCGGCGGCAATCCTGAGCGGCGTGCCTGCTGAATAGTCCGTCTTGACCGCACCGCCGGGGCGAACGCGGAACAGCGGGACGACGGCCTCGCGCCGCGACGGCTTCCTGAAATAGGGACGCGTGGCCTCAAGAGTTTCCTCGCAATCGGACCAGACCTCGTCAACGCGCCCCGACAAGGCGGCAAGCAGCTTCCCGTAAACCGCTTCGGCCCGGCGGGCGCGGTAGCGCGAGATGTGCTCGAAGGAAACGCATCGCGGGCCGGGAAACACCTGCAGCACGAACCGGCCGATCACATTGGCCTGCTTCAGGGACAGAACGACGACGTCCGGACGGAAGCGCCTGATCTCCCACGCCAGCGCGAAGGCCGCCGCAACACAGGCGCGAAGGGTCAGGTCTTCCCGGTCATCGACGATCTTCAGCTTGCCCTCGCCGAGCGAAGCGCGCAGCGCATCCGCGAGCCCCCCTCGTCCGCGGCAGATACCCATGACGTGAAGATCGTGGCCGGAAAAGAACCCGCTCTCGACAAGCGTCAGCAAACCATGCTCGGCGCCGCCGGGATCGAAACCGTTTATGAAATAGAGAATGCGCATGGCTCTCGCAGAAACAGAGGTATCTCTCTATGGCAGATGGGCGGTCATACGGTCACTGCGCACCGAGATATTGTTCGAAGACTTCGCGCGGCGCGAGACGCCCGCCCGATTTCCTGCCCATGAAATAGACACCATTCGCACCGTCGATAATCTGACCGGATGGCATCACAGCATCGAGCAACGCAAGGAGCCCGAATGGAATGCTCAGAATGTTCGCTAGCTTCCGGCTGCGGGTCAGACCACGGAAGAAATATTTCATCGACCAGTACACGGAAAGCCCGGGACCGCCGATCGCTCCGCGCTCGATCGTGTCGAAATCGCGGAATAGCCAGCGGTGTCCGAGTTCTGTAAATCGCGTGAAATCCGCAGCACCTTCGTGCACTTGTTGCATGAACGGCGTTTCGGCATAGACGACGCCGCCAGGCTTCAGCACGCGAAGAATTTCGGACACGACCCGAGCTGGATCGAGAACATGCTCCAAAACGGCCTGGATGCACACGGCATCGACGGATTCGTTCTTCACAGGTATCCGGTGGGCATCGGCCACAAACACCGTAAACGGCGAAGGATAGATATCGAATGCGATCAGGGTTGTGTCCGGATCGTCGTAGAGCACCTCCGTGCCCATACCTTTCTGCCCCGCCCCCACCATCAGCACAAGACGAGGGCCGGGCTGCCCGGACGTAATCTCCCGGCTGAATTTTTCGAAGTTCCGCCTGCTCACCTCGTAGGTCCCGAACAAGCGGGCCTTGATCGCTCGTGGGAGGCTGCGCCGCTCTGCGACGAGGGAGTAACTTTCCCGTCTCTCTTCAAACCACTGCCGAGGCACCGCGCTTTCGTCGAAGTCGATCAGGACCGGCTGCCCCGATATCAGCGGCACCGGCACAGAACGGCCAGCCCCGTCGACCACCTTCGATTCCATCAGCGCATCACCACGCCACAGAAACTCCACCTCCGCGGACGGATCGATCGGGCTCGCCAATATGTGTTCGATGGATTTCAGGGGGGCAAGCATCGCAGGTCACCGCTGGAGAAGGAAAAATTGCAACGCGCGTCTCATGTCGAGGCTGGTTTGCGTAGCTTGGCCAGTGCCCGCATCCGCTTATACCAGAACCTCATCTTCACAATAACCGTCGGCCCCAAAAGGCCTGCCGCAAGCACGAGCGTGAGGCGAAGTTTCCGGCCACCATTTCGGATACCGTAAGAGTATAGCTCTCGCATCTTCTCTTTCCGCCCGAAAATCGCTTCGAGAGAAATCAGATTCGTCAGCATATGTTCCCAGAGCGCCGGACCATGGGCGCGCAGCGCATCGCCGTGGCCGTCGATGATGCGCTCGAGGCTATTCAGCCTTTCGAACTCCGCCTCGCTCCTGAAGCGCGACAACGTCTGCGGCACGCTCAAGCGGGTCTCGGCGTCATCGTGAACCAGGTAGATGGCTGGCTCTCGCATCAGAACCGGAAAGCGCCGGACGAAGTTCAGATGAAACTCGGTCTCCGGCGCGCGGTTCTCGGGCCAGGGAACTTCTTTCAGCGCGTTGGCCCTCATGCATTGAAAGACATCCTTGTAGCGGTGCAGGTTGACGTTCA